>CAVSWL010000018.1:0-117836 GCA_963731655.1 uncultured Gammaproteobacteria bacterium | reverse complement strand
GTCTATCACATCGCCATCGAGCAAACCCACGCCGGCGACCAGCGGGGCGTGACGGTCGATGGCGTCGAGCAGGACGACCAGGCGATTGCGCTGGTCGATGACCAACGGGAACACACGGTGGAGGTGCGCGTGTCAGCGTTATGAGGTTGTGCCCCACGGCACATTGCCCCGCGCTGGGCACCAAGTTCAAGGGTAGGGCGACGTCCCATGCGGCGGCTCAAAACGGATTTTACCCCTCAAAATTAGCCATTCTCGGCCGTTAAGCCCACGTGGTTATTTACCTTTTACTGAATTCACTTTTTCATAACGTAGCCACGCATAATAAGTAATATTACTTTCATTAATAGCCGATATATTCTTACAATTTGCCATGCAGACCGCGCATGGCAATTTACACCTTGAAATCCAAACTTCCCGTAAAAGCCCCGTGGGTATACTGCGCACCTCGTTTCGCGAAAACGGCAAAATGAAACATACCCAGCACGGGCGCATCACCGGCTGCACACTGCCACAACTCCAACTCCTGCAACGCGCGTTCCGCGAGCAAGTTATCCCCCGGGATGATCCACAGCCGAGATTATGGGGCCAGTTACGCGATCCTGGCCCTCGCCAAACAACTCGGTTTGCCCCAAACGCTGTATTCGCGCCGTGAGCCCTGGCTCAGATTACCCGTAACAGGGTCACTGTCAATGGGGCCGAGTTTTATCAAAACAGCACGCCGACACCCGAGCAAGAACAGATACTGCGCTTGTTAGAGATCAGCATGTAGCCACCCCACTTGAAATCCGAAATCGCCCTTCAGCCCAGTGCTGGCAAGGGTTCCCGCTGATTTTGGTGGGGTAAAATCCGGAAAAACTTCGCCACGATTCCCACGAGTAGCCCGATTCCAATCACTATGAATATTGACACAATGTCCTCCTTCTTTGCTTTCCGCATACTCGGGCGTTTCCACTCTTGGTTATTCGGCGATCTTCGTTCTATTCCGCCATCACTCCTGGGCTGATGACGATATCCACTCTCCGGTTCTGGGCTTTACCTTCAAACGTCTTGTTGGATGCTAATGGACGTTCAAAACCGTAGCCCACAGTCGTGATGTGTGCCGAATCGATTGCCCCGCTCGAAGTAAGATACGCCGCGACGGCGTCGGCACGCTCAGTGGACAACCTTTTGTTGAGTGCTCTACCGCCGTCGGAATCCGTATGCCCTTCGATCACGACAGTAGGATTGTCAAAACTCTTCACTACTCTTGTGACCTTCGCTAGAAGGGGAAAGTTTGACCCCTGAAGCACTGACTGATTCACAGGGAACTTAAGAGCCCGGAGCCGAATTACCAATTGATTTCCCTGCCGATAGACCTCCGCCTCTTCGGGCGTGAATTCGCTTCTCGCGGCGTCAAAACTTCGATTAAAGGCTATGTCAGATTTCATTCCCGCCGATTTAACCGCTAAACCCTTTGCCGTTTGTCTCTCTGCAGTCAATTGCTCCTGTCCGGCTTGAGTCTTGTTCTGTTCAATTTCGTAACGAAGGGCGGCCTGTTCAGACGTTAAGTTATTTCCGGCCTTTGAAGCGCGGGTAATCTTCAGCAAATGATCGGCTTCACTAGTCGCGTCTTCTGCGCGACGCTTTATGGCGGCGGTCTCATGGCGGTTCGCCACAATAAATGCGTCAGTGTCACGCACCTTCCTTTCTGCTATCGCAAGAGTTTGCTGGGCGTTTTGTTGGGCTCCTTCCTTCAAGGCCAGAGCGATCGTTGCGTGGGCTACGCCAAGATTGGATTGCTTGATGGCTTTAAGTTCGACATCCATGTACTCGGCTTGCAGCTTTCCCCGATTTTGTGCCACGCCCTCCAAGTCGTTATCCTCGATTTCTGAGGTGACTGCGCGCAAGTGGTCGTCCGCCTCGTTAAATTCTGCCGCGAAATACCGAGGGGCACCCGCCTGGATGGCCGCTTTCCGTGCCTCAACCGCTCCTCGCAAGTTGGTACGGGAGAGTTCGGCAAACTGATTTGCGCGCTTTAACTGAGCGCGGCCAATTGCTACCTCATGCAAGATGTCCTTCGTATCCTCGCCGTTACTCTGATCACTCCGGGCGGATTTCAGAGCCTTATCTGCCTCTCGATACGCGTTTGGTGAGAGAACATCAACCTGGCGTTCTCTAGCCGTTTCCATGTCTGCTGCTAAGCGTTGAACCTCTTCTGCCGAATTGGCGGAATCCGAGAATTCTTGAACTTTCGGGGCGGTACTACATCCCCCCATAATGGCGAACACAACCATTCCATACATAAGTGTATTAAGTTTAATTTTAAGCATAAAGTCCTCCTCGCCCTGGGAACGAGACTTCGTAGTCCCGCCCCCGGCGCTTTGAATTCAGTCAAGGTTATTCGATCCTGTCGCATCGTGAAGTTTTGCTTTGCCGCGCAAAGGGCTTTCCCGGTGCAACGCTTCGGTAAAACGGATCCATTTGTTCGCTTCTTTTGAATGTTCTCTCAGGGTGACTTCTATATGCATCGTACCATCCGGGAGCGCCCTGTTGAGAACCTCCCGAACCTGATTAAGCGAATCCGGTGCGTCGTTTTCGAGCATGGCTTTCATTGCAGCTGTGCAGCCTATTTGGATGCGGCGGCTCAACGCAACGAAGGTCGTTTTAGCCGTCTTTCTTGATCTCCGCCTCGATATCCCCAACGCCTGCCCGGACCTTGCCGGTCTCCTTTTGGATCTTTCCTTCTGTTTCCAGTTCTTCATTGCCGACGGCATGACCGGCGACTTCCTTCACTTTGCCTTTGGCTTCTTCGTACCGACCTTTGATCTGTTGTTTGTTCATGTGTTTGTCCTGTCAATGAATTGAGCCATCACCCAAGCGCGGAATGTGATTTCCCATCGCTTAGGGGAAAAATATGCGCACGACTGATGGCGGTCGGTTCGGCACCGCACATAGACGAAGCATTTTCTTTTGTGCGCTACTGAATGACGGCCACGGACGCTTCGGTCAAGCTCGCGGTGGAGTGAGATTCAACGACGCTCACTTGACGGCTGAGACCCGGGCGGGTACTACGCCTGGCCGCGAGTCGGCCAAGTGAGTTCCTGGTAGCGTCCTTCGGAGGCCCCCTCGATGAGCCAATGCGCAACCGTTTTCGGGGCGTCGGCCCCCGAGCGACTCGCCCGCGTGATTCAGCAGCACGGCTTCGGCGACCGGGTCAAAATTCCGCTGGAAATTCGCCTGTGGGGCGGTCGCACCTATCGCTTTGGCGATGTCGACCGCGCGGCGGTGAAGATCCTGGTGAAGGATCGCAAGGGCTTGAGCGCGCTGCGCCGGCTCGATGAGCTGTGCATCTGCGAGGCCTATAAGGAATCCTGCGACGGTGATTCCCGCTCTCCAAATTTCCAAGGCCACCTCTCTTCTGGTTGCTTGGTCGAAGCGATCGCCGCGGTTTGCCCACTGCGCCGTGGCGGCGATCCGGGTCAGCTCCGACGGCTGGCCTCGTCGCTGCGCCGGGCCAGGAACGCCTGGGCCTCCTCGCGACGCTCGAACACATGGGGTGCGATGCCGCGTGCGGATAAGGTCTCGCCCAGCTTGGCGCGCAGGAACGCGTTGGTGGCGTAACGGGTGATATGGCTGAAATAATTGGCCAGGAAATGGCGGTCCATTTCGGCATAGGCGTCGTACATGTCCTGGTTGATCCGAAACCGGTCGTAATTGATGATCACGCCGACTCGCTTGCCGGCCGCCCGGCAGCGTTGTTCGCAAATATCCCAGATTGCCTTCACGTCCTCGACCACCCGGACATGCATGCCTTCGAAATTGAGGAACAGGATGTTGCGTTCCGGATCGTAAATGACCCGTTCCGGCAACGACAAGTTGAGCAGTTCCGCCTCCAAGTCCATCGGGTTGGCATTGAAGATGCGCGCATCCATCTCGCCGTATTCACCGATAATCGGCTCGAAGTCCATGTACGGTAAAATGTCCCGGTCGAGGTCGATGCCGGGCGCCACCTCGATTAGCGCCACTCCCCCCCTGACCCGACGCAATACGCAGCGTTCGGTGACGTAATAGACCGGCTTGCCGCGATCATAGGCGTACTGGCCATTGAAGGTGATTTGCTCGACCTGCTTGAGGAACTTCCGTTGCCGGCCTTCCTGGACGATCCGCAGCTTACCGTCCTTGACCTCGACCTCGATACCCTTGCCGGTGAAGGTGCCGACGAACACCACCAGGCGGGCGTTCTGACTGATGTTGATGAAGCCGCCGGCGCCGGTCAGCCGGCCGCCGAAGCGGCTGACGTTGACGTTGCCGGCGGCATCGCACTCGGCCATGCCAAGACACGCCATGTCGAGGCCGCCACCGTCGTAGAAATCGAACTGCTGATTTTCATCGATCACCGCGTCCATGTTGACCCCGGTCCCGAAGTTACCCCCGGTCGAGGGAATCCCGCCGATCAGGCCGGATTCCACGGTCATGGTCAGCAGGTGCGAGATCCGCTCCTCGTTGGCGACCACCGCCACCCCTTCGGGCATCCCGACCCCCAGATTGATGATGCCGTTAGGCGGCAATTCGAAGGCCGCACGACGGGCGATGATCTTGCGCGCGGTCAGCGGAGTCGATACCAGGCTGGCGTGGGGAACACGGAATTCGCCGGCATAGGCGGCGTTGTATTGGGTCGCCAGGGTCTGCATGTGCTGGGCCGGTTTGGCCACCACCACGCAATCGACCAACACCCCCGGGATTTTGACCTGGCGCGGCGGCAGCCCACTGCGCTCGGCAATCCGTTCGACCTGCGCGATCACGATGCCGTTACTGTTCTTGGCCGCCATCGCCATCGCGAGGTTGTTGAGGGTCAGTGCTTCCCGCTCCATCGTGATGTTGCCGAAAGTATCGGCGGTGGTGCCGCGCACGAAGGCGACGTTGACCTGGCCGACCTTGTAGAACAGCCACTCCTCGCCATCGACTTCGACCAGACTGACGATGTCCTTGGTGGTGGCGTCATTGATCCGGCCGCCGCCGTGGCGGGGATCGACGAAGGTATGGAGTCCGACCTTGGAGAAGGAACCCGGTTTGCCGGCGGCCAGATCGCGGAATAACTGGCAGATAATGCCCTGAGGCAGGTTGTAGGCCTGGATGCGGTTGTCGAGCGCCAGTTCCGCCACCTTCGGCATCCGACCCCAATGGCCCGCCACCACGCGGTGCAACAAGCCTTCGTGGCCCAGGTGATTGAGCCCCAGGGTCTTGCCGTCGCCCTGGCCGGCGGCGGCGAACAATGTCAGGCCCTTTGGGTTGCCGGTGGTGAGAAACCGGCGCTCAAGCGCCGACAGCAGAGCCTCGGCGAAGCCGGTCTGGACGAACCCGGTACTGGCCAGGGTATCGCCGTCCCGGATCAGGGCGATCGCTTCGTCGGCGGTAGTGATCTTGCTGCGCATAGTGGTTTGCTCCCGATCTTGTTCTTGAATTCCGGCCGAAGGCCCGACGGACGACACCATCATCACGGCGGTACCTGCAGGGAGCGATTCAAATGGTGGGGTCTTTAGAGTTCCTTGTCGCTAACCCGCTGCAAGTATGAATGTTTTATCTTACGGCAAATACTCCAGCAGATCGATGCCGCGACACGCTCGAATTCACCATCTACGGCAAACCGTGGAAATTTCACCCAATTCCCGTGCAACGGCCCGAATTACATCAGCCAAGCTGAGCCTGCCCCCCATCATTTGAATCGTTCCCGTGGCCGCCCAGCGTACAAGCCAGCGAACGGCTGTTGAACCCCCCGTCGTCAGTAACTTTGGCCCCGGGACCGCCCGGGGCGGTTTTGCGGGTTGGGAGCAGGCTTACGGCGTCGCGTAGACTAGTTATTGTCGGGCTTTTCGCGTCGTGGATGCTATCGCCGGCTTTTTCCACCGCGTTGTCGACTTTATCTCCGGCCTTTTCCGCCGGGCCTTGCGGCTCGCAGGCGGACAGGGTTACAAGCATCGCGCCGGCAAGCAGCGTAATCGCGGTCAGCGCAATACCAACCATTTCGACAAGTTTCTTGATCATGATAAACATCGCCAGTCACCTTCTGTCTGTTGCCGCACATTGCCGGGAATCTGGCAGCAGGACCGGACGATGCGCCAGAATCGCGGCCGCTTTGCGGTGCTGCCGGATGAGGGTAGACCGTTATGAGTAGCTACCCGGCAGAGTCGCATGCGCGGCGCGCCGACGGTATATGCCGTCAACGCTATTCGAGGGTGGGACGGACGTCTATATCTTCTATATTCGTTCATCTCATGATCAACGGAACTGGGCTAGTTCAGTATCATTTCATATTGGGAGAGCTCCTGCGTTTGATACTCGCTCTTTTCATGCTAAAGTCGTTCGTGGCTAGCTAATTCCGTAAAGGTCCGCAGATTATGCGGGAGAACTCGCGCTTCAGCACTCTTGTGGATTTGACGATCTAACCCCATATAGTTGAGAATGACATCCTGAGTTTCTCTATGCGTTTGCGTTGCTGGATGAGACGCCATTCGAGTTTGCATATCACTCTAGTTTTTAAGCTCCCTTCTCCAACGGCAACTAACAGCCGCTTGCCACGATTTTGTGATCGGCGCTAAGTCTGATAAAGCTCAAAATAAGTGGATCCGTGGGCGAAAAGGTTTGATGTAGTCAATTGCAGTTGATTTGACATCCATAGCAATAGATTGAGAGGTTTAGTTATGCGTTTATTTTTGACTATTTCTGCGGTGATGCTTGTCATTATTACTCCCGTGCTGATGGGTATGCATGATGCCGATGCGAGGCGTTTAGGTAGCGGCCGATCTTTCGGTGGAAAATCTATATTCAGTTCACCTTATCAACGCGCCACACCCTCACGGCAGATGAGGGCTCCCACCACCCCCGCTCAACAGAGAAACACGCAGATGCGGCAATCCTTCTCGCAGCGGGGAGGACTGATGGGAATGCTTGGCGGATTGGCGCTCGGTGGTTTACTGGGAGCATTATTTTTTGGTGGGGCTTTTGAACATATCAATTTTCTAGATATTTTGCTGTTCGGTGGCTTGGGATTCCTGGGGTATAAACTATTAGCGGCGCGAGCGCGTGGCGCAATGCAGGGGGCGTCTGTTGCATCCAGCAATAGTGGTGTCGCAGCGGGTCCTCCAGACTCGACGACGTATGATTATCGCTCCAATGCGTCGGCTTCCGGACAACGGGATTTTAACACCGATTTGCTTTTTAAAAATAAACCTGCGTCCGTGGGTTCTTTCGATCCTAATGAATTTCACGCATCAACCCCAAGCCAAATGCCTGCCGGATTTGACGAACGCGCGTTTTTGCGGGGTGCCGAAGGCGCTTACCGGCAACTACAAAAAGCCTGGGATCAAGGTGACTTGACGGATATTCGTAAGTTAACAACCGAAGCAGTCTATCAGGAGCTAGCGACGCAGTTGCAGGAGTGTGAAGGCGAGAATCGCACCGACATTCTACAGCTCAATTCAGAACTGCTGGGCGTAAAAGAAGTTGAAGGTCAATGGGAGGCCGTGGTGTTGTTCGACACCCGACTGCGTGAGATGGATGAGACGAATGAATCTGGCCAAGAACCGCAATGGATCAAGGAGGTGTGGCACTTTACGCGGCCGGCCGATAGCGCTAAGCCTGCTTGGTATCTCGACGGGATTCAACAAGTCGAAGCCTAAAAATCCTTAAACGATTCTGGAAAATAATCATGCCGCTCCGGCAGCCACTTTCCGCAGTTAATGGAGTCGTCTGCCGCAACTCAACGAAGCTTCTTATAAAATCGCGGGCCTGTTTATAGCAGGCCCTCCATCACCTCGTTTATTTCCTAAAATCTTAACGCTTCTGTGTGACTTATGCTCATGCTCATCCGAGCTTGTCCCTATTTAGCCGCCTGAAGGTCTAAGGCGGGGCATTTTGCCGACATGTGTTGGCTTTAGTTGCCGTAGGCTCAGCTAAACTCTTTCCCTGATTGTTTACCCCAATTGGACTGCAGCTGTCCAAAATGAATGGTCAGCTTAGCCGGAATTAAGTGACTAATTAGGAGTTATAGGATGCAAGAATTCAGCCGAGTGTTTGTCACAGCCAGCCTCGTTTTTAGCTTTGTGGGATGTGGTGGAAGCGGGACCCGTTCCGATCTACAAGTCTCCACCGACCCAATTACGATTACCAGCGATAATAGCAAGCAGGTGTCGAAATCCGTAGTGACTATTGGCGATCACTTAATTCGAAGCACCGTGATGTCGAGCTTGTTTTACGGGTCGGAGACAAACCGCCGAGTTGTACGTGGTGTGACGGATATAACCCGTAGTGTGGTCGATTACTATGCAAACAAGCGCTATGTGATGTCCGGTGTGTCTCCTACGGCCATCGAGTCCGCAGACTGCTCGAATGGTGGAAAACTGTTGGGCGACTTTCTGGACAATAATGGGAATACCGCTTTCGATTTGGGTGATTCCTTAAGCTTGACCTTACAAGACTGTGTGGAAGGAGATGTCAGTATCAATGGTAGTTTTAGTATGGTGTTGACTAAGCTACAGACCAATGAGGCTGAGTTTGTTATACAAGCGTATGACTTGACGATTGCCGCGGGCGTAGAGACCCTGGGACTCAATGGAAATTTTATTTTAGCTTCCACTGCTGATGCTGTATCGGGTATCGCTACTTCGTTATTTAGGGGAACGGAGTTAAGTTATCAGAACGGAGATGAGGTGATGCTGTTTACCCAGTTCAATTTCGCTCAGAGTCAAGGCGGTACAATTCCAGAGCAATATGCACTGGACTATGATTATACCTACTCGAGTAGCGACATTGGTGGACAGGTTAAGGTGGTAACTGAAGAACCTTTTATCGGACAGGGAGATTATGCACCTGATTCGGGTCAGGCAACGATTAGCGGTGCCGACTGTTCCAGTTTAGTGATCGAGGCCAATACTGGCCAGATTAAGCTTGTTCTGGGCGGCCAGGCGAGTTGTGGAAGCGGGATAACGGATGAACTGATCTACGAAGGCCCATGGGAACAGCTCGTTGGAGAAACCGCATCGACTGCATAAACAAATTACAGCACGATGATACGGATCAGCCATTCGGAAAAGTTCATTAAGTCCGGGGCGCAATATTTGATACCCACAAGCCTGAAAACTAGGAGCTATACGAAGATCCAGTATTGCGTTATAGTCATGCAAGCGTGTTGCTAAATAGGTGGCCTTATATTGGAAGCGCCTGGGGGATAGGGGCGAGCACCTTCTAGTTTGTCAGCGAGGGACACACTTTGCCACAAGTGGATTTTGTGTTGACTGGACTATGAACGCCTTGACAGATATCAAACTCATCACTATGGATCTGGATGATACTGTCTGGCCTTGCGATTCGGTAATTGAGCGGGCCGAATCGATATTGATGGAGTGGTTGCGAATAAAGACCTCACGCATCGCCGCCAACTATGATGTGGACAGTTTACGGCAGCACCGTTATAAGCTCATGGAACAACGACCTCAAATCGCCCATGATCTAACCCGGGTACGGCTGACCTCGTTGCGTCTTCTAATGGACGAGTTCGGTTATTTACCCAGCTTGGCCGACGAAGCGATGCACGTGTTTATTCGAGTTCGGAATCAAGTATGTCCCTATCCGGATGCCTTGCCCGTGCTCCGCGTATTGTCCGGAGAGTATTTTTTAGTCTCAGTAACCAATGGCAATGCAGACGTTGATCGTACTCCACTCAAGGACTGTTTCCATTTATCCTTGAATGCGGCTCAAGTGGGAGCGGCAAAACCCGCACCGGCATTATTTAACCAAGCGATGGCATGGGCTAGAGTGGAACCGGCATGTGCTTTACATGTGGGTGATGATCCGCAACGTGATGTACTGGCGGCGCATCACGCGGGGATGCGCTCCGTATGGATGAATCGCACGAAATCGGAATGGCCAGAGGAGTTGCTGCCCGAACCGGATGCTATCGTGACCGATTTTTACGAACTCAAGCAACAACTACGGCGTTAGCTCAAATTCCGTGTCGATGGGGTTTGTCGGTCATAAACCAATTGCGCCGATTCGCGACCCCTGCGCGTTCCACTAGCGTAGGGGAGTATCAGACAGCGCCCTAGCAGATCTTCTTCTACCGATAGGTAGCTATGCAATGCCAGGGCATTTGACTCCCGTTCCACCCAAGCCGCAATAGCCATTGGGATTTTTAGCTAGGTATTGCTGGTGGTAATCTTCCGCATAATAAAACTCGGGGGCATCGAGGATTTCAGTGGTAATGGCTTCGTAGCCTCCTGCGGAGAGCACGCGTTGATACGTGGCAAGTGAAGCCTGAGCTGCGCTCCGCTGAGCATCGTTATACGTATAAATCCCGGAGCGGTACTGGGTCCCGGCATCGTTGCCTTGCCGCATACCCTGAGTGGGGTCGTGGGCTTCCCAGAATATTGTCAATAATTCAGGATACGTGATTTCACCAGGGTCAAAGACTGCAAGCACCACCTCATTGTGCCCGGTCATTCCCGTACATACCTCCTGATAGGTGGGATTGGGGGTGTAGCCACCGGCATAACCGACCGCCGTAGTATAAACTCCCTTGGTGCGCCAGAATACGCGCTCAGCTCCCCAAAAACAGCCCAGTCCAAACAGAGCCTGTTCCAGTCCTTGCGGAAAAGGAGGGGTGAGGGGAGTGCCATTGATATGGTGACGCGACAACATTGGCGCTGCGGTCGCGCGACCAGGCAAAGCCTCTTCCGGTTTTGGCATTACAGCCTTTTTTCCCGATGAGAACAACATAGTGCTTCTTCCAACGGTTTACATGTGTTTGATTAAGGCGCGGCCAAACTCTGAACAACTGAGTTTCTCAGCGTCTTCCATTAGACGGGCAAAGTCATAGGTCACCGTTTTGGCGGCGATAGCACCGGACATGCCCTTGACGATGTGATCGGCGGCCTCGACCCATCCTAAATGCCGTAGCATCATCTCGGCCGAGAGAATCAGCGAGCCGGGATTGACCATGTCTAGCCCGGCGTACTTGGGGGCTGTCCCGTGGGTGGCTTCGAAGAGTGCGGTGCTGTCGGAAAGATTGGCTCCAGGAGCGATGCCGATACCGCCCACTTGAGCAGCCAAGGCGTCGGAAATGTAATCACCGTTGAGATTAAGGGTAGCGATAACGCTGTACTCCGCTGGCCGTGTCAGGATTTGCTGTAAGAAAGCATCGGCGATCACGTCCTTAATAAAGATTTCGCCACCGGTTTTAGGATTCACCATCTTACACCACGGACCGCCTTCGAATTCTTCGGCGCCGAATTCGCGTTTTGCCAATTCGTAACCCCAGGTCTTGAACGCTCCTTCGGTGAACTTCTGAATATTGCCCTTGTGAACGAAGGTTACCGAGGTACGATTATTATCGATGGCATATTGGATGGCTTTGCGTACCAGGCGCTCCGTACCTTCACGAGAGACAGGTTTGATGCCGATCCCGGATGTTTCAGGAAAGCGGATTTTAGTGACGCCCAATTCGTTTTGTAAGAAATCGATGAGCTTGGCGACCTCCGGTGTGCCTTCAGCCCATTCGATGCCCGCGTAGATATCTTCGGAGTTCTCCCGAAAAATAACCATATCCGTCTTCTCGGGTTCCTTTACCGGGCTGGGTGTGCCCGCATAATAGCGCACTGGGCGCAGGCACACATAAAGATCCAAGCGCTGGCGCAATGCGACATTGAGCGAGCGTATGCCCCCACCCACCGGAGTCGTCAGCGGGCCTTTGATCGAGACCACGTAATCCCGGAGCGCCTCCAGGGTTTCATCGGGCAACCAAGTGTCTTCACCATAGGTGGCGACCGCCTTTTCTCCCGCGTAGATCTCCATCCACGAGATGCGGCGTGTGCCCCCGTAAGCTTTCTCTACGGCAGCATCGACAACCTCGCACATCACCGGGGTGATATCAATACCGGTTCCATCTCCCTCGATATAGGGAATAATGGGATTGTCGGGAACATTGAGCGTCAGATCAGCGCTTACGGTGATGCGTTTGCCCTCGGAGGGCACCTGGATATGTTGATACGTCATAGTCTTACGAATCTCTCACTGATATCTTACAAAACGGTCGCGCATACGAACGGTTTCCGTGTGCTTGGTTGATAACGAGGCTCCAGATGCGTCGAATCAGCTCAAACCGCGCGGTTTAATCTCATTGAACATATGTAAATTGTTTAATTTCTCAAGCGGCATCTACAGTGTCGGCAATTACTTTATATTCGGTTAGCTGATCAAAGTTTAGATAACGATAGATGTCATCGGCCTTCGTGTTGATCTTGCTCATAGCGTTTAAATATTCACTAACGGTAGGAATTCGCCCCAGAATGGCGCTTACCGCCGATAGCTCTGCGGAAGCCAGATAAACATTGGCGCCTTTCCCCAACCGGTTGGGAAAGTTGCGGGTAGACGTGGAGACCACGGTGGCGTTATCACGCACCCGGGCTTGGTTACCCATGCATAGGGAGCAGCCGGGCATTTCCGTGCGGGCCCCCGACTTGCCGAAGATGCTGTAGTAGCCCTCTTCGGTAAGTTGATGGGCGTCCATCTTGGTGGGTGGCGCGATCCACAGCCGAGTGGGCAGGTCGTGAGTGTCTTCCAGGATTTTTCCGGCCGCGCGGTAGTGGCCGATATTCGTCATACAGGAGCCGATAAAGACCTCATCAATGGGTTCGCCAGCAACCTCGGACAAGAGTTTCACATCATCGGGATCATTAGGACATGCCAGGATAGGTTCCTTTAGCTCACTGAGATCGATCTCCAACACCGCAGCATATTCGGCATTTGGATCGGGAGCCAGCAAACTTGGGTCAGCCAGCCAGTCTTCCATAGCCTTAATCCGACGTTGCAGAGTGAGCGCATCCTGATAGCCTTCGGCTCTCATCCATTTTAGTAGGGTAATATTCGAGTTAAGATACTCGATGATGGGCTCCTTGTTCAGCAATACCGTACAGCCGGCGGCTGAACGCTCGGCGCTGGCGTCGGAAAGTTCAAAGGCCTGTTCCACTTTCAGGTCGGGCAGGCCCTCGATTTCCAGGATTTTCCCCGAAAAAATATTCTTTTTACCTTCCTTTGCCACGGTAAGCATTCCCTGCTGTATGGCGGCGTAGGGAATGGCGTTAACCAGGTCACGCAGAGTGACGCCCGGCTGCATTTTACCCTTGAACCGAACCAATACCGATTCCGGCATATCAAGGGGCATTACCCCTAAGGCGGCGGCAAAAGCGACCAATCCGGAACCTGCCGGAAAGCTTGAACCGATAGGGAAGCGCGTGTGGGAATCGCCACCGGTGCCGAGAGTGTCCGGAATCAGCATACGATTTAACCAGGAGTGAATGATTCCGTCTCCAGGGCGCAACGCGACTCCGGCGCGGGTCGCAAAAAAGTCCGGGAGCGTATGTTGCGTCTCGATATCTACCGGCTTGGGGTAGGCCGCCGTATGGCAAAAAGACTGTAATACCAAGTCGGCGGAAAATCCCAGGCAAGCCAATTCCTTGAGCTCGTCACGCGTCATGGGTCCGGTCGTATCTTGGGAACCCACGGTGGTGATGCGGGGCTCACAGTATGTCCCTGGGCGTATCCCCTCCACACCGCAAGCGCGGCCAACCATCTTCTGCGCCAAGGTATAACCTTTGCCCGTATCCGCGGGAGGAACGGGGCGTTGAAAGATTTTAGTCGGAGCGAGGCCCAATTCATTGCGAGTTTTGTCGGTTAGACTGCGGCCGATGATCAGCGGGATACGACCTCCGGCACGTACTTCATCGGCTAACGTAATGGGCTTCAGTTCGAAGGTGGTGATGAGTTCACCGGCTTCGGTCGTGATCTTACCCGCATAGGGATAGATATGGATCACGTCCCCGTTGTGTAGCTGATCCACATCGCATTCGATAGGTAGGGCGCCAGAATCTTCTGCGGTATTAAAGAAAATCGGTGCAATCTTTCCGCCCAGAATGACGCCGCCCTGCCGTTTGTTGGGCACGAAGGGGATGTCATTTCCTAGGTGCCACATCACCGAGTTGATGGCGGACTTTCTTGAGGATCCTGTGCCCACCACATCGCCTACATACGCTAAAGGATGACCTTTTTGCCGCAGTTCGGCGAGAAATTCTAGGGCATTGGGCATACGTGCTTGCAGCATTGCCTGTGCATGCAGCGGAATATCCGGGCGACTCCACGCCTCACTGGCAGGAGAGAGATCATCGGTGTTGGTTTCTCCGGGCACCTTGAACACGGTGACAGTGAGTTTTTCTGGCAGTGGGGGGCGAGCACTGAACCACTCGGCGTTTGCCCATGCATCCACCACTTGTTGTGCGTAAGGATTATTGGGGGCTTTCACCATGACCTCATGATACGCGTCAAACACGAGTAGACTGTGGGAGAGCGCTGTGACGGCCAATGGGGCTAGTTCTGCGTCATCCAGGGTTTCAATCAGTGGTGTGATGTTGTATCCCCCAAGCATCGTTCCAAGCAACTCGACCGCTCGTTTACGGTCAATTAATGGACAGGAAGCATCTCCTTTCGCGACATCGGCAAGAAAGGCGGCTTTCACATACGCCGCCTGATCGACTCCCGGCGGAACACGGTTCACTAACAGGTCTAAGAGCTGGTTTTCCTCTCCAGCCGGCGGGTTTTTTAACAGCTCCACCAATTCAGCGACTTGTTGAGCTGTGAGCGGCAGCGGTGGGCAATTAACTGCGGCACGCTCTTGGACATGTTGGCGATAGGTTTCGAGCATAGATGCAAACTCCTGATGATTGTTGTCGAAACCGCTGGCACTGAAAAATGCAAGCGCTCTGCTTAAGGTTGGGTTCTATTATAAGGCGAATTCTAAGCCAGATTGGCTAGGCATGCTTAAATAATCCAATCGATCTAACGACTCAGCCCGGCTTTACTCCCCCTCATGCGAAAAGCGGGAGACATAAAGCCACCTTCGAGAGCGATCTCGCGGTATGGATTCCCGCTGTAGCAAGGAATCCCACGGGTTAAGAGGCTACTATCCCAAAACCAGCAGACATTGCTAATCTAGTTTAATGGGTACGATGGCAAAGGTGCACCCTGCAAGGCGATTTTAGAATTGTTATTTGTACCGAATCCCTGATGAGGGGATTCGGTTGCATACTAGTAAATCGGATAAGGTCCCGATCACGCCATGAGTTACCGTAGTAAACCCTACAGAAGCCCATGACGCAACGGTATATTTCTTAATGTTTTTGCTTCAGAACGAATCTTTTCTCAGATCCATTCACAAGTTCTGAGAGATAGGGATACCCTCAGCAATCTTGACTTTCCACAGCTCTGGGCCCGTTTTATGGACCGATTGGCCATTACAGTCCACGGCTACGGTTACGGGCATATCTTGAACCTCGAATTCATAAATGGCCTCCATACCCAGTTCTTCGAAGGCCACGACACGGGCCTTCTTGATGGCTTTGGATACTAAATAAGCCGCTCCGCCTACCGCCATGAGGTAAACCGCCCGATGATTTTTAATGGCTTCAATGGCTTTGTCCCCGCGCTCCGCTTTGCCAATCATACCCATTAGACCTGTTTTCGCCAGCATCATTTCGGTGAACTTATCCATTCGTGTAGCCGTGGTAGGTCCGGCTGGTCCCACGACTTCATCCCCCACTGCATCGACGGGGCCCACGTAGTAGATGAATCTTCCGTGGAAATCGACCCCGGGAGGCAAGCCTTCTCCTTTAGCTAATAGATTGCATATGCGCTGGTGAGCGGCGTCGCGGCCAGTAAGCAGTTTACCATTCAGCAACAGCGTGTCGCCGGGTTTCCAGCTCGTTACTTCTTCTTGCGTGATGGTGTCTAGATTCACGCGTCGTACGCCTTCGCCAACTTCCCACGCGATTTCCGGCCAGCTTTCCAAAGATGGCGCTTCGAGTTTGGCGGGACCGGAGCCATCCAATATAAAATGGGCGTGGCGAGTGGCGGCACAGTTAGGAATCATGGCTACCGGTAAAGAGGCGGCATGGGTAGGGCAATCCTTAATCTTGACATCGAGTATGGTGGTTAACCCGCCTAATCCTTGAGCGCCGATACCCAATTGGTTAACTCCTTCGAAGATCTTTAACCTGAGCTCGTCTACGGCGTTTTGTGGGCCTCGTTCGATGAGCGTATGGATATCGACAGGATCCATCAGGGATTCCTTGGCAAGCACCATTGCTTTGTCTGCGGTGCCTCCAATACCGAGGCCCAACATGCCCGGTGGACACCACCCGGCTCCCATCGTCGGTACTACGCTCAAGACCCAGTCTAATATGGAGTCGCTGGGATTGAGCATGGTGAATTTACTCTTGTTTTCCGAGCCCCCACCTTTAGCCGCCACCATGACCTCGACCCTATTCCCAGGCACCAGTTCCGTATGGACAACCGCCGGAGTATTATCCCGTGTGTTCTTACGTTCACCCGCTGGATCGGTAACAATCGAGGCGCGTAGTGGATTGTCCGGGTTGGTGTAGGCTCGGCGAACGCCTTCGTCAACCATGGCCTGCACGGAGAGATCGGTGTCCCAACGCACATCCATTCCGATCTTGACGAAGGCGGTCACAATCCCGGTATCCTGGCATACTGGACGATGCCCCATGGCGCACATGCGTGAGTTGATTAAAATCTGGGCGATTGCGTCTTTCGCCGCCTTGCTCTGTTCCTTTTCATACGCCTTGGTCATCGCCTCAATAAAATCGGGTGGGTGATAATAGGAGATGTACTGCAAAGCATCGGCGACGCTATCGATGAAATCATTTTTAGTTATGGCTGACATTGGTTGACTCCCATGGGTTTTCAGGAAGCTGGCGTTTCACAACACTCCATCCTATTGCTCCTGATAGTGGGTATTCCCACGATCTGGATATCGCACAGCTTCCTCAGCGGTGGCGCGGTCACGTCGATTTGGTGGTCTTAAGTGCGGGCAGCGCATACCCGAGCCTGCTTAGACCCTATAATAATAAATCGCGCCTGTCGATCCGGCTGGCGCGATTTATTCGGGCGCAGGCTTGACCTTGTCGGAGCTGATTTCGTAACTTGAGCCATCCTTTGCCTTAAGCTCAACCTGCCAAAGCTCTTCATCGGGTATGGCTGTTCGTTCGTGGCCAGGAAGCTCCCGTTCATCATCGACTTGTATTCCCCAGACTCGGACATGTTTTACTCCTGCTACGGGAATACGCTCACTATCGAAATGGGCTGCAAATTCAGATGATATGTCATTACTTGCCCAGATTACGTAGCCGCGTTTTTTAATTGCAAGGATCTTTTCAGGTAATGGTTTTTCAATCTCACTCATAAGTATTAGCTCCTGGTTTGATGTAAGCATAGGGTATTTGCGAATATTGGTCAAAATACCCCAGCTACTGAGGTACATCTGTGATAAATGGCTGGTTAGGGAGTCGAATTGTGCACGGCTCTTGGATCAGCATAACGGCTAAATAATACCTTATTTAATCCAGATATTGTGGTTTCGCTAAGCTATTCCGCAATTCGCAAGATTGGATAACTAAGGAATCGTTATTGTTGTATGTGTTTTGATAGGTGAATCCCTTAGACCGAACGCTTTAATTCGATTATTTTTTATGGGATGCACTAACTAAGTGTCAGTTTGACGAGGTCTAAGATCTAAAGCGCAGTTACTCTTCCGCGAGTTCCGTATAACTACGGTGCAAGCTATCCAATATCCCTTCACACGCTTCAAGACTAGTAAATTGAATTTTAATGGCTCCTTGTTGTGTGCGGGCATCATAGACGATAGTAACCGGATGTCCCAAGTGATCAGATAAGCGTTGTTCCAGGCGCACAAAATTGGGATCTCGTTTTTGGGGTTGCTTGTCTTGTTTTTGTAAGAGTTCTTTTAGCTCTCTGGCTTTTCGTTCCGTTTGCCGAACATTCAATCCATGCTGAACGATCTGTTTTGATAGTGCGACGCGCATTCCTTCGGGCAAGGCCAATAAAGCACGGGCGTGGCCGGCATCGATTTGTTCACTGATAAGTAGCTGTTGGATTTCCGCTTCGAGCTGAAGCAGCCGCAGGGTATTGGTGACATAAACACGGGATTTCCCCACCGATTTCGCGATCGCCTCGTGAGTCATGTTGAGTTCGCTTCCCATACGCTGAAGGCTGATCGCTTGCTCGATCGGATCAAGACTATCTCGCTGAATATTTTCTGCAATTGCAAAGATTAGACACGCGTCGTCCGACATATCATTGCGGACGATGGCCGGTACTAAATCGATTCCAACGAGCTGTGCCGCTCTCCAGCGGCGTTCGCCCGCGATGATATCATAGACATCGAATCGGGGATTGTATCGAACGATGATGGGTTGAACGATCCCTGAAGTCGAGATGGATTGGGCTAGCTCTTCTAAGGTAACGCGCTTAAAACGCTTCCTTGTTTGATACGGTCCAGGTTTTAACTGTTCAATTCCTAGCCATTTGACTTCGTTATGGGCGCTTGTTCGGGACATCGGTGGTCAATTGCAGTTTCTGAGGAAAGGGGGCTATTGTAAATCAACGATGTAAGGGTAGGGCGAACCTTATGGCTGGGTTTGCAAGACTCTTTATCCTTTCTCTGCTGAATAAACGGAATTTGCCGCCGCGTTTCATTTGAATAGGACATTCTCTTTGAATAATGTTCCTCCTCGATTTTCTAATACGAACCTATACGCTCATGTAGATAATGATATTAAAAGTGTTGTTTAGACTTGGGCGCGATGGGCTGGATTTCATACTTGGCAAATTCCGCCGAATCGAGTTGCCCATCCCGGTTTATGTCGATGAGTTCCCAACTTTCGGTTAATCCTTCTAAGGCTGCGCCTTCTTCCTGACTGATGTAACCATCATCGTTTGAGTCAAGCGTATGATAAATTCTAGATTGTTCTCCATTGCACGACGCGCCTGAAAGGGCACTCAGCACAATGGCTATTCCGAACCTGTTTCTCATGTTGTAATCCTCCAAATAATGAACCTGTTTTCGTTAACTGTGGGAATTACTAAGCGTTTGTGCTTGCTGTATAGACACGGCAGTAGAGGGGGAAGCAGAGAGTAAAGCGTAATCTACAGCTAATCCACATAGAACTATTAGAATCACAGCCAGCAATAAAATCTGTCGCTATTTTGTAACGATTTCTTTAATTTAACGCAGAAGAGAAAAGTTCAGATACAAACTGGATATATCTGATTACAAATCGATATAACTGATGAATAGAGCAGTAAGAAAGGCGGTTTTAGGTACAGGGTTGAACAGATGTGGTGTTTTTCAAGTGTAGTTTATTTCTACACGGTGTGGCGGGCTAAGTTGAAACGGGAATATTCGTTGGCCAGCAGAGTCTAAATCGTGCGCCACCCAAAGGGCTATCATCGAGCGTGACTTCACCATGATGCTTTTTCGAAATCCGTTCGACGATCGCTAAGCCCAGGCCGCTTCCTCCGCTATGCCTGGAGCGGCTTGGATCAAGCCGAGTGAATGGCTCGAAGATACGGTCTCGCTTGTGCTGCGGTATGCCGAGCCCATCATCTTCTACAGTCACCCAAAAACTATTCTCTATGAGACCCCAGCTAATGCGCACGCGGGTACGCGCATAGCGTACCGCATTGCTAATCAGGTTCATTAGCGCTCTGTGAAAGTAATGAGGATCGATGTTCACGGTGACTGATCTATCGGCCAGCGCTCGCTTAATGAAGTGAATACTCGAGCTCAACTTACTTTGCTGCTCGATTACCTCGGTGATAATTTCCTCGATATCGGCATTTTGTATATTTAAATCTGGAGTTCCAGGTTGTAAGCGCGAATATCTCAGCACTTCAGTCACTAAATCATTGAGTTCGCTGATTGCTGCACCCATATCGTTGGCATATTCATCAATAAATTCCTCCGGTTCGGCCTCAAGCGCCATGTCCAGGGCAAAATTCAGCCTAGACATGGGCCCTCTAAACTCATGCGCTACAGCTTGCAGTAGTTCCTGTTGGTCTAAGAGTAGTGAAGTTTTGTCTTGTATTAATCGTTCGATCTGATTGGCCATGCTGTTAAAAGCCCCAGCGAGTTTACCGATAGCGTCTGGCCGACGATCGTCGGCACGAGCCGTCCAATCGCCTCTTCCAAAGGTTTGCGCCGCCTGTGCTAGGGAATTTAAGCGCTTAACTACCGGAATCACCAATAGCAGTCCAAAAATACCAACGACAATGAGTACTCCAATAACGGCTATCCCAATTTCGACAGGCATGGGATCTTGAATTTGTATGGGCATGCGCGGAGCTACTCCCAGAAGTTTACTTGTTCCGGGCACTAAGAGCAGCACCGCTCGTTCGCCTTCTTCCGGATCTAACACCACGGGTTCCCCGAACCTGAGCTTCGCGCGCTCTGATTCCGTCAGCCTGGGATCGTCCACGCTTCCCCAGAATACCGAGTAGTCAAAATGCTCTAGATATCGGTCCACGATCAATTCCCATTTGGAATCATCGCTGGCCGATAACTGACCAATGATCTCTCGGGCTGCATTACTCAATTGTAAATCGAGCTCATCCTGGTTTGGCCAGTTAATGGGGTGATTGAGCAACCAATAGGCCACTGTTGCGGCGGCCGTCAATGTCAAGATCATGCCAATGAACGTTTGGAGAAACAGGCGGGTCATTCGCTATAAGAATCTTGTGTAAGGAACTTCCATTAAACGACTATTGGGTGAAAATATAGCCTACCCCCCGAATGCTCTTGATCATCTGGGGGTCTTTAGAGTCATCTCCTAGTTTTTTCCGAATTCTAGAGATACGCAAATCAATAGTGCGGTCAACACCATCATAATCGAGACCGCGTAGCTGCTGGTGAATTATATTTCGATTCAATACCTCGCCCGCGTGACTGGCTAGCAACCACAGTAAATCGAATTCGGCGCTTGTTAGCCGAATTGCTCGGTCCCTTAAATAAACAGAGCGGGAATTCGTTAATATTCTCAAGTCGCCCACGGCTAACGCCTGTTTTTCTCCACCGGGCAGTTCAGATAGAGAATTTTCCTCATGGTTATCCTCTATTGCCTGGGTTTGGCTATAACGGCGAAGCAGAGAGCGTATGCGTGCAAGCAGTACGCGAGGCCGAACGGGTTTGGTCAAATAGTCATCGGCTCCCGTTTCTAAACCCGCGACCTCATCGATATCCTCTCCCAACGCCGTGAGCATTAAGATGGGACCGTCATAACGGGTGCGGACGCAGCGGCAAATAGACAATCCATCTAGATCCGGTAGCATGATATCCAATATCACGAGCATCGGTTGCTCGTGCACGATCCTTTCGACCGCCTCCGCGCCGTTGGTCTCGATATCCACATGAAATCCATTTTTTGTTAGATATTTAACGACAAGTCGATTTAAACCCTCATCGTCATCGACTAACAGTATGGTATTTGTAATTTCGGTGCTTGCAATTTCCGGCTCAGACATCGGTTAGGCATTATTTTGGGTATCAGCTGCTGTATGCAGCGCTCTACAGTTGAAAAATCGTACCACCAGACTTGGTATAGCAGGCGTTCATCAAGACAGATGGATGTTTCAGAGGGTCGTTGGTGAGCGTTCAGAAGTATATACTAGCGTTTCTTGAAACGCGCCTTCTAATTACAAGTCGCGTAAGACGTTGAGTATACTCATATTACTGCTGTCTATAAGAGAGGGATAGGGCATGGTAAGGCCCTGTGGCTTCCTGAGGAGAGAGCCCCGGCCCTCTCCTCAGGAAGCTTGCGAGTCAGTTAACTCGCAAGCTAAATGGAAATTGCTTTGTAGATCGATAGCCTCGTGTTAATTACCTTAGCGCGTCTGCAATACGCTTATTGTTATCCACTACCACACAGGCGTTTGGATATTTATATTTCATATTTTTATGCTTAGTTTGCGCTTCCTTCAAGTTCATGAAATTTTCACTAATGCGTCTCCAACCCTTCTTAGTTAATTCAGCGATAAAGTATTTGTGCATTTTTTCTAGACCCCAGTCGCATGGTTAGAATTTTTCTCCTTTTATCTTTAACTCTCTTGCGTAATCCAACTGATATGGCAGTCGGCCCACAGTGATCTTGTCGAACGTACTGGTCTAGTGCTAGGAGCGGTAAAATAAGGGAACAAGTAACGATAATATTTAGCGATCTTCGAAGTAGATATTTTAATGGTTGGGGTGGGTACGGAATGCAGCCAAACCGATTTCAATCGCCTTGGCTGATCAACAAGGATGCACTCATAGACCTGCCAAAAATGTAAAATGCTCACTAGTGGTTATTAGACCGTCTACCCCAAATTAACGTATGGAACAACCCGAAGAATAACGCATTTTATTTTTGTGAAGCAAGAGATAATCGAGGGGTACAGTCGCAATTTATTATAATGTTGTATGACTATCTCGATGTGATGCGGCTCTGCAACATGGATTCGAAAAAAAACATCAGTCGATGGGGAAAAACCACATTCAGAGAGTCAAAGTAAAATCGTCAACTAATACTCCCGGGAGTTTCATACTTGAAGTGGAACGCCGTTCATAGCTGCCCGGGTCAATGAGTGTGTGCCGTTCCCGCGTTAGCCCTATCAGCTTATCTCCCAGTATTCGATAGACACTATCATCGAAGCGCATTACATTTAAGGGTGCTGCAAGCTCACCGTTTTCGACCCAAAAACACGCATATCGCGTCATGCCCGTGATCCGACAATCATTACGATCCGAATAGTTGCAGTACCACAGATTGCTGATATAAAGCCCCGTCTCTAAGTGTGTGAGTACGTCGGTCTCGTTGAGTTCACCGGGCGTCAACTCCATCGATTCGGGCACTTCCAAGGCCGCATTCATCGGCACACCGTATTCCCGGCTGCTTCGGGGTGATACTAAACAGCTCTGATATTCCCCCGAATGGATGAGGGACACCTGCGCTGGCTTAATAAAACCTTCTGAAGTGAATTTGGAGGTGAGACCGGCGGCGTGATTTTCGATCAGTGTGATGCTTGGATGTAATCGTTGGTTCTGCTGAGTCATTTTGATCAAGGGAGTCTGCCGAGTGCGGTGGCTTTTTAGGCTAAACCCGCCCCATCCAACCAGGGCGAGAATTTCCTGCAAGGCGCTCGGTGCAAGATAGGCTCGATGTCCGCCGGCTTTAGGGGAGTATGCCGGCCGATCAAATCGCTCTAGTCGCAAACGAATGTCAACGATCTGCCGATTAAACTGAACCGTATCCCATTCGCTTCCGCTGAAATTCGATTTTATCGCTTTGTCCGCATTGAAATAACAGCTCCAATCAAAATTAAATCGCTGGGTACTATGCCAGTTGCGTTGTCCCAATGAATTGGCAAAGCCTTGAAACTGGGTTCCACTGGCCCAAATACCCACCATATCGAGGCCATTGGCGATTTCGATGATTTCCGGAATCAGGGTGTTAACCGGCGGCAGCGTAGCGGTTTGGACTTCTTCCGTAGAGTGAACCTCCGAGGCGTATAGCAAATAGGGGTCATCATCCAAGACGGCGAGTTGAGCTCGCAGGGTATTCATCCGCTCGATGATTAGTGTCCGGTCCTTTTCGAGAACTCCACTCAGATTGAGTTGAGCGGCAACATGCCGTGCTCCCTCGATGAGCTCCAAGCCGAGTTCCAATTGATGGACATGGCCGGCTTGCCTGATGCGGGTGTTATTCAATCGAACAAAATCCGAGTCTTCCCCCCGCAACAAGCAGATAAAGAACTCATCCGCTCTAAGCTGTTCGCTGATAAAGTCGGCTAACAAATAAAAATAGTCGCGCATAAATCAGCTGCCTCCAAAGATGTCTACGCTGTTGAAGACACAGGCCGGAGAGGCATGACCGACATGGATGATTTGATTGGGCTCCCCTTTGCCACAGGACGGTACGCCTATATATTGAAATGTGTTACGGCCTCCGACCTTAGTGAGATTCCGCCAAAACGTAGCCGAGATACCCCGGTAATTTGGATTCTTAACCACGCCTTTGAGCTCGCCATTTTCAATAAGTCGCCCGTATTCACAGCCGAACTGGAATTTATTGCGGCTGTCATCGATAGACCAGGAACGATTGGTGTCCATCAACACTCCCCGTTCAATTGAAGCGATCATTTCCGTCAGCGAGCTGGCTCCAGATTCCAGGTTGATATTGGCCATTCGGTCGATCGGAGGACGATTCCAGTCGCTCGAGCGGGCGTTCGCCACCCCAGGTAGACCGGCGCGTTGTTGGGAAGTAGCGCAGCCGAGCGGCCGTTCCAAGATACCGTTGCGGATCAGGTACTGACGATGTGCCGGTGTGCCTTCGTCGTCAAAGCCATAGCTTGCGAACTGGTGTGTGGGCGTTGGATCGAAGGTGATGTTCAGCAGTTCCGAGCCATATTGATAGTGGCCAAACATATCGGTAGTGACAAAGCTGGTGCCTGCATAGTTGCGTTCATCGCCCAAAATTCGATCGAGTTCCAGGGGATGCCCAATGCTTTCGTGAATCTGCAGGGCCATCTGGCTTGGCATCAGCATGAGGTTCTGTCGGCCCGTTGGACAGTTGGGTGCGTACAACAATTCTAGCGCCTCGCGTGCCACTCGCGAGGCCTCATGCAAAAACTGTTGGCTATCGAATCGTTCCAATCCTCCTTGCTGAGGTTGATCGAAACCATAACTCCGTCGTTGGGTTTCGCTGCCTTGATTCGCCGCTGCTGAAAGTCCTTGAGACAGATAAGCCAAGCCTTGTTCTATGTGGGCACCGAGGCTGTTGATCAGAAGATTATGAGCGGTTTCGTAGCCCAGGGAGGCTGACCAGTCCACTATGGCTTCAGCCAGTTTGAGCTTTTCACTAGCCTGATGCAAGAAGTCGATCCTGTGCTTAAAAGGCCAGTCTTGCCAGCGGGATTTGATCACCGACTGGTAATGACCAGGATGCCGTGCGGTAGCGTACGAATTTGTGGTCAACAGATGATAGGGCATGTCGACGTGAATCCAAGCGAGCGCCCGATCCACGGCCTTTGCCAATCCTCGGGGACTTAGATCGCTGGTGGCTGCATAAGCGCAAGCTTGGCCTTGAATGAGGGTGATCAGTGCGCCGTTGCTTTGCAGATTTTGGATGGGTTGAAGGATATTTTGACGCACGCAAAGATTTTCAATGGAACGCTCGACGAGTCGTAAAGACCAATAATCAACTGCGGGCGCGTTGCGTTCAAATTTTTTGGCGATGGAGTCTAAGGTGTGATCTGGCATTGTAAACTTAAAGAGTCTTCGGCGTAACGGCGTTAAACCACCCTGTACAGAATCTAGCTGAAATTCTGCAAACGTCAATATCGGAAACGGAGTAAAGTCATTGGACCTAAATACCGTTTGACTGGTCTGGCCGCGAACGACTATTCTTGCTGCGATTGGAGTGTGTCAAGGAGCGATGCGGAGGGAACGGCTGATGGTGCGGTCAGGAAACCGGTTATTGAAGGAAGGAGGGATGACCAAGGCAGTTGATACGGTCTAATAACTCGTACTGGTGGAGGCTCAAAGGGGCAAACTTGAAGCATCCAAAACTCTGAGGAGAGGCCGAATGATTGATAAGAAGTTGATGGAGGAGTTGCGTCAGCGCCGTGAGACGGCGATGGCGGGTGGTGGAGCTGAAAAGATTGCCAAGCGGCACGCGAAGGGTCTGATGACGGCGCGTGAACGGCTCGAGGCGATGTATACGCCGGGAACATTCCAAGAGTTTGGTCTGCATGCCCGTCATGAGACCCGGCACTTTGGGATGGAGAAGCTGGAATTGCCGGGTGACGGCGTAGTGAGCGGAATTGGTTATGTGGACGGCCGTCCGGTAGCCTCGTTCAGTCAGGATTTCACGGTGGCGGGCGGTTCCTTGGGAAAAGTTCACGCCGAGAAGATCTGTGACATCATGGATCAAGCCGGGCGGGCGGGTATGCCGGTGGTCGGTTTTAAAGATTCGGGCGGAGCTCGCATTCAAGAGGGGGTTGAATCCCTCTCGGGGTACGGCCGAATTTTCTATAATAATATTCGGTTATCCGGTGTGGTGCCGCAGATTGCGGTGATTGCCGGCTCCTGCGCCGGGGGGGCTTCGTATTCGCCGGCGCTGATGGATTTCATTATCATGACGCGTCACAACGCGAGCATGTTTATCTGTGGGCCGGAGGTGATCCGTGCGGCCACCGGTCAGCAGACCACGATGGAGGAAATCGGGTCGGCCAATGCCCATGCGACGATATCCGGCAACATTCACTTTGTGGCCGAGGACGATGCCCATGCGGTTGCCATTGTGCGTGAGCTGCTGTCCTATCTGCCGTCCAACAACATGGTGGAGCCGCCTCATGAGTTACGAGAAGATCTCAGTTTGGCCGACGATCCGGGGCTGGACGAGTTAGTTCCCGCGGAATCCTTTAAACCGTTTGACAGCCGCCAGGTTATTGCGCGGTTGGCCGATGGCGGTCGTTTCCTTGAGGTGCAGGCGGGATTTGCGTCCAATATCGTGGTGGGTTTTGGTCGCATGGGGGGCATTGTGGTCGGGTTTGTCGCCAATCAGCCGATGGTTAAGGCCGGGGCCATTGACATCGATGCCTCGGACAAGGGGGCGCGGTTCATTCGTTTCTGCAATATTTTTAATATTCCGTTGGTCACGCTGGTGGACGTGCCGGGTTTTCTGCCGGGGGTGAATCAAGAACGCCTGGGCATCATTCGCCACGGGGCCAAGATGCTGTTCGCCTACGGGGCGACCACGGTGCCGAAGATCACCGTGATCATGCGCAAGGCCTATGGGGGTTCCTATCTGGCCATGTGCAGTCGCGACATGGGGGCGGACTTGGTATTAGCGTGGCCCACGGCCGAGATTGCGGTGATGGGCGCCGAGGGAGCGGTGAATATCCTGTATCGCAAAGAGCTTTCCGAGACCGATGACCGGGCCAAGCGAGCCGCCGAGCTGGCGACCGAATACCGGACCCAGTTTGCGTCTCCCTATCTTTCGGCGGGCAAGATGTTTGTGCACGATGTGATTGAGCCGTCACAGACGCGGGCCAAGGTGGCGCTGGCGCTGCGCACCCTGTTATCCAAGCGGGAGAATCGGCCGGCAAAGAAACACGGCAACATTCCGCTTTAGAAGCTGTTTTAAAATTACACAGCTTAGTACGGGACAAGGCATAAATCGGTGAGAAAGTGCAGTTTACACAGTAGTAAATGAGCATTTCGAATCGATTTATAACGCCGTATCGTGCCAGCTGAGGTGTTTAAAACATATAGGGTCCGCCCCGTTTTGCAAGGAAGGAGTTTGATCGATACCATCAAAGAGGAAGTTGCGCCCATATATCCGGCTTATTCGAACTTGGAAAACCACGTCCTTTGGGCGTGGTCAGAGATAGTCGGTTCCACCTGTAAGATTCTTGCGCGAAATCGCGGTGGCGAAGCTATGAATCGGGCGAAAGGCCACCCCTTTTAGGGGTGTATAGTCCGACTCAAGCGATTTCTTTACTATTGAAGGAAACGCGCATGTCAAAAAAGCATCCAATTATCGTGGTGACCGGCTCTTCAGGCGCTGGAACATCGTCTGTGAACCGTGCCTTTCAGCATATTTTCCATCGAGAAGGACTCAAGGCTGCGGTAATTGAAGGGGATAGTTTTCATAAATATAACCGCATTGAGATGCGCGAACAGGTGAAAATTGCGGAGCATGAAGCGAAAACATTGAGCCATTTCGGTCCAGACGCCAATCTTTTTGGCGAACTAGAAGGGCTTTTTAAATCCTATAGTGCATTTGGTACGGGGAAATCTCGCCATTACGTTCACAATGAAGAAGAAGCGGCCCAATATCAAGTGGAACCCGGGAATTTCACGGAGTGGAAGGATTTGCCACCAGGCTCAGACTTACTGTTCTATGAAGGATTACACGGCTGCGCGCAAACAGAGCAGGTGGATCTGGCCCTGTATCCCGATTTAAAAATTGGTGTTACACCGATCGTTAATCTTGAATGGATCCAAAAGATACACCGTGATTATGCCGAACGGGGCTATAAGGTTGAAGATGT
Source organism: uncultured Gammaproteobacteria bacterium (assembly GCA_963731655.1). Taxonomy (GTDB): domain Bacteria; phylum Pseudomonadota; class Gammaproteobacteria; order JAAEPA01; family JAAEPA01; genus CAVSWL01. The sequence continues at coordinate 89,849 of CAVSWL010000018.1, read as the reverse complement.
TACCGACACCATTCTAAGACGTATGTATGACTACGTTACCTATATTACCCCCCAGTTTGCGCGAACCGACATCAACTTCCAGAGAACACCAGTCGTCGATACCTCCCATCCTTTCATGGCGCGAGATATTCCCACGCTCGATGAAAGCTTGGTCATTATCAGGATTGCGCGACCGCAGAAATGGGATATGGACTTTGGCTACTATCTTGAAAGATTAGAGGGATCGTGGATGTCTCGGCCTAATACCATCGTTGTACGCGGTGGGAAAATGGGTTTGGCGATGGAGATGATTATGATGGATATGCTGGCCACGATCGGGATGATTGAGTATCAGAGACGTTGAGGGTTTTATTGCATGAACGAGTCTTCCACACCGACCAATATGATTGTTGATTCACGCTAAGCCGATTTCACGCCGATCAATTATATTACATACGGCTTGTATCGCCTGAGATGCAATATCGGTTGATTACTGCGGATTGCTGCGTGAAAGATTTACAACCGGTGCCTTAAACTTTTTATCGAGTTAACGTAAGTGGTTAAGCAGATGGGATCACCCGCAGTGAGGCCTTGCTAAGTAGTCATGGGACTGCATTTCGATCAACCGGCTGGTGGTGCGCCGAAATTCAAACGCGAGTTTGGTGCCCTGATAGAGTTTATCGGGTAGGGCGGCGGCGGAGATCACCAATTTGACGTTACGGTCATAGAACACATCCACCAAGTTAATGAAACGCCGGGCGATATCATTGTCTTTACCTAATACGGGTATGTCTGAGATAAATACCGTATTAAAGCTGCGGGCGATTTCAATATAGTCTATTTGGCTGCGTGGCCCGTTACAAATCGCATCGAAGTCAAACCACACCACTCCATCGCCTAGCCTGATCGTAGGAATTGGTCGGCCTTCGATTTCCAAAATCTCGGCTTGAGAGCCTTCATCACAAACTACGTGTAAAAAATTTCCCAACATGATTTCATCGGACAACTCATCGAGCGGGGTATGATAAAGTTCCGCTTTCTCTAAAAAGCGTAAACGATAATCCATTCGACCGTTTAGGCGGATCACGTCATTAAACTTTTTCAGAAGCCTGATTGCGGGTAGGAAGAGTTCGCGCTGTAACCCGCCTTTATATAAATCGTCCGGTGGCAGATTAGAAGTAATGACCAAGGAAATGCCCTGATCAAAAATAGCACGCAGCAGCCTAGCCAGAATCATTGCATCAGCGATATCGGAGACATAAAGCTCATCAAGGCATAGAATCTGGGTGTTCTCAGCCAACCCGCTGGCCACGATCTTAAGCGGATTCGGTTCATTACGGACGGACTTGAGCTCACTGTGGATCCAGTGCATGAAACGATGAAAGTGCATGCGCTGTTTGCGTTCAGTGGGCAAGCATTCGTAAAAACGGTCCATGAGATAGGTCTTGCCAATCCCGACTCCGCCCCATAAATAGACGCCTTTTACGGTCTTCGGTGTAGACCAGGGCAGACGGAAGTGTAGCTGTCTTACCCATGATTTGGGTGTTAACACATGGCGGAGTAATTCGTAATAAAGTGCTTGCAGACGTTCTATAACAAGTCGTTGCGCCGGATCTTCAATCAGTTTCCCATTCTGCAGATCCGCTATATAGCATTCCAGAGGAGACAGAGTGGCTGGCAGAGTGTTCATGGATGTTGAAGCCGCTTGCATATTTACCCTATCCTAAATTAGGTCTTGGAGTTGTAGAAGGTGTTTGCTGCCGAGGAGTTCATAGAAAGCATGTGTTCTATTTCGACCTGTTTCCTTTTATCAAGCACTTTCAGAATGATTGGGTGACTAAGGTGACTGTGGCCGACAAAACCGTATCTTCTAGACGAGCCCTGCGTTTGCAAGGCAGGGTGGCGAAAACCATCATCCACTCCCCCGTTCCCAAACAAGATTCCAGCCTCCATTTCTGGAGGCTGGATGAGTGCGAATCGCGTTCATCCTCGTAAATATCAGCAATTTTTCAATACTATATCGCCCATCGAAAAATTGTGCAATGCATTATGCTGGGACTGAAGTGAGACTGCAAGCTCTGAGGTGACTCAAGTAATTGTCTAGTCCTCCTTTTTCTGTTTTATACCCGTTAAAAAGCCTTTCCATAACACCTGTTGTAATTCCTGCAGCGAGCGCATACCTTCGGGGGAATACGACGCTAAAAAATTCATAGGATCATAGTTTTCTACACCGGCGAGTATTTTCTCACGGATTTTATCCATGATTTCCTTATGGAGAGGTTGCAGATCCGGCAATCCAAAGGTTGCTCGAAATTCCGCCGGCGTGAGATCAAACTCAATATTGATTTTCATGTCCTTAATCCCCGCGTGAATGGGTTATGTTGAATGTAGCGATGGAAACGGCTAGAGCTCTAGCTTTAAATATAAGCCGCGATTTCTAGCTAACATTAATTCGCCGAATGGCGGTATATAATACTTTACCGCGGATCCAAGCCCACGGCTTATCGTTATGATTCGCTCTTCAGCGAAGTAAACTTATTCTTTTCTTATATAACGGCTTTTTAGGGGAGACTCGCGCTGTTCTCTCCGTTGTCTCAGGCGAAGTGAGCCGTTCTTGATGGCGTTCTGCTTAACTTGATATTTTAGGGTAACCTACCTCCTTGAGTGCAGCGGATATCTCATCCAAAATCGCTGGATCATCAATAGTTGCCGGTATTCGGTACTCAACCCCGTCTGCAATTTTCTTCATGGTTCCACGCAGTATCTTGCCGGAACGGGTTTTAGGAAGCCGCCTGACTACGGTGGCTAACTTGAAAGCAGCGACTGGGCCAATTCTTTCGCGTACCTGCTGCACGAGCTCTCGCGTGATCTCCTCGTCACTGTGTTTCACTCCCGCCTTAAGTACTACGATGCCTAAGGGAAGTTCTCCCTTGAAACTGTCCTCAACACCGATCACCGCACACTCGGCTACGTCTGGATGGGACGCTAGTACCTCTTCCATCGCGCCGGTTGATAGCCGGTGTCCGGCCACATTGATAACATCGTCGATGCGGCTCATGATCCAGATATAGGCATCCCCATCGATAAAACCGGCATCGCCGGTCAGATAATAACCTTCATAGGCGCTTAAATAGGCATTCTTGAAGCGTTCATCATTATTCCACAGTGTAGTTAAACATCCTGGCGGCAAGGGTAATTTAATGACGATGTTCCCCATCTGTCCCGCCGGGAGCGTCTGGCCGGCGGCATCCAACACCTGCACGTCGTATCCCGGTACTGCCTTGGTGGGCGAGCCTGCTTTAACCGGAAACGCGCCCAATCCCATACAATTCGCGGCGATAGCCCAGCCCGTCTCGGTTTGCCACCAGTGATCGACCACGGGAACCCCGAGTTTTTGCTCGGCCCAGTGTAAGGTATCCGGATCACAGCGTTCACCCGCAAGAAACAGGGCTCGAAATCCAGTGAGATTGTACGACTTGATGAGCTTTCCTTCGGGATCCTCTTTCTTGATGGCCCGAAATGCCGTCGGCGCGGTAAACATTACACTGACCTTGTGATCGGAAATTACTCGCCAAAACGCGCCAGCATCCGGAGTTCCAACCGGTTTGCCTTCATAAATCACCGTAGTACAGCCGGCCAATAAGGGAGCATAAACGATGTAGGAGTGACCGACGACCCAACCCACATCGGAGGCGGCCCAAAAAACTTCGCCTGGCTTAACATCATAAATGGCTCGCATACTCCAGTTCAGGGCGACTGCATGCCCGCCGTGGTCACGCACCACACCCTTGGGCATTCCCGTGGTTCCCGAGGTATACAAAATATATAATGGGTCGGTCGCGGCAACGGGTACGCACTCGACGGGTGAAGCTGTGCTCATGGCCGAATCCCAGTCTACATCGCGCCCCTCGATCATCGATCCTTCAGCCTGGGGTCGCCGTAGAACGATGCATGTCTTCGGTTTATGCTCTGCCATATCAAGCGCGGCATCCAACAGGGGTTTGTATTCGATCACACGTTGACCTTCGATCCCACAAGAGGCCAAGACGATGGCCTTGGGTTTGGCGTCATTGATCCGAGTGGCCAATTCATTAGCGGCGAATCCCCCGAAGACCACCGAATGTATAGCACCAATGCGGGCGCAGGCTAGCATCGAGATAATCGCTTCCGGCACCATTGGCATATAGATAACCACGCGGTCACCCTGCTCAACACCTTGAGCCTTGAGTACGCCTGCGAAACGAGCCACTTCGTCCCTAAGTTGCCGGTAAGTTAGGCGGCGTACGGTGCCCGTGACGGGGCTGTCATAGATGAGAGCGCATTGCTCCGCCCGTCCGTTTTCCACATGACGATCCACGGCATTGTAAGCAAGTGTTCAAACTGCCGCCGGCAAACCAACGGTAAAAAGGTTTGTGCTGATCGTCCAGTACCCGGTTCCAACGGCGGTTCCAATGAATATCTTCGGCGATCTTTGCCCAGAACGACTCGGGGTCTTCAATCGATTGTCGGTATAGCGTGGCATACTGACCTGAATTCATTGATAGATCTCCTCTTATTAGGTAGGTTTTGTCGCTAGGTTTTCTTGATGTTGTAATGCGCGTTCCTACGCTTTTCATAGGGCTAATGCCCCGGGAATTGTGCTCCTTGGGGTTAGAGTAAGTTGTATTCAGCTTATTTCTGGTTGCAGCATTCAGGATGCAGGGTGACTAAAAAAATAAAAAGAGAGTGTGGTTGATGTATCTGAGTGCCGACCGCTAATTCGCTGAGGGTTTCGTGTTTAGTCACCCTGCCGATTTGACCATGTAGTCGGTTAAACAGAGGCCGCCTCATGTCTCCTATAAGGACGCGAGATTCAAAATGCGACCGTTAGAATGCATTGGGCTGAATCATTCTAGATCAATCTAGATCAATTATGAGTCTGTAGAGTGCTTCATAGCCTTGTTTCACGCTTTCTCCGAATAAGGGATCATCTTTAGATGACAGGCTGGCTGTGACACGTTGCAAATCAATGGAGTTTAATTTTTCCTGTAATACAGGAAATACATGGCTTTCTTCAGTATCTATATGGCATCTTTGGCGCTCAATATAATGATTGAGTTGCTGTATTAACTCTTCCTTGCTGATTAGGGCGCCATCGAGTATGCCATCGATGATCTCCTTTAAGTGATGAGTCATCTGCGTGATTTCCTGATGTTCCCTCATAAGTTCGCTGAGTTTCTCCTGTATCTCGGTATTCGTTTTAAGAAATTCTTTGAATATCGCATTTTCCATTGGATGATGAATACGGTCAGGATAGTTGTGGATGTAGTCCAGTATCTTCGCCGTTAATACGTAATCCGGCGCTTCCTCCGAGCAGATCAGTTCATATTGTTGTGTCAGTAAATTCAGTACCTTGGAAAAATTAATATGGTCTAAGTGCAGTTGGTCGATGAGATTGTGCATCGTTCTTACTCACATAGATTAGGGATGGTAAATAATAGCGTTTATGCCATAGCTCTGGCGAAGGTTTTTAGACCTGAAGACTCGTTTCTAAATCTGTACTGCCGTACTGCTCCCGCACATGCGAAAACTAAGCTCCGCACCGAAGGCTTGACAACGTTGCCGCAGAGGTGCAATGTTCAAACGAAAATGTAACTGCTTAAATATAACCGCTTATTAGAAGCTCCCTTTAACTTAGATGTTCGCAAACTCGGTGCTGTCAGCTTAGGAGATCCTTGTTCTTCTTTCGTCAGTACAAAAGGGAGTGCAAGCGAACATAGTGGTGGGTTTTTCGTCTGAAGACTCTATGTCTGCCAGCGAAAACCCTGAATTAGTGCTTGCAGACACCTAAATGCGATATGAAAATGCTCACGCGATCTCTGCACCATTAGGATTGCATGCTGTCGTTTATTCGCGATGGTCTTGGAGGTCTAACCGTTCATCAAGTCTAATCGGTACATTTTAGAATAGGTGTGTTCTCTAGTAAGATCGAAGCCTCAAAGAACAAACCACTCAAATGTGTGGAGCTAAATATGGGAATTACAGAAACCTTTTATGAAGTCCTACGCAGGCAAGGTATCACCCGTCGCAGCTTTTTAAAATTCTGTAGCCTCACAGCAGCCGGACTGGGTTTGGGCCCAGAATATGTCGGCCGTATAGCCCATGCATTAGAGACCAAGCCTAGAACCCCGGTGATCTGGTTGCACGGTCTGGAATGCACCTGCTGTACGGAATCTTTTGTGCGTTCAGGCCATCCGTTAGCTAGTGATGTCGTGTTGTCCATGATATCGCTCGACTATGATGATACGCTCATGGCCGCTGCTGGCCATCAAGCGGAAGCGATTCTGGACCAGACTATCGAGAAATACAAAGGTAATTATATCTTGGCATGTGAGGGTAACCCGCCACTGAATCAGGATGGTATGAGTTGCATGCCAGGAGGTCAACCCTATGTTAAGAAACTCAAGCGTATGGCCGAGCATTGTAAGGCCATTATTTCTTGGGGTTCGTGTGCATCCTGGGGCTGTGTGCAGGCCGCGCGGCCCAATCCGACCCAGGCTGTGCCGATTCACGAAGTTATTCACGACAAACCTATAATCAAAGTCCCGGGGTGTCCTCCCATTGCCGAGGTCATGACCGGTGTGATCACTTATATCGTGGCTTTCGACCGCCTACCCGAACTGGATCGTCAAGGTAGGCCAAAGATGTTTTACAGTCAACGCTTGCATGATAAGTGTTACCGCCGACCGCATTTCGACGCCGGTCAATTCGTGGAGAAATTCGATGATGAGGGAGCGCGCAAAGGCTATTGTCTGTATAAAGTGGGTTGCAAAGGCCCAACGACTTATAATGCCTGCTCCACCCTGGAGTGGAACGGTGGCTTATCCTGGCCCGTAAAGTCGGGTCACGGCTGTCTGGGATGTGCGGACGATGATTTTTGGGATAAAGGTTCTTTTTATCAACCCGTGACCCACCTTAAGGTGCCTGGAGGTGTAGAGGCCAGCGCAAACCAGATCGGCGCTGTATTGGCCGGAGCTGCTGCGATTGGTGTTGCCGCACACGCGGCGGCATCGGTGGTAAGTCATATGAAACAAAAACGGACGGAGGAGAGCCCCAATGACTAAGCATGTGGATCCCAACGGCTTTGCCCTCGATACCAGCGGGCAACGGATAGTGGTGGACCCCATTTGCCGCATTGAGGGCCATCTGCGTATCGAAGTCAACGTCGATGAGAACAACGTGATTCAAAATGCCGTTTCTACCGGTACGATGTGGCGCGGTCTGGAGATTATTCTCAGAGGCCGCGATCCGCGCGACGCCTGGGCTTTTACGGAACGTATCTGCGGGGTTTGCACCGGTGTGCATGCATTAGCCTCGGTGCGTGCCGTGGAGGACTCGTTGGGAATCAAGATTCCTGAGAACGCCAATACGATTCGCAACTTGATGATGCTGGCGCAATATACTCAGGATCACTTGGTGCATTTCTATCATCTACACGCGCTCGATTGGGTGGATGTTGTCAGCGCCTTGGATGCCGATCCTAAAGCCACTTCGGAACTGCAGAGAAGTATCTCATCCTGGCCAAAATCTTCGCCGGGTTATTTCCGCGATGTACAGGCAAAACTGAAACGATTTATTGAGTCGGGTCAACTAGGCCCGTTCTCCAACGCCTATTGGGGTAGTCCTGCCTATAAATTGCCTCCGGAGGCGAATCTGTTAGCGGTCACTCATTATCTGGAGGCACTGGAATTTCAGAAAGATATCGTGAAAATCCATACCATTTTCGGTGGGCGCAACCCTCATCCCAACTGGCTGGTGGGCGGCATGCCCTGTTCTATCAATGTGGATGACACCGGCGCCGTGGGTGCGATTAATATAGTATGGCTCAATATGATCTCGGATATCATCGATCGCGCCATCGATTTTGTGGATCAGGTTTATCTCCCGGATCTACAGGCTATCGCGTCCTTTTATAAAGATTGGACTTATGGCGGCGGTCTCTCCAGTAAGAACCTGCTGGTGTGGGGTGAGTTTCCCGAGGTTGCCAACGATTGGTCTCAAGCTAATTTACACATAAAGGGTGGCGCCATTGTTGACGGTAAACTCAATGAAATCCACGAGACCAACTTGCGCGATCCGGAGCAATTGCAAGAATTCGTGAACCATTCCTGGTACAAGTACCCCGACGAAAACATGGGGTTGCATCCATGGGACGGTATCACCGAAGCCGATTTTACGCCGGGCCCTAATATCAAGGGCACCCGAACGGATATCAAAGAAATCGATGAGGGCGGTAAGTACTCTTGGCTCAAGGCACCACGCTGGCGCGGACATGCTATGGAGACCGGACCACTGGCTCGTTATGTCGTGAACTATCTGCAAGGCAATGAAGAAATCAAGGAGCCAGTAGATAAATTGCTCAAGGATCTTGGGCTTGCCGCTGGAAGCATTATTCTCCACATTGGGCCGAACCGCCGCGCGTGGCTTGGAGTGTTCCTGGGCCGCGCATAAGATGCGCCACTTTCATGACAAACTCATGGCGAACATTAAGGCGGGAGACAGTCATTGCGCCAATATGGACAAATGGGAACCTCAGACTTGGCCTCAAGCCAGCAAAGGCGCAGGACAGGCTGAAGCGCCCCGAGGCTCACTTTCCCATTTTGTGGTGATCAAGGACGGCAAGATTGAGAACTATCAGGCGGTAGTTCCCTCGACATGGAATGCCTCACCCTCGGGATCCCAAAGGACAAATCGGGGCCTATGAAGCGGCGTTGTTAGGAACTCCCATGGTCGATCCCCATCAACCGGTGGAGATTTTGCGCACCATTCACAGCTTTGATCCCTGCTTGGCCTGTGCAAGCCATGTGATCGCGCCGGATGGCAGGGAACTAGCGCGGGTGAAGATTTTGTAAATAGGAGGGGGCAAAGTGAGCACAGCAACCGCACGAGGCGGACACGATCCCGCCAATCAGCAAGCAGTCTATGTCTTCGAAGCGCCTGTGCGTATCTGGCACTGGGCGCATACCCTAAGCTTTGCGGTATTAGCGATTACCGGTTATTTCATTGGACAACCGATGGCTACCGAATCCGGTGAGGCGAGCGATCACTTTCTCATGGGCGACATTCGTCTGATTCATTTCGTGGCAGCCTACGTTTTCACCATCGGTTTTCTCGTCCGGATCTATTGGGCAATGGTAGGCAATCATTACGCTCGGGAAATTTTTATTCCCCCCATCTGGAGCTTAAAATGGTGGGGGGAGGTGTTTTACGAACTCCGATTTTACTTATTTATGACAAGGGAGATTCGCAAGACTCCAGGCCACAATCCGCTCGCGCAAACAGCGATGTTTCTATTCAACACCCTGGGCACACTGTTTATGATCTTCACCGGATTTGCGTTGTACTCCGAGGGTCTTGGAATCGATAGCTGGGCTGACAAGCTGTTCGGTTGGGTCATTCCTGTGTTCCGCAGCAGCGAAACCGTCCATGATTGGCATAACTTAGTCATGTGGCTCATGTTGGTGTTTGTCATCATTCATATCTACATGGCCATTCGTGCGGATATCATTAGCCGGCAAAGCTCACTGAGTACGATCATCGGTGGTTGGCGCATGTTCAAAGACGATCTTCCTTAAAGAGGGTCGGACGGCAGGGTTCGACGATCAAACTTAGAGAATTACGAGTAGTGGATTGATATGCCTTTGAATAGCTTCAGGCTTACGGGGCTATGAGCCTTGAAACCGAAATCGATACGCTGGTGCTTGGCATCGGTAATCTACTTTGGGCAGACGAGGGTTTCGGGGTTCGTGCCGTAGAGGCTTTACATGCGGACTATCGTTTTTCTCCCGACGTGCGGCTCATGGACGGAGGAACCCAAGGTTTGTTCTTACTCACTTATGTGCACCAGGCCAAAAACCTATTGATTTTTGATGCCATTGATTTCGGACTGTCGCCAGGCGAGCTGCGGCTCATTCGCGACGATGCCGTGCCCCGTTATCTTGGGGCAAAGAAGATCAGCATGCACCAGACGGGTTTTCAGGAAGTGCTGGCTTTGGCAAATTTTATGAGCGATTGTCCCAAACGCTTGGCATTGATCGGAATTCAGCCTCGAGAGATCGATGATTACGGTGGGAGTCTGCGCCCACAGGTCAAAGCGCGCATCCCGGAGGCGATCAGCTTAGCCATCGATGTGATGCGAGGGTGGGGATTATACCTATCGAAGCGAAAAACTCCTCCAGGTTCAGGGGAACGTATCAATCCCACCGAACTGGAGATCGACCGCTATGAAAACGGACGACCGCACATGTTTACGATTGACTGATAGGGGTGAGGTGAATGAGTTCACCGCTCATAGAACGGCTATTTAATGAATTTGATTACCCGGAGATCGACGGGGACAAGCACGATGACTTCGTGAATTTACCGGGTTTCTGCGTACTCTTTTTTACTGGAGACCCAAATAAGTTTAAGGAAACAAACGATGTGGCGGTCATCCTGCCGGAACTGATTCAGGCATTTGGCGGGGAACTGAGAGCTGGTGTGATTGCCAGATCCGCCGAGGTGAAACTGCAAATGCACTACGGATTCAATGCCTGGCCGGCACTAGTATTCTTGCGTGATGGTGCTTATCTGGGGGTGATTACAGGGGTTCAGAACTGGACGGATTATCTGCAAGCGATTCAAACTCTGCTGAGCTCAGCGCCCAGCCGTCCGCCTGGCTTCAAGCTACCCGTGGTGGAAGGCTGACTGCGGGGCATCCATCCCTAGTGCTGGAATCTTGGAGCGATCGACGGTTATGGGACTAAAAGGTATTCCGATTATCGGTATTGGTCCGGGTAGTCAGCCAGCCGAAGCAGACGGGGCTACCCTAGATTACATCGACATGCCACAAGGCATGAATGTTTATCAACAGCCACTACTCCCGGAACCCGAGGAAATTTGCCATCTGTTTGGCGCTATGGAGATTATGGATTGGGTGCAGACGGCCATGCAGCAATACCAACCTGGACAAGACCCTCTCATTGCAGATATTTCGACGCTTGATGACGAAAACCGAGATCTTGTCAATCAAATCTTGGGAGAGGGGGAGGTGGGGATTAAGTATTCTACTCCTACCCTTCAGGTACGAATGCAGGAATCGGTACTCGCGGGCGTTTGGCGAACTTTTTATCTGGATTCCCAAGGCCAGGCCATTCGTGATCTTCTGGAAATCGGAGAGGTACCGGTTCTCGCCCGATTGGTAAGCACGGAGGGTGCTGACACTGCGTTGGCAGTCCATGATTTGGAATCTCATCCCGAAGTTATGAATGCGCTGCCGATATTGACAGAGATTAAGCAACAGATAGTAAATTTCAAGCCAAATCAGCAGCCTCATGTCATCAACCTCACGCTCTTGCCTTTGACACAGGCCGATATTGATTTCTTGAACAAGGCACTTGGTCGAGGCCCTGTTAACATGATTTCGCGAGGTTATGGGGATTGCAGGATTATCAGCACGGCAGTTCCCCATGTATGGTGGGTTCGTTACTACAATTCAACGGGTATGTTAATTCTCAATACACTCGAGGTCGTTGATATTCCGGGAGTGGCGTGTGCTGCACCGGAGGATCTTCAGGATGCTTTCCATCGCCTTAATATAATGCTCGAACCCTACCGAGAGATGTTTAATCAATAAATTCAGCGGATGTATAATTTTGAACTGTACGTCTGGGGCCAGCGGCGGTATTAGACGGGTTTAATTACATCCATCGTTAGGTTGGGTAGCCATAAATGAAGAATGCTGATGAGGGAGGAGACAATCTCTCCAGGCTGAGAGACGAGAGCCGTCTCGAGTGCCGGATCTGTTGGTATGTCTATGACCCAGTAGACGGAGATGAGTTGGGTCAGATCCCACCCGGGACCGCGTTTTCTGATTTGCCCGATCACTGGCGTTGTCCGCAATGTGATTCAGACAAAGCAATGTTTCTTCCCATCGATGACTAATTTCATCGGGTCAATACAACAGCTCATAACAGCGCGTTCTGGTTCTAGCCGTCGTCGATTTAGCTACGATCATTTGCTAAGTGTCATGGCCTGCCATGGCGATTGCGCCATATTTTACGTTACCTCGGGAACCCTAACTTGCAGCCTGCTGTTGAACGTCTGGTAGCGGCCTACCGCCAGATCGGTAACGAACGTTTACACGGTCTACCGATCTTTAATGCTCGATTGGAGGTGGAAGCCGTTGGTTTTACGCCATGGGAGGGTCACCTGCTAGGTGTATTGATTACCCCCTGGTTCATGAATTTGATCTTATTGCCGGGCGAGCAAGCGGAAGGCTATGATCTAAAGCCAGGCGCTTCAAAGAGTTGGACACTGCCTTCCGGTAACTATGAGTTCTGTGCATGTCCGGCCGAAAATGCCGGACCTCACCAAAGTTCGCCCTTATTCAGCACGGTAGTCGATTTTCCCACTCAGGAACTGGCGCGTACTATTGCTCGCGAGATTATGGATCGTGTATTGTTGCCAGCGATGGACGTACAAACCACGGCAGAAGGGCTTCCCAACCGAGAAGAATCTAAATCTGTTACCAGGCGGGATCTAATGCGAAACATAGTCTTAAGGAAGAAATAGCCCGGAAGATCACTCCGTTCGTCCTTAGGGGCTCCTATCTCCTCGTCGGTTTAGAATGCACGAAATGTCGATCTGTACTGCTCTGCTGGAGCAGGTTCAAAGGATTGCGAAGGAGCACAATGCCAGCCGGATTGAAAAAATCGTGCTACAAATCGGTCCCTTGTCCGGCATAGAGACGTCATTGTTAACCCATGCTTACCCACTGGCGGCCGCGGGTACAGTGGCCGAAAATGCCGAACTAGTCATCGAGTCGTCTCCGATTCGGGTGAAATGCACTCGCTGCGGGGCTGTAACCGAGGCAATGCTCAATCGACTGGTCTGCCGTGAGTGCGGTGACTTTCGCACTCAGCTGATTAGTGGAGATGAGATGATATTGAGCCAGTTGGAAATGACGATATCCTCACCAGAGTAAACGACTTAAAGACGATGGATGAAAAACAACGGAATTGGTTGGGGATTTGTTGTTTAAGCAGTTAATACAGTAGCTTAGGAGGAGTCACCGGGTGGACGATCTTTCCCGCACTTTTGGCAAGCAACACGTGGAACCCCTGGAACGCCAGCGTAAGATACGTCAAGTATTCGATAGTGTGGCGCCGCGTTATGACCTGATGAATGACTTGATGAGTTTCGGCATTCATCGCCTGTGGAAACGCGCTTTAGCCCACGAGGTATCTCCCCAATCACAGCAGTGTATCGTGGATCTCGCTGGTGGGACGGGAGACGTGGCGCGACTAGTTTCCGGCCCCGATCGCATGACGATCGTCTGCGATCCTAGTTTGGAAATGATGAAGGCAGGGCGGATGACCGGTAGCTCCCGAGTAACTTGGTTGAGCGGGGAGGGGGAGGCTTTACCTCTGGCAAATGAAACGGTGGATGTGTTGACCATTGCCTTTGGTATTCGCAACGTAACCCATATCGAGAGGGCTTTGGCCGAAATTTATCGGGTACTCAAACCAGGAGCACGTTTTCTTTGCCTGGAATTTTCCCGTCCCTGGGCGGTCATCCGACCTTTTTATAATCTTTTTTCCTTCACGGTCATTCCGCGGCTTGGTGCGTGGGTAGCGCGAGAGCCTGCGGCTTATACGTATCTGGTGGAATCGATCCGACGGTTTCCCCATCAGCAAGAATTCAAAGCGCTGGTGGAAAATGCGGGTTTTATCGACGTAACTTATCGTAATCTTTCCTTGGGCATCGCTTGCATACACATCGGTAACAAACCGGTTCATGGCGGCGTCTAACCCATCGCCTAGCGACTGGTTTTCGATCGCAGTCAACTCTTTTAGTCACCAACTTGCGCTTATTACGGACCGCGAAAGTTGGGATTTTTGCTCTCTAACTGTGCGAGTGGGCAAATTTCTAACCCGTTACACGCAGGCGGGCTTGTGTTGGAGTCAACCGATAGCGGTGCTAACGCGACAGCCCAGACGTCTAGCTTGGCTGGCGTATCTTTGTCTGTACTCTGGGTGCACCTTTCTTCCATTGGATGCACGCCGGCGTACTCATCTGTCTTTGCTAGGAGAGTGTGGGATTCGCCAGGTGATCGCCGACTTGGAATGTATTGCACAGTTAGCTTCATCCCTACGCATCTGGCCATCCGAATGGGTTGATGAGTGCTTAGACTTCCCCTGGGCACCACCGAATATTCCCTCATGGTCTAAGATCCAACTGATTATTCCAACCAGTGGCACCAGCGGTGTACCGCGGGGTACGATGCTGACAGTAAAGAATGTCGATGCCGCGGTAATGGCCGCTCGCCAACGTCAAGATTTGGCACCCGGTGAGGTATGGTTGGCTTGCTTACCGTTGTTTCATATCGGCGGTTTATCCATTTTATTGCGATGTCTGCAAGCTGGCGCATGCGTTGTGCTCCATGAACGATTTGAACCTGCCCGAATCTGGGAGGATTTGCAGAAATGGAGGGTTACCCGACTTTCACTCGTGCCAACCATGCTGGCGCTTCTGTTAGACTACAGCAGGGAAAATGCGCCGCCCAGAGCGTTGCGGACGGTATTGGTTGGTGGCAGCGCATTATCCGCTAAGTTAGCCCAACGCGCATATCGCGCTGGATGGCCTATTTGTCCCACTTATGGCCTCAGTGAGACAGCCTCTCAAGTGGCCACAGGTTCTTCGATTGACGGGCGCTGGTGTCCAGGGGATGTGGGTGCTCCATTGAAGGGCGTTCGGGTAGATATTGTGGATGACAATGGGCGAGTGACGCATTCAGAAGGAAGAATAAGGATAGCCGGTGCTACATTGATGGCCGGGTATGCAAACCCGGAAGCCGCACTGGGGCACGGATTGGTCGACAATGCTTATATCAGTGGTGATATCGGCTATATTGATAAAATAGGTCATCTGCATGTGATCGGGCGAGCTGATGACAGACTGACGAGCGCGGGGGAAACTATTCACCCCAAGGAGATTGAGGATCAGATGTTAAATTGTCCGGGAATCGAAGAAGTCGCGGTGAGCGCACGCCCAGATGAGATCTGGGGAGAGTACTTGATTGCAGTGGTGGCAGGACCTATTGAGAAATCGGATCTGCGCGCCTGGTGTGAGTCGCATCTGCCCAGTTTCCAGAGACCTCGCGAATTTTTGAAACTGAACAAATTACCGCGCACGTCTTTAGGCAAGTTACAACGCCACAAACTTAAGGAATGGATAGCTCAACTTTAAAGATCGTTCTTTATAATCTTTGATACACTATCATCTGGAGTAGTTAGGAGACGATATGAAGGTAGGGAACAAGGCTTGTGCCTACTCAATTTATGCGCTACCAGCGAATACACTTTACAATTGCGTTGATACGACTGATTGTTAAAACGTTAGAGTACGTTGAGCGCAATGTTATTGCACGACTATAGTAATTGTTCTGCCTCCTAAAACGGAATCTCCCAATTGGGGATTTTATAGCTAATAAATTCCGTTTCGATTCGCGCCTCCGTCAATTCTAATTCTATATCTGCACGTTTACGCAGTGAATTGTAAAAGCTAACGTTGTTTATTAGCTGAGATTAAATGCAGAAAAAATAGATTTGTAAAGTCGGTATGAAACACCAAGCTTGAACCTCTGGGGTTAATATTCACTTTCAGGAGTTTTAACCATCAGTTATTCAGATTCGCATGTTACCTCTATTCATAGAGCAAACCACCTGTGAGCAAACCACCTGTGTTCGGGATGTTTTTAATCCCTTCAAACTAACTATCTACGGTTAGAGGAGCTTAATATTATTTCAGAGGGAGTCTGCACTTATGTACGAAGCTTTTTATAATTTTTCCGTAGAACCCTTTCGGTTAACTCCGAATCAAGAATTCTGTTTTAGCTACCCCAGCTTTCAACGGACAAGGGCCTATTTGGAATATGCCGTAGGTCGAAGTCAGGACTTCGTAATGATCACCGGCGCGCCAGGAACAGGGAAGACGACGATGATCAATGACCTGTTGGCCAGCTTGGATAATGAAAAATTCATTGTCGCAAGAATCGAATGCATGCACATGGAGCGTGAGGATCTGCTGAGATTATTAGCTCTCTCACTAAACATAGATGTCGTTGCTGGGCTCGATTTGACCGAGCTGCTACATAGAACGAAACAATTTCTAATCGAGCAGCGCAAACTGGGCCGCAAAGCGCTATTGATCATCGATGAAGCCCAGGTGCTTACTTCGGCTGCACTGGAGGAGTTACGCCTACTACAAAATATGCAGGAGGATGGGCAAGTTCTGCTGCACGTCTATCTGTTTGGCCAGGAAGAGTTAGTAGAACTCATCAACAGCCCCGAAGTAGCACAATTGCGCGAACGTCTTATGGCCGCTTATCAAATTGATCCACTAACATCTGAACAAACAGAAGACTACATCAAATACCGATTGAGTGCCGTGGGATGGAAAGGGGATCCAGCCTTTCATGAGGGAGTCTTTCCCTTAATTTACCAGCTCAGTCAGGGAATTCCCCGTCGAATAAATCTGTTGTGTAATCGGTTGCTGACTCAGGGTTTTTATAATGAGCAGCATGAACTCAGTGTCCAAGATGTGCGCCGCGTACTCGATGTTTTACGCAATGAACGATTGATCCCTATTGAGCACGATATTGAGCTCGAAT
Source organism: uncultured Gammaproteobacteria bacterium (assembly GCA_963731655.1). Classification (GTDB taxonomy): domain Bacteria; phylum Pseudomonadota; class Gammaproteobacteria; order JAAEPA01; family JAAEPA01; genus CAVSWL01. Next base: position 73,180 of record CAVSWL010000018.1, on the reverse strand, counting down.
CATCCATGCGACCTCCCCATGCTCAGCAAGACGAGCTGAGGGTATCCGGCCTCAAAAGAGCGGTTTCTTCCGTATTGCAAACGAGGGAGAATTCAACTGCAGACGACACGGAGGAACTGGAACGATCACCGATCATATTGAATTCTACGGTAGCCACTCAAAAAAAATCGCTTCAGTCTAGAAAACTGTGGCCACTGTTTGTATTCAGTGTGTTTTTAGGCATGTCATTACTGGGACTTATAATGGCTTTTTTGTTAACTTTTTCTGAACGATTATCAACAGCCTTACTGCCCTCGCAATGGCAACATGCAGATCAGCAAGAGAATCCTCTCGGCGTAAAGCCGGAAGTTGAATCCGCCGAAGCGAATAACGCGTCCCCCGAAACTCCCAATTCCATTAACGACTCGTCACAAAAAATATCTGAGCATCTAACCGGAATTCAAACACGAGACGAGGGACGAGAGCCGGCTATCACTAAACAAAAACGTAGCGAACCGGAATCCATGTCCGCAGGAATTCAACAGAAAAGTGCTAATGCCGGGATTGAATTACGCATGCAAAATCCAAATTCACAGGAGAGTTCAGACGCTACGGAAATTAATCAACCAAATAAGGCCACCACAGATCAAGCCCGCGTGAAAGGAAATGATCAAATCCAGAACCTAGAGCAAAAAAATCAGAATCAAAAGAACACCGGTTCTACAGCGGGAGCGAACGCAAAGCAACCAAACGAGCGAGCGGAAATGCAGGCGGATGCTTCACATACTCCTGATGTGGATAAACTTAAGGTTAAGGGTATTGCTCAGGAAACGTTGGGCAATCATGTTTCCGAACAACCGAGCGATTTAGAATCCGAATCTACCCGGGCCTCTCAGACGCAAATTACGGAACTGCTAAAACAAGCCACAAAGCAGCGAGCAGAGTTTAAGGTTACCAAGCCAAAAGGTGATAATGCGTTCGAGACCTATCAACTTATTTTGGCCCAAGACCCTGCCAACAAGACGGCCAAGCAGGGAATTATTGAACTTGCGGATTACTATCTTGAACGCGCATTACTGTACAAGAAGGAGAGTTCACTGGAGCGGAGTTTAATCCTCATTAGTCGAGGCTTAAAAGTGGTGCCTGACCATCCGAAATTACTCAAACTAAGAGGCGAGGTGCAGAATAATTTGGATAAACCCAAATAACCCGGTCCTCTTGCCTAGGCGCCACCAATCTGTGATGTCGCCGTTTTAAAAAGCGTCACGCCGTGTGTTATGAGTTCGAGGCTATTTCACATTATTTGGGTATACGAAGTACCGGTATCGAATACTGAACGGCCCTGTAGGTTAAGAGGCCTACAACGGTGTGCAGTATTTCTTCTGTGGACAGCTGGGTTTTCGCATTGTCGGGTTGATTCTGCGTTTGGATGGAATGCACGTGGTAGTAAGGGTTCCACCCAAGATCTCGATTTAATAGATAATCACCAGGATGACTCATCAGCTAGCTCTCTAAGGAGGCGGGTTCAGTGTGTCTCCTTATAGGGTACTCAAAACAAATCCGCATTCTTAGTGCGTGTATCTTTAGTATGGAATGCTGCGGGGACCGAAGTTCTACGTGACTGCACCTGATCACAAGGCTAAAATCAATAGCCCTATTCAACCAAGCAATATAGAAGCAGCGGTTTTAGAACTCTCTAAGTGGCACGATACGGCGTTATAAATCGGTTCGAAGTGCTCATGTACTCCCGCGTAAACTGCGCTTTCTCACCGATTTATGCTTTGTATTGAGCGTCTTATAGCTCTGCGGTTTATGGGGAGTATAACATCGGCGCAGCGGAGGCGAATTAGGGTATTAGAGATCATTGTTATGCGGTGAGACGGTATTATAAATATACTACTATGTGGCGATAAAACTAGAAATCTGTAATTGGTTATGATGAGCGATATAATCAGTTTAAGAAAAACTGTAGTCATCCGCGCTCCACTCTCAGTGATCTTTGAATTTTGGTCCAATTTTCGTAATTTTACCGATTTCATTTGGCTAATTGAGTCGGTCGAAGTGTTGGACAGCACTAGATCGCGCTGGATCGTTCGAGCGCCGTTGAACAAGAAGGTGCAATTTGACTCGGAAATCAAAGAAGACACTCGTAATTCTTTGATTGTCTGGGAATCGCATCATTCCCCCCCATAGTCGGCGAGCTATTAAGTTTTTCGAGCGGGGAACGGATACCCCAGTTGATTTAGTCTTTTACTATGCTATTAAAGAGCCAAGGATCCACAAATTGGCTAAGATCGTCAGCCGGCTAGGTTTCCCATCGCTAAGCTTTTATGAAGGCTTGGTGAAAATAAAAAGTGAGATTGAAAATAGATTTGATCAGGATACTTGTTGTCACAACGGAACATTCTAAGGCCAAAAACCTCCTAGAGATCATGATTTTTTATTCTTAGAAAGAGGATTGAGATGAGCGCAGAAGCTACCTATGAAACCATCCAACACTCGCCATTGGGTTCGGAACTAAGCCAAGATGATTGCGAGGTTTTGGCTGCAGTGATCCATACTCAGAGCTTACAAGATCAAGAAATATTGTTAGAAGAAGGCAGTATCGATGATTCTCTACATGTGATTACGAGCGGTAGTCTGGCGGTTACGCGAAATACCGGTGGCGGTCACTATGTCACCTTACACATTTTGCAGGCTGGGAATTTGGCCGGTGAGATGGGCTTTGTCGATGGTAAGGAGCATAGCGCCACATTACGGGCAAACGGAAATACAGAAATCTTTAGCTTAACTCGCCAATCGCTAGAATCGCTAATAGAAGCCCACCCAAGTCTGGTATATCACGTAATGCGCACCATCATTCGTTCGGTACATTCCACCTTGTTGCGCATGAATCAGCAATATGTCGAGATGAATAACTATATTATGAAGGAGCATGGACGTTACTAGGAACTGAATCCTAACCCCGCCTTATTGCCCAGCCACATATATCCAGCCTGTGTAATAGGGTTTTCTTTAATGTTGTCTAACAACCAGCTTCCGGTATCTAAACCTTGCGCAATATGGTTATTCCCCAGCGCCGCGGCGAGTTGCAAAGCGCTCCATACACCCACCGCACTATCCACGGTCGTGGTGATCACGCTTTCTAGGCCCAGCGTTTGGCACCGTTTCGCGATGCGATATCCTGAGAGTATGCCGCCCACTCGCAGGGGTTTTAATACGATACGCCGCACGGGGGGATCATCCCATAACTTATTAAATTGACAAAGGGGGACTGATTCGTCCAGGGCAATCGACCAAGGAACCATAGCTTGCAGGCGTCGCAATGCGTCGGGGGTTGGATCAGCCAGAGGCTCCTCAAGGGATTCCACTGGTAATTTAACTAAGCTTGGGAGAATCTTGTGAAGCTGAGTTTCACTCCAACCTCCATTAACATCCAAGCGTAATCGGACTTCCGTTGGTAGTGTTGTGGTTAGAGCTATCAAACGTGATTGTTCCTCGGTAAGGGAATTAACCCCCAGTTTGATCTTAAGGACGTCGAAACCGTCTGCAATCGCCCGTTGCGCGCGTGCCTCGACGCCGGGATCCAATTCACCCAACATCGCATTGATTTTTACGCTATTGATTGCGTGCGGGTTTAACCAGCGTGCCGCCGAGATACCTGCGCGCTTTGCCAGTAGGTCTACCAGTGCAGTTTCGAGACCACAGCGTGCCGCGGGAGTTTTTACGGCATTGGGAAGTTGTCGAAGCGCTGCGTAAGGATCAAGACCAATACAGTCGTTTGCGCCGCGTTGAAGCTCGTGTTGAGCAGTGGCTCGGTTTTCTGTGCCTATTTCGGGTAGAGGCGCGCAATCACCAATGCCGAGTAAGCCATCTTTAGCTTCCAGGTACACTAACCAGCCATGACGTATTCGGTAGCGACCCCGTGCAAAGACCCAGGGTCGGCGTAATCTCAAGTGGTAGTCTATTAGCTGCGTATGAGCGATAAGTTCCCGCGAATGGGGCCGCGGATGGCTGTTCTCAGAATCGTAGGTTTGATTCATGCCCACCCACCAAGCTCAAGCACAGGAGCAAGCCAAAACCCAATTGAAATTGCGCCGTGGCGGCGAGCAACTGATTGAATACCCGACCCGGAGTCTCTTTTCGAAAACGCATCACCAAGTAGAACGCCCAGGGCGTAGAAATGAGCGGGATTGCTAACCACCAGCTATTGATGGGGATGGAATGTAGCAGGGGCAATAGCATAAACGGGCCCAACATTAACGCGGTATATTCAATCTGGCTGGCACGGCGGCCAAAACGTACGGCCAGTGTGTGCTTGCCTGCCAAGCGGTCATTCTCCATATCTCGATAATTGTTAACGACCAATACGGCGGCGGCGAGAAAACCAATCATGGCCCCAATGACCAATGACTGCCAGCTCAGCCCACCGGTTTGCAGGTAATAACTGCCGGCTACTGCTGCCAAGCCAAAAAAAACAAACACAAACAATTCGCCTAGCCCCACGTAGGCGATCGGTTTGGGGCCACCGGTATAAGCCAGGCCGGCGGCGATTGAGGTCAAGCCGACAACTAGAATAGGCCATCCCCTCACCCAGACTAAATAGCTGCCCGCCAACATGGCAAGTACAAAACTCAAGGTCGCGCCCCGGCGTACCTCGCTTGCGCTAAGCCAGCCCTCCGCCGTGGCTCGTGGTGGACCCAAGCGGGTCGCGCTGAGATCGGCGCCGTGCTCGAAATCTGCTGCATCATTGTGAAGATTGGTGCCGATTTGAATGAATAAGGCTGCCAGCAGGGTAGCTACCATCACCGGCCAGGAGAGCATCCCTGCATTCATCCATCCCAGGACATTACCCAGCACTACCGGTACTATTGATACGGATAGGGTTTTGGGACGGATGGCGATGAGCCAGTGACTGATCATGCGAACTTATCGTCGCCGGGGAAAAGTCCGAAAGTCGGGTTTACGTTTTTCCAAATAGGCGTTCCGGCCTTCCTGAGCTTCCTCGCTCATGTAAAACAATGCCGTGGCGTTGCCGGCCAGCTCTTGAATGCCTGCCAAGCCGTCGGTGTCCGCGTTAAAGGCGGCTTTGAGTGAGCGCAGGGCGGTAGGGCTCAGTGCCAACATTTCGCGGCACCACTGCACAGTTTCTTCTTCCAACTGTGCCAGCGGCACCACTGTATTGACGAGTCCCATAGCCAAGGCTTCCTGAGCCGAGTATTGTCGACATAGGAACCAGATTTCTTTAGCCTTTTTTAGCCCTATGGTGCGGGCGAGCAGGCCTGCGCCAAGGCCGGCGTCGAAACTACCTACTCGCGGCCCAGTTTGTCCGAAGCGCGCGTTGTCGGCCGCAATGCTGAGATCGCAGACTAAGTGGAGCACATGACCACCGCCGATGGCATAACCGGCTATCATGGCGATCACCGGCTTGGGCAGGCGTCTGATCTGCATTTGTAGATCCAGCACGTTAAGGTGTTGAACGCCTTGATTATCCTTATAACCACCATGATCACCGCGTACTCGCTGATCACCCCCGGAACAAAAAGCGTGATCGCCAGCCCCAGTGAGAATGATGACTCCGATGTCAGGATCAGCATGCGCATGTGAAAACGCCTGCATTAGTTCGTGGACCGTCTCAGGACGGAAAGCGTTGCGTACTTCTGGTCTATTCATTGTGATCTTAGCGATACCTTCGGCCTGTTGGTAAAGAATATCGGTAAAACTAAGTTCGTTTACGGCGTTCCAGTGCATGAGTGTGTGATCGATATTAATAGTTAGGTGAGGTTGGTCTTTGGAATGTTTTTTTAAATGTCAATTATTAGCAGTAATTTCCCAAGTTTTTGATTATCCATGATTAGACCACCGCTTTCCAATATGCTTTATGCCGACGCACACTTTCTTTACGGTCAACCACGACTTCGATGAGATCCACACCGGTTCTGCTGAGTGAGGCTAAAAGGGCTTTTTCGAATTGGTCTGCATTGCGGATACGGTGGTGTCGCAATCCGTAGAGTTGGGCAATGTGCGCGATATCCAGCGCTGTTGGTGTCAACCAATACTGTTCGAAGTCGGAGAGTTTAGCTTGAGGTAGATACTCAAATATCGCTCCCCCCCCGTTATTAAAGACGACTAACACGGCGCTCAATCCGTTTGCAGCCAATAACCCATTCATGTCGTGATAAAGAGCTAAATCCCCGATTAAACCGATCACGGGGAGGTCACTTACCGCAGCCATTCCGAGTATCGTGGAGACATTGCCATCGATGCCACTCGCGCCTCGATTACCTACTAAGCACACAGCCGTGTTCCCGCCACCGAGAAAACTATCCATGTCCCGGATGACCATCGAATTTCCACAAAATATCACGCTTTGATCGGGGCAAAGAATCATTAACCTTTTCAACACCTCGGCCTCGATCGGGCGATCTTGTAATGTTTGCAGTCGCTGAGCCGTGCGTCGTTCCTCTTCGAGAAAAGCCTCACACCATCCGCTAGCGATGGACTGATTAATGGCTGTCCCCAATTGCTCGCACAGAGCCAGCGTACTAAGGTGAAGTACTTTGCCGCTGCTGCGTGTTGGGTCAGGCCAGGGACATTGAATGCCCACGAGAGCAGTGGCTCCTGGGTCAATATGGCTGAGATATCGTTGTAACGCTTTAGAAGTGGGCACATGACCGAAACGCAATACGCGCTCCGGCTGGTGAGCAGTGCAAAATGCTGACGACCTTAGGTAGGTATCATAGTGTCCAAGCACTTTGGAATGATCATGCCGGCCAAACCTCAATCCCGACAAAGGATCGGCGAAGATGGGCCAGGAGAGCCGACTGGCGAGTTCACATAATGCTTTTGGAAAATTCTCCGGGTAATGTCCTCGACCACAAACGATTACCCCTTGTTTGTCCGAGATCCATTCCACCAGCCCGGCTATATCCTCGGTACGAGGCGTTAGACACGGATAGGATACGGTAGGGGTTGATAGGGGGGGCGGTGGACTGAAAGGTGATGCGTCGGTCGGTACGAGCGGTTCGCGAAGTGGTACATTGAGTTGAACCGGACCCGGCTGCGGCCAGTGACTGCGGTCGACTGCACGAGTTACGAGTTCGCCAAGTCGTTGTAAGCTCTTTGGTGTCGTGTCCGCATGGGGTAACGCATAGTAGGCTCGTGTAAAGTATCCGAACAGGCGTGCCTGGTCGATGGTCTGGTTCTCACCACAATCCTGCAATTCTTCAGGGCGGTCGGCGCTTAACAGGATCAATGGCTGAGCGTCCTGGGCGGCTTCAATTACTGCGGGATACCAATTGGCGGGTGCCGTGCCAGATGTGGCAATGATCGCACTCGGCCGACGCGTTATCTTAGTAATTCCCAGGGCAAAAAAGGCGGCCGAACGTTCATCTGGCAATACCCAGGTACGTAGTTTGACATGGTGTATACAGGCCAAGGTTAGTGGAGTGGAACGCGATCCGGGAGAAATTACGACGCTGCGTACACCATTTTGCGCTAGGCTATCGACCAAAGTGTAAGCCCAGATCAGGTTCTGCTGACCATAATCCATTGGTCTTTTGTTTATTCTGTACTGGATAACCTGAACAAGACCAGCGTCATGCCACCGCGAGGGAGTCTAGCATGGTGCGTAATTTCCATTCGGTTTCGTCGAGTTCGGACTGAGGATGGGAATTGCTTACGATTCCGGCACCTGCAAACAAATCGGCGACATGGTTTCGTAAAAGTGCGCATCGAAGGATTACAGCCAGCTCGCCACTACCGTCACAGGAGACCCACCCAAGGGCGCCTGTATACCAACCACGGTGGTCATTTTCATGGGTCTTTAGCCAGGCTAAAGCTCGATGGCTTGGGGTGCCACCCACCGCGGGTGTGGGATGCAGACTGGATATGAGATTGAACAGTGACACACCCTGTTTCACTCGACCGTGAATCGCGCTCCACAAATGCTGTACGGCACGTGATTTAAGTAACTGAGGTTCAACGGGGGCGTTCAGGCTAACACACCAGGGCTCCAGAGAACGCAGTATCGTATCGACGACGAGGCGTTGTTCGTGCCGCGCTTTCTTATCGGCCAATAGGCTTATGCCTAACTGATGGTCCAACTTGGGGCGTGGATCTCGGCAAGCAGTGCCAGCGATTGCATCGCAAATCACTTTGTCTCCACCTAAGCTTACGAGACGTTCCGGCGTTGCTCCAATGAGGGTTGCTTCCGGGGTAGCATAGGCAAACAGCACCCCGCCCATATGTCGGCTGGCAAGCCAGGCGAGGGAGCGGGTCGCTCGTAATGGGCGGTCACCGAAAAAGCGCACTCGCCGCGTCAGCACTACTTTTTCCAAAAATCCCCGCTCGATGATATCGAGTACGCCACGAACCTGCCTGAGCCATTGTTCTTTGCTAGGAATGTCGCTGATACGATAGAGTGATGGAATTGCCTTAAAAGGAGGATTGAAATGCGTTACGCTGAGGAATAGATCTTCGGCTAGTCGCAGCCACCGCTTTTTAATACGTTCCAACGCCTTCTCGCCCGATCTCATAGTGCATGTAAACGTCAGGCTTGTGATCGAGTCCTTGCGTTCTAACAGGATTGAAGGTATGTGGACACAGGCATTGGCAAATCCTTGCCAACAGTCTTGCATTACTTCGCTGGGAGAAAAAGCAAAACCGATAAAGGCTTGAACTTTCGCACTGTATCCATCCGGGCTAAGCCGCACCCAATTCTGACTAAGCGCGCTAAATTTCTGTTGAAGCTCAAGAAAACGATTTTCACCTTCGGCTTCTAATGTGATCTCACGACCAATGGCGAGCTTGAAGTTTTGATCGTGCGAACAAGCCCAATAGATGCTACCAATCGGTAATTCCGTGAGATGCAGCGAGGCAAGTTGCGGAACTGTTAAAGTGATGCTAAGTAATTCCCCGTGCGTAATCCCATCCATTTTGCGCAGCGCGGATTCCAAACGACTATCTAGCTTGGTGATAAGTCTAGGAGCATCGAATGCAAAAGCTAACATGCCGATTTCCCGCCTCTCTCCTTATTTTAGTGTTGTATTCACGTCAAGATACGCTCATTCTTTAATGCGAGCGTTATGGGAACATTATATTATTAAATAATCGCGCAGTGTTGTAACTTAAAAGATTATTGGACAACACGGGATTTCAATACGGACAAGACAATCTACTCGGCTCTCATTCGGAATTGGTCCTACGAACGGATTGACTACCTCCAAATTGGGCCGCGTGAACCGAGCGTACCTTACTATATATAAGGATTTGTCGAAATATGACGAAGGTCGAATGGAGTGGTGTGAACCGGTGTTCGTGGGTCCTGAAAAATAACCCGCTTCCAGCTTCTTTTATCGCATATCCAAGAGTCGTTTATACTCTCCCTGAGTTGAGTCGGCTGCCCATGATCAGGCTGGATGCGGGTTAACTGGGACAAGCTTGTTTAAACCACTAAGCGGTCTATTAAGTTTCCCGGTTGACAAATAGGGCCAGGATTACGCACCCCGCTTATTTTTAGATAATCCCTTGATACAGGTTACGCTTTTTTTTCGCTCGCGGTGAAGCAGTTTGCTTAGGTTGCGTTTTCCGGACCCTCATTCGTCATCACTTGAGGACTACTCACTCATTAAATATAGAATGGTTTTCAGGATAGGTTTTCAGCCTCTAGATTCGCGTGTTTGCCCTATCGGTGTGGGTGATGATTTTGAGTCTAAAGAGCCTTTAGCTGAATGAGGGCGAGAGTAGTCAATTCGGGTTAATTTCATGAACTTGATCGACAAAGCGGCGAAACGCCACATTTGTAGAATCAGATTTTGCTGCATCCTCTTTTGACCCTTGGTAAATACATATTTCATGATAGCAGTTTCCTCTTAATACACAATGTCCCGTCAGATTCGAATGACAGTGTTGTGTTTGTTATATTTGATATCTATTTGGGCAAGCCGCCCATCGGTTTGCTTACCTAATTTCTTTTGCAAGCTTAAGTCGCTGTCTAATGAAGGTTCGTTGGTTTTGAAATAAGAGCATTTCGTGTCCATCGTTTTAGAATAGGCAAGTTGTTGGATTGGAAATGCTCTTAGCTCCAGTTTAATCGTCACCTAAGTCTAGGGAACAGCTTTCCAGAACGGTTTGGCTTGTAGCTTGTATAAGAAGGCATAGTGCAAACCTTTCTTCATCCAGGCTCCTGCCAGACCTACTTCTATGGCACTCATATCAATTGCCCGGCCATATTCGGGAAATACTCCTTTATTGCGCACAATGGGTTGTAGACCGATGGTGGCCGCTGAACCAGAGAGCCAGGAATTCTTCAAGGAAGCGACACACATTCCCGGGGTCTCAGCCAATGACGCCGTATGCGAGGGCTCTCGGCCTGCGATCATATCGGCGATGTTCAGTGCCGCAGCTTTTCCAGTTAACTCCGATGTATAACCTGTTCTCGGTATGGCCGGAAATAGCTGCGCGCCACTGGCTGTTGTGCTCGGTCTGGACATTGTCCCCGGTGGCGCGAAGGCGATCCCACACGCAAAAATATTACTGTATACCGGGCTTTGATAAGTCTTTGGCCAGTCGTCAGCGCTAATCTCATCATAGGTTTTCCCATACTTAGCATCGACTTTTATAAAGCCGGCGGGATTGCACATTTTATCCTTTATATTCTTGCCTTCTTTGTCGAGGAAGGCGATGGGTTGCCCTAGAAACCGTGGAATTAGCATGGCGAAGTCAAAATTGATTTCCTTGTTTTCGCCTTCTTTTGTTTCGAAGTGGATCGTTTTCTCATCGACTTTGTGCACGTGGCTATTTAGGTGCCATTTGATTCCGAAGTCCTCAAACAGTGCCGTCGCCATGTCTTCTGCGGTAAAGATCACCGGCCCCATCTTCATCTCAAAACCATCGATGCCAAAATCGCCAGCTCGGGGTTCGTTCGAAAGCCAAACGAGGTCGACTTGATCCCTCAGGCCCCGATCTTTGAGGTTGTTATGCACCAGGGATATGTATTCAAAGGCGGCGCCTTGACAAGTACACATCCCATGGCCCAGACCAACCACAACGGTGGCTTTTTCGCCTCTTTCTAGGCGTTTTACAAGTTCCAGATAATTCTTCGCGGTATTGGTGGCGTGCGGCGGAGTGCAAATAGAGTTGGTATGCCCGGTCTCTGGGCCAAGGCCGGGAGTGGCCTCGAAATCGAGCTTTGGGCCCGTGGCGATAATGAGGTAATCGTAATCCACCCGTTGCGGTTTTTGATCAACATCCACGACAAGGTAATTCTCATCCGGGTGGATTGATTCGGCTCGCCCTTGAATGAAATTAATCCCCAGTTTGTCGTAAACAGGTTGCAGTTCGAACTGAGCCTCTTCGGCTTTTAACTGTCCGATGCCCACCCAAATGAGGGAGGGGATGTAGGTGAATTTAGGATAGAGGTTTACCACGGTGATTTCGTGGTCACGCTTGCCTTTAAGGGCATCTTGTAGAATCAATGCAGCATAATGGCCGGAAAATCCGGACCCAATAATGACGGTTTTAGCCATACTTCCTCCAAATACCCAATACAATTAATTGGCTGCTTATTCTTATAAAAAATTGGCTTAATTGATTCTATTGACTTGAATCTTTTAAAGCGCCGGTCTGCTTGAAGGCTATGATGTTAATATCTTGATGGAAGCCCTCCACTTACTTCCTTAATTGACTTCCATATTTCTTGTAAATTATAGCAAACACAGAGACGCTAATTTATAGCATAAAAAAGCTCTATGCAAAAGCAACTCTTTGCAGGTGATCTGCACGCAGATGGGATAGGGGCCTCACCTACGCAACTCGTCATCGGAGCAGTAGGTTTAGGGTAGGGTGGGATGATCGTACGATTAATAATTCAAATAGTTTTCACCGTTCTTCGAAAAAAGGTCAACCCTAGTATAGTTTATCACGTTACATGGCGACTAATTCGGAAGATCGACAGACCTCCCTGGAGGTCATTCTGCTTCGCCTTTAAACAAAGGAATTTGAGGAATCTGCGCCGATGGCTTTAAATCGGCGCGTGACCCTTTAACATTGATGACTGAATGTGTTTTCAGATACTGTTATTAAAGTGCGATGCATCGCGGTTGAACTCACCCGGCCCATTAGAAGAGGTATCGTGGCGAGTTTGACGAAATAGTTTTTTTAGCTTCAAGCCTGCTCCGGCAAGCTTTCTTGATAGACTTTCCACCGTAGCCGCTATAATAAATAAACCGACACGCAGTACGTAGGTCGTTTGACGGGTATACTCTTTCATATTTGATACTCCTAATATCAGTTAGATTATCGCTATATTAGAACATTCTAATAAATTAATCAATAGCGAGGTCGCCGATTTCACTTAATATCGCGATGAGTAATTTTGATAATCAGTATCGTGATTGATCGATATTTGCGAGACTTCGATACGATGAGACTTCCTCACATGGATTGGAAAGCTAACAGACTGGCTATAGTAACGATAGCAAGCTCCCTGATATTCGGAAGAAATAGGACGACAAGATGTCCGCATACGATAAATAGTATTTGGAACAACCGTATCTAGAGGAATGGGTTCACTTCTCAACGAATAGTAACGAAACCAATTGCCTCATGGAGCGAGTGACAGTGCCAATACTATAAACTTCAAGGCAGCTCATTAAAATGGAAACAAATGCTGATCAAAGCTTACCAGTGATTTTGCACCCAGTAAGTGGCACTGTAAGTACTCAGAATTCTTCCATTGCCGTGAGGTATGAATCGCAAGGCTGTATCTTGGTGCTGGCGAATAGTCATCAAGCCATCGAGGTAGCCTTACAATTAAAAGATCGTCACAAGGTGGTAGTGTTGCTGATGGAAGCGGTGACGGTGGGTGATTTACCTGGGGACCTTCATTGCTTGCGAGCAGAAATTCTCGAGCTCAGTGGTTATTTAGGACGCTTTCAAGTCCGTATCCAAGGCAAGCAAGGAAGTTTAAATCCAGCCATACTCTGCCCGGGAGAGAAGGGATGTTTTGATCTCGTGCTGGATTTTTTAGAGCCGCCCTATCTGCAGATGGAGATTCCTCCTCTCGGCTACTATACCGTGCGCAATGACCCTCAAGCTTTGCATCGCGCACTGATTGAAATTGATCAGCTTAACGGTTCTTTCTATAAGCAGAAATTCTATAGCTATAACGCCTCGAAATGTGCCCATGGGCGAAGTGGTATTCAAGGATGTCGCCGTTGTATAGACGTCTGTCCGACCGAAGCGATTGTTTCAAATGGTAATAAGGTAAGCGTCGATCCCTACCTCTGCCAGGGGTGCGGTAATTGTGCGACCGCGTGTCCCAGTGCAGCGATCGTGTACAGCTTCCAGACGCAGGAATGGTTATTAGAGCATTTGCGCTTGAGTTTGAAGGCAACTCTTGCGGCTGGCCATTCTAAGCCCTGCGTTCTATTTCACGATGACCAACAGGGTAAAATTATAATTGATAAGGCAACTCCCAGTTTATCTCCGAGGATTTTGACCATAGCGCTATATGGAATAGCTTCAGTAGGCTTGGAAATATGGTTCGCAACACTTGCGTATGGGGCTGCTGAAATTATAGTGCTAGGGACTGCGAGCGTATCCAAGCGGGCGGTGGAAGAGTGGCGGCGGCAATTGGACAATAGCGGACGGCTATTGGAGGCGCTGGGATATTCGTCCCAATGTATCAGACTCATTGAAGTAAAGACTGAGCACGATTTATTACATGCTCTGGACACGGAATTCAGTTGTCTACCGCGTACCGCCGCCCAGTTTAGTTTCTCTAAAGGAAAACGGCACACCTTTGAGCAAGCTTTGGAGTATTTGTTAACGGGGGTTCCAGTGCCTCAAGAGCCGGTACAGCTTAACTCCAGTTCTCTTTTTGGCAATGTGTGTGTGAACCCGGAAGCATGCACGCTATGCATGGGTTGTGTGAAGGTATGCCCGAGTCGTGCATTGCAGCGCTGTGGCGAAAATGCAGCGCCTAAGCTCGGTTTTGTGGAAAGCCTTTGTTTGCAATGTGGCCTCTGTACAGCGGCTTGCCCTGAAGATGCCATCCGTTTGTCACCGCGACTCGATTTTGATCTTGAGGGACGCACGCGTATGCGGGTGTTACATGAATCACCAGCGTTTAGGTGCATCCTGTGTGGGAAACCGTTCAGCACTCAGGCAATTATTAATTTGATGAGCGAACGGTTGAGAGATAATCCCTTTTTTCAGGGTGATGGCATCAAGAAATTGCAAATGTGTCCGGACTGCAGATCCCAGTCTAATATCGCAGAAGCATTACAGCGATTGCCTCCTATTCAAAAGGAATAATTTAAATATTATGCCTCGCCTCGCGAAGCAATCGCTAAGAGTCACACGAGCTTATGCTTTTCTCCTTGGATAGGCCGCTTTAATCATCGCGTGCTAACTGATCCATATTAGATGGTTACCGGAGAGACAAAATCATCGGGTTTGACCGCGAGGATCGAACAATTCACTTCTTGCAACACCTTTTCTGCGGTGCTGCTACGAATCAATCCAGATAAGCCTCCACGAGTTGCCGCACCCATTACGACGAGATCCGCCCCCTTTTCATGGATGAATTCAGGTATCACATCACTCGGATTTCCGACCAATAAATGAATTTGACTACTCGTGATCGTCAATTGGTAGTTTTCGGCAATGGGTTGGCAGTGCTCCAGGCATTGGTTTCTCAATTTGTCGATGAATTCAGAAAGATCGTCGTCGCGTTTGTGCACGCTTTTGGCGTGTACCTCGCCATACTTAGGTAAAGCATGGACGATATGTAGATTGCTTTCCGTTGATTGGGCTACCGCGATAGCATAGTCTAAGATCTTGGTTGACAGATCGCCTGGGCGAAGGGGTTCGCTCACACGGGGTAGTGCCGCTACAATGTGCTTGGTCCACTGGCTTACGCGGCCTTGTTGAGCAATCCACAAAACGCAGGGGCAGATCAAATAGAGTTCTCTCGAGGGGCATTCCGTCAGTTTCTTCTTAATCTCGCTTTTGTCCCGCGCCGTAGTCATGACGAGATCATGCCGGTTGCGTATCGCTTCCCGTGTGGTTTCAATGGCTTCTGTACCCCAGCGGACCTCGGAACTCACCTTCTTTATTCCCTTTCCCCTAAGGTGGTTGACAATTCCCGCGACAAACTGCTCTCGTTCTTTTTGTATTTCATCGTGCAATTGTTGCGGATTGCGCACGTTCCACCATTCCTCCAGTTTTTCCGGATAACCTCCGATGACATGGAACACTTTAATCTCACCTTGAGTGTGCAGGGCAATTTCCGCTGCATAGTCGACGATGTCTGAACTGGTGATCTCCGGGTGTGTGCACAATAGAATTTTCTTGAACTGTTTCATAGCGTTTCCCTCAAGTACGATTGGGAATTCGTCGTCAAAATCTCGTGGGTGTAGGCTGTCTGTTTATAAAAAAATATCCGATGTGATGTTTACGAACCAGCTCCTTGCATAGGCAGCCTCCATCTCCCGTTCCCAGTCTGACGCCTCTAGAGAGGAGGTTCCGCCGGCGCCTTTGACCGCAATAATTTTGTCACCATCCAACTGGTAGACTCCGGCGATTGAGATCCCGTGACCCGGGGCGGCAATGCTATAACATGTGTTGACGTAGGAAGGAGATGGAGGCGGATTACCTGTGATGAGCGAAGCCACCGCGGTGGCACAGACTTTGGCTTCAGTGTTGGCTGCATAGGCAGATTTGGGTATCGGGTCGGCAATACACGCGTCACCGATCACATGGATATCACTGTAGAGTTTGGATTCAAAGGTTCGTGGATGAATCGGACACCATCCCGATTCATCCGTCAAACCGGCCTTCTCCGCAATAGCCCCCGCTTTTTGGGGGGGTATGACATTGATAACATTCCCCTGGTGCTCTTCAAATTCGGTGCGTAAGCTAAGGCGTTGAGGGGAGACTTCAATGACCTTGCCATCTTCGGCCGCCGAGATCCATTGAATCATTCCAGGATAATGCTCTTGCCAGGCTTGTTGGAATAGATCTTGTTTTGAGAACGCATCCTTAAAATCAAAAATAAATATCTTGGATTTTCCTTTATTATGCGTTTTTAAGTAATGTGCGATCAACGCCGCGCGTTCATACGGACCTGGTGGACATTTGTAGGGATTGGGCGGTGCGACGATAAAAACACTGCCGCCGTCTTCCATTGTTTCCAATTGTCGGCTCAGGATTAAGGTTTGCTCCCCAGCAAACCACGCATGGGGCATGAGTTGGGTTGCTGCTTGGTCGTAACCTTTGATTACCCCCCATCGGAAGTCTATTCCAGGGCTGACGATGAGTTTGTCGAAACTAAATTTTTTCCCGCTTTGAGTCGTCACCTTTTTTTGAACGGGTTCGATCTCCGTGGCCACATCATGGACTAGCTTAACACCATAAAAATCCGCCAAACCATTATAGCTGAAGGTCAGGCTATCTAGAGTCCGTTCACCGGCCAGGACCTCGTTGCTTAATGCGCAAGAAATGTATTCCTTTTTCTTCTCGATCAATATTACCTCAACATGGGGATTCGCGAGACGTAAGTACTTTGCTGCAGTCGCTCCACCATAGCCTCCACCGATGATCACGACACGGGCTTTATACCTCGCAGAATTACTCGCGAATGCACTGTCCAGTAACCCGGCGCCGGCAGCGGTTCCCACAATCTTAATGAAATTTCTGCGGGTAATTTGATTCATCGTTGGATTTCCTTCATTGTTTGTTTAAAGCGATGAAACACCCACTGAGGCTTGATCGTTTCTCAAGTCGAACTAAACGGGGTATCGTTGTCCCATGTTCCACTGGGTAGCGTTATCGAAGTCGGATACTGCTACCGCTCGTTAGCATAAAAATTGGCTAACGCGGTAATATCGCTGGGGCTTAGGGTATTCACAATGGTGGTCATGAAAAAATTGGGCATTTTGCGATCCTCTCTCCAATAGTCGTTAAGTACAATTTCCAAATATCTGCGCCATTGCCCAGCGATTCTCGGTGTGGTCGCATCTTGATGTCTGCCGTTATCCTTATGACAAGCTTCACATTTTGCCTGATGTATTTTTTTCCCTTTTTCTACTTGCACAGGGTCTACCTCCTGGTCGGGAGAGATCCAATGTTGAGAGGAAAAAAATGCCGCCATTTCGTCAATATCTTTATCACTATAACCTCGGGCAATACGGCTCATAATGGTATCGGGGCGTTTCCCCGATTTGAATTCCCGCATCGTTTGTTTGAAATACGGCTCGGAAAGGCCGGCAATAATGGGCATGGGTTCGGCACTGTACCCCATAGTGCCGTGACAACCCGCACAGTTATTAGCTAGGGTAGGCGAGGGGATCGGCTGAGCGTAAAGCGAATTAATTACCAAGCTGGCGCCTATCACCATAACGCGCAGGATAAATTTTCTAATTGTTGTGGTCATCAATTTGGTTCGCATCAGGCTCTTCCCTTTGGTGATGAGTACGTTATGCATTACAGTCTCGAGTCGCCTATTCAGCGTTGATTGTTCATCACATCGTCATCGAAGATCGGTATAAATCGGGACAGTAGATAATACGTAATGAATGGCAAACTAAGAATGATCAGTGCGACTATTACCCCTTCCTTATCAAAGAGATCAAAGTGAAACTCGGCAAATCCCCGATCGGACTTGGAGATGTACTGTCCGCCTACCACCACGTTGAAACGCATAAAAAGCACCTGCAGGACCAGCATGAGACTGGCAAGATTCGAAAAATAAAGAAGCAGTTTATTAGGGATATAGCTGGCAATGGTGATGTAACCCAGTATCAGAAAGGGGATCACCGATAAAATTAGAATTTGACTGATCACATAACTATTGAACAAGGGGCCAGTCAACAGGGGCCCGATTAATGACCAGTGATGTCCTTGCTCATAGGCGGCATAGACGACTTCCAGAGCTTCGAGAGTAAAGTCCACAATAAAGAACGACCAGAGGAAAATCATAAGTTGCCGGACCATTTTGTAGTCGTAGTTCCAACCTCGCCGCCAATAAATAAAGGTATACATCAAACACAGCATTGCCATGCCGCTGACGATAGCGGACATGAGAAAAATGATTGGCTGAAGTGGTGTCGCCCACCACGCATTGGCTTTAACCGTGCCGAAAATGAAGCCGACATAACCATGTAGGGTGCAAGCCCAGGGTATGCCAATGGCCGCCAAGAAAGCAGAAATTTTATGATCGACACGGGCCGATTCTGGCGTATACGTAGTGACCCCTAGGGTTAGGGCCTTCCAGATCACATGGGCGAAGCCGCTAGTCTCGTTTGCCCTCTGAATAAAAAATTCTCGGTAAGTAAGCCAGATCTCTACGATCAACAAGATCATGTAACTGCTGTAGACATAGCCAAAAATACTCATGGCCGAGGTAGTGTGTGTCGTGAAGAAAATGTTGAAGGCCCGTTGTGGCTGACCGAGGTGCACCAACAAGGGTAAGGCGGCAAACAGGCCAAAACAGAATGCGGCGATCAGCGCAAATCGCGCGATGGGTTCGAAGGTCTTAATCTTGAATACATGATAGAGCGATGAGACCACAAAAGCGCCCGCCACCAACCCGGTGATATAGGGGTAAATGACGATCATCAATGACCAGTCAATATGGGCATTATTGGGAAAGATATAGTTGACCAGAGACTCGTTCGGCAGCGTCATTTCAAACCACCTCCCGATGCAGGCCGACATAGAGGACGCGGCAAGCCGTATGCATATCTGGCTTTAGCACATCCCAATGATCAGAGCTCAGAACTTGCGCGACTTCACTCGTTGGGTCATTTAGATCACCAAAAACGCGTGCTTGAGTCGGGCAGACGGTGACACAGGCAGGTAATAAATCATTCTTAACCCGGTGATAGCACCAGGTGCATTTATCGGCCATGTGAATCTCGCTGTTCATAAATCGCACGCCATAAGGACAGGCTTGGATGCAATAACTGCAGGCTATACAATGTTCGTGGTCAACCAGTACAAAACCTTCTTCATTCCTGTAGGTGGCGCCGACGGGACACACTTGAACGCAAGGGGCATGTTCACAGTGGTTACAAAGCTTGGGTACGAAATAGGAATTGATCGCTTGTTTTTGTAAGTCCGCATCGATTTGTGGAAAGCCTTCTTTGCCACCATCGGGCGAGTCGACATGCACCCCATGTTCGGTAATGACATAGCGTTCCACCCAGGTGCGAAACTGGCCTTCCGGTACATTATTTTCGATGCTGCAGGCCTTAACGCAATTCCCGCAGCCGATACATCGGTTGACATGGACCGCAAAGGCATACTGGTGAGCCGGCGGATCTACGGCCGCACCGTCTTCGGCGGCAAGCAACTTAGCCAGCGCGGGTTGCTTGTAGGTCAGCAATAAGCCTGCTCCCGCAGCGGTCGCTCCGCCAATTAGTTTTTTAAGAAAACTTCTTCTGGCGTTTTCACTTAGATTATCCATAGCTTCTCTCCTCGCTGTCACCGTCCTACCCATCAGTTCGGCTTGTGGGGGTCGTGGCACGCTCGACAGATAGATATTTTATGAACATTCAATAGCTTATGAGCAAGCGAATTTTCATCGAATTGGGGGAACTGCTGTGGCCTTCCGGTGATTTTAGCGTGACAGCTCAAGCATAAACTATTGGCTTCCGTTATCCTTGCGGGGGCAATTTTTTCCCCATCTTTAGCATGATCGGATAAAGGGCCGTGACAAACCTCGCAGGCAAGTCCTTGATGGTGACCCGTCTCCAACAAAGCCATTTTTTCCAAATGTCGCTGGTACTTCTTGTGGCAGCCTGAACCTCCACAGAATGCATTGCCTGCGAACCGCCTGGGAAGATGTTGAATATCGATTAGGGAATTGCGGCGAAACCAATGTTGGCTATCCCAGCTTTTAGGTATAGCCAGTGCGCGGATAACTAGAAACGCACCAATCAGGATTGCCAGCGCAAATAGCAACCGGTAGATATGCGTTCTTGGCGAAGGATTCATCTGTATTCCCCTCCATTCCAAATGCTCAATCAGGATATTGGGGCCAGGAGTTCTCCTGACTCCCGCTTAAGTTCTTAACGAGAATTTGCGAACCTACCAAGCTTAGGACTGATTGAGTTTGGAAAAGCGGGAATAGGGAAATCCCTTGATCTGTTTCGGCGAATGGCGATCGCCATTCGGATCCACGGTCTATCCATCTGACTCAATCTCGAGGCTCACGCACGACGACCATCCAAGCCCGTCAGGCTTCCAGACTAATGAGCATGGATTGAGGCGAAGTAGAGAAGATAAAGTAGTTTTATGGTCTTTAGAGGTGGCGTGGGCGGCTGCTCGGCAACTACTGGGTAGGAAGGAAATTCTCTCGTTATCGACCGATACATTGGGTTGACGCCTGGAAGGCATTTTGGTGTAGACATATGCTCATCCTCACTCGCATGTAGTTATAGTTATGCTACTATTCTTAGATTTGTTTTAACTTATTTTTTCGATCTTGCCACAATCGCATAAAACCCATTGCTTAGCGCTGGAAGGGAAGCCATGGGGTTCCACGAGGGCTTACTATCACTTGCTGCTGTTATACCAAAGGAGCTTCATTGCGGCTGATATAACGGATTATAAATCTATAATGCCGCTTAGGGGCGGCATTATGATCCAATGTCAAGTATTTAGCAAATGAGTTAAGAATCTAAAGCTCATCGGAGAAGAAATAGAGCGATATTGAGCAGTGTATTCTTTAGATGAGTATAGGATTATCCCAAGGGCCGGCTGCGGCGCGAAACAAGCCCTCGGGTGTGCGACAGCCCAGAATCCAAACGCGTTTTATGCCGACCTAAGCTTCTAACAGTGATTTGTCTCTGGGAGTTTCAGGATCATCCTGCTGCATCCTTGCCGCCACCGTGGTTTCCACTTTGCACGGCTCCATCGTCGATCCACTGCTTAATCGCTTCGATATCCGCTTTAGCCAAGGGCCGTTTTCCATGGGGCATCTTGATCGATGGGTGTGCTTTCCCAGAGACCAAACGGTACAGCGTGCTGGATTCCGCGGATCCCGGAACTACGACGGGTCCCAACTTAGTGCCTTTCATGACAGCGTCGTAAGAATCGACCGAGAAACCGCTTTTTTCGGTGCCTTCCTGCCCCGGCATATGACACTGCTTGCAATTGGCTTCTAGAATCGGGGCTATCGTATCCGTATAACTGAGCTTTGGCTTTTCGGTTTCCGAAGTGCAACCGGCTCCTATAGCCATTGATGCCATCACGGCACATGCGAGATTCAATTTGAATGACATTGATGACTCCAATTTTAGGTAATTGATTGATGTATTTAATCGATAAATTTCTTATTAGAGTATGCGATGTGGAAACTGCTGGTTCAACTCGCAATGGTAACAGGGATGATCTTATAGACCGATTAGTATTCTGGTGCGACCAGCGGGTAAGTTTAAAATTAGCTAAGCATATCGGTAGTGATGTACTTAAACCCGCTACGGACGTAGGTGGATTGGACAAGATGGTCCGCTTTGGAAGCGTCGCCTGGAGTTAATTCGCCGACACCTTCATCCTTCAGATGTCTTTGTTGTCCAACTGACGGACCGTAGCCACATAAGTCCCCACGGCGGGTTTGATTAAACTGTAACATGTGTTGATATAAGAGGGTTCGATTTTTTTGGCAACACATTTGCAGCCGTCGTAGTGCAGACTTCGCTTTAGGCGTTAGCTGCAGTATTGGATCCCGGCGTCTTCCCCGCGATGCTGGCGTTTCCCATCATAAAGCTATTTTTTATACTGCGATGATTTAATATTGCATCTAGTTTATGTGATACCAGCTAGTATTTTAGTATAGTTCCGTCTTAGCAATAGTGCTGGTTTTTGGGGGGTAGATGACATGGGCTGCGTCAATCTCCTGGTCCTCACTTACAATTTATCAGCATCCGCTTAGCTACTCCACCTCCATCACTTTATCGTCTTCTACGGCCGATTTCCAGGTGCTCGTTCCTGGATAGTAATCCTCTCACCCTTAGATGGTCGAATCCAATGCTCTTGGTTTGTTATCGCGAGCTTTCAGAATTTTTATTAGTTCATGACCTCAGTCAATTTTGTCGGGAAATTGGGGTATAGGATTAGGCGATGTCCTTGAAAAGCGTTCGCTACTTACAGGTTCTTTGTTTGCGGATCCAGTGGCCAAAGGGCAATAGAAGAAAAGATCAGCGCGAGTTTTATCCCCTGCATTTCTATACACGGCTGGCGGGTGATGTAACCGACCGATCCACCGTGATCTCCGCAGCGCTGGGCGAATGAGTTACGAGAACAATTACACGATCAGGGAAACCATCCATGAGCACGAGCCGGTTTGATCCTCTCGAACAGTACTACCGTGGTCGCGATGATCCGGTCATTGGAGTTTATGCCCGAAAGCTGTTGTTCGCTGTATTCGCTCTGTTTTCCTTGTTAGCGGTTAATTCCGCTTATCTGTTGATAATTCGCCTCGCAGAAGGGGAGGCGGGGAGAACCTATCAGGGGTATTTTTATCAGCTCATGTTCTTGCTGCATCTTGCGTTAGGCCTGTTGATGATACTTCCGGTGCTCATCTTTGCTGGGGCACATCTTTCCCGTGCCTGGAAGCGCTCAAACCGCCGGGCGGTGCATGCCGGTTTGGCCCTGTTTAGTAGCGCATTTATTTTGTTGTTCAGCGGTGTTCTGTTATCCCGATTCGGATTTTTCGAGGTCAATGATCCTAACATTCGGCAACTGGCCTATTGGATCCATGTGCTTAGCCCACTGGCCGTTATTGGATTGTTTGTACTACACCGTCTGGCGGGAACGCGCGTGCGTTGGGAGGAGGGATGGAAATGGGGCGCAGTAGCCGGCGTTTTCACGGTTCTGATAGTCATCGCACAGGTGCTTGAGTTAAACCGTATCAAGGCACCTAGCGAGAACATCAACGAAAGACTGTTCTTGCCGTCGCTGGCGCGCTCGTCCAGCGGCCAGGTTATTCCTGCCCAGGAGTTAATGAGAGACGACTACTGCCGCCAATGCCACGAGGACATCGTCCAAAGCTGGCAACACAGCGCGCATCGTTTGAGCTCATTTAATAATCCGGCTTATTTGTTCAGCGTTCGAGAGACCCGTCGAGTGTCCCTTGAACGCAATGGCAATAGGCAAACCACCCGGTTTTGCGCCGGTTGCCACGACCCGGTGCCCCTGTTCAGTGGCGCCCTCGATGATCCCAACTACGATGAGCGTCATGACCCCACCGCGAGCGCCGGCATCACCTGCACCACGTGTCATGCGATCACACGCATCAACAGCCCCCGTGGCAATGCGGATTACACCATCGAAGTACCCACTCACTATCCCTTTGCATTCAGTGAAAACCCTGTGTTGCGATGGATCAGCCGCCAATTGATTAAAGCTAAACCGGATTTCCATAAAAAAACATTTCTTAAGGATTTTCATAAGAGTGCCGAGTTTTGCTCTACTTGCCACAAGGTCCACCTGCCTAAGGCCGTCAATAACTACAAGTGGCTGCGTGGTCAGGATCATTATGATGCTTATCTCCTCAGCGGCGTTTCTGGCCATGGTGTCTCCAGTTTTTATTATCCCCCCAAGGCTGTCCACAAATGCGCTTCATGCCACATGCCATTGCAGCGTTCCAACGATTTTGCGGCGAAGTATTTCGATGACTCTGGCAAAACTAAAGTGCACGATCATTTATTTGCCGCGGCCAATACCGCCGTTCCTTACATGCTGGGCTTGCCTAAACGGGACAACGATCAACGCCGATCTTTTCTATCCGGCATCGTACGGGTCGATGTATTCGGCGTAAGAAAGGGAGGGACTATCGATGGACCATTAATTGCGCCGCTTCGGCCTAAAGTCCCGCTGCTTCAACCCGGGCATCGGTATTTGCTTGAAGTGGTGATCCGGACTTTGAAACTCGGCCATTTATTCACCCAAGGCACGGCGGATTCCAATGAAATATGGCTGGATGTCACGGTGAGCAGCGCTGGGCAGGTGATCGGGCGCAGCGGTGCAATGGATCGCGACGGAACGGTCGATGCCTGGTCTCATTTCGTCAACGCGTGCGTGCTGGATCGGCATGGCCGGCGGATCGATCGGCGCAATGCTCAGGATATCTTTGTGGCCCTCTACAATCATCAGATTCCGCCCGGAGCGGCGGATGTGGTGCATTATGCGCTGGAGGTCCCCAAACATCTCACGGCGCCGCTTACGGTGGAAGTTAAACTCCAATACCGAAAATTCGATACCACCTATTTAAAGTATATCAAGGGCAAGGATTTCACTATTAACGATTTGCCCATTACAACCTTGGCGACGGATCGCGTGACCTTTCCCGTGAAAGCTTCTCAGCGGATGGCTGCTGCTGGCGAAGTAGAGATCGAAGCTTGGGAACGTTGGAATGATTACGGAATCGGTCTATTGCTCAAAGGTGTTGGTGGGGCCTCCAAGGGAGAACTGCGCCAAGCCGAGGAAGCCTTTAGTCAGGTTGAAGCTTTGGGGCGTGCCGATGGCGCACTCAATCTAGCAAGGGCCTATCTTAAGGAGGGGCGTCTGGAGGAAGCGGGCGCTGCCTTGCGCCGGGCTTCTAAGCGGGGGGCGCCGCCGTGGTCAGTAGTTTGGTTCTCGGGCTTGGTGAACAAACAGAATGGTTTTCTCGATGAGGCGATCGATAACTTCAAAGCCATCGTACACACCGAGTTTACGCAAGCACGCCAACGTGAATTTGATTTTTCTTTAGACTATCGCGTGCTCAATGAGTTGGGTGAGACCCTCTTCGAGCGGGCCAATCAGGAACGCGGACGAGCGCACCGTGGACAACGCGAAGCCTTGCTGCAAACGGCTAAAGACTGGTTTGACCGGACTCTGATAATCGATCCGGAGAATGTAGCGGCGCACTACAATTTGGCGCTCATTTATGCGCGGCTGGGGGAGCGTGAATTGGCGAATAAGCACCGCGAGCTCCATTTAAAGTACAAGGTGGATGATAACGCCCAGGAGCATGCGGTTGCGATCCATCGCCGCGAGCACCCGGCGGCCAATCATGCCGCTGAAGCGGTGGCGATTTATGATCTACAACGTGAAGGTGCCTATGGCTTAGCGCCTCCGAAAACGACGGTCGCGGTAAATTCCCGCTCACAATAGTCAACCGTGGGCATTTGCAGGATGAGTGATAACAACGAGTTAAAGGGTCTGCCGGCAGATAATGATCGGCGTGGCAAAAGGTTGCGATGGTCATTAGGAGGACTGATAGGCGGCGCTATCCTTCTGGGTATCGGCCTCTATGGGTATGATTGGCTAAACGAAGCGCCGCGAAGTGTCGAGACGGTGATCGAAGGGCCACGGATCAAAGCTTCGACCGCGATACCCCCGCCTGCCGTGCGCTTTACGGATATCACTCAACAAGCCGGCATCGATTTTGTGCACGTCAACGGCGCCTCGGGCGACAAGCTGTTACCGGAGACCATGGGTGGTGGAGTCGCCTTTATGGATTACGATAATGATGGCGATCAGGATCTGCTGTTCATCAACTCCAATTACTGGCCAGGACAGGCTCCGAAGGATGCCCCCCCGCCGATCATGGCGTTATACCGTAATGATGGCACAGGCCATTTTCAGGATGTGACTCGTGCTTCGGGGTTCGGTGTCAGTTTCTATGGTATGGGGGTCGCAGTAGGTGACTACGACAACGATGGGTGGATCGATGCTTTCATCACCGCTGTGGGTAACAATCACTTGTTCCACAATGAGAACGGTGTATTCAAGGAAATTACGGCGGCGGCCGGAGTTGCCGGAAATCCGAACGACTGGAGTACCAGTGCAGCGTTTTTTGATTATGACAGAGACGGTGATCTGGATTTGTTCGTCGCGAATTACGTGCAATGGTCGAAAGCCATCGATTTCGAAATCGATTTTCGTCTGACCGGCATTGGCCGGGCCTACGGGCCTCCGACCACTTTTGAGGGCAGTTATCCCTATCTCTACCGCAATGACGGCGGGGGTGTATTCACGGACGTCTCCGCCGCATCGGGCATCCAAGTGAACAATCCAGACACGGGACGGCCCATGGCCAAATCGTTGGGCATCGTTCCCATCGATATCAACAACGACGGATGGATCGACTTGTTTGTTTCCAACGATACCGTGCAGAACTATTTTTTCCATAATCGAGGCGGTCATTTCCAGGATGAGGGGGTCAGTCTCGGTTTGGCGTTTGATCGCAACGGCAGCGCCACCGGTGCTATGGGAGCCGATGCGAGTTACTACCGCAATGACGGTGATCTTGGCTTGGCGGTTGGCAATTTCGCCAATGAAATGACCTCACTGTATGTATCGCAGGGAGACGCTTTGCTCTATGCCGATGAGGCCATCGGCGATGGAATTGGCCCAGCGTCACGCAGAGCACTGAGCTTTGGACTGTTTTTCTTCGATTACGATCTCGACGGCCGGTTAGACCTTTTCCAGGCGAATGGGCACCTGGAAGATGAGATCAATCGAGTCCAATCCAGCCAACATTACGCCCAGCCGGCTCAGTTATTTTGGAATACGGGGTCGGCAGGCTCCGCAAGCTTTATGGAGGTGAAGGCGACCCAAAGCGGAGATCTTGGAAAACCCGTGGTCGGAAGGGGCGCGAGCTACGCCGATATCGACGGGGATGGAGACCTAGATATCATCGTAACCCAGGTTGGACGTCGCCCGCTATTGCTGCGCAATGACCAGCAGCTAGGCCACCATTGGCTGCGGATAAAATTAATCGGACACGGTGGCAACCGAGATGCCATCGGAGCCCGGATTGAGGTGCTTTCCGGGGGGCAGACTCAACGCCGACAGGTGATGCCTACCCGTAGCTATCTTTCACAAGTAGAACTGCCCGTCACCTTCGGTATCGGTGAACATACCCGCGTTGATGCGGTGCGGATTACCTGGCCGGATGGTTTCCAACAGACGCTTAAAGACATCGGCATCGACCACATGCAAGTGGTTCACCAACCCTGAAGTCCTGACTACGTTCCAACCCGAGCAATCTAATTCTTAGTTATTTTTTAACTATGAGTCATTGGATGAAAAAATTATTAATACTTTTCGCGATAGGCATCGCCTCCGGTGTTCAGGCTGAGGATTGGTTTACCGACAGGGCGGAGGAAACAGGCCTCGATTTCTTACACTTCAATGGCATGTCCGGTGAATATTATCTTGCCGAAATTCTAGGCGGAGGTGTCGCCTTGTTCGATTATGACAATGATGGGGATCTGGACGTCTATCTCGTACAGGGGCATATGTTGGGTAAAGGTAAAACCTCAAAAGATGCCGTGGTGGCACCTCCTCCGGGCCAAAGGTTGCATGACCGCTTGTACCGCAACGATCTGGTGATACGTGCCGATGGACGGCGCATACTGCGGTTTAGCGACGTTACCCAAGCGGCTGGAATTGAGGCGACCGGTTATGGCATGGGGGTTGCCGTCGGCGATTATGACAATGATGGCTGGACGGATCTCTATGTTACCAATTGGGGCAGGGATCAGCTTTGGCACAATAACGGCGATGGAAGTTTTAGCAATGCCACGGCCAGGGCCGGGCTAGGAGCCCCTGGCTGGGCGGTCGGCGCCGCCTTTTTTGATTATGACCGAGACGGCGATCTGGACCTTTACGTGGGGCACTATGTGAAATTCTCCGTGGAGAAGAACGTGCGGTGTTACGCGCCTACCAGCGCGCGGGACTACTGCGCCCCGCAGAGGTATGACTATTTGCCGGATCGATTGTATCGCAATCGGGGTGACGGTACTTTTGAGGATGTTTCGGAGAAAGCCGGAATTGCCAGTGAATTTGGTCCGGCCTTAGGCGTGATCGCCGCGGATTTCAATGGCGATGGGTGGGGCGATATTTATGTCGCCAATGATGGTGAGGCCAATCAACTCTGGATCAATCAGCGCAACGGTACGTTTAAA
The DNA here is from genome assembly GCA_963731655.1 of uncultured Gammaproteobacteria bacterium. Taxonomy (GTDB): domain Bacteria; phylum Pseudomonadota; class Gammaproteobacteria; order JAAEPA01; family JAAEPA01; genus CAVSWL01. The sequence continues at coordinate 45,233 of CAVSWL010000018.1, read as the reverse complement.
AATGAAGCCTTGTTGGCGGGTGTGGCCGTCAATATGGAGGGCGCGGCGGAAGGCAGTATGGGGGTCGATGCCGGCGATTTCGATGGGGATGGGGATGAAGACCTGTTTATGACCCATCTGCAAAATGAGACTAATACCCTTTACCTCAATAATGGTCAAGGTTGGTTCGAAGACCGGACCTTAAGCACCGGGCTGGGACCACCCAGCAAGGCGTTTACCTCCTTTGGCACCGCATGGTTCGACTACGACAACGATGGTTGGTTAGATCTGTTCATCGCTAATGGCGATGTTCGCGTTGTCCCCATTTTAGTGCGTGCCGGAGATAAATATCCGTTGCACCAAACTAATCAACTGTTTCGGAATCTGAAAAATGGGCGCTTCAAAGAAGTCACGCGGCAGGCGGGCAAAGTCTTTGAGCTGTCCGAGGTGAGCCGCGGCGCCGCCTTCGGCGATGTGGACAACGATGGCGACACCGATATTCTGGTGGGCAATAACAATGGTCCTGCGCGGCTGTTGATTAACAATGTAGGCAATCATCATCACTGGCTTGGATTGCGTCTGTTAGGCAAGGCGGGACATGAAGCCCTCGGAGCGAAGGTCGCGGTTTATCGAAAAGGCGCTAAACCCTTATGGCGCCGGGTTCGAACCGATGGGAGCTACGGTTCGGCCAACGATTCCCGGATTCTGGTTGGGTTGGGAAAAGCAACTCGAGTGGAGAGTGTGCGCGTTGACTGGCCGAGCGGACGGATGGAACTTTGGCCATCCCTTCCTATCGACCGATATAATAGCTTGGAAGAAGGTCATGGCAAGACCAAATTAGACAACGAACAATGAAGTTAAGAGGAGCACAAGGTTTTCATCCCAGGATTAATGTTATGGCGAAACTGTGCTGGGCATTTACGCTCGCTATGCTCTGCGGAGCATTGGCAGATGCCCATGATGCGCTTCTCCAACCCCACACGGTAACTACCACCAAGAGACCCGTCAAATTACTACCCGTTCCTGTCGCCGACATTTCCAAAGTCGAGGATATCGTGAAGACCACGCTGACAACCGCGCGATCATCCGTGGAGTCATTGTTAAATAGTGGTAAAGCCTCTTCCGCGGAACTTGCCACCGCGTATGGCGAACTGGGCGAGCTCTACCATGTACACCATTTCTATGTGACGGCGGAGCCGAGTTATCGAAATGCCATAGCCCTGGAACCGGATAACTTTCGATGGGTCTATGATATGAGCTATCTTGCCGAGCAGACCAATCAACCGGAGCTGGTAGTGGAAACGCTACGGCGGGCGATTGAGTTGCGCCCCGATTACATGCCGGCTCAGCTCAAGCTGGCGCTCGCCTACATCGATTTGAATCAGCATGAGCAGGCCGAGCCATTGCTGCAAAAAACGGTTGAAATTAACGCTTTGCGCCCAGCCTCTCTGTTTGGACTGGGCGAGATTGCCTTGGCTCGCCGAAATTACCAGGAGGCTGTTCAATGGCTAGAACAGGCGTTATCCGAACGTCCTCAAGCCTCCAGGATTCATTACCCATTGGCGCTGGCGTACCGCGGGCTCGGTGAGCTGGATCGTGCCAAGGTTCATTTAGACCAGCGTGGAGACGGCAAACCCGAGATCGAAGATCCACAGGTAGAGAGGCTCGCTAAACGCTTAACGGGTGCGCGCACCCATTTCTACCGGGCATTGGAAGCCGTGCGCACCCGGCGTTACCCTGAGGCCATCGAGGCCTTCGCGGCTGCGCTCAAAGAACAACCCGATAATGTCAACGCGAGGGTGAGTTTGGCGCGTTCTCTGTATCTGAATTCGGAGCCGCGGGCCGCGCTTGCCCAACTCAAAGAAGCTCTACGGCGCGCACCCCGGCATGAACTCGCGAACTTTTTATTAGGACTATTGTGCGACGATCAAGGCGATTATACGGCCGCGAAAAGGTATTACCAAAGGACCCTTTCCATCAATCCTTCCCACGCAGGCGCGCATCACTATCTAGCGAATGTGTTATTCCGGGAGGGCCACTATGCCGAAGCGGCTAAGCATTTCGCTGAAGCCGGTAAGCTAGTTCCAAGGAACCTGCCTGCCCGGTTGATGGAAATTCTAGCCATGTTGCGTTCGGGCGCAGCCCATGCCGACGTCAAACTTCGGCTCGAAGCGTTGCGCTCGGAATTCACTGAACAACCGATATTCACTTATGTTCTCATCCGATTGTTGGCAGCCAGCCCCGATGAGACCGTCAGGGATGGGCATCGAGCGCTTGCCTTGCTAAAAGGTCTCAAACAAGCGGCCCGTTACCCTGAATATGATGAAACCTTGGCTATGATCGAAGCAGAGCTTGGGCGTTATGACGAAGCCATTACTACACAAAATAAGGCGATCATCGCGGCCTACGCTGCTGGGCGCCTTGATTTACTGCCACGATTGGATGAGATACTTGAACAATACCGAAAAGGCCAGCCGTGCCGCGTGCCATGGTCACCAACCGATCCGATATTCCAACCCTTACCCGTTGATCCCTCTGGGCCATTTCGAGATTATCCCACGGGAGCCTCCTATTGACATAAGAATGAGCTGCTATCCAAAAGCGATTGCTGCGGGATGAATAACTCGATTGGTCCCCATAACCTATATACCCGCTTGAGTATCCCAAAGAACCCACTGCGCCTCGGGTTTTTTTGCGTTATCGCCATGCTGTGTTTCACTTCCTGTTCCGACCGCCCGGATGAACCTCCGACCGAAGCAACTGTTCAGAGCATGGGATCGCAGCCGACTGAGGCAGCGGTGTCCGCCAATAACCGCGGTGTCGGTTTGATGGGTAAATTCGAATACGAAGCCGCCCGGAAAATCTTCGCTGAGCTCGCTGAAGCCTATCCGGACTGGCTGGATGTAAAAATAAACCTAGCCATTGCCACGCTAAACCGGCAGCGGGAGGGTGACGAACAAGCCGCTCTGGCTATTGTTGACCAGGTGCTAAAAGCGGATCCCGAGCATTTGCGGGCTCAGTATGTGGCGGGCTTATTGCGGCTCTATCTGGTTTCGCCGAGGGAAGCGCTTAGCCATTTTAAACGGGTTGCACAGGGCGATCCCGGGGATGCCTATGCCGCTTATTATTTGGCACAGTGTCTGGCGCAGCTTGGCGATTACCAACAGGCGCTCCAGTGGTATCGGCAGGCTATGCGTTTGGAGCCCTACCTGCGCAGTGCTTATTACGGTGCCTTTCAGTCCTTGCAACGTCTCAGAAGGACGGACGAAGCCCGCGAATTGGTCGAGGATTATCAACGGCTTGCCAATAATCCCCGCGCAATGCTGGCTGAGTTTAAATATACGCGCATGGGTCCGAAGGGCAATGCTTTGGCGATCGATCAAGGTTCACGGAAAAAAATTCCGCCGCTAAAAGGCGCGGCTTTTGAAGAAACGGTGTCCCTGCCGGTGGCTACGAAGCTACCGCCGATAAAACTACCTGGAGAACAACAAAGTCCGCTGAGCATCACCACCGTCGATTTACAGAACGACGGGCGTCAAGATTTGTTTATACCCGGAGTGCTGAACACTAAAGGCGCTTTTAATCTGGTTCTACTGGGCTTGCCCGATAAAACGTTTGCCCCGGATCTGACACATCCGTTGGCCAAAGTATCCCAGGTCAACGCCGCCCTTTGGGGGGATTTCGATAACGATGGTCTCACCGACGTCTATCTCTTGCGCCGAGGTCCTAATCAATTGTGGCGCCAGATCAGTCCAGGTCAATGGCAAGATGTCACCGAATCCACAAAAACTTCTGGAGGGCCGTCCAATACCGTGGACGGCGCCTTTTTCGACGCTGATCACGACGGTGATCTGGACTTGTTTTTAGTCAATGCCGATGCTCCCAATGAATTGCTGAACAATAACCTCAACGGCACCTTTCGGCCGCTGGCGGCTAAGTACGGCCTTGCCGGTCACGCTCGGGGTTCACGCACGGTCGTGCCGGTGGATATCGATCATGATCGGGATGTGGATCTAGTAGTGATCAATCGTAACGCGCCTAACGAGGTGTATATCAATGACCGGCTCTGGAGCTATCATTCCGCCGCTGGTTTTGATCAGTTCCGTTCGACACCGGCATTGACCGCCATCGCTGGCGATCTCGATAGCGATGGACGGATCGAAATCTATACCCTGACGCCACAAGGCGCGCTCTACGAATGGGAGGCCGACAAGGATGGTGTGTTTAAACCGGCAAAGATCGAACAGTTCGATCTGGCCGGCTCACAATGGGCCCAACTAGCCACAGCCGATACCAATGGAGATGGCTTGGTTGAGTTGTTGGTAACTACGTCTCGTGGATGGTGGGCTTTGAGTGGTGAGAATGTCATCTACCATGCGCCATTAAACTCACGAGTTGATCTTAAGCTTCGTGGTTCGCTGCCCTTGTTGCAGGAACCTACTGCGGGCCCGGCGATGGTCGCCGTGGACGCGAATGGTCGGTTGTCAATATGGTCGCCAGGACGCGGCCGCTACGCTTTTTTGGCGCTGCGTCTAACCGGCAAGCAAGATGCCGCGCATTCCACCCGCTCCAACGCTTCGGGCATCGGTGAGCAGCTTGCGATACGCGTGGGATCGCAGTGGACCCTCACGCAGACCTATCGCAACCACTCCGGCCCCGGACAGTCGCTGCAGGCTTTGGCCGTGGGATTGGGAGGGGCGAGGCAAGCGGATTTTGTGGCCATTGACTGGTCCGACGGAGTATTCCAAAGCGAGGTGGATCTGGCCGCGGAGGGTGTGCATGTGATCCCAGAGACCCAGCGCCAGCTGTCCAGTTGTCCGGTGTTGTTTGCCTGGGATGGTGAGCGCTATGCCTTTGTAAGCGATGTGCTTGGCGTGGGTGGCCTCGGCTATGCCGTGGGACCAGGCGAATATGCGAGCCCCAGGCCGTGGGAGAATTTTTTGTTCGCTTCAGGATCACTTAAGCCCAAGGATGGTCAATTTATCATCAAACTCACGGAGCCCATGGAAGAGGTGGCCTATCTCGATCAAGCTCAACTGGCAATCTATGATTTACCTCCGGGTTGGAAAATGGTGCTGGATGAGCGGATGGGCATTCAGGACCCGCAACCAACCGGTGAGGCGCGCTATTACCAACGCGAAATGCTGCCTATCCGAGCGATGAATGAGCGCGGCGAAGAGGTCACCAAGACACTCCTCAAAACCGACGCCAAGGCGGCACCGGTGGGTAGACGGGATCGGCGCTTTATTGGCCGCTTGCGAGGCGAACACGTGCTGACTTTAACGTTCCCTAGAGCTATTCGCGGGCTATGGGATAGGCCTATGCTTATCGCCGACGGCTGGGTGGAGTATCCCTATTCGCAGACTTCATTTGCGGCCTGGCAAGCTGGAGCCGATTTTGATGCGCCTATACTCGAGGCCCGGGGTGCCGATGGCAAGTGGCGTATCGTTCTGGAACATTTTGGTTATCCCGCCGGAATGCCGCGACGCATATCTGTTCCCCTTGATGAATTGCCCAACGATACGCGGCAGCTAAGGATTCGCACCAACATGGAGATCTATTGGGATCGTATCGTCATCGCTTACGCAGAGCCTTTACCTCAAGTGGACCGGCAGATCTTGCAGGTGGTCTCCGCGCGCCAAGCTAAGCGGGGATTTCCACGACGGATCAATGGCGCGCAACAGCGGCCACAATACGACTATGCACAACGCTCACCTTTCTGGGATACGCGCTATATGGCGGGGTATTACACCCGCCTTGGTCCCGTTGAAGAATTGGTTAGACAGAAAGATGACGCCGTGGCGATCATCGGCCCGGGCGAAGAAGTTCAGCTAAATTTTGCCGTACCTTCCATGTCTCCCTTGCCCGAATGGACTCGTCATTATGTACTGGAGTTGCACGGCTGGTCTAAGGACATGGATTTGTATACTAAAGATGGAGAGACGGTAGGCCCCTTACCCGATACGGGCCTTCCGGAGGCACCTAAAAACAGACTGCATGCCCGTTACCTAACACGTTATATGGCGGGCCGCTAATGAGCGTGCGGAAAGTTCCGTCGGTAACGGTATCAATGCATAGTGCATGTAGTAATAATGTGCATTAAACCGCGCCGAGCAGGCCCAGCATAGTCAATTTCGTTCCCCGGCTTCATTCGCGACGTCTCTTCCGATAACAATATAAATGCCGTAAAACACACTGGGCTAACGTCGTCGTTGGGGCACGGTCGTTGTACCGCTTGCCTTGAAAACACAAGGATTGGTCGACAGGTAGCCGGTATTTCGGAGCAAGGCTGGTAGTATCAATCGGATCTCATACATTGGATTTGAACAATATGGAAATTGAGGTGAATAATGGCCGCTCATACGAAACGCTTCGGGATATTGCTAACCGGTGTCCTGCTCTCACAAACTGTTTTGGTATCCGCCTCCGATCACCACAGTGCTCAGTCGTCCTTATTCCGACATTCTGATAATGCTCGTACAGTCTCCAACACGTCTAGATCAAAGGGGCAACGAACGACTGATCAGGCGGATGGAGCTCGCAATGGCGAGGGACAACGAAGCAGATTTAAAAATCAACACCCTAGCGACGATCGGCAGGACCTAGGCGGCAGCCAGCAAGGCAGTAGCCACCGTATCAGGCGGTATGGTGGATCCAATCGGATTCCGAGTACTGAGAGTCGTACCCCCCAAACAGAGAATACGGATGCCGTAGGCTCAGGCGGCGCCAACAGCACGGCGAGCGAAGTCAGTGATCCAGGTCAACTGGAAAATGGGAGCACTACCAGCTCGGTATCTCTCGAAAAAGAGATGCTACAGTTGATCAATCAGGCTAGATCGGTGGCACGTCAATGCGGGAGTAAAACATACCCTGCGAGGCCGCCAGTGAGCTGGAATAAGCAATTAGAAGCGGCTGCTGCATTGCACTCGGACGATATGGCAAGTCATAATTTCTTGAGCCACACCGGTTCCGATGGCCTGGATGTGTCGGACAGAGTGAGCTCAGAGGGATACGCTTGGCGGTCAGTCGGCGAAAATATCGCAGCCGGCTATGAGACGGCGAAAGCAGCGGTTAATGGCTGGCTATCGAGTCCTGGTCACTGCACGAACATCATGGATTCCACATTCTCCGAAATAGGTGGCGCTCTAAGCGAGGACTCAAATTCGGACTACAAACTTTACTGGACTTTGGTACTGGCTAAACAGTGACACCCCAATAGCGCCAAGGCGCAGCCAGGCTGTGGAGCAAATGGCTGCGCCGAACACGGACAACCAACTGCATAACACCACCAATCTCGCTATCCATTTTTCTCGTGCTTTTGTTGCGCTAATTACAGGCATGATTCAATTAGCAGAGGAACTCGATTTGGTAAAAAATCCCATTGTTCTGTGCCGCAACCAGCTGAAATTCCCCGGAAAAGGGCCGCTGATGAAACCTACATGGCCCCCGGTTTTGGGAAACTCTAATGTCACCCGATCGGATACCTCTTCACGCGTTGGGAGTGTCTCTCCTGGCATAAATGGGTCGTTGTAGGCATTGATGAGCAGGGTGGGTACCCGGATTAGAGATAGGTCGGGTTTGCTGGCGGCCCGGTGCCAGTAATCATCCGTATCCCGATAGCCATGCACGGGTGCGGTTACCAAGTTATCAAACACATAGATGCTATTGGCGTTCGCCACTGCCTGGCGGTCATAGAGTTGCGGATAGTGATCTAGTTTGGCCAGGGCTTTGGCTTTGAGGGTTTTGAGAAAACGTGCGGTGTAAAAGCGTGCAAAACCCTGATCCAAGGTCGCCCCGGCCAGAGGAAGGTCGAGAGGGGCGGAAATTGCGACGGCCCGATTGACCACCGGCAGCGCTTCCTCGCCCTTGATTTCCAGCCATCGAAGCAAGGCATTCCCTCCCAAGGACACACCTACACAGCGCATAGGAGCAGATTCGGCAGCGCGCAAACGGTTTAAAATGTAGCCGATCTCCCGGGTGTCACCCGCGTGGTAGGACCTGGGAAGCCGGTTGGGTTCTCCCGAACATCCTCGGAAATGGGGCACGACACCCCGCCAGCCGCGCTGCCTCACTTCGGCCATCAGTTGCAGGGCATAGTGGCTCCTCGAGTTACCCTCCAAACCGTGAAATAGAACCACCAGGGGTGCGTTGGCCGGCCCATCTACCCAGTCTAGATCAAGAAAATCCCCGTCCGGCAACTCCCAACGTTCACGCCGGTATTCTACCGAAGGGCGAGATAAAAGCGCAGCCCATATGGTCTGCAGATTGCCGCCAGGCAACCAAAAGGGTGCTTGGTAAGTTTCTGCCGCATGGGAAAGATTGGGAGCGATAAAGGGCAACAGCCAGCAAACAACCTGAGTAAGGAGCTTCATTGATTTATCTTTAATAATTTATCCGTAATTGGGTGACTAATAAGTTCCAGTACTCAAGAGTCTGCTTGATTTAAAAAGCTTATATAAAATTGGATGGCGGGATACACAGGATGTGGATGTAGAAAGCACATTGCACAACCGAATCTCGCATTATCTGTGCTTTGCCTAGGTGGGGACTGAATTGCTCCAAGATAGCCTCCCAAGCCTGAAAACTAGTTCTCCTCCACATCATCCACATCGAGTTGTCCTGAGATACGGCGGCGGATATGACTCCACGATACGCCGATGGCGAGCACGACAGAAAGTCCAAACAAGACGATATACGCAATGGCTTGGGCGCTATGCACGGAAACCAAATTCCAATCCATGAGCATCCAGATGAGTGTTCCAAAGAACGCGATCGCGAGAATCAGTCCGAGCGGTCCAAGAGAACGCATTGTCGCCCGCAAGAATATCGCCCACAAAATGATAAGCACAATGCCGGAAAATGCCACCAAAGGGGTAATGCTGGGCAATGTGTTGCGGAGCCAAGCATAATAAGAATAGCCGCTGGGATTGTAGGTGGCAAAGACGAGCAATGCCGCCACAATGAATCTAATGCCCAGACTTTCCCAGCCAAATTGATTATTCGCCATAGTCACCTCGATTCTTTTGATGTGGGAATATTGAAAAGTATACCGTAAGACAGGTTTGAGTTAAGGAGTTAATCATGGCCGGGAAAAAACCGAAGAGAATGAGCGTGTTTTACCGATTCACTTGGAAAGAAACTTATGCACTTTGTTCCGTAGAACGACAGATGGCGAGTTAAAGCATCGAGCGACATTACAAGTTTTGTATAATGATCGAGTAACAGCTCAGTCCGGTATAGCAAGGTAGTCCCACGTATGAAATTAACAACAGGCACGTGGGCCCGTCCCTTCATTTACTTTACTCCGACACGTCTAGTTGAGGAGTCTCAGGGGACGCCATAAATACCTGCCTGTAGGCTTAACGGTGGCAAGGGCGTGGCGTAATCCAACGATATCGGCACGACCAGAGAATGCCATTGATGACAATTTCTGGTAACGCGCGGGATTTCCTCTGGATCCTAGGGACTACGTAACTATCACCCAGGTTGCCAACACCCTTGGCCGGCATCGGCTCGATTCGGAAGGCGCATTCGATTGTTTACATCTTTGGGAGTCCACTGAGGACCGATATGGAAAATGTGTGGTTAAGAGAATACCCGGACGGTGTCCCGGCAGAGATCGGTACACGCCGTTATAGTTGCTTAAACGCATTGTTCGCAAGAAGTTTTATGCAGTATAAGCATCGACCTGCATTCATCAATATGGGTACCGTTCTCACGTATGAGGATCTCGAAAGAAAAAGCACATGTTTCGCGGCTTTCTTGCAACAGCACCTCGAACTTAAAAAAGGCGATCGTCTCGCCATAATGATTCCCAATCTTCTACAGTACCCCGTGGTTCTGTTGGGCTCCTTGATGGCAGGAGTGATCGTAGTCAATACCAACCCGCTCTATACGCCTCGCGAATTGAAACATCAATTGAATGATTCCGGGGCGATAGCCATCGTTATCTTAGAAAATTATGCCTACGTTTTAGCTAAGGTGCTGCGCGAAACACCGGTGCGACATGTCATTGTGACAGGTCTCGGCGATTTGTTACATTTCCCCAAGTCGGTGATCGTCAATTGGACGGTTAAATACTTAAAGCGGCTAGTTCCCGCTTATCGTCTCTCCAACACATTAAGCTTTTTAAATGCCTTATCAATGGGGCGGCGGTGTCAGTTAATCCAACCCCAAATAGAACAAGATGATATCGCATTTTTACAGTATACCGGAGGAACCACCGGTGTTGCCAAAGGTGCCATGTTAAGTCATGGAAATATTCTGGCGAATCTTCAACAAGCCTTGGTATGGTTAACTCCGCCCCTTGAAGAGGGCGGAGAGGTGATCGTTACCGCTCTACCGCTCTATCATATTTTTTCGCTGCTGGCGAATGCCTTGTTATTTATGGAAATTGGTGGATTGAATTGTCTGATCACCAATCCCCGTGACATGAAGGGATTTGTCAAAACCCTCTCTAAAATTCAGTTTACCTGCATTACGGGGGTCAACACGCTTTACAAGAACCTGATGAATACGCCGGGATTTCCACGTTTGGATTTCTCCGGGCTTAAACTGGCACTCGGTGGCGGTATGGCGATACACCCCGCGGTTGCGCAGCGGTGGAAATCTCTTACGGGCAATGTAATGATCGAAGCGTATGGGCTGACGGAAGCTTCTCCTGCCGTGTGCATTAACCCAAGGGATGTTAAGGAACACACGGGCAGTGTGGGCTTGCCTTTGCCTTCGACGCAATGCGTTGTTCAAGATAACAAAGGTCACTCAATGCCTGTTGGGAAACCGGGCGAGTTGTGTATCCGTGGACCGCAGGTCATGCAAGGGTACTGGAATCAGCCCGAAGAAACCCGGCGGGTGCTGAGTACGGATGGCTGGTTGAAAACTGGGGATGTCGCTACCATGGATACAAGGGGCTATGTGCATATCGTCGATCGCATTAAAGACTTGATTGTCGTATCAGGATTTAACGTTTATCCTAATGAGATTGAGAGTGTCATTGTGGAACATCCCGGTGTTTTGGAAGCGGGTGCCATTGGAGTTCCTGACCCTAAAAGTGGTGAGGTTGTCAAAGTGTTCGTAGTTAAGAAAGACGCTGCATTGACGGAAGAACTGCTGCGGAGCTATTGTAGGGAACATATGAGTGGATACAAGGTACCACGGTATGTCGAGTTTCGGGCTGAATTGCCCAAAACAAATGTGGGGAAAGTCATGCGCAGCGCGTTGCGCCAATAATTATCACCTAGTAGTTTTCACTAGGGGTCCATTGAATCAGGGCTAAATCAACTATGGGGATTTACTCCCTCAGGCTAATGGTTTGCGAGCGCCAGACGTCGAATGATAATAATAATAACTGAAGTACTCAGGCATACCGGGTTATGGAATGATGTATTGAGGCCGGTGCTCTGGGTTTTATTAGTGTCACTATCAATAGCAGTTATAAACCCGGCATACTCACAAAGCCATAAAAAAGGGGCCGTTTCCGCGAGTTTGGATACCACATTGTCTTATGGTTTTGGTGTGCGAGTTCAGAATAGGGATAGAAATCTAATTTCTGTAGCCAATGGTGGGGCCGGATATTCCTCGAATATCGATGATGGAAATCAGAACTATAACTCTGGTGATATTTACAGCAATCTTATTAAGGGCACAACTGAAGCCGAGGTCCAATATAAGAATATGGGTGTTTTCGTGCGTGGCACCGGACTCTACGATTTTCAGACAGAGCATCACAATACGGCGAGAACGAAGCTTACGGAATCTTCCCTGAATCTTATCGGTTCCAGAGCCCGCATTTTGGACGCCTTTGGGTGGTATCAATTCGAGATTGGCAGCGTTCCTGGCGAACTACGGGTCGGCAACCAAGTATTGAGTTGGGGGGAAAGCACCTTTATCCAAAATGGTATTAGCTCGATCAATCCGGTCAATGTTAATGCCCTACGGGTTCCGGGATCGGAACTTAAAGAAGCCCTCTTGCCCGTCCCTATGGCGGTGCTTAATGTGTCTCCAACTCAGCTGACTTCTGTGGAGCTTTTTTACCAATGGGATTGGCAAAAGACCGAGATCGATCCGGTTGGGAGTTATTTTAACTTTCTCGATTCCATAGGCCGTGGCGCAGACCGAGTAATATTAGGTCGGGGGAGTTATCCGGACGGCGCTCTAGCGGACGGATCTTTCCGCCCTGTCGCGGAAACCTTCTTGGCCGTACCACGCGCTCCCGATCGGGATGCCGGTGATTCCTCCCAATTCGGTGCAGCATTTCATTGGCTTGTTCCTCAATTAAACGATACTGAGTTTGGGTTTTTTATTTACAGGAATCACAGTCGATTGCCGGTTGCCAGCGGGGTGACGGGAACCGCGCAAGGTGCATTCGCGGCGGGTGCTATTCAGGGCTCTACCGCGGTTCCGGGTACGGGAGCACAGGTGGCGGCGGCAGCGCTGACTGCGGGGGTGCCCCAAGCCATTACCCTGGGGCAAGGCCTGAACCAGACCCAGAATCAAGCGACGGTGATTGCTCAAACCGCTGCTGCCGAAGGTTTCATCGGCCCAAAGACCAAAGGGGCCATCGTCGATGCCGCTTCCGATGCTTTCACACGAACAGCGTATTATCGTCTGGAGTATCCCGAAGATATAAAAACTTATGGAATCAGTTTCAATTCCGCGCTTGGTGCCACAGGTTGGGCGCTGCAGGGTGAGGTCTCGTACCGTCAGGATGTACCGGTACAGATCAATACAATAGAAATTGTCGGGGCTGTCCTTGGCGCTATTAACCCGGAGACTGCGGCGAATAACCAGGTCGGGAATTATTATGGTCAGTTTGAGACGGATGTTCCGGGTTTCGCTCGTCTGGACATTCTGCAATTCCAAACCACGGCGACCAAGAACCTACCCCGTATTTTTGGGGCGGATAATACTCTACTGGTGGGCGAGCTGGGCGTAACCCACATCCTCGATTACCCCAATAAAACTCAAGGCGGGCCCAATGAGCGAGGACTACGCCTCAGTGGCCCCAATACAGAACTCGGTGGGAATCCGGCACTGGTACCTACGGCAAATCAAGCTTTTGCCAATCAGATTTTAGGATCTGAGCATTTCGTGAGCGAGACATCCTGGGGATACCAGATTCTGGGTGAGTTAACCTATAACAATGCAATCTGGGCCATCAATCTCAAACCACGAATTGCTTGGCGACACGATGTGAATGGGGTTTCACCAGGTCCTGGGGAGAACTTTTTAGAAGGACGCAAGGCGATTTCTATTGGGTTGGCTGCGACTTATTTATCATCCTGGCGCGCGGAATTCGCATACACAAACTTTTTCGGCGCCGGTAAATTTAATGTGCTAAATGATCGCGACTTTACCACGGCCAGTCTAAGCTATTCTTTTTAAGCGGGATAAACCATCCGCATGAACTTGAAACTGATTATTCCGATTGCTTACACCCTGGCTGTGTTTCTATCGACTACGGCGAGTTGGGCCGCGCTTTCACCCATGGAGATCGCACGACTTGGGACTACACTGACCCCAGTGGGTGCAGAGCGGGCAGCGAATCCGCAGGGCACTATCCCCGCATGGGCCGGCGGGTTGACCAAACCGCCGCCGGGATACGTGGAGGGCCAACACTATATTGATCCGTTTGCCGATGAACCGATTTTATTTAGCATCACGGCGGCCAATATGGCGCAATACCAACATTACTTGGCGGATGGTCACCAAGCTCTGTTAAAGACTTACCCGAAGAGCTTTAAGCTGCTTATTTATCCGACGCACCGAACGGCGGCCTGTCCTCCTTGGGTATATGACGCGATTCATCGCAACGCGCTTACTGCGGAACTTACCGACAATGGCAATGGTGTCAAAGGCGCTATTATTGGGATTCCATTTCCCATTCCTAAAAATGGATTGGAAATTATCTGGAACCATTTACTGCGCTGGCGGGCCATTACCGTGTCGAATGTCGTAGCCCAAGCCGCCCCAACCCGGTCGGGATCTTACACATTGGTGAAGTTTGCGGATAAGCTGGATTTTCGCTACGCTCGACCCGACATGACCACCGCCAAACTGGGTAATGTGATTGCACTATTTAAGCAGGCAGTCATTGCACCGGCGCGGTTGGCGGGGGGAATCTTATTGGTACATGAGACGCTCGATCAAAATCGAGAGCCCCGCAGGGCATGGATATACAATCCTGGTCAGCGCCGGGTGCGCCGCGCGCCCAACGTGGCTTTCGACAATCCTGGCACCGCAGCCGATGGACAGCGAACCAGCGATCAGCTGGATATGTATAACGGCAGCCCGGAGCGTTATTACTGGAAGTTAATTGGGAAGCGGGAGATCTACGTACCCTACAATAATTATAAACTGCAGGCCCCGGAGTTGAAATTCAAAGACATACTCCAGCCGCTTCACATCAATCCAGAATTACTGCGCTATGAATTGCATCGAGTTTGGGTCGTCGAGGCGACACTGAAACCCAATGCGCGGCATATCTATAAGCGTCGAACCTTTTATGTGGACGAGGATTCTTGGCAGATACTATTGGTTGATCAATATGATAACCGGGATCAACTGTGGCGTGTCTCCGAAGGTTTTGTGATGAACTACTACAATGTCCCAAACCTGTGGACTACATTGGAAACCCACACAGACCTCCAGTCAGGGCGTTATCTGGCAGTCGGGTTGTCCAGCGAATATCCACCGTATCAGTTTAATGTGGATTTTGACCCCAGAGAGTTTATGCCCTCTGCATTACGCCGAGAAGGAAGACGTTAGCCGTAGGTGTGAAGAATTATACTTTCGAGTATTGCCCGCTGAATTACACGGAGATTTCCTGGACGTGTCGCCCATACGCCGGGTAAGCACTGCCTTGACTTTGTGGGATAAGTAGCGCGAAGCAAGCCTATATTTAGAGTCATCAGTCAATTTTAACGTCATTGGGCGGTCAATACGGGAAATGCTCTCCATGATACTCAGATTGATTGTAGTGATTGGGCCACTTTGCGTGGGTGCCGAGGCGAGTTTCGCGGCACCCAAACACGCTGTCCCCTGGGTGAGACACTCTCTGCTTCTAGATGGCCTATCACTGGGCAAACGCTTGATAGTGGTCGGAGAGCGTGGCCATATTTTGATCTCAGACGATGACGGTGAGTCTTGGGTTCAGACCCGGGTGCCCACACACGCGACCTTGACTGGGGTCTATTTCCGCAACAGCCGGCTCGGCTGGGCGGTAGGCCATGATGCAGTTATCCTGCGTACGACCGATGGGGGTGAGCGGTGGACCCAGGTTTACGCCGCACCGCGGGAAGATATGCCCTTATTTGATATCTGGTTCAAGGATGCAAATCATGGGATTGCGGTAGGCGCCTATGGGCTTTTTTTGGTAAGCACCGATGGTGGTTTAAACTGGTCACGAGAGCCGCTCAGAATGCTTGGGCAAACGGGGCCTAAGCATCATCTGATGCAGTTTAAGTCTGGCCCTCAGACAATGCGGTACACGGTGGATACCCCTACCGCTGAATCCATCACGGATCTGGATGCAATGGATCGCGACGATTTTCAAAATGATTTCCATTTAAATCGCATCGCCTGGTCGTCGACGGGGCGACTATATATTGCTGCGGAAGCGGGCCATCTTTACCGCTCGGATGATATTGGCCGGCACTGGATAGCACTGGCTTCTCCCTATCGAGGTTCATTTTTTGGTGTGCTTCCCTTGGATGCCGATGCGGTGTTGGCCTACGGCTTACGAGGGCACCTGTTTCTTTCAAGAGATGCGGGGCAAACCTGGCAGCGGATAGCCACTTGTACTCAAGAAATGCTGACTGATGGATTGCGACTGGAAGATGGCGCTATTGTCCTCAGTGGCCTTGGCGGTACAGTGTTGGTTAGTCTCGATGGTGGCGTCCGGTTTAAGCTAGATCGGCAACCAAACCACTCGGGCTATTCAGCTATTTTCTCGGAGGCGAATGGGCACCTTATCACCACGGGTGAATACGGTATACAGTCGCTCGATTCTATGATGTCCTTAAAACCTCATTTGACTAATTGTTACTGAATTCGAGACGCTGATTTTTCGACACCGGCGCTGGGTTATTGGCCTGTTCGCTGCCGTCACGCTCTGCATGGCTTATTCTGCCGTTCAGCTGAAGATCGATGTCCGGTATAGCAAGCTTGTGCCGTTGAAGCACGAGTACATGCAAACCTTGCGCAAATATCACCAGGAGTTTGGAGGAACCAATCGCGTATTGATTGCGCTAATGGCCAAGCATGGCGATATTTTTACCCCTGAATTCTTCAATACCCTTAAGCTTGCGACCGACGAGGTGTTTTTTATTCCCGGCGTCGATCGGTCTCGACTTCAATCGTTATTGACCCCGAATACGCGATACTTCGAGATTGTGGAGGAGGGAATTTCCGCAGGCAACGTGGTGCCCGACGATTTCCAGCCTACATCACAAGGATTTGCCACGGTTCGGGAAAACATTTTAAAGGCTAATCTTTTAGGCCGTCTGGTTGCCAGGGATTTTTCCGGTGTGCTCATCAATGCCCAATTGCTGGAGATCGATCCCAATACCGGCCAGCGTCTCGATTACCTGCAGGTAGCACGCCAGCTAGAAGAAAAAATTAGAAACCGATTTGAAAGCGAGTCCATCAGTGTTCATATCGTCGGATTTGCGAAGTTCGTTGGCGATCTTGCCGCTAACGCTACTCAAGCGGCGCTATTTTTTAGCTTTGGCTTGCTTATAACGGTGCTATTAATCCAGGTGTATTCCCAGACTCTGTTTATTACCTTCGCTCTGCTTACGTGTTCCTTGATTGCAGTGATCTGGGTACTCGGTTTGCTCCCGCTGCTGGGCTATGGCATGGATCCTTTTGCGATTCTTATTCCCTTTCTGGTTTTTGCGATCAGTGTGAGCCACGGATTGCAGATGATTGGTGCGTTTAGATCGGAAGTGGGTGCTGGTTTGGATTCACTCGCCGCCAGCCGTCGGAGTTTTAGCCGGTTGCTCAAACCCGGTGGAATCGCGCTGCTGAGTGACCTCGCCGGGTTTGCGGCCATTCAAGTGATTGATATCGAAATGATACGGGGCATGGCGCTCACCGCGAGTCTAGGTGTAGCCGCCATCATACTGACTCATTTGATTTTATTGCCCGTGATTATTTCTTTTGTCAACCTGGATGCCGATTATCGGCAGCGGTTGCATAAGCGTGCAAACCAGCTAATCCCGTTATGGCAAAAGATCCACAGGGTTGCCGAACGCAAACCGGCGGGCGTGGTTGTTCTGATCAGTATCCTATTATTTAGCGCTGGTCTGTGGCTGGGGGCGGGAGTCAAAGTGGGGGATCAGCAACACGGTGTACCGGAGCTGTATCCAAAATCCCGCTATAACCTCGATAGTCAATTGATTAGCGATAAGTTTTCTATCGGAATAGACGTGCTCACAGTTATACTCGAAACCGTTCCGAACGGATGTATCGATTATGGGGTGATGACGGTCCTGGATCGTTTTGAGTGGTTTATGAGTACGACACCAGGGGTCCAGTCGGTGATTAGCCTGGCGGGGGTGGCTAAGGTGATTAATGCGGGCTGGAATGAAGGCAGTCTAAAATGGCGTGTGATACCCCGCAGTGCCGCTCAATTAGCGCAGATCATCGCCTCGGTTCCCACGGATAGCGGACTTTTGAACACCGATTGTAGCGCTCTGCCAGTGTACATTTTTACCACCGATCATAAGACGCAGACCATCGATCATGTGATTGCTAAGGTTCGAGAATTTCAAGCCTATCAATTGTCGGCGCCAAAACAGGATAAAGTACGCTTCCGTTTGGCCACTGGCAACGTGGGTGTCATGGCGGCCACCAACGAAGAAGTGCTCGCAGCGCAATTTCCAATTCTGGCTTACGTGTTTTTATCGGTGGTGATTTTATGCCTGTTAAGCTTCAGATCGCTGTCGGGCGTTTTCTGCATCATAACTCCGCTCATATTAGTGTCATTGCTCACTTACGCCTTGATGAATCTCGAGTCGATCGGGTTAAAAGTCAATACCCTGCCGGTCGTCGCTTTGGGGGTGAGTATCGGCGTGGATTACGGCATTTATATCTACAGCCGGATATCGAGTTTGCTGACTGAGGGAATGAGTTTACCTCAAGCGTATCTGCATACCCTGGTTATTAGTGGAAACGGTGTCATTTTCACGGGTATCTCCTTAGCGACCAGTGTGGCGGTTTGGATCTGCTCCCCCCTTAAGTTTCAAGCTGATATGGGGCTTCTGTTGAGCTTTATGTTCCTGCTTAATATGCTTGGCGCCATTCTTCTTCTGCCCGCGCTAATGGCGAGGCTGAGTATAAAAGCTTGAGTGTAGCGCCTGATCAGTGCCCCAATTTTTTGAAGCTCAGACGATTCAGCTAGCGAATCCACTTGTCTGAGCAATAAAGTGGCTTATCGAAATAGACTTATTTTTAAGCAATTTATGCGTACAATAGGCTGACGAAATTGGAATATGTGCCCAAGTAAAATCGCTTGGTTACGATCGAAGTTTAACCAGGGATAGTTAACATGGAATGATGCAGCGTTTTGCTAGATTCCAATCTGTTAAAAGGTGATCAAGGAAATGGCTAGACAGGGAAAATTATTGCCGGGTGTTCGAGTGAGTAAGGTCGATCTGGCCCATGTTTTTGGTACAGAGCTGTCAATTATCGATACATGGCTATGTCGAGGGCTGCCTTATGTTCAGCGGCCAAAACCGAAAGAGGGCGAGTTTCCGGATGAAAGGGAGTGGATATTTGATACTGCCGAGGCCATTGAATGGCGGATTTCCACGGCCCGAATGGAAGAACGCTGGTAAGTACGTAGGCCATGTTCGAATAGCGCACTGCTAGCGTAACATGGCCTAAACTACGGCTACCGTGAATACTACTTTCTTTGCCTATCTACTAATCGGTACTCCATGACGCAGCAAGGAGATACCCTCGCGACAAAAGAGGGTATATCCCAAATTTTAAGCGCGCGGAATCCTACGATGGGCAGCCCACCCACTACATTCCCATTATTATTTCATCCGATCGTATACTACCAGCATTTTTGCTACGAGCCATCGGCCCTGTATACCACAATACGATCACGACCTAGATGCTTTGCGGAGTAAACGGCGCTATCGGCCGCCTGCATTAAATCGAACGGTTGATCGAAATCCGTGAGCTCCACCATGGTCGCGACGCCCACGGAGGCGGTAATTGTCAGCTTGACGCCGTTCGATCCTTCGTAGTGCGCGCTTCTAAGCGCCTGCTGCAGACGTTCCGCCACGCTGATTGCACCTTCTTGGGAAGTCCCCGGGAGTATGATGACAAATTCCTCACCACCATAGCGGGCGACGGTATCGGTATTTCGGGTATGAATGTCGAGCTGTTTGGCCGTATACCGGAGCACTTCATCACCGATCTGGTGGCCGTAGGAGTCGTTGATCTGTTTGAAATGATCCAGATCGACAAAAATGAGACTTAACGGCCATTTATGAGTCCGGGCATTTTCAAATTCCTCACATAGGACCAAGTCTAAGTGCGCCCGGTTATAGAGCTTTGTCAGGCTATCGCGCTTCGAGGTTTCCTCGAGTTCGCGAGCGCGCGTTTCAAGTACGACGGTGTTTTGTTGCAGCTCTTTAGTCGTTTGCATACTGCGTAGATTCCACAACATCAACAATTCCTTAGCTTGGTCGAGTATCGCATCTATAAGCAAGGAACTCCCCAGATCGACATCGAACAGGGCGGCGGTATCGTGCAGTTCTTGCGACATTTGCTTGAGAACTAATACCAGTGTTTCTCGACTCAGATTTAGTAGTTCATGCGCCATTTTACCTGCACGAAATGACGCAGTTTCATGGTCCTCGTGGTAGACTATGTCAGCCGTAGCTCCCGCGACGGCGACACAACGAACTAGCGACTTGTATTTGGGATCAAGGCTGGTTGATGATGGATCATGGCTGCCGGCTACCGCGTGAACCCATCGCTCAGGGAGATTCCATTTGTGGAGCAACCATGCGCCGGCGGCGGCATGGTCCGTACCAAGAAGTTCCCGCTCTACAGTCTCAACGTGAACATGGTCCCCCTGTTTCGGACCAATTTCCCGATAAAGATCCGGCATAAGTTTATCCAAAGCGAGCATACCAATATCCTGTAGCAAGCCAGCAATAAAAAGATCTTCCGTTGAGCCCAATTCAAGCTGGCTACCTAAGCAGCGACTGGCTGTGGCGGCAGCAAGCGACCGCCGCCAGAATAGATTGTAATCCATGCCCGTTCTCTTGTTGCCGCGAAGCGATTTTACCAGAGAAAAACTTAGCGCTAGAGTCAGTGTACCATTCAGTCCGAACATCAAGATTGCTTGACGCAGATTATCGGTCTTACGCTGCCGCGCATAGATTGCGGAATTAGCTAATCGCAAGATTTTTGCGGACAAGGCAGGATCGACTTTTACTGCCTCCGCCACGTCATTTAAACCCACATTCGGATCCTGGCACAACTTAATAATGCGTTCAGCCACTCCGGGAGGGCTGGGCAAATTAGTGCAGTGTTCCAGACGACTGGTGAGCTGGTCATTCGCTAATATGGGGGCTGAACTCGCTTTGGTAGGCATTGTCATTGTCACCTCGAAGGCTAATGGCTGCGATAAGAAAATAGCGGCCATACCTCATTTTACTTGAGGAATTAGAAGCGAGATTTAATGTTTTGCCGGCTGGCCGATTCTGTGCCGGTATATTGTAATCACCTGCACCAGCACCCGAAATTTTTAAACTGCCGTCAGAGTCTACCCTATCAACTGACTCGGCAGGGTCTGGGGGTAACGGGCAAGTACAAAGGGGGCAGAAAGCGGCTGAGACGCGAGTTAGCTCTGACTTTCGAGACGGAATTCGCGACAAAATCGCCCCGAAGGGTAGCAGTGGGGCTGTCCGATGGCTTGGAAATGCTCGGGGCAAACTGGAAAAAGGGCTTTTATACGACTTATACTCTCTGGTAAACACGACCGCGAACACCCGGAACCACACTGCTAGTGACGTAGGAGGAGACCAGGAGGGGTAATTCAAAGCATGCGGCGAAGGGTTGCGTCCTGCCGCCGTGGTCGGCTTACATTCCACCAACTGTGCACCCTATAGTTTCAATGTCGGAGTTTTTCGGCGAAGATTTCCAAACCACGGCTTTGCAAGGCTACGTCCGATAAGCTTTAGCCGTGTTAGGCTGTGGCTGAACAGCGATGCGACGCTGTTTGTTTCCTCATGTAGGAACCACAATCGCCGGAAACTCCTCGACGCCGCGTAGGCTGCGCAACGCTAACCAGAGGAATCATCTTCATTGAACAAACCGACGACGACACAGGTTGCCCCCAAGATCCGCGCAAGATGCAGTCATGAATGCGCGAGTCGTGAAATCCCTTAGTCAAATCGCGATCCCGGACGACGATGTGCAAAAGATCGTCAACTCCCGCCACGATGCGCCGCATCGGGTGCTGGGGCCGCACGGCCTCGAAGATGGATACTCAACCAGCATCCGCGTCTTTCTCCCTTGGGCAGAGCGGGTTTCGGTACTCGTTAAGGGAAATAAAAGCCCCGCCCGTCAGATGACCAAGGTCCATGAGGAAGGCTTGTTTGCAGTAACCATCGCACGTCCAAGCCGGGACCTCGACTACGAGATTTGTGCGATCGACACGCACGGCAACAGCGTGTATTTGCGTGATCCTTATCAATTTAGCGATGCGATATTCAGCCGTGAAGATGAGGAACTGTTTGTCCGAGGAGGGCATTCGCGGTTGTTCGAACGCTTTGGCGCCCATACCGTCGTCAAACGAGGAGTTCAAGGCGTTTGCTTTGCCGTGTGGGCTCCCAATGCGCTAAGAGTGAGCGTAGTCGGTTCGTTTAACCATTGGGATGGACGGTGTCATCCGATGCGCCGGCGCGCCGCCTCTGGCATTTGGGAACTTTTTGTTCCCAACGTGGGCAAGGGCTCATACTACAAGTATGAGATCAAAACGCCCCAAGACAGCGTTTTCCTAAAATCCGATCCGTTTGCCGTGCAGACAGAAGCCTTTCCCGCTACGGCATCCATTGTGGGGACATCGGCTTGCGAGTACCGCTGGCAAGACACAGCTTGGATGATCGGCGGGCGCGCCGAGGCCGTGAACCGGCGCGGTGTGTCAATCTACCCAATGCCTCGGGATGCCCTATTCAAACTAGCCAATGGCAGTATGGGTTCCGACGCTGATTCAGCACATCAGATGGACGAGTTGATTACGGAGGCAAAAGAGGCCGGGTTCACGCATGTCGAGCTTCCATTGTCGCCACCCGGATATTGGGGCAGCGCCAGTTTTTTCGCTCCCGGCCCCGGTACACACTATACCACCAACCTTATCCAGTTCACTGACCGCTGTCATCAACATGGCATTGCGATAATCTTGCCGACATTCTCGTCGGGATTTCCCGAAGGACTGGTCGAGTTAGCTTGGTTTGACGGTACCGCGCTTTACGAAGGCGAGACGGCGCAAGACCCGGGGAACGAAATATTCGACCTCGACAAGGGCGAAGTGCGCAGCATCCTGATCTCGAATGCTCGTTTCTGGCTCGAACGTTATCACGCGGACGGCCTACAAACCGATCGCGCAGGATCACTTTTGTATCAGGATTTCTTACGCGAAAACCGCGATGCATTCCCTGGGGTCCGTATCGTGGTGCGTGAGTCTATAGGGCCATCCGAACTCGCGCAGGTTGACATGATTCGGGTGTTGCAGGGTCGACATCATGATCCATTCAGTGTTCTCGGCCCCCATTATCAGGAGATCTTTCAGTCGCTGACCATCAGGGCCATGGCGCTCGATGCCGAACAGGTGTACGCCATTCTCCAGGACGAACCCGAACTCATTCACCCATTGCATCGCATTCACGAGGATGGGTTATTTGAGGCCTCGATCCAGCAGGTGCAGTCTAGTAACGGATATCAGCTGCGGGTGATCGATCGCGACGGACATGCCAACGAATTTTTCGACGCCTACGCCTTCACCGATTTTAGCTTTACCGATTTCGACCAACACTTGTTCGCCTCCGGGAACCATTACCGTATCTTTGAAAGGCTAGGCGCACATCGCGCAAATCCAAGGGCAGGTGTCGGGAGTGTGCTTCGCGGTATGGGCTCCTAACGCCGAAGGCGTCAGCGTGGTCGGTTCTTTCAATCAATGGGAAGGTCGTCGCCACCAAATGAAACGCCACGGCGATTCCGGGGTGTGGGAAATCTTCGTGCCGGCCGTTGGCCCGGAAGCCCTCTATAAGTACGAGATCAAAGCGCCAAACGGTCACACCTTCGTTAAATCGGATCCTTATGCTTTTTTTACCGAGGTGCCACCGGCGACAGCCAGCATCGTTTATCAATTAAACGATGTACACACTTGGGGAGACCAAGAATGGTTGAACGCCAGAGAAAGAAGACACTACTGGGCCGAGCCTCTGAGCATTTACGAGGTTCATTTGGGCTCTTGGATGTGGAATGAAGACAACAAGCCGCTGTCCTACCGCGAACTGGCCGCTAAGCTCATCCCGTATGTTAAAGATCTCGGTTTCACCCACATCGAGCTTCTGCCAATCGCCGAACATCCGTACGAACCCTCCTGGGGTTACCAAGTCGCGAACTTCTTCGCCCCCACCTCGCGTTTCGGCAAACCCGAAGACCTAATGGCGTTCGTCGACGAATGCCACCAGAACGATATCGGGGTGATCCTCGATTGGGTTCCCGGACATTTCCCCAAGGATGCACACGCCCTAGCTTGGTTCGACGGCACGAACTTGTACGAACATGCCGATCCGAAAAAAGGAGAGCACCGAGATTGGGGCACGTTGATCTTCAATTACGGCCGGCACGAGGTTGAGAATTTTTTGATCGCCAACGCTTTATTCTGGCTCGAAACCTATCACTTCGACGGACTACGGGTGGATGCCGTCGCCTCGATGCTCTATCTCGACTATTCACGACCTTACGGTGAGTGGATACCCAACATGCATGGCGGCAACGAAAATCTCGAAGCTAGCGAGTTCATAAAGCACACCAACAACATCGTGCACGAGCGCTTCCCAGGCGTGTTGATGATCGCCGAAGAATCGACCGCCTGGCCTAAAGTGTCGGCACCTACGAACCATGGCGGTCTAGGTTTCGGATTCAAGTGGAATATGGGTTGGATGCATGACACCCTGGCCTACATGTGCATGCCGACGGCTACACGCAAATCTCACCATAACAAGCTGACCTTCGGCATTCATTACGCCTTCGACGAGAATTTCGTTTTGTCGCTGTCGCACGACGAGGTCGTGCATCTGAAATGCTCGCTCCTGGAAAAGATGCCTGGTGACGAGTGGGAGAAGTTCGCCAACCTCAGGCTGCTGTTTACTTATATGTATGCACATCCCGGCAAGAAGCTGTTATTCATGGGCGGGGAATTCGGTCAGAAAAGTGAATGGAATCACGCGACAGGTCTGAGCTGGCAGCTATTGCGACGCACACCCCACAACCGTCTCAAGGGATTCGTGCGAGACCTCAATCGGCTTTACCGATCCGAACGGGCCTTCTTCGAAACCGATGCGCAACACGTCGGTTTTGAGTGGTTGGACGTAGACAGTGCCGAGCACTGCGTTATTGCTTTTCTTAGAAAGGCGAAAGATCCGCGGAACACCCTACTTTGTATATTCAATTTCTCCGCCATACCCCAGCCCGAATACCGCATCGGCGTTCCTTTCCCTGTCTCTTTCAAAATGCTCTTGAATAGCAATGCGAAAGCGTATAGCGGCTTTGGAGATGTGGCACCCCAAGGCGACATCGTGGCGGACGAGGTTCCCTGGCACGGCTATGCGTACTCGATCGAGGTGTCATTGCCGGCGCTTTGCGCCTATGTCTTTAAACCGGCGCCGCCTGACACGGTACGGGTCGCGATCGAATGGTAATTGCTCGACGGCCAGTAGTAAGACGTCATCTGTATATCCATTTATTCTGAATGTCCCCGCTGCTTGCAGCGGGGACATTGGCAATGGGGTTTCCAAAGGGGAGAGGCGCAGCTCTTCCCTTTGGTCGCCTGTGAGGTGTATGCCTCGCAGGCGGAATATAGCTTGACTCAGTTGGCGAGGAAATCCGAGATTCCCTTTCTTTCTGGCCGTTTTTTCGAACGCAAGTAAAATTCTTCACTGATGTGACGCGCCATTGATTAATCAAGTCTGAAGACGAGCACAGACCACTTGGGTAAGCGTATCCACAACTGGGCGGCCTTATCGCTGCACCGGTTTTCCTGTGGACCCGATCCAGCCCAGCCACCATAGATCTCTGCCTGCGAGTTGAATACGGGCAGCCAGCGGCGGCCTGCCTCCCAACCCGTATGTACCGCGTAGTCGTCGTTCTCCCATTGGTTCTCGCTGATGTTTGCCACACATAGGTAAATTTCTTCGCGTTCTGATTTCTTTCGCGGATCACCCGGATCTGCCCAGCGCACCCACGCTAATATCATATGCTCGTGGTCCTCATGCACAAAACGTACGTTCTCCGAGGTCAACGCGCAGCTGGCGAGTCGCAGCGCATTCGCGTCTTTGACGCATCTCATCATCTGGCTGGAAAAAGGGTCACCGTTCGTGACTAACGACCAGTTGAAACGGTGATGTTCGTCCACATGCCACCACTCGTCCTGAAGCGTCTCGGTTCCCATAAAAATCATCGGCAACCCGCGACTCATCGCCTGAAGTGCATACCACATGCGGGTCTGAGCCCTGGCATGCCATTTTTGTCGGCCGCCTAAGCGTGCCACATAATAACGGTGGATTCCTCCATCCTCACGGCCCCCATGACGATCGCCGCATTGGTCATGTGAGCCAAGGACCGAGTTGATCCCACTGCACGAGCGAGGAAAGCCACGATGCATGTCAATCATCGCTTTCAGCATGGCTATGCGCTGATGGGCGCTTTCGCCGCCGCCGTGGCGTTTCATGATCTTCAGCGAATCGAAATGAGCGGCGTGCACCCAGCAGGAATCAAATCCAGCTTGGGTGATCACCGCGGGGTTTTCTGGCGTTATCTCCGCAATTAAAAACTTGCCCGGGTAATGCTCTTTGAGTTCTCCGGCCATCTCCTGCAGGAGGTGCCATGGCATATTGTGTACCGAATCGAATCGGAGTCCGTCGCAGTTGTACTCCTCAAACCACATGCGACACGCCGCTTTGAGGTACTCCCTGACCTCCCATTTGTGGAAAGCGAAGCGCCTACCCCATGGCGTATCCCGCTCGCCTTCGAAATAGATGCCACCGCAGCTGTCGGGTCCGTAGCCATCCCAATTCCATAGATTGTTCAATTTCGCGCTGCCATGGTTGAGCACAATATCCAGCAGCACCGCCATTCCCAGGGTATGAGCTCGGTCGATGAGCTGTTTGAGCTGCTTGGCGGTACCCCATTTGCCATGCACGGCCAGAAGTTGCCGTGGATTGTATCCCCAGATTCCTCCAAATTCGGTCACCGGCATTAGCTGAATACAGTTGAAGCCTACATCTTTGATGTATGCCAGCTTATCGGTGGTGAGCTCAAAAGCGCGTTTGCCAGCCTCGTCAGGGGGAAAACTGCCAATGTGGAGCTGGTAGATAATAAGCTCATTGTACGCGGGCGCTTTGAATTCCGACCAGGCAAAGCGAGGCTCACTGAGCACACACCAGGCGGAATCGAAATCGGCTTCTCGGGCATAGGGATCGCGCCTGATGAGTTCCTCACCTTCTGAGTGATAGCAATCGTTCCACTCCGAAGTGAGCACGATACGATAGCGTTCACCGGGATCTACGGAATCTATTTCGGCAGACCAGAAGTGTGGGTTTTCGGGTTCTCTCAGTAACTCGACGGCTCCTCGCTGTTCAAGCTGGATGCTGACACATCTGCCGTGTGGCGCCCATACACGGAAATGTATTCTGGAAGGCGTGAGCCACGTTGGGCCGCATGCCGAGCTTAATTCCCAATTGTGCGTGACAGATCCAGTTTTCATTAAACCAGCGAAGAAACCCAAACTTT
The DNA here is from genome assembly GCA_963731655.1 of uncultured Gammaproteobacteria bacterium. Taxonomy (GTDB): domain Bacteria; phylum Pseudomonadota; class Gammaproteobacteria; order JAAEPA01; family JAAEPA01; genus CAVSWL01. Next base: position 18,209 of record CAVSWL010000018.1, on the reverse strand, counting down.
AGATCAGCGCTACACTCTGACGTGGTTATAAATCGACAGGTAATGAGTGCCCGGATAGTTCCATGAGTAATCGAAATCCATCCCGTTGGAAAGTAGGCACTTAAACTCCTTGGGGAATTCATACCAGAGCCCGATGGCGCGGTCCATGACTGATTCGATAGCGGAAAAATCCGAGTTGTGGAAAATGTATCCGTTCCGATATTCATAGGACACGTGGGCATGGTCGCGGTCGAACACGGTGTCGGCGAGTCCACCAACCGCCCGCACGATCGGCACGGTACCATAGCGCAGCGCGATCAACTGCGTGAGACCGCAGGGCTCGAAAATACTGGGCACCACGACCATATCTGCCCCCGCATAGATGTGATGGGCGAGCTGTTCGTTGAAGCCGATCTCAATGTGAAGGTCTGGGTTGTCGTTGAGATGGTTTTTGAGATGCCAGAACTCACTATTGACGGCAGGGTCGGGGCTCGAACCTAACAATACGAATTGGGCACCACGCTGCAGCGCATAGAAAAGCGCGTGGCGCACCAAATGCAGCCCCTTCTGGTGGTCTAGACGACCCACATAGGCAATCAGTGGTTTGTAATCCTTGCGCAACATGAGGCGCTCGCGCAACGCCTCCTTGTTGGCATACTTCCCGTCGAGGTGCCAGACGTCGTAATGGTGGGGCAGGAATCGATCGATTTCGGGATTCCAGACCTCGTAGTCTACGCCATTGAGCACGCCGCCGAATTTGCTTCCATGCATGAACAGCGTATGGCCCAATCCTTTGCCCTGGTCCGTGTAGCGGGCTTCCCAGGCGTGGGTCGGGGAAACCGTAGTCACAAAGCTGGCATAGACAATGCCCCCCTTCATCATATTGATTGCTTTGGGATTGTGATCGTCGCCAAGGCGGTCCCGATGAAAATAATACTCAGGTCGATTCAGTCCTGTCCCCAATAATACCGGCTCCCCATGGATACCCTGGTGCTGGAAATTATGAATGGTGTACACGACGCGTTGATCATGCATGCCCATGCGGTGATAAATTTCCCAGAGTAGCACCGGTACCAGACCGGTCTGCCAGTCGTGGCAATGTATTATGTTAGGACGTCTACCTGACTTCAACAAGAACTCAATGGCGGCTTTGCTGAAGAAGGCAAAGCGCATGGCGTCATCATGCGAGCCGTAAAATGATCCCCGGTTAAAGTAATTTTCGTTTGAATGGGGTTCGATAAAGTAGCACTTGCGTCCGTGGACCATGCCGAAAAAAACCGTACAATGAATGCTTCCTCCGAACCAGGGCACCCACAGGTCGTTGTATGCATTGCCTAGACCCCAAATCTCGTCGTACCAGAGGCAGTCGTACTTGGGGAGTATGATCTCGACATCATTTCCACGGATTTCAAGCTCCCGGCTTAAACCAAAAACGACGTCGGCCAAGCCGCCTACTTTAGCCACAGGAGCCAGCTCAGACGATATATGAACAATGTACATAACTAGCCTTTATCTATCCGGTCTGTTAAGTAATCGACTAAAAAGTGATTTCGCATGTTAAGCGAAATGGATTTTAAGATTTGTCCCAATGCACACCACGAAGATGCATAACTACTTTGCGAAATGGTTACAGAGAGTTAAATCGAAGGACCACTGAGCCACCCTCGCGTGCCACTGTTCTTAGGCACGTATGGCTTATCAGGACTATATTGAATCCAGCCCTGTTTTAAACTGAATCGCATTCGTGCTTATGGCGTCTCTCGGCTCTCTTTCATTTTTTTAGTTAATGTACCCTCACCTCTGGTGAAATAGTGATGGTAATCTAGAATACTTACAACCGCCTGCTTGTCTCCTAGAGGTAAGAGACGTTTAGTTTGTCGCTAAATTTCTTTGGTTTGTTCGAAAGCGGTATGGATTCAGTGAGCATCATGGTTCCTCTGCATTCAGTACTCTCTAATATTATGATGTTGCAATGCAAAAATGTCTACCCTGTGGTCCTGTGATAGTCGGCCTTTCGTTATTGTCACTTCGAAGCGTCGTCATCTGGTCAATGCTCGATGAGTAATGAGCATTGCGAACAAACTGCGAAGAACTTAAGAATTGAAAGCTTGTATGGTGGACCCGCAACGCGGCCAAGCGTGTTCTAAGGACATCGACAGCCTTGAGGGGATTTTTTATATGCTTCCAGTCCAAGTGATGCGGGAATCATAAAATAGGGTACGAGCTTGAAGTCGGAAACTCGTTAATTAATAAAGTATACTATTCGTATCATTCGCCGAGCCGGCAATTGTATCTTAGACCGGCCCTCAAGGTGCAAGAAATACCACGTGAAGGTGGGGAGCCCACAAGATGACTGTAAATGACCAATCTAAGACTGATTCGACAACTGATCCCAAGCGTTTGAAGAAAAAGGAGAAAGCCCCTGAAATCACTACCACGCCGAGTGTAAAGGCTCGTAAAAACCATCCCCCAACAGCCGCCGATTCCGACAGCAAAAGCATCCATCATGGCATCGACGCCTTGACGGTTATGAAGCGGGCAGAGGCCGAAAAGCGTGCTGCCGAGCCTGAGCAAAAGACACCAGCCGAACACATTTCAGCTGCGCAAGCCATCGCCAAGGCCGTTGTTCGGGACCATCCGGACAGGGATGTAGCTCAACCAACGCAAAGACTTGAAAAAGCAAAGGAGCAACCGGCGCAAAAACCCGCGCGACCCATACCATTGCCAGACGAGCCCAAAGAGCCCATCGGCGGTGTGGGGGCGGAAGGACTTCCGCCCCCAATAGTTGACAGCGAGGAAGTTGCGGCGATTCTCAATGCCGATCATGATGATCCGTTTTCTTTTCTTGGGATGCATTCGGTGGAAGCGCGGGGTACGCTTGTTGTCCGCGCGTTCCTTCCAGATGCAAGTGCGGTCAAAGTTTTAGACGCCGCGGACGGCAAGGTCGTGGCGCAACTTGAAAAGGCCCATGATGAAGGTCTGTTCGTTGGTGAAATTTCCGCACGCAAGCAACCATTCCTCTATCGATATCGGATCACGACCCCTGATGGCGAACAAGATATCGATGATCCCTACCGCTTCCCCCTAATACTCTCAGGTAGGGACACGAGTAAGCTGGCCAAAGGGGAACACCTCTCAAGTTATCTTGCGCTGGGTTCTCACCCCACCGAAATCGAAGGCACCAAAGGCGTCACTTTTGCGGTCTTGGCACCGAACGCGAGTCATGTGTCCGTGGTGGGCAACTTCAATGCGTGGGACGGACGCCGACACAGCATGCGCCGACGCTATGAATGTGGGGCTTGGGAAATTTTTTTACCAGGTGTGGCCGTCGGTGCTCTATATAAATACGAAATCAAGACTGCACCCAACACGACACCCCTCATAAAATCCGATCCCTACGCCTTTTGCGTCGAGCGTCCACCTGGATTCGCTTCGTTGGTTTACGATCTCAAGCAATTTCGATGGCGTGACAGCGTGTGGATGAAACAGCGTAAAAGGCAACATGGAGCCGATGCTCCAATTACTTTCTACGAAGTCCATTTAGGTTCGTGGCGGCGCAAGCCGGAGGAGGACAATCGCTGGCTTAGCTATCGCGAGTTAGCTGACGAGTTGGTGGAGTACGTCTCAGACCTCGGTTTCACTCACATTGCCTTACTGCCGATCAGCGAGTATACCTTCGAGGATACGGTCGGCTACCTGCCTTCGGCCCTGTATGCACCGACCAGCCGTTATGGGTCTCCCGATGACTTCCGCTATCTAGTCGATACCTGCCACGCTGCGGGCATCGGTGTCGTGGTCGACTGGGTGCCCAACATTTTGTCCACGGAACCCCACGGGCTGGCTCTTTTCGATGGCACTTCGCTCTACGAAAACCCTGATCCTCTGCATGGTCGCGACCTGGACTGGGAAAAACCCTTATACAACCTTGCCAGCCCGGCGGCTGTCAACTACCTGCTCGCCAATGCGCTCTACTGGCTCGACCAGTTCCATGTGGATGGTTTACGAATCGATAGCCTGGCCAAGATGCTCTACCTCGACTATGGCCGTGGCGATGGCGAATGGATGCCTAATAAAGAGGGCGGAAACGATAACCTCGAAGCCCTCGAGTTCGTTCGACGGCTGAACACGCTAGTGGCTAACAACTTTGGCAGTGCGATGATCATCGCCGAGGATTCCTCGCTGCGCCGAGGTCTTACCCGGTCTGTACAGGATGGGGGGTTAGGTTTCAGTCTGCGCTGGAACTCTGCCTGGGTCTACGACACCCTGCGTTACTTGGACCGCCGTCCGGTGCACCGCAAGTATTATCAATATGAGCTGGTTAATCCCCTGAACTTCGCATTCGACGAAAAATTTGTCCTGCCGCTTTCCCACGATCACGTATCGATCGGTCAGGGGGCCATGATCAACAAGCTTCCGGGTGATCGTTGGCAGAAATTCGCCACCTTTCGGGCCTGGTTAGGTCTCATGTACGCATTACCGGGTAAGAAACTCATGTTCATGGGTACAGAGATCGCCCAGGACCGGGAGTGGAATAGCAATATCAGTCTCGATTGGCACCTTCTTCAGGACCCGATGCACCGCGGGGTGCAGCAGCTCCTCCGCGATCTCAATAAGCTGTACCGAGGAACCCCGGCACTGCATGAAATGGATGCGAACTCCAATGGCTTCGCATGGATCGACGCCAACGACGATTACAACAGCGTCGTCTCGTTCGTTCGCTACAGTGAGGATCGCAAGCAAATTGTGGTGGCGGTGACCCACTTCACGCCCGCGGTGCTACCGAATTACCGGATCGGAGTGCCCGAGCTGGGGTATTACAAAGAGGTGCTGAACACCGACGCCGAAATCTATGGTGGGGGCAATTGGGGCAGCGAGGGTGGCGCATCTGCGGAACATCACTGGTCTCACGGCCAGGAGTACTCCATGTGTCTTACCCTACCCCCTTATGCGACAGTCGTGCTGGAGCTCTCACGCGAATAGATCGTCCTCCGCTTTGCCTACTGCGCGCCGATGAGAGGTTCACATCCGCTGATTTATAGAATCCGCTGACTTATAGAAGATGCGGCGAGGCGGTGAGGTGATATGGTTTAATCCTCCTCCGCATCCCTTTGGGTGACAAACACAAAACCCTGACCGGGCCGCAGATCGTAGTTAAACGGGGTCGGCAGATAATCCAGCCGGTATTCCGGGGAACGGTCTACCAGGGGGGCGCCCGCTTGCACATAGGAGTCCAGTCTTTCCGTGTAGAAATGTTGATGCTGCCAGGGATCCTTGTTGAGAACGATCAGCGCTTCCTCCGGCGTTTCCAAACTCGCCTTCCACAAGATGAGTATAGAAGGATTCTCATACGAGATCACCTTGGTGGGGCATTCCTGTTGAAAGATAGGATATTGCGCTTTGATGGCATTGACACCACGGATGAAATCACGCAGATCGACAGCCGGCTCTTCCCAATCCTCGGGTCGAGTTTTGACCACATGCATCCGCTTTCTGAAACCGAACTCAAATCCCATCGGCATCATCACGCCGGCAGAAAACAGGGCGCTGAACAGGTACCTTTGTTTCATCGCCTCCAAGTTACCTTCCATTTCTTGAAACAGCCTGTCGGTGTCATGGCTTTCGGGAAAACTGATAGAGCGAGTCGTCTCCCGGGTTAGATTGTATTGTTCCAACAACCACGGGCTGCTGAAATCCCACCATTTCGAGCTATTGAAAACGTAGTCAAAGCCGGAGCGCGCCGTCTTGCGAGTTTTATCCGGTGTGCAACCGAGTGTTTCGGCAAAAAACATGACATTGGGATTACGGCGCTTCACCTCCGTAATCAAGCGCTGCCACAGATTCCCGGGGATCTGGTAGGCCGCATCGCAACGAAATCCAGAGAACCCCAGATCGATCAGGTACACGATGATATTGTAGAAATAGCGATACAGTCCTTCCGGATCAGAGGTACCCCTATGATCGAACCGGGCGAGATCTCCCCATACGACTTTCTTGCCATTCTCATTACAGAAAGGATGCTCGACGCGCCCGTTAGTGTCACGCACAAACCAGGCTGGATGTTCACTGACTAGGTTGGAATCCACTGCACAGTGATTAATGACCAGATCCACCATTGCGCGCATGCCCTTACTCTCAGCCTGCTCGATCGCATCGCGCAATTGTTGTTCAGGGTTCTGTATCGCGGCTGCTGAGTCGACCAGCCTTGGGTTGAGCTCAAAATAATCGGCTATGGAGTACAGACTGCCTGACATACCGGGTTTTTGTACCGGATTGACAAAAATCCAGTCAAACCCCATCTCTGCCGCCCGCTCCATATGGGACGGCCAGTCGGTAAATGTACCGGCCAATAGGGGAAAAAGGTTGTAGATTCGCATACTGTCCCTCGAATGGATGGGTAGTCGTAACTTGTTCTTATAATCATAAGTCGTGAAAAAAAATTCACTGCAGCAATCGCAGCTACTTTTCATCACCGCACGGATGTTATAATAATAAACTTCCCAGATGCAAATACACGATAACAATTAAAACAACTCCAATGGATACCTTTCACGCTACCGTACTGAACCTACACCAACCCCTGGGAAATCTTGAAGATCTGTTGGTTACCCGCGAATGGGAGGCCAAAGAAATCCTGTTTGCCTTGGATCGAATTCCAGGGGCACTCGAAGGGTACGAGGATGTTGCCAGGGTTCATCTTGCCCTATCAGGCACACTTTTAGAGACATTGAGCAGTCCTGCTTTCCAATCGCGAGTATATGGGATCGTCAAATGTGGCGACCTTCTCTGGCGTCTTCGTACTCCGTCCATCGAACCGCTCGGCACGGGCTACTATCACCCGGTGCTTCCGCTGATCCCAGAAGCGGATCGCAGCGAACAGATCATGCGTTGGCTGGGAATCGCCAGGCACCTGTTCGGGCGGCACCATTTCGACGGTTTCTGGCCACCAGAAATGGGCTTCAGCATGGAGCTGATTCCGTTGATCAAGCAGATGGGGTTCCGTTATGTGCTAGTGGATTCCGAGCGGGTGGAAGGGCTTACCCCCATGAGTTGGCACGAACTGCGCTACCGACCGCATGTTGCCAACTATGAGGGTTCAGAAATCATCGTCGTTGTGCGTGATCGGGATCTGTCGAACTCGCAGGAGTCCGGAATGGACCCGGGCTGGTTTATCCATGAGGTTGCCGAACGCACCAAGCATTGTGACTTTCCGGCGTTAGTTACGACCTGCAGTGACGGTGAAAACGGCGGCTGGTTTCGCAATACCAATTGGAGCGCCAACTTCTGGGGGGCTTTTTATTTACCACTATTGGACCGAGTGAGAGAGAACACGGCGGGTCTGTCACCTATGTTTATTCACGAATACTTGGATCGATACGGCGCCCACGGAGAGGTTTTGGTGCATCGAGGGGCCTGGAACACCGGCGAACACGATGGGATGGATTTCGTTCAATGGACCGGCTCCCAAGCACAGCGGGATGCCCTGGCGGCGATAGAGGAGGTCAGTTCGGTGATCCATGAGACACGCTGGCAGGAGGGTGCGAAAGGATGGCCTGACCAAGAAACCGGGCAGCTTATCGAGCAGGCCATGTGGCATCTGCTGCGTGCAGAGACCAGTTGCCATATTTATTGGGGAGAGGCCTGGGTGCCACGCTGCAACCGCGAACTCGATGAGGCTCTGGGGTACATTCAGTCTGCAAGGGAGAGGGCGTGTCTCCGCTAATCGAATCCGAGAAATCATGAAGTAAATCAACTACGGCCCGACTACCTTTAGCCTGCGCAATGCCATAGACAACAAAAAAACAGACGATAAAGACCGGAATACGTATGATCAGCCCGATAATTGATGAAGACCTAAGAAAAATCGTAGAAGCTAGGCATCACGACCCATTTGCCGTGCTTGGCAAACATAGGGTTGGTGAGCAGACCGTTGTGCGCGTTCATTTTCCCGATTGTGAAGGGGTCACGATCGCCGAAGGCGAGTTGCCCATGAAGCGCGTACTGGGGACCGATATCTTTGAGTGGCGCGGGGTTACCAACCAGCTACCGGACCGATACCGGCTGATCTGGCGTGACAAAGGGCACCACGAACACGTCACCCATGACCCCTATGCCTTTCCCCCTCAGTTGTCCGATTTCGATCTGCATCTCTTCGGAGAGGGCAAACACTGGCATGCCTACCGTATTTTAGGCGCTTGCCCCCATGAGGTCGATGGCATTGGCGGTGTCCAGTTCGGCGTTTGGGCGCCAAACGCCGAACGGGTGAGCGTGGTAGGAGATTTCAATCAATGGGATGGTCGGATTCATCCCATGCGGGCTCGCGGCGGCACGGGAATATGGGAACTGTTTCTCCCCGATCTCGAGGCGGGCACGCTTTATAAATTTGAGATCAGAAACCGCCACAGTGGCGAGATCCTGTTGAAATCCGATCCCTATGGACGCGCCTTCGAACAACGGCCCAAGACCGCTTCCATAGTTGTCGATGAATCCACTTTTTCCTGGCATGATCAGGAGTGGGTAAGGCGACGAGAGTCGATGGACTGGCTTCAAGCGCCCATCTCAATCTACGAAGTTCATCTAGGTTCGTGGCAGCGTGGCTGGGAAGGGGAGTTTCTCAACTATAGGGAACTGGCGAAACAACTGGTCGAGTATTGCACGGAAATGGGATTCACCCACATCGAACTGCTGCCGATCACCGAGCACCCCTATGACCCTTCGTGGGGCTACCAGACCACCGGCTATTACGCACCGACCAGCCGCTTTGGTAGCCCGGAAGATTTTCGCTGGTTCGTGGATTACTGCCATCGAAATAACATCGGCATTTTTCTCGACTGGGTACCTGCACATTTTCCAAAGGACGCTCATGGACTCGCCCGTTTTGACGGCGAGGCGTTGTATGAACATGCCGATCCGAGGCAGGGAGAACACCTTGACTGGTCGACCCTGATCTATAATTACTCTCGCCATGAAGTGAAAAATTTCCTGCTCTCGAATGCACTTTATTGGCTGGAGGAGTTTCATCTGGATGGTATGCGGGTAGATGCCGTTGCTTCCATGCTTTATCTTGATTATTCGAGAGAAGAATGGATTCCCAATAAATACGGGGGCAGAGAGAATATCGAGGCCATCGATTTCCTGCGGGAAGTCAACATCGTGGTGCACGGCGAACACCCCGGTGCGTTAGTGATGGCTGAGGAGTCCACGGCCTGGCCGCAGGTAACCCGTCCCACCTATGTCGGCGGCCTGGGCTTCAGTCTGAAATGGAACATGGGCTGGATGAACGACACCCTCAAATACATGTCGCTGGACCCGATTTATCGTCAGTACCATCACGGTGAACTTACCTTCAGCATGATTTATGCCTTCACGGAAAATTTTCTGCTCCCCTTTTCCCATGACGAGGTGGTGCACGGGAAGGGCTCCATGCTGAACAAAATGCCGGGAGACGAGTGGCGGCGCTTTGCCAATTTGAGGCTGCTCTATACTTACCTGTTCACTCATCCCGGTAAGAAACTTTTGTTCATGGGGACTGAATTCGGCCAGGGAACGGAATGGGATGCAACCCGCGTTTTGGACTGGTATGTGCTCGATTACGCCATGCATCAGGGGCTTAAGCTGTTGGTAAAGGACCTGAACCGGCTGTATACCAGTACGTGCGCATTGTATCAGCACGATTTCGATACCCGAGGATTCGAGTGGATCGACTGCCATGACGCCCAAAACTCGGTATTGATTTATCAACGCAAAGGTGATGACGGCTTTGTCGTGGTAGCACTCAATTTTACCCCTGAGCTCAGATTTGGTTACCGCATTGGCGTCCCCATGCCTGGCAGGTATCTTGAGATTTTTAATTCCGATTCCGAATTCTACGCAGGAAGCAACGCCGGAAACGGTGCGGTTCCACTGGCGGCGGAGAAAATCGAGTGGATGAATCAGCCGTACTCACTTAATATCACCCTGCCTCCCTTGGCGGGTATTATCCTTAAGCCGGAAACTCCCGACATTGAGGAAAAACCCAGAAAGCCGGCCATTATTCCGCAAGCAGCGGAAACGCTGGAAACAACGGAGTCAATCGAGGAGATTGACGAAGCGAGGGCCAAGTAGTTACCGACGACGAGGCATAAAACGGGTTTGCGAGTCCGCGCGATTTAGAAAAAAAGGTCCCTTCCCGCATTAAATCACCACCTGCCTACACTACACCGTGGAGCTTCCCGAAGGGGTGGGCTTTTTACGGCAAGTTTGAATATGAAAGGCATTGAAGCGGTGCATCCGCCATCGTGTTTTTCGAGGAAGATTTCGATGAGATGGCGAAACAAGGGCATTCTGGACTCCCCTACCTAACACACGAGCAGTTAATTGCATTTTAGTTTCCGAGGTCCATAAACAATATGCCGCTATATGAAAGCTTTACCTCCGACAACGTTCGCATAGAGGTGAGTGGAGCGCAGACGGAAAACCGTCTGGTTCTGAAGTTTCTGATTCACAGCACACGTGATTGCCGATTACACTGGGGACTTGGTCACAGGCACAATGCCAAATGGCAGGCGCCGCCGCAGGCTGTCTGGCCAGCGGGTACCCAGGCGTTTGACCGGCAAGCGGTGCAGAGCCCCTGTAACGCTATCGAGGGTGTACAGCAGCTTGAGATCACTCTCGATCTTGCATCCTCTTATGACACGCTCTTTTTCGTCCTCTACTTTCCAGAGGGAAAGCGTTGGCTGAAAAACGGCCATCGGGATTTTCGCGTTAGCTTGCCCGTCATTGGTGCTCCACTCAGCCCGCAACAGGCATTGTCCGAGCTGACAGGAGATTCCGACTGTCAGCGTTACGCCTTCGAGCTAAACGGTGATGTCTCTCTGGCGGTGGCGGTTCAGGAGCAAACGGATTCCATCAAGGTCTTGCTGGTATGCGATGCCGCCCCCCCTCTCCTGTTGCACTGGGGTTTAGCAGGTAAATCCCGTCATAAGTGGCAAATAACACCGCCGGCGTTGCGCCCGGCGGGGACCACTGAATTCGATCAGATCTCAGTGCGTACCCCTTTTACGCAACGCGAGGGATTGTCCTGGCTGGAATTGGATTTCCCAAGGTCTGGCGAGACACAGGTCCCACAGGGGATCAACTTCGTCCTCTACCAACCGGAATCGGATCAGTGGATGAAGGAGCACGGACAGAATCTTCTATCTTCCACTTCTGCCGCCGAAGATTGAACAGGAGGTCTTTGCTACGGCGCGGGCTCAGGATGTGGCCAACCAGATTGTCGAGGTGGAGACGGGTCGCAACTCTTGGACCCTCATGCACCGTTTCAACCTCTGTCACGACCTATTGGCGGATGCGGGACAGGACAGTGACATCCTCGTGCTGTTATATGCCTGGCTGCGCTACTCGGCCATCCGGCAACTCGATTGGCAACGAAACTACAACACCAAGCCCCGGGAGCTCAGTCACGCCCAGGAGCGGCTTACACGCCGTGTTGCCGAATACTATAGGCGTTACCCAGACCACAAGGCCTGGTTACGACTCATGCTGAGCACCCTGGGACGCGGCGGCGAAGGACAAAAGGTGCGTGATGAGATTTTGAACATCATGCACAGCCACAAAGTCAAGGAGGTACATGGGCACTTTCTGGAGGAGTGGCATCAGAAACTGCATAACAATACCACGCCCGACGACATCGTCATCTGCGAAGCCTATCTGGCCTTCTTGGATCATCAGGGTAATCTCGAACGGATTCTATGACACCCTGGCCGCGGGCGGTGTCAGCCGGGAGCGTCTGCAAAGCTTCGAACGCCCGATTCGTACCGATCCGGAATACTACCCCGACAAGCGAGATGGCCTTCATCATGATTTTGAACACTTCCTACGTACCCTTAAATCAGTGCATTCCGGTACGGACCTGGATACGGCAGCCGGCGCCGCTCGGGCGTTTCTCGATGAGAACCTCAATAATCAGCTGAACACCCTTTATTCCCAACGCCAGCAGGGCGACAAGCTTGTGAGCCAGGTGGAAACGATTACCGAGCTGCGGGAGGGAGTGGATCGGAAAATCCAGCATACTGAGGATACACAGGCGATACGGGAGCTGCTCTATCTGGATTTGGCACTGGAGCAAACTTTACGGGGAGCCATCGAACAGCAACAGGAGAACAGGGATGTCCGCAGCCTGATCGAGCTTGTCCGGCTCATGCTGCGCAATCTCCGGCTCCAGGAGGGGAATGAGGAGTTTCAAATCTGTATCAGCCAGCTCAAGGTGGCACAGGACGGGTTTGAAACCAGCCCGGAATGGGCTTTGCTCGCAAAGAGCGTAACCGATCGGGCCGCGCGCCTGGTGACCCGCTGGAGCGAGGAACTCTACGCCCGCCTGCAGCCAAAGGCCGAACACCTTGGAGAGGCCTTCGCCGCCGAGGACTGGACCATACCGCTGTTTAGTGAAGAGGTGATCCGTGGTGGATCCGGATTCATGCTGTCACTGTTGCTGCGCCGCCTGGAGCCTCTTTTGAGGCGGCAGGCGGGGCTGGGTGGCTGGCAGGTTATTAGTCCAGCCAAGGTCTTTGGCCAGGTGCGGCTGGTGGAGAGCCTGCGTTCGGTGCAGGGCGACCGATTTACTAATCCCACGGTACTCGTCACGGATCGGGTCGCCGGTGACGAAGAGATTCCTCCCGGTGTAACCTCGATCATCACGTCGGACACGCCGGATCTTGTGTCCCATGTCGCAGTTCGAGCCCGTAACTCCCGGGTACTTTTCGCTTCCTGTTTTGATGAACAACGCTATGCGCTGTTCAAGAAGCTCAATGGCCAGCAGCTGGCACTGGATGTGAGTCCGTCAGGGGATGTCGAATACCGGGAAGGCGAAACGTCTACCGCCACGATCGCGGCACAGCACAGCGCACCTGCTATGCGCCGTCGCACATTTTCTCACTGGGCGGTCGGGGAAGAGTTATTCGACGGTGAGATTCTGGGTGGAAAATCCAACAATCTGCAGGCTTTGCGCGGACGATTGCCCGACTGGATCGGCTTTCCAACCTCCATCGGCATCCCTTTCGGGGTCTGCGAGAAAACACTTGCTTACCCGGACAACCAACATCTTTTTGAAAAGATCACCGCACTGCTTCGACTGGCGGAAGAAAAACCACAAGAGCATCTGCCCGCAATTCGCCAAAAGATCACGGACTTGAGCGCACCGCAGGCACTGCGTGAAGCCGTGTTGGCGACCTGGCAGACCACCGACCTACCCGATACCGACTGGGCGCTTATCTGGGATGGGATAAAAAAGGTTTGGGCATCCAAGTGGAACGAACGTGCCTGGTTTTCACGTACAGCCCGGGGCATAGCGCATGACGATCTCATGATGGCCGTACTGATCCAACGGGTGATCGATGCCGAGTACGCCTTCGTCATTCATACCGTAAATCCCATAACCGGAGATGATGACGAGCTCTATGCAGAGGTGGTGTTGGGCTTAGGTGAAACCCTGGTAGGTAATTTCCCCGGCCGTGCGTTGAGCTTTTCCTGCAAAAAAAAGGACCTCAAACCGACATTATTTACTTTTCCGAATAAAAGCGTTGGACTTTATGGTGGCGGGGTTATTTTTCGCTCCGATTCCAACGGTGAAGACCTGGAACGTTTTGCCGGAGCCGGGCTGTACGACAGTTTTCTTGCCCGGCCAGCGAAGGAATCACTGCTGGATTATACCGAAGATCCCCTGGTCCGCGATCCGGATTTCCGCCTCGAGATGATGCAAGCTATCGCCCGAATCGGTCTCGAGGTGGAACGGGTCTGTGGTTACCCCCAGGATATCGAAGGTGCCGTACGAGAGGGGAAATACTACGTCGTCCAGACCCGCCCGCAGGTGGGACTCGAGGAGTGATTCAACATCATGCGCGCATCACAATCCTTGCTGCGTACGGCTCTGCACGATAAATAGAGTGCCATCCTTGACAACGCCTTCTATGTCTTGAGGTTCGCCCTGTGCGTCCTCGATATAGCGGGCAATCTTCGCCAGCCGCGCACCGAGTACCGGAGCTACCGTGGTATCGCGCGAAAGCGGAATCTTGGAGTAATCCAAACGCTGTTCGTGAACACCCCGATTCGGGTCCGCTTGTAGCGCCAGACTGTAATTGGCGTAAGACGATACCGTGCACAGTCCACTGCCGTATTCACATCGTATCCGATACGGTGTACCGGGTTGTGACGCTGAGGCGAGCGTCTCCCCAAGGCCCACGGCCAACTCTATTTGTGCCCAGTCCCGACGCCCCGTGGCCACATCGGCACTGTGTATGATAAAGGAAAGTTCAGGATCGACCATCGTCTCGATAAGCACCGCCATACGAATTTCGTTATGAGGCACGCCGGCCTGGCGGCGGCTCATCGTTGCCCGGCGAGTCCAAAGCGAGGCCCAGACTCGGCGGATAGCGTCCGCAGTGTCCGCAACGCCCACCCCCAGCACCGAATCATATAGCCCTGCGCCGGCCATGCAGGCTAAGTCCTCTCCATTGGCGCTGGACCGAACGGCCAAGCGCACCTCGTCACCGAAATGATCACGGATCTCGCGTACCAAGGCTTCGGGCACCTCGATTTCTGCGATCAGGTGCCGCAAGCGCGCCAAGGCGGCTTCCAGATCGGCCTCACCGGCGTCCTCTAACTGGGTCCGCAAAGCGATGTACTGGCGTTCCCGATCAGGGTGGGTAGCCAGACACGCTTCCATGACACCGAAGGGTACTGCCGCACCAGGCGGAACTTCAAACAATCCTCGCGAGGCCTGAGCGAGCTCTGATAGACGGCCTATGCCTGCCGCTTTGGCACCACAATTCGCAACCCTCGCCTGCGTAAGCGATGTCAGCGCGACGCGCGCCGTGGGTTCCACCGCTGAGAGGCGCGAGGTCGCTTGCCCAGAGGTTTTACGTGTCGGGACGGCGGTGAAATCAGCTTCCTCGATGGAAATGTCATCGGCCATAACATTTATCCGCACCAGCTTACCGATATAGGGTTGGAGTCGAGCGATGGGGGCCGCTCCTTCCGCACTGGCAAACGGAACCGCGGCTTGACGTGCCCGCACACCGAGGTGGGAGAGGTGGGGAATGGTATGGCTCAGGATGACAGCAGCCACGAAAGGGGGGATCTCTTCGTCGCCTTCGGCACGTTCAAGCAGGGCGATAATCGGTTCGTCACTGGGTTCGATCGCTCCCAGGTGGGAGATCGGATACAGTCGACCGACGGCTTCGCCACGCGCTATGGCCTGCCAAGGGGGAAGATCGAGTGCCCGGCGCAGCGCTCCTTCACCGATTTCCGCCAACTTGGAGAGCTGATAGACCACGTTAGCGCGGATATCCCCTTCAGCGAAAACACGCACCGCATGTTCCTGGACACCCAGGGCGTGTCCGAGGTTCTCTACGCGCGGTGTAAATAGCGAGATGACTTGGGCCGAATAGCGTTCCCCGATACGGCGGATACGTTCCAAAGTTGCCTTAAGCCGGAGCCTATGGAGCCTGTGCGCACTATCGAAAGGCTGTGACCAAGCGGCCAGCTCGGAGACTAACACCTCACACTCTTCGGGTTCGGTGTGCCCCAGGCGCACGTTGATGAGCGCGCGATCGAGGGCTTTGAACAGCCCTTCCCACGAATCTTCCACCGTGAAGCTCCGCTAGCCGGTTGGCATACTCACTCAACAGCACAAACGCATAATCCTCCAAACCGATGTCGGCCAGCCGTCGTTGCTGAGACTGTGCCCTGTCTTTTGCTTTGCTCATCTTTTTTCCGGCGAGGGCTTCGCGAAGCTTGGTTAGGTTCCCAAGCAGCTTCAGTAGCTCTTTGTCGCTGCGCTCATCCTGGGCCTTTAGCTTCAGGAAATCTCGCAGGCATCGACTCATCTTGGGTGATAGCTGAGGCGCGAGAGCCTTGAGATGTGTTTCCAGCCCCGCGGCGTTGAAAAATTCGCCAAGCTCCTGATGGAATAACTTGAATTGCGCCACGAAGTCTTCCGAATAGTGGGTTCCCGGTGCAGTCACCCGCGCTAAGATCTCAGCGGAGGTCTTGAGATCTTCCGGTCCTGCGCTGCGATGTAACTTGTTTTGTAATCGGTTCTTGATTTCCTGTTTCAACTCTTTCGGAATATCGTTGCGGTGAGCGATATCCCGGATACGCGTGAGGGGCTCGCTTCGTTGGAATTCCGCACCGTAAGCTGGCAGCCAAGGATAGATCTTGCGCAAGATCCACTCATTTTGAGCATCGCGAATGCGGGTTAGAGTGGTCTCAATCGCCTGCGCCGCGCGGGCATGATGATTGGGGCGATAGTGACCCCCATCTTCCTCGCATGTCACTTCTCCAGTACCCAAGAAGCGCAGGTAGATGGCGAGCGTGGCCAATTGTTGCGGGCTGGCCTCGAAGCCGGGCGCCGCCAATTGATCGCGTACCCACTCGAGGCGCCGTCGCCAGCTCCGTTTTTCCTCGTTTGCCTTAACCACGGCGGCTGTGAATTGATCCAATGGTTGCACTGGGGGCGAAACTTGTTGGGGCGAAACTTGTTTAGGAGGAGGGGGGGCCTTAGCTGGCTCTTTCAAGTGTTGGGAAGGGCGGTCTTGTGGTTGCACACGGTCTACTAATTTCTGCAGCCGTTTTTTGGCCTCGACGAGGAGCTCCGGAGGTTCGGGCCATTGTTCAAGAATCATGGCACCGGCATAACCTCGCCCTATCAGGCGTTCCACCAAGGTACGCACACCGGCATCGTTATCCCGCGCAGGGCCGGTAAACAGAGTTAAGTGAGCGTCCTGGTCACCCCAGTTTTCGTGCGCGTGGAGATGAATGATCGGGACCTCGGGGGAAAGCTCGTCGAGGTAGCGGATGTAATCGTTGCGGGTACCGTCATAAAGGTTGGCGTGGCCGATGTCCAGGCACATTCCGACCCAACCCTTCGCCAACATCGCTCGATCGAAGTAAGCGAAGGTGTCGGCGAAATCGGTTGGCGAGGTCAGGGGTGTGTTCTCGATGCTGATGCGCACCCCCAGCTGTGACGCATATTCGAGGGTGGAAGCCAAGGCGTTTGCATAGGCTGCGGGGCCATGATCCATATATAAATGTAGGTTGACGAGATCGGCTTCGATATCGTGGGCAAAATCCACGCTTCGCCTCAAGATCTCCTTGGCCTCGGGCCGGAGGGGATTGGCTTGCCAGGGAGCGTGCACGGTAAAATGGATGTCCTTTTCCTTACCCAGGCGTCTAATGGATACCCGCTGATCGGCATCCATATCGGATTCGTCCCAGCCATGGGCGGTACCATCTTCGTTCACCTTTTTATCGGCAAACCATTCAAAGACATCGAAGCCCTGCTCTAAAGCAAACTCTAGGGGTTCAAGTGGTGTAGCAGCGGAAAAGGCAGACTGATTACCAATGCGTATACGAGTGTTCAAAGGCGTAAACCTCTCAGATAAAGCCGAATTTTGAGGTGAATATGGACAACGAAAACTTTGGTTCCATGGGATAGGCTACAGGTCCGGTGCATCACGATGGAGATGCGCGCGAAGGTGTTGATTCACTCGACATAAAAACGCGTCTTGTACCAACGATTCACTGTTGTGATCCATGGCTCGTCTGACCATGGGCCCTTGGTAAGCTTGCGCACTGATTCCCAGACAGTAGGACGGAAGTCCGATTCCTCTATAATTCACCTTAAGATCAATCACATACAAAGAATCCTCGCCGAGATAAGTCCCACATGGGACACTCGCGGGACACTCTGATATGTTCTCTCACGGTATCCCACGAAACGAAATAAGCCTCCAGAGTGCGGTAATACCCTGGGGGCTTTAACCTTTACCAACCTAGACGGAGGTTCGGCATTGGCTAGACACCTATCTTAGCAGTCAGCTCGGGCTTCCTGCATCCCTGGAGGCCGAAATATGGCAACAATTTTCCCACGTGCCGATAGCCAAGGCAAAAACGACTTATCAGGTGAAGCTGCAGATTAAAGGTTATCCCACTCAGAGCAAGACATTTCCCCGCCTAACCGATGCGAAACGCTGGGCCGTGCAGACTGAAGCAGCTAGCCGTGAACGCCGGTACTTTAAGACCACGGAATCTCAGCGCCATACCTTGGCCGAAGCGATCGAGTGTTATCTTCGGGACGTTCTGCCGCATTTTTCCTCAAGTGAGATCCATAACAGGACTCAACAACTGAGTTACTGGAAGCAAAAGCCGGGAAGCTTGAAGCTGGCCGACGTGACGCCAGCGCTGATCGTGGAGCATCG
>CAVSWL010000017.1:0-72136 GCA_963731655.1 uncultured Gammaproteobacteria bacterium | reverse complement strand
CTATCCGAAGTGGAAGAATTGATTCAATGGCTGGATGGGTTCCGGAAAAGTTGAGGACTACTTGCCCTACTTCTTCTACCTTTTTAGTTTACAAGTAGGAGTAAGCACATTAAGTGCGCATACAACTCTCAATAATCAAGCTTCATACGTAGTCCGCTCGTATTGCATGCAGAAATAGGCTCTCTTTTACTCGTGCTAGAAGGCTCTTTCACACTCTACCGCTTATCTCTCGTAAAGAGGTGCTTTGTTAGCTCCTCTTAGCTCTTGCAGATCATTTATTGAGAACAATCGTTCTAAGCTAAATTTGGTCTAATCTTCGGCAATGCCTGTATTTATATATTTATACCTCGTGGCTGCCTTCGGAAAAAATTGGGGAAATAAAACTGTTTTTAAAGCACTCCTTCGCCGCATCTGAAGACGCGTTCACACCATGCCATACTTACCGTGTATGCAATTGCGCCACGACTTCAGGTCCTAGCAAACCAGCCATATTTCTCAGAAGGCGAGCATAACCATACTAGAACTTAAATTAATTTAATGGAGTGTAGTTGAAATAGATATGGCAGGAATCACCTATATGGGGTACTATACTATATAGGGTCATAGCACCATTTTAAGGGGTCGGATTATTTCCCTTCTTTTTTACATCACAGAGAGAGCGCCACCTCCGCTACATCAGGGAATGTCCCACGTTTCAAAAAATCTCACTCGAGAGCACTCCTTCGATTTTTGCGTGGGGTTTTAATGAATTTAGCCCGCCACAAGGCGCACGCGGGTAACGATGCGCTCCTCATCGCCTATACTCTCAGTATAATACTATACACCATTTACGCTTATCACCACATTCAGCAACAATGCCAAATCACTACACCCAATAGTTCAAATGCGAATGCCCCTACGGAGTTCTTGTCCTTATGTATATCTAAGTTCCCCCATGAACGAACAGCATCTGAATTACCTAACGACGTTCCAATTTTAGAATAACGCTCTCACATCAACAGTTCTACCGACGCCCCTCATTAAGATTGTAACATCGTTCCCCTACACATCATTTACTCCTCCCCCTCGGTAAATAACATTGGCTTAGGGGTAGTTGATAATGAAAAAGAAATCCCACTTTAAGCACAAAAAGATTGAAAGATTCCTTAGAAAAGCACTATCGAATCAAAGATATCAGTCGCCGAATCCACCAACACCACAATCCCCATCAGTACGCCCATGATTCCAGATGACCGTGATTTTCTATCACCCTGGGAGTCTCTCTAACTTTTCTTTTCTTGGTTCGGTCGTTTATAATTTCAAACTCGCTAAACGACTAAGTCAGTACATAATTTCACAGGAAAGGTGTAGTAAGAACCCGAAATATTTAGTATTTTTATTTTCATCAATTAGCACGCAATTGTGGAAGAAGGCTCCGCTATAACTTGAGAAACACTCTATTTACCCTCATTGAATTTTAATTCTCAGCCAAAGGTGCAACAGCAAATACACACTGAGTTAGGGCATATGCTTGGGGTAGGTAATTATTTTTATTTACTTACTTACTTGATTACAAGTAAATACACTTGTCCATACAAACCGAGAACTCGCCATATAAGCGGAAACAATAGGGCTATTATCACTCAAATCAGCTGGTATTTGAGTGATAGAAAAACAATCGCAACATTGAGCTCAATTATATCTATCTCCCCTTACTCATCTCAAATACTGTAACACGTCCACATCTTTATTATTAAAGAATATTTGATATTCTTGCCAACACAACGGTGCTTTGCAAGGTGTTTGTTGTGAACAATAGGTATAATAGGTATAACGAAAGGTATAACGGGGTCAGGTCTCGCA
Source organism: uncultured Gammaproteobacteria bacterium (assembly GCA_963731655.1). GTDB lineage: Bacteria > Pseudomonadota > Gammaproteobacteria > JAAEPA01 > JAAEPA01 > CAVSWL01. The sequence continues at coordinate 70,294 of CAVSWL010000017.1, read as the reverse complement.
TTATAACATCAGAATGAATGAGCTACACTGCAGGTATGGCTAGACCACTGCAGATTGAATTTGCCGGTGCCCTGTACCACATTACATCCCAAGGTGACAGGCGGGAGGCGATTTACGAGGACGATGGGGTTCGGGAGGCGTTCTTGGGTGTATTGGCGGAGGTCGTAGAACGCTACAATTGGATCTGCCACGCTTACTGCCTCATGACGAATCACTACCATCTGGTGATCGAGACCGTGGAGGGGAACCTGCGCGGGGGATGCGTCAACTGAATGGTGTTTACACCCAGGCATCGAACCGGCGCCATCGTCGCGTTGGGCATTTGTTTCAGGGTCGGTTCAAGGGCATCCTGGTGGACAAGGACGCCTACCTGTTGGAACTGAGCCGGTATGTCGTGCTGAATCCGGTTCGGGCGGGAATGGTCGAGTCGCCGGAACAGTGGCCCTGGAGCAGTTATTGGGCGATGATGGGAAAGGTTGTAACGCCGACCTGGTTGGCGGTAGACGGTCTGTTGAGTCAATTTGGAAAAGATCGGAAAGAGGCCCGTCGATATTATCGGAGCTTTGTTCGCGATGGCGTTGGACAAGGCCTCTGGGAAGGACTGCGCCAGCAAATCTTCCTGGGAGACGACGCCTTCGTGGAGAAAATGCAGTCCAGGGCGGAGGTGAAGGGCGATACCTTAGCGATTTCTCGGGTACAGCGCCGACCTCCACCACCATCTCTCGCAGAGATCGCGGCGCATCATGGCGAGCGCAATGCCGCCATCGCAGTAGCTTATAACACTGGCGCCTACGGTTACCGGCAAATTGGCGAGCATTTTGGACTTCACCTGGCGACAGTCGGGCGTATCGTACGAGGAGCAATGTTACGATGCGAGAACTGACCCCGTACCCGTGACCCGTACCCTGAGCGACCCTACCCTGAGCTGACCCCGTACCCTGGCTGACCCCGTACACTGACCCTTACACAGTCGTGACTAACCGGGGAGTTGATATTGACCCCGGTACAGCCGGAATATAGCGGCGGTAAATATAGAATTTGGAAGAAGTCTTTAAGTTGGAAGAACGAAAAGTTGCTTTCTTATCTACGAATGGCTAGTAATCCAATAGACTTGGGGGCAAAGTGAGATTATTCTGTAATCATCATTGTAGAGAGAATAGTAAAAAAGCAGGTAATTAGATGATTAATAATACGTTATCCATACTTTTTCTCGGCTTAAGTCTAGTATCTTCATATTCGTATGCACAGTTTAGGTGTGGAGGAAAACTCATAGGTGTAGGAGATTACTCAAAGCTTGATGTTAAGAGATATTGCGGTGAACCTGCGATGAAAGACAGTTATAGCAAGTCGGAAATTATCAGAAATGGATACAAGAAAACTAAAGCAAATTGCACCAGTGTCGATCAATGGTATTACACGTATGGTCCTGACGCCACAACATACGTTGTTGAATTTGAAAGAGGGTTTGTAACTAGAGTGGTTCGAGGAAAACGTAAGCCTTGAACATAATTTTTTCTTAATAAAAAACTTCTTTGATATTTCAAGGTCATTAATATCGGAATTGGCGAAAAGGGCTTAAGAGCACTAAGAGTTAATTACAGGGGGGGACAAAAGGGTATGTCTGATAACTATAAACGTATTGCGATAGTAACAGGCACTACATCCGGTATAGGTGAAGCCACGATTCGTAAGTTTGTCGCTACGGGATTTGGTGTCGTCGGCAACGGGCGAAACGCTGAGAAACTGGCTGCGCTTGAAAGTGAAATAGGCTCTGCATTTTGCGGTGTCGCCGGGAATGCTGCCGACAGTGCTGTAGTGGCTCAGCTCTTCGAAACCGCTAACGATCGCTTTGGCAGAGAAGCTGATATCGTCGTTGCCAATGCGGGTAGAGGCTTGGGCGGTTCAGTTAAAGACGCGGATCTAACCCAATTTGAAAGTGTTTTAAAAATCAATGTGACTGGCGCACTCGCACTTATTCAGAAAGCAGCACAGAAAATGGTGGAAATGCAACAGAACGTCTATCCGAAAGCACCGGCGGATATCGTCATTATCGGATCGGTTGTTGGGCGACATATATCGCCATTCAGCGCTGTCTATGGGGCGTCAAAATTTGCTGTGCATTCGTTGGCTGAAGGCCTGCGCCGTGAGGTTGGTCCTAAGGGCGTTCGCGTCTCATTGGTTGAACCAGGGGCCGTATCGAGCGGATTTCAGGCAGCCGCGGGCTACAGTGATGAGATGGTGAATGGCTTTCACGAAAAATTCGGGCCATTGCTGATAGGAGAAGACATTGCAAATGCAGTACTCCATATCGTCACCCAGCCGCCTCACGTGCATATCAGCGATATCGTTGTTCGCCCAACCCGCCAGGCTTACCCGTAAATTTGACAAATCATGATTGGACGAAGCCCCCTTTCCCTACTCTGCCTGTTTCGCTCGCGCCGGGCAGCAGCAATACGAAGCGTCCGAGACTTGGTGAATCAGTGACCCGACTGGTACTCATACAAGAAGGCGCAACAGAACCGCAGCGGACACATCGCCCCGGATAAAAACAAGCCACGGTAATCGAGGTTTACCGGCTGGGAATCTGCGTCGGATTGAAGTGTCGAATGGGATCAGGTTATCCCATAGCGATCTAAAGTCCAAATCTCCCCTGACTGTAACCAACTCCCACTGCCACGCGATACAATTCGTATGAAAGGGCGATTTGAGCCCTCGCGCTTGCGACCCCCACAACGCGTAAAGATGAGTCCTACCAGATCTAGTTTTATACCCACTGGCGCCGTTCCGAAGAGCGTTAAAACAATTTCTAGGTGAGCCAAAAATGCTAAAATCGCCATTGATTAAGGAGGAACACGCTATGAAAAGACTGTTGATCATCCTGATGGTGATCATCCTGCTGTTTGCCTGTGCCACCAGCCCCACCGGTCGCAGGCAACTGATGTTGATATCCCCGCAGTCAGCCATTGTAGAGTCAGAGAAAGCCTATCTCAGCACGGTGACTCAGTTGGATAAGGAAAAAAAGCTAGTGGACGATCCACGTCTGGTAGATAGGGTGCGGACCGTTACCGGACGCTTGGTCACCGAAGCCGTCGCCATATATCCTAAGACCCGCGACTGGAAGTGGAGTGTAGCCATTATTGATGACCCGGAGACAGTGAACGCCTGGTGCATGGCAGGGGGAAGAATGGCGGTCTACACCGGCCTGTTCGAAAAGCTTAAGCTTAGCGATGATGAGTTTGCCCAGATCATGGGACACGAGATCTCCCACGCACTGGCCAATCATACCGCCGAGCGTATGTCCCGGGCCATGGCTACAAAGCTGGGTGTTCTCGGAGTCGGAATCGGCGCCGGCATCGCTTCCGATCATGGCGGTTTGGCTTTAGCTGGCGCTGCAGCCTTCGCAAAACTGGCGCTGGAACTCCCCAACAGCCGCACTGCGGAAGCGGAGGCTGACCGCATCGGCATCGAATTGGCCAGCCGGGCCGGTTACAATCCGGACGCCGCGGTAACTCTGTGGCAGAAGATGTCGAAAGTGAGTGATGGGGCATCGCCACAGTTTCTCAGTACCCACCCCTCTCCAGGCAATCGTGAGGCGGCTCTAGCAAAAGTAGCGCCAGAGATGCGTAAGCTCAATCCTAACCGCCACCTCGCCGCGGTGCATCCAGTGGATATCGTACGCTAGGTCTGTGCACCGAGTATACGTATGCAGTGATGACGTGGGCTCATTATCGATATTTCGCCGGGAACCTCGACGGTGTATGCGTCCAGCACCAAATCTATGACGTTACGAATGGTTATCGGAATTTTTTAATCTAGATGGAGACTGAAACTGTAGGTTCGGCTTATTCGTAACGTGATTACTTCTGCGCCACGAGTGGTGCTAACCTGGTGTCAGACTCACGTTGGGTGAAGCGCCGCTTTTCCTCGGCCATGTTGCGTAATAATCGCATGGAGTTGGCAACCACGATCAAAGAACTTAAGGACATTCCAATCGCGGCACCCCATGGCGGAATAAACCCGAGTGCAGCCAGTGGTACAGCGCACACATTATAGGCTACGGCCCAGCCTAGATTTTGAAAGATGATCCGGCGTGTCTGCTGCGCGAACTCTCGAACCTTCGCCAACTGCGGCAAATGCTGGCTGACGATAATGAAGTCGCTGTTCACTTGGGCCAGTTCCGACGCATCTGCAAAGGAGAGGGAAGCATCCGCCGCCGCCAAGGTTGGAGCATCATTGATTCCATCGCCAACCATGATCACCCGCCGGCCCGATCGCTGCACGGCTTTGATCTTATCGAGTTTGTCCCCAGGACTGAGATTTCCATAATGTTCTTCGATACCCAGTGAGTTCGCTAGATAACTCACGCTTACTGGATGATCACCGCTGAGTATCATGAACCTCTCGACGCTGAGCCGCTTGAGCTGGGTAATGAGTTCATCAGCTCCTGGACGCGGCGGATCCATAAAATGGAATAGCGCCTCTGGCCTGCCATCCCTACCGAGAACAACCACGCTGGAGCCGTCACTTTGCAGTTCATCAATTTGAGTGGTAAAGCTATTTACCCGATCGGGATCACTCACATATTCAAGTTTTCCCAACCGCCAGAGTTCATCGCCAACATTGCCCTGCACGCCCTGACCTGGGGCGTTAGTCCGCTCGGTTACATGCAGGGGTTCGCTGTCCTCGGCAGCTTGACGCAGTGCTTGAGCAAAAGGATGTTCCGACTGTTGCTCCAGCGAAGCGGCGATACACAGGCAGTTCTGGATATCGAGGTTCCCCAAGCTCACCGTTTCTCGTAAACGTGGCTGTCCCAAGGTGAGCGTGCCGGTCTTGTCAAGCATCACAACCTTGCCGGTTGCAAGCGGTTCCATGGCCGTCATGCGCAAGGGCAAGACCCCATGATCGGCGAAGCGACCCGCCGCCAAGCTCATCGCCACCGGCGTCGCTAGCGCTAACGCGCAGGGGCAAGTCACGATCAAGACTGCGACCACATTCGGTATCACTTGGTTAGCGTCTATCGACCACCATGCTAACGTGGTTGCTCCGGCTATCACGAGAATGACGCCGACCAACCAACCGGCCGCCCGTTCGGCTAGCTCCACATAGCGGGGACGGGAATGAAGCGCACTCTCGATCAAACGACCGATCTCACTCACCGTCGAGTCGTGCACGGTGGCAAGCACCCTGAGTGTAACCGGCTGGTCGCCATTCACGCTGCCGGCTATGACTCTATCCCCTGGAGATTTGAGTAAGGGCACGGGCTCACCGGTCAGCAGCGATTCGTTAAAATAACTACTCCCCGCTTCTATTTCACCATCGACCGGGACACGTTCCCCCGGCCTGAGCACCACCCGCTCACCCACCTGTAACTCCACGGAGGGCACCTCCATCGGCCCCGAGTCTCCCAGGCGCTGGGCGGTGCGCGGGATTACCCTAGTCATGCGGTCGAGAGCGGTCGCCGCAGTGGCGCGTCCTCGTAATTCCGCGTGCCTGGCAAGCAGCAGGAAAAAGACCAACATCACGATCGAATCATAATACACCTCGCCAGACTGGATCATCGTCGCATAAACACTGCCGATGAGCGCAACCGACAATCCCAGCACAATGGGAATATCCATCCCGAGACGTTTGTGTTTTAAATCGATCCAGGCACTAACAAAGAACTCCTGCCCGGAATAAGCCAGGATGGCGCTGGTCGCAATTAAACCCGTCCAACGTCCAATCACCACCCAAAGCGGGTATTCTCCGACCGCATTGGGCTGCCCCAGTAGATAACAGGCGATCGAAAAATGCATGACCGCCATGCCGATGAAACCCGCAAAGATGAGACGCTCGATTCCGCGCCGTTTCTGGTCTGCAATTAGTAGATCGCGGTGAGAGGCATTATAAGGATGGGCCGTGTAACCAATCTCGGCAATGGCTTTTAGGATCTCACTGAGTTGGATCAATTTGGGATCCCAACGTACCCGAGCGCGCTGACTGGTGTAATCCATATGCACATCCAGTACGCCAGCCAAACTTCGAAGATGTCGTTCGTTGAGCCACAGACAGGCCGCACAGCGGATTTCCTCGAGAATTAACGAGGCTTCCCGCCAACTCCCGGCCGATCGGACAAATTCCCGCTGGATTTCCGCGCGATCGTAAAGTTCGAGTTGATTTAAGAAAGTGGGGACTGCCGCTTGATTGGCTGTCTTTGCGGGCATTTCCCGGTAACGATAGTAATCCGCCAATCCGGCATCCGTGATTGCAATACAAACAGCCTGACAACCCTGGCAACAGAACTCCCGGTGCTGACCCAACACCTCAGCGCTAGGTGCATTACCCGCAGGTATCGGTAGCCCGCAATGGAAACAGTTTTCTGACATCGCTACCAACCAATGAATAAAAGCAAGAGGCGCGTGTGACGCGCCTCCAGGTAGCTTATCCTAGTGCATCGAACGTCTTAGTCACCTAAACCCGTGTAATAATTTGCCAACGCAGTGATCTCATTCTCAGAGAGCTGTTGCGCAATTAAGCGCATGCGGCTGTAGATGTCGTTACTACGCTTTCCCTCCTTATAGGCTAGCAGCGTGGCCTTGACATATTCGACCTGCTGACCGGCCAGAGCGGGTACATCGACGATCTTGCCCTCTCCGGAGCGTCCATGGCAGGCGGCACAGGGTGGCACCAAACGCACGCCGTCGCCTTGAGAAACCAGCATCTTGGCCGCTTCGTTATCGCCAGCACTTTCGATGCCGGGTGGTAGCGGTTGGCTGGAATAAAACGCGGCAATATCCGCCATATCTTGCTCCGAAAGCGGCGAAGCGATGCCAAGCATCATGGGATTGTCGCTACGCTTGTTGTCCTTATAATCCTTGAGCTGCTTAAAGAGATAGGTGGCCAACTGCCCGGCGAGACTAGGAAATCCAGGGTTCTCACTGCTACCGTTTTCCCCGTGGCAAGCAGCGCACGCCGCGGCCAACGTTTTTCCCTTTTCTGGATCGCCTGATTTGAGTAAAGCGCGTGTGGGCGAGTCCCACACTACATTAGACGAAGGCGCCGCGCTAAGCTCACCACCGGCCCACACCAGGGAGACTAAACCAAACAAAATCATCATCGGCTTCATGAGTTAAATACTCCATGGGAAGGCGCCATAGGTCGGCATCAAGAAGAACTGAGCGATGGGGTAGCCGTAACTGACTACGATATAGACCAGAATGATCCAGTTCCATAGCGCGAAACCGTTCAGCGTGTTGGGAAGCGTCATCACCGGATGAATGGGCTCGGCATATTGCTGCTCCGGATTGGCCTCCTGGACATCATTCTGCTGAGTTCGGTACAGAACCCAGATCAGCAAGATGGCGGACAACAACAGTACCAGCCCTCCAACAAGCATGATGGCTTCGCTAGGCATCCAGGCATCGACCAATGGCGTGTCGTAAGGTGTAGAGGAAATTCTTCTCGGTTGTCCTTGCAAGCCCATGACATGCCAAGGCGTCGTCAAAATGACCATCCCTAGAAACCACAGCCACAACTGGGTTAGCGCGGTACCGGTGGAAGACAGGGCCTTGCCCGTCAACTTGGGCCATTCGTGATAGGCAATCCCCATGTACATAATGATGACGGTGCCACCAAAAATCAGATGAAAGTGGCCCGTTACCCACTGGGTATTGTGCACCATCGTGTTCATGGAATAGCTCGCGTTAATCAAACCACCAAACCCTCCAAGCACAAGCATGAGCAACGCCAAACCAGCCGCAGCCACTAAAGGGTCGCCCCATGGCAGTTTAAAGATCCAGCCGAACAAACCTTGGCCACCACGCAACCTGCCGGCGATTTCCAGCGAAGCGATCACCGTGAATCCGGTAAACAAAGTGGGCAGCATAACCAGAAATGTTCCGAACATATGCATGAACTTCCAGCCCGCGGCTTGGAAGGGATCCATGAAAAGATGGTGAAATCCGATCGGTACGCTAATGACCAGCAACATGATGAAAGCCACCCGGGCCATCTCGTCGCTGAATAACCGTCCGCCCGCGGCTTTCGGCAAGAGGGTATACATGGCGATGTAGGCCGGAAACAGCCAAAAGTAGACGATGGCGTGCAGGGTCCAAGAGAACAGGGTTCGAGCAAGACCGACGTCCACGGTTTCAATGATACCCAGCGACCAGGGAATCAACTGGAACAATACCTCGGTTGCCACACCCAGGCTGGTCCACAACCACATAATGGCATTGGTGGTCGTCCCAAACATTACTAAGGGCACCGGCTGACCGGGATTTTCCCGTTTCCACACAATGGTGGACATAATCATCTGCAAACACCAGATCCAGGAGCCGACGATCAATAGTGTGGCGCCGATATAGAACAATGGATTTGCCTGCAGCGGAGGATAAAACGTATACAGCACCGAGGCGTTTCCGGTGAGCAAAGGCAGCGCCGCCAGCAACACGCCGATCAGCGCGACCCAAAAAGCCGTCCAACCAAAACTGTTACCACCCCATACCGGCCGCTTTAGGCTGGTTGCCGCCCAGTAATACCCTGTCCCCATTACGGTGAATGTGGTCAGCACAAACCCCATCAATACGCCATGGGTGGACACGGAGGCAAAATAAACCTCGGGTGACTCGATCCAAGGGAACAAACCACTACGCTCGGCGACCTGATAAACGCCCAGCAAGGCGGCCACCAGAAAAAAGATGAACGCAACCCAGCGATTAGCTAGACTCAAAGAATTCACGGTGTGATTCATGGTGTAGATCCCCCCCTAGGACTGTGGTGTCACGATCAACCGGGCCCACATATGATCATGGCCAAGTCCACAATATTCGTTACAGAACAGCGGATACTCGCCGGGCTTGGGAAACAGGGTTTTTACCTGGGAGACATAACCCGGCACCACCATGGTCGACATATTGGTAAAGGGTCCGTGCACTCCATGGAGCACATCGGCGCTGGCGATACGAAAGGTTACGGGCGTATTCGCAGGCACTTCGATACGTTGCGGATAGAAACCATAACGGGCGGCTACCATGGTCACGGTTACACTACCATCGTCTTTCTTGCGGACACCCAAGTTATCTTCCGCAAACTCCTCGGTCAGATGCAGCCTTACCGAATCGATGGGTTCTACGTTACTGGGTGGATTCACATTGGCGCCGATCGCATAAAAGCCTAGCACGGCAATAAAGAACACGACCAGAAAAATACTGACCGTTATCCATTTTTTTTCTAAGGGATCAACATGCATAACTGTCCTCCTTAGTTGACTGGACCATGAGCGAGAAAAAAGCCAAAGTACATGACGAGCCAAGCCACAAGAAACCCACCTGCTACGAGCAGCATCAGTGCCCACGTACCTTTAGGCGGAGTTTGCAGAACGGCTTTCTCTTCTTCAGGACTAAGTTGAGCCATGTAGGTCTCCTTTCTGTTTAGAAAGCGGTTGATCTTGAGCGCTCAGAGCTAACGAAACCGATCCCATTCAAAGCGGGATTCTAGCTAGGCGCGAAGGCAAAAAACTTAAGACGTTAAAGAGGAACCGCAGCTTAGCCTACTCCATAGAAACACCCTGGCCACGGTAAGGTTTTCACAAGCTCCCGCATAGGCCTCCAGGTGCTATACGTCTCCATCTGACTAAGCATGCGACAAATTGGCGCTCGTTTATATCACACTTCCGGCCCGTTACTCCACAAATAAACGGACCATTTGTCAGAGAAATTTCAGATAGATGAATGCCTTGAGTGCAACTCTAGTACACCAAACGATAAACCGCGTGAGTAGCCGATCGACGTAGACGCGCCTCGACACGCGCTGCGGAGATTAGCTCAGGGTTGAGCACCACCGGATAAAGCGGATACAGCAAATCCACTAAAAGAGCTTGCGAACACGCTGCGTGCTCCAGTTGTTCGCGTACCGAGTCACTGAGGTCTTGCAGAGTCAACAAGCGCGGCGCTAGCCCGTTAAGATAATTTTCGACCAGTTCAGTTTGCTGCTCCTGCGGCCATTTCCGCCTAAGGGTCAATGCCGGAAAGCAGATCCGCGGCCAAACCTTTCCCTCCCCGTCAAGCTCTTCGCCGCTTTTATCTTTGGCTCGTTTAAACTAGCGCACTCGCGGCTGATCGCGGCTCGACGCATTATTTACAAAGTTCTCAACCGTAATAACCGCCTGTTCATATTGCAGCCTTACCGTCGGTTGAGGACTCCCCGAGATTGCAACGGCACTTCAACCCAGAGCTGCACTTCCCAGGTACGACCATTCATGCTGAAGGCGCGACCAGGCTGCGTTTCCACCACCTGAACGACGCTGCGCATGGGATTGAGGCGACGCAGCGCAAAGCAATGGACCGAGGCGCCCTAGGTCACGATGAGAACAGCCGTTTCCGATACTGCTCGATGAGTGGATCGGCCACAGTCTGCAATTCAGGATCTAGGCCTTCGTATAGAAACTCGAGTTCGTCGAGGATGGAGTGGCAAGGGCACGACTCTATCCCTGCTACCCTTGGCGTTGCGCACTACGATCTGTTGGTAGCCGAAATCCACATTCTGCACTCGCAACCGCAGGCACTCCATCAACCGCAATCCCGAGCCATACAACAACCCTGCCATTAACCGATGAACGCCATTCATGCCGTTCAGTAAGGATCGTACCTCATGCGGCGTCAGCACCACGGGCAGGCGCCGGGGGCGTTTCGCACGTACGAAATCACCCAGATCACCGAGTGGTTTGTTCAGCACCTGATTAACAAAAACACCAAGGCGTTCAATGCCAGGTTCTGAGTGCTGGACGCCACCTTACGCCCTAATGCCAGATATTCCAAGAATCCAAGCACCTCCTGCGGCCCCATGGATACGGGATCGCCCTTGCCATGAAAGGCAATGAAATGACAAATCCAGACCGCATAGGTCTGTTCCGTGCGGATGGAATGGCCCCGCTTGCGGACCTCGGCGGCAAAACGTTTAAACAAATCTCGATACAACGCTTTGATCTCTTGGCATCCCCCCCGCTCGCTGTTCTGGCCTTCCCAACGGACAGGGTCGTAATCACGCGCCACAGTCGGGTGCGAGGCTTGCAACGAGCGGGCAGATTCCCGCCAGTAATCCCAGTCAAAACCGCGTGCCCAGTCCAGACCCACTATCTCAACTAGGAGAATCCGTATAGCATCGATCGCCTGCCTAAATTGCCAATCTTCCAACCCCGATGTTCTGCCTAGTGCATTGAGATATCGAGTCAGATCTGAGGCTTGATGCTGTTTGAGACGCATCCCTGGATGAGCATCGATATAGGCTTGTGCGCGCAGCACATACCAACGTCCAGATGGTTTAGTAATACTTTGTTTTTGAAGGATTTTTATGTAGCGTTCCCAGAACCTTGCTATCGTGTCCCGGCGCTTAGATGAAGTGCTATCCTGCATCGGCTGGTCCTCACTACTCCTTGTGAAAAAGGGCTTTGTAGAAGTTTAGTATCGAATACTATCTGGAAACTTAAATTTTGTTACTATATTGATTCAGTATAGTAACAGAATAGAACGTTCTGTCTAATACACAGCAATTCAGAGCGTAAGCCCTGAGCAAATTATTTAAGGTGTAAGAATACTCGTTGGACAAACCTATCCCTTACCCTTTCAGCCCAACTTACCGTAAATTAAATTGGAATAGAAGAGGCTCATGGCCACATCAAGTTGTCGGGTTTGTGAGTTGGCTTTCCTCCACTGGGAGTAGAGCGGTTAATCCTGAATTTCGGAGCAGGCGATCTCCTGTGGGGGCTAGGTGACAAAGCGAATCTGAATTCGCCGTTGTGCCAGCTGAGCGAAGGTGTGCTCGTCGAGCTCGCCATAAGTCAGTACGCCGAGCAAACACTTCCACAGGTGTGTCAGGGTCATTTTGCCGGTCAGGTGTTGTTGAAAGGCGGTACTGAGCACCAAGAGCTGATTGATCAGATGGCCTATCTGCAAGCATTGGTAGTAGTTTTTCGCGGCCTGCCAGCTGACCCTGGAGAATTTGTGTTGTAGGCCATAGCCGTGATTTTTTTGCGTATTGAAGCCCTCATTTTCGATCTTCCAGCGCAAGCGTCCAGTGCGGCTGATCGTTCGGGCGGTAGTGGCATCGATGAGCAGATCGGTGAGATGCACGAACCGAGTACAGCGGGGCTCACCGGTTTGGGTATCCGTGGTGGTCTCGAGGCATTCAATCCAATTGAGCCGATGAGTGTGATAGTCAATGGCGTTGAGCCAGCGCAGCTGTTCGTTGATCTCGACCTGACCCTCGAGGCGGCGGTGCGTCAATGGGGTCGTTGGGGTCATCGTCTGCAAGGCACGCACCTCTTGCCACACGGTGGGTAGATTACCCTCCTTGAACGTAACAATATAGCGCCAATCATTGAGCTCGCACTGCTCGAAAAAGCCTTGATTAGGGTATAAGCCATCGGCGGCAATACAGATCGGCAAGCGTGGATAGCGCTGCTTAAGTTTGGTGGCCAAGCGTTTAAAAGCTTTGATTTCACAATCCTGCTTGTCAAATTCCCCCTCAGGATTCTCAATCCATTCGGTGGCCATCGAAATGGAAAAGCCATTCGCCGTAATGAGCTTGGCCTCCAGGACGTGGTGAAAGTAGCTGATTTTGCCTGTCTTCGAGCGTTTGGATAAACACTGATCACAATGTTGATGCGTAAAACTCATCACTCCGGTGCCGTCAATAGCGACCACAAACCAGCACTTGAACAGGCGATATTTATGTAAGACTTTTTTCTCCAACAGCGCCTGGATCAGGCGCTGCTTGAGCAGCTCAAGGACTTGATCGGGTAACCGTCGAAGAACCGCGTCGACTGTGTCCAGATGGGGCAGGCGCAGTTTGAACACTTTGCGGTAGTGAGATCTAAAACGGTGTTCTTGACGCTGATTGTTAAACGCATTGCGTGAGCCCTGCTTAAACACAAACAGCGCAATGCCCGCCATAATCAACTCGGCCAATTCATAGTCCAAACGGGTGCGACAATCTTCGATTGCTCGCAGCTGCTCAAACAGATCGGGGAAAAAATGGTTGATGGTCTGATATAGCTGCCCGGCGATCGAGTGGCCGCGCAACTGACTTTTGCAACAGCGCTTTTGCTTCGCTCTGCGTTTGGCTTTGAGCTTTGCCGTTTTTTTTGCTGTCGTTGTATACTGCTCTTTGAATGCTTCTTCATCGCTGGCCCTCTTTCGTTGATTATCCCAAGCCATCATGATGAGGCATTCATTCGAAATATGCCAAACTCAGCCCCCAATTAGCCGGAAAAATATTTTTCCTAAATTCCGTAGCCTATTGATATTATTTTCTTTTTCTGAGGCGCGGAATCGCTGTGAATAGTACACGACAATAACAATCTTTAAACATTAGTTAGTTCTTATACGGTTGGCCCTCCTTGTCAGGAGGGCCATTGCATCGAACGATAATGCAAGCTTTTCAGTCCTATTAAAAGGCAAACCAAGTTATCTACCCAACATCAGACTTGATTAGAACAATAGGGGACAGACCACGTTTTCTGACACGATGTTCAGATTAAACCGTGGTCTGTCCCTTGTTGCATCGCTAAGCAATTATCCGTCCAAAGGACTTCTCATGGTCGTTTCAGAACATGACGATATGCGGAGACCAGTGCATTGAGGTCTGGTACTTATTTCCTGGAGAGGCTCGCTGTACAACCGTTTGCTGAGTCGAGAGCTCTCCGTCTTCCCGCTCACTCAGATCTCTGGGATAAAGCTTGTTATGCAACCAGGTGAACCGCTAAATCCAATCTCAATAAGCTTGTTTGGTTCCAATGATGTAATGATGTACCAAGATCGCCGCCTTGACTTCTTCTCAAAACGGCTAGCACATAGTGACTCCATTCATTTTCATTCTCAATCGAATGGATGCTCCTATTTGTATCGTTTTCTCTGGCCCGAGTCAATCTGCGGGAACTTGGTAAACATTCCTGCTGAAGTGACTGAAAGTTTCCGGTCGTATTCAGCGACCAGCGAAAGACTCTACATTAAGTAGTGGCGGTGAAGCTTAGCGCTAATGCTAAAATAACCTTTTGAATTTACGATTATTGAACTATGCTAACGGTAGAAAAATTAGAACCATCAACATCAAAACGCAAAATGGGTACAGCCACTCAATATTTATTCACGCTACTATGTTGTGAGTAGGGGTGTCAAAGATGAAATGAATGACGCGTTTCGAGCGCTGGCCGGCGGCAAATTCGCGAGGGGACTTGCCATACTCGATAAGTGTCCAGATTGGCACGATGATCGCTCCGATCTTGAAGGACCATTTCGTCTCGGGTTTCCCCGAGCGCAGGGTTGGGGAGAAGAGCTGTTCGTCGCGTCTCTTCTAAAAAGGTATGCCGAGACATCAACGGCCCCGATTACTGTCTTTGCCAGTCGGCAGGTCTGTTTAATCCTCAAGCATGAGCCAGCTTTTCGCACGCAACTACGTTGCGATATCGCAACGGGGAGGCCACCACTTGCAATTCTGCGGTCCGCCCTGATGGGCGACCTGTTGGAAAGTCCTTTTGTCCCACTCAACCCACCAGAAACTGAGCCAGCCCTTAAAGGCAATCGACGCTTACGTGTTGGGATCGCTTGGGCGAGCGTATCCAGCAATGGTCCTATACGCATATAAAAATCCATTCCTGTGGATCGGTTGCTTACCAATCCTGACTGAAATTGACGCAGACTTCATTTCGCTTCAACGGAAGCTCGACATTTCAGATCCCAATAGCCTTCTTCAAAATCATGACGTTACTCTCCTCCCCGACGAAGTACTGGACGCAAGGGATGAAAAATCTCTCAATAAATTGGTAGAGGTAATCCGTGGACTAGATTATATCGTGAGCATATCAACGACCACTACACATATAGCCGCGGCGATGGGTATCAGAGTTGAATTGATTGCAGCTGAGCGCGAAGGTCCACAATGGTTTTGGCAGGCACAGGCCCGTCATCAGAAATGCTTGTACCCTACAGTAAATGTCCATCTTGGTACTGGAAGGGAAGAGGATTGGTGGGAAAAGTCGCTTGAATCCCTCAAAGCATCACTATCAAGCCTGGGCAGCGATGGGGGTTGAGTTCGCTCGGGATGCATCCTATTGAAAGACGCATATATGAAACTAAGTCTTTTCCAACGTGCGAGGGCCGATATGCTGTGCTGTCCACTCGATCAATATGCCAGCTAAATCTCGTGTAGCATTAGATAAGTACCCGGTGAATTATCCAACACAGAAAACCGGACCCGCAGCCGAATACCAGGCCGAGCTGACGCTGGGGGTTGCCGTATCGACGTTATTTCTCCTGACGCCATTTTCCGTTAACAACTTTATCCAAGGCCGATATCTTCTCGGCGTCGGATCGCTGGCCATCATGGGCATGCTCGCCGTCTGCGCATGGGGAAGCAGTCACGGCCGCTACTATCTGGGACTCTCCTTCGTTGGCCTCGTGCCGGTCGTCATCTTCTTTCTGATACTATCGCTTCGTGAACAGGGGGTAATCGGAGCGCTCTGGTGCTTTCCCGCGACGGTCTCCTTCTATTTTATGCTCCCGGAGCGGCTTGCGTTGATTGCGAACGCGGCTCTTATCACGCTGATCCTTCCGCAAGCGTGGGATACCTTGGAACCTTCCATCGCCGCGCGGGTGGCGGCGACGCTCCTCGCAGTGAGTATATTTTCCGCTTTATTCGTGCGGGGGATCACCTGCCAGCAGCGTAAACTGGAAGCTCAAGCCGAAACCGATGCTCTCACTGGACTTTCCAACCGAATCCCCCTGCGACCGACACTGAAACAGGCGTTCGAGCAGAGTCGCCGTACGGGCGCGTCCATGACGCTCGTTACCCTCGACCTTGATGAGTTCAAATCGATCAATGATGCCTTTGGGCACGACACCGGTGACGCGGTCCTTCGCGGCGTCGGCGAACTGCTTCGCAAGCGTATTCGCCGTGCCGACAAGGTGTTCCGCTTGGGTGGCGAGGAGTTTCTCGTGCTGCTCTATAGTACTAGCGAGGAGAGTGGCCGACGAGTTGCGGAAGAACTACGCCGCGAGATTGCAGCACTCGACCTCATTCCCAATCACCCCATCAGCGCGAGTATCGGTGTCGCCACCCTGCGAGCCAGTGAGAATTGGACGGAGTGGATGAAGCGTAGTGACGAAAACCTCTACCGCGCTAAAATGAACGGCCGCAACCGAGTCGTGGCCTAATGTTAAGTGTTTCTAGGCGCCAATTCTTGTTAAGGATACGCAAGCTCCACGAGCGAACTGGGACAAGAGAGGACCACGATCAGCGATAGAAGCAAGACGGCTTTTATCTCAGGAAATTACTCTGTCTTTCCCTCTCTCGGTTGGTTAATGAGCTTAAGCAATACTCACCCAGATCAACCCGGTGTTACCGGAGATTACCAATCACTGAGAGACCATGCAGTTATGCTAATATGGAAGCTCATACGAAAGAACAAACAATAATAAATGGCTAAAACACCAGGAACTCTGGACCATGAGGTCGTTTCAAGCGACCTATAGAGCCTAATGATGATGACGGGTCTCAACCGATGAATCTAAACAGACGCCGGATTATTCCAATGGCGTTGGCTGCGGGGGTAGGCCTCGGTATATTGGGGTGGTGGTTCACCCGCGAGCACGTAGAACCCGACGATACATTAACGCTCTATGGGAATGTGGATATACGCGAAATCGACCTGGCCTTCAATGGCAATGAGCGCATCGCGACGATGAAGGCCGTTGAAGGCGAGCGCGTCGAAGCGGGGCAGTTGCTCGCTGAGTTGGAAACACAAAGCCTGAGTGCCGCAGTGGCGCGGGCTAAAGCCCAACTCGCAGCTCAGCAACAGGTAGTCAGCAAATTAGAAAGCGGTAGCAGACCCCAGGAAATCCGCAAGGCGCGCGCCGATGTGCTGGCAGCTCAAGCTGAAGCGCGCAACGCCGACACCAACTACTGGCGCTTACGCGATTTGGCCAGGCAAAACCTGGCCTCCCCGCAAGATCGCGACGATGCTAAAACCGCCGCCACCGCCGCGCACGCTCAGCTCGAGTCGGCTAAGGAAACGCTAGAACTCGTCCTTGAAGGGCCGCGTCAAGAAGACATCAAGGCGGCCAAGGCGACGTTAAGAGCATTCGAGGCGGAACTCGCTATTGCGCAACGCAATCTGGCCAATGCCTCGCTCCATGCCCCATCCAGTGGCATCATTCAAAATCGTATCCTTGAGCCTGGCGACATGGCTTCGCCGCAAAAACCGGTCTATAACCTGGCATTAACAGACCCGCTGTGGGTGCGCGCTTATATTGAAGAAACCAATATCGGCAAAATTTCCCCGGGCCTGCATGCTAAGATCAGCACCGACAGTTATCCCGGCAAGACCTATAAAGCCTGGGTGGGCTATATCTCACCGACCGCTGAATTTACGCCCAAGTCGGTCGAAACGACAGAACTGCGCGCTGACCTGGTTTACCAGGTTCGTCTGTATGTTTGCGATCCTCAAAACGAACTGCGTCTCGGCATGCCGGCCACGGCCACGATCCCGCTTGATCAGAATCCCGCCTCGGTGGTTAGCTCCGATCCCAATCCTTGCGACGCACCCTGATGGCACTCCGAGTGTCTCGCTCCATCGCGGATAGTGGGCAGTCTCTACCCGGTACTCTCAAGGACATTGTGTTGAGCTGTACGACGGTGAGTAAATCGTTTGTCAGCAGCGGACGCCGGATCCAGGCCTTACACGCCGTCGATTTGCAGGTAAAAAGAGGCATCGTCACGGGTCTGATCGGGCCCGATGCCGCAGGCAAGACGACCTTGATGCGTTTGGCGGCGGGACTGTTACACCCGGACCATGGACAACTTTCGGTGCTTGGCTTAGACACGGTACGGAATTCTCTAGCGGTACAATCCCGTATTGGCTACATGCCGCAGCGTTTCGGACTGTATGAGGATCTGAGCGTACAAGAAAACTTAGACTTGTACGCCGACTTGCAAGGTATCCCAAGTTCGGCGCGGGCCTCCCGATATCAGGAACTGCTGCATATGACGGGCTTAGGCGCTTTTACCCAGCGGCTAGCAGGGCGTCTTTCCGGGGGTATGAAACAGAAGCTGGGATTGGCGTGCACCCTGGTGAGATTTCCCGAGTTCTTGCTGCTGGACGAGCCGACCGTGGGGGTCGATCCCGTGTCCCGCCGCGAACTTTGGGCCATCGTGTATCGTCTGGTGCAGCAAGAGGGAATGAGCGTGCTGCTGAGCACAGCCTATCTGGATGAAGCCGAACGGTGTGGCGAAGTCATTTTGATTCACGACGGCCGGGTTCTAGGTACCGGTAAGCCGGCGGATTTCAGCGTGCGATTGACCGGTCGAACCTATACCGTTGCACTCCCACCGGGCATGCGAAAACGTGAGCTGCAAAGCAGACTAGCGTCAGTCCACGGCATACTGGACGCCGTGATCCAGGGGGAACAGGTACGCGTGGTGATGGAAGCCGAAACTGATGTATTCGAAGCGATTCAAGCCGCCGCAGGGAGCAATGCAACCGTAACGGCAGTACCCCCGCGCTTTGAGGATAGCTTCATTACTCTGATCAATTCAGACCGCGCACCACAAGACATATCTCAGACACCGACCGAGGCTAGTGCTGTTCCAAATAACGATTCACCCGATGCCGTCATCGAAGTGCGGGATTTGCAACGCCGTTTCGGTGATTTTTATGCAGTGCGCGACTTAAGCTTCGATGTCCGCCGTGGCGAGGTGTTCGGTCTATTGGGAGCGAACGGTGCGGGGAAGACTACTACCTTTCGTATGTTATGCGGTTTATTGCCAGCGAGCGGCGGGCAGCTTCGAGTCGCCGGCGTGGATCTTCGACGCAGCGCGTCGACCGCGCGGGCACGTATCGGTTATATGTCGCAGAAGTTCTCGCTGTACGGCAATCTCAGCGTGCGCCAGAACCTGAATTTCTTCAGTGGCGCGTATGGGCTTTCCGGTAGACGGCGCGGCGCTCGAATCGACTGGGCTCTGAGCCAATTCGATCTGCTGCCATTCGCCACCTCTGAAAGCCACACACTCCCCTTAGGCTATAAGCAACGTCTCGCGCTAGCCTGTGCCCTGATGCACGAACCGGATATCTTGTTTTTGGACGAACCCACCTCGGGTGTAGACCCCCTCGCGCGTCGTGAATTCTGGCAACACATCAATAACTTGGCTCAGTCCGGTGTGACGATACTGGTTACGACCCACTTTATGGAAGAGGCCGAGTACTGCGATCGCCTAGCGATCATGGCCGCGGGTGAGCTCTTAGCCCTTGGAGCTCCGGTAGAAATTAAAGCTCAAGAACGCGAACCTGAACGGGCCGAACCCACCCTGGAAGACGCCTTCATCCGCCTAATCGAAACTCGCGGCATGCAGGAAAATGCGGCGTGACACCGAAGGTGGCACGAAATTCCGCCAGCGCCTTGCGTTTGCGTGGTCTCATACGTAAGGAATTTCTGCAGATCCTACGCGACCCCAGCAGTATAGCCATCGCGTTTATATTGCCCGTTGTGCTCTTGCTGATGTTCGGCTATGGGGTCAGCTTGGACGCCAAGCACGTGCCATTGGCACTGGTCGCAGAACAACCCAGCGCAGCAACGGCGAGTTTCATCTCCAGATTTCAGCAAAGCCCTTATTTCATCCCCATTGAATTTCCCAATCGCCGTGCCGCACAGCGCGCATTGATCGCCCGCCGAGTCGATGGGATCGTCTTGTTGCGTTCAGATTTCGCGCGCCGATTACACAGCGCCCAAGGCGCGCCCATACAGGTCATCGTCAATGGTGTGGATGCCAATCAAGGACGTTTGGTTATCGGTTATGTGCAAGGTGTGTGGGTTAACTGGCTCGAACAACAGGCAGGACTGCAAGGACAACCCCTGTACATTCCGGTTCAGCTACAGCAACGGGTCTGGTTTAACAGTGAACTGAGGAGCCGGAACTATCTGGTACCCGGTCTGATCGTGATCATCATGACCTTGATCGGCGCGTTGTTAACGGCCCTGGTAATGGCGCGGGAATGGGAGCGGGGCACCATGGAGGCATTAATTGTCACGCCGGTGAGCACTCTCGAGATACTGTTAGGCAAACTGATCCCGTACTATATCTTTGGCATGGGAGGCATGGCCCTTTCAGTCGCCATGGCTTTGTGGCTGTTTGAGGTCCCCTTGCGCGGTTCGCTCTGGGTGTTATTCACGACCTCTTCATTATTTCTACTGGTCGCTCTGGGAATGGGACTATTAATTTCCATCGTAACTAGAACGCAGTTCGTAGCCGGGATGGTAGCCGTTGTCACAACGTTCTTGCCTGCTTTTATTCTCTCTGGATTTATATTTGATATTGGCAGCATGCCAAAGATTCTCCAAACGCTCACTCATCTGATTCCCGCGCGTTATTTTGTCGCTATCCTTCAGACCGAATTTCTAGCCGGGAATGTGTGGGGTGTCATCCTGCCCAATTCCCTAGCCTTAGCGATCATGGCCATTTTTTTTCTGGGATTAAGCCGGCACAAATCCCATAAACGGTTGGATTAGATCATGGCTATATGGCAACGCATCCGCGCCCTGATGATCAAGGAATTTCTGGCGCTGCTCAAAGACAAAAAGAGCCGGGTTGTGATCATCGTACCGCCCATCGTGCAAGTATTGGTATTCAGCTACGCAGCAACCTATGACCTAAATAATGTGCCATTTGCGGTTTACAATGAAGACCAGGGCACGCTCTCGCAGGCGCTTCTAGCGCACTTCCGCGGATCACCTAATTTCAGAGAAGCCCGTCAGATCAGGCATCAGGGAAAGATTCGGGCGCTGATCGACAATAAGGAAGTTCTATTAGTACTCCACATCGGCCCACAGTTCACCCGCAATCTTAAATTACAGCGCCCGGCGCAATTGCAGCTGATCGTCGACGGCCGCAACTCCAACACCGCGTCAATCGTGTTGAGCTACGCACGCGAGCTCACCAACCGCTTCAACCAGCAGTGGAGGAATCAGACCGGCCATGCAGCAACTCCAGTGTATTTAGAGACACGCGCTTGGTTTAACCCCAATTTAGAGAGCCGTTGGTTCATCGTAACCGGGATTGTTGGTTTATTGATACTATTGGTCGCTCTGCTCGTGACGGCGCTTTCAGTAGCCCGTGAGCGTGAACAGGGAACTTTCGACCAGTTGTTGGTAACACCCCTGCATCCTGTCGAGATCCTCATCGGCAAAGCGATGCCGGGCTTCGTCATCGGCTCTTTGATGGCGACCATCATCATCTCGATCGCTGTATTTTGGTTTAAGATTCCATTGCATGGCAGCTTACTTTCTTTAACCATCGGAATTCTGCTATTCCTGTTATCCGCCATTGGGATCGGGCTAATGATCTCTTCCTTGGCGGTTACGCTGCAGCAGGCTCTACTGGGAGCATTCCTTTTTATGGTGCCCGCAATGATTCTTTCAGGCTTTGCAACGCCCATCGCCAACATGCCAAGCTTGGTGCAATACTTGACATTAGTTAACCCATTACGGTACTTCATGACGGTATTACGTAGCGTGTTTCTGGAAGGCACACCCTTACCCTTGCTCATCCCTCAATTCTGGCCCATGGCGTTGATCGGATTAATTACACTGAGTTTGGCTGGGTGGTTATTCCGACACCGAATGAACTAGCCATGGAATATAGCCTATTGACTGGCCATAGACGCACAGGCAATCAACGGTTCTAACCTATCTGATTACAGTTGGAAGGCTTACCTCAAGCAGAAGCCTGGTACAGGATTTTAAAATCTCGCACTGAAGCGGCACTCGGACCGGAGGCGATTGGTGGTTTTCTACAAGCTATGGCGATACGTTACCAGGAGCGAATTGCTCAGCGAGCATAGCCATCTTTCAACA
Source organism: uncultured Gammaproteobacteria bacterium (assembly GCA_963731655.1). GTDB lineage: Bacteria > Pseudomonadota > Gammaproteobacteria > JAAEPA01 > JAAEPA01 > CAVSWL01. Next base: position 48,416 of record CAVSWL010000017.1, on the reverse strand, counting down.
AGGAAAGCATGGGGACACACAACGCAACTGGGACAAAGCAGAAAGGGAAATACTCAAAGAAGCATTGAGTAAATCGATTGACTAAAACACATATAAAGTCTCTAAAAGCATTACGCCTAGTTTTGGCAGTTGGGTTGGTTGATTGGGTCTGAATAATTACTGTTGATAATATGGGCTTGTATTTAGCTAATGGCCCATTAAAGAATCGCGCTTAGAAGATCTATCCAGTTTCTTTATTTTCCTCTTCAGCCGATAAAACTTCAGACATACTATTACTTGTTCCAGAATCTTCTGCTTATATTTTATTGTCCAACACTTCCACAGAAGTATTTCGTTTCATAGTTTCTCTCAGCAGAGATACCGCATAAGCAAACTATAATCCGATCTATTCTTCTCCAATCTCCAGCTCTTCAATAGTATTACCTGCCGCTATAAATGCGCGAATCCATTTAGGTCGCGGACCAAGGCCATTCCAAGTCTGCTCAGGATTATCAGGATTACGGTATTTGGGCTGCGCAGCCCGGCGAGGCTTCTTTTTTCTTTTTGGTCTTAATTTCTGTGCATTGATTTCGATAGCCAGCCCATGGTCATCGGCCAATCGTTGAATTTCATCAATGGCTTCCTTGCGTCGAAGATCCTCGCGATCTTTTATTAAATTTTGCGCGCTGAGAATGAGTTCCGCTAGCTTCTCATCCGTTAACTTTTCTAGATTTATGGTTGTCATATCTTATTACCTCCAATATGCCGAATAAGCCACCGATTCCTGGTAAAACCTCTATACACTGTTCGATATTAACATCCAATAGATTTCTATAGTATATTCATTCCATCACTATTAATTCAATCTACCAGAAATAGACCTCGATTTAAGAAGCATCTCTTTCACAGAGCTCTAGCGATGCCGAGCTATCAAACAGACGATCATTCTTGATATAAACTATAAATAATTATTGTAGCATGTCAAATTCAAATAAACATATTTATTGCCTATAATATCCTGCCTCTCTATCTGCTGTATTGCCGCTTTTAGTTTCTTTGGGAAGTAAATATACCTCATAGATTAAATTGTAAATCAAATTTTTATTTTTTTAGCGAAACCTCATATATCAATAAATTGTAACTAGTAGTTTTTCTCAAGCGTTTCTTTTTAATCCGAATCCTAACATTGTTAGTAACTAAGCTTTAGTTTACACGGTTATTTGTCACGTGTTAAAAGGTGTATTTGACCAGTAATAGGTAAATTCTTATCGGTGAAACCGAGAGCTAAAGTTAGATAAAATAAATTATCCCGTTGCTAGCAGCGAGGTATTAAAACGAGTTGCTCGAAAATGAAGATTTTCATTGCAATGCATCGTTTGATACGCAGTAAACTGCGGGTAATAGATCCCTTAGAGATTAGAGGAACATCGCAAGCAATAACTTGTTTGGGACTCGTTTGAATTCCGGGTACATTCTGCCCGCGGCCCTTCAGGGCAACCTGAGCAATATTCAGATCCGCTTCCAGCGGATTTATTACCCTTTAAAGAAGAAAAAGCTAAGGGAAAGGATGCAGAAGGGGTAGTTAATTTACGAAACGGGAAACAACCTTGAACCAGCTTTCCACTGCGATGATCGCTTTGTCTAAATCTGACACGTTGCGGATGGCAATATCATCGACTAGGCGCTTCTAACCAAGAGAAGCTCGTTATATGAGCTACTTAGGTTAGCTTTCGCATTGTTTTAGGAAAGTGAGATAGTTTGGGGAGTGGGGAGGAGCAAAAACTGCGAACGTCTACCAGAGCGTCTCCAACGCTTTTAGAACGTCTCGGCGACTGATCTGCCCCACGAGACGATTATCCTTTAGCACCGGGTAACGCCTATAGTCCTCCAGCAGAAACCGACTAGCGACTTCCACGATGCTGTCATCGGCGTCCACCGTCTTGACGATGGGTTGCATATACTCTGAAACCCTTCCAGCGGACTCCCCATGGTAACCGGATGTCAGAGCAATCCTCATGCAATCTTTTTCAGACAATATGCCAACCAGGTCACCGACTTTATCGACTACGGGCGCTCCGGAAATCCTTTTTTCAATGAGCAAGCGGATGGCCTGCTGAACCCCCATACCTGGCGTAAACGTAACGAGATTTGCCGACATATAGTCTTTGACAAGCGCAGATTTTAACATGCTTTTTGCTCCCTAAGCTTCACAAGCTTGAGTATTGCGGAAATGTTACGCCAAGCACTTAGAAGCTGCGACGGCCGAAGTCTGATGGGGTAGTAGGCACTGATGACTTCGATGCATCGTGCTTTTTAGTCTCGCAACGCCCACAGCAATTCGTGCGTTCACCGTCCATTCCCGGGAGATGACTAAGATTTCCACAACTCCCCTTGATCGGCGGTCTGCCATACAGAACGCCTAGACTCATTCCCAGGACGCAGATTAGCATTACGATAAAAGTGATCACGAATACCATCATCGTGTTATTCCTCGCATACTAGAAACTGTTTGAATATGGTCATATTGCTTTCGATGAATCTAACACCATCCGATGATGAACTAATAAAAAATGAAATCAGCCGAAGTCGTCAAGCATGATATGCTCTGCTTCCACCCCTAAGTCTTCGAGCATTTTGATCACCGCAGTATTCATCATAGGCGGACCGCAGAGATAATACTCACAATCTTCAGGCGCTGGATGCTCCTTGAGGTAGTTATCAAACAAGGATTGGTGAATGAACCCGGTATAGCCTTTCCAGTTATCTTCCGGCAAAGGGTCTGATAAGGTCAATGACCAGGAGAAGTTATCATTGTTGGCTTGAAGTTTGTCGAATTGATCGGCATAAAATACTTCACGCAGACTCCGCGCCCCATACCAAAAGCTCATTCTCCGCTTCGATTTGAGCCGGTTCAACTGATCGAAAATATGGGAACGCATGGGAGCCATGCCCGCTCCCCCGCCGATAAAAACCATTTCATAGTCGGTATCTTTGGCAAAAAACTCGCCGAAAGGACCGGATACGGTAATTTGATCCCCTGGCTTAAGATTAAATATATAGGAGGACATCTTACCCGGAGGAATGTCGGGAGCAGCTCCGGGGGGCGGGGTAGCTATGCGAATATTCAGCATAATGATATCGGTCTCTTCTGGATAGCTAGCCATGGAATAAGCGCGAATAGTATGCTCTTTAACCACAGACTCGTAACGCCACATATCGTAACGATCCCACTCGTCGCAAAATATCTTGTCGATATCGAAATTCCGATACTTGATGTGGTGTGGCGGGCATTCGATCATCACGTATCCACCGGCCCGGAAATCGATGCGCTCTCCTTTAGGTAACTCCATAACCAGCTCCTTGATGAAGGTTGCCACATTATTATTGGAACGCACCCGGCAGTCCCACCTCTTTACCCCGAAGACATTATCGGGGACGCGCACCTTCATATCCTGTTTGACGGTGACCTGGCAAGACAGTCGAGCCCCCTCCGCCGCCTCCCGCTTGGTAATTAAGGAGGCTTCTGTCGGCAGGATGGCCCCCCCTCCCTCGTATACCTTAACCCGGCATTGTCCGCAGGTCCCTCCCCCGCCACAGGCCGTGGAAACGAAGAGTTCCGCGCCCGCCAGCGCGGCATTCAATTTAGAACCCACTGGGGCATCGATAGTTCTTTCATTATTGACGAGAATCTTGACACTGCCCGAGCTGACCAACCAAGACCTCGCGACGAGTATGATCATCACCAAGCTGAGCACGATACCCGTAAACATCGTAACACCCAGACCGACTTCAAGCATGTTGGCTACCTCTTTTCAGTGGTCAAAGCTGTATTCCGGAGAAAGCCATAAATCCCAGGGACATCAGGCCTGTCGTAATGAACGTGATGCCCAACCCCTGCAACCCGTCGGGAACGTCGCTGTATTTGAGCCGCTCGCGGATAGCAGCCAGCGCGACAATCGCCAACGCCCAACCCACGCCGGTCCCTAAGCCATAGGTCACGCTCTCGGCAAAGCTATACTCACGTTCCACCATCAACAGTGCCCCTCCCAGAATTGCGCAATTCACCGTAATTAATGGTAAAAAAATACCGAGTGCGTGGTAAAGCGCAGGAAAGAATCGATCTAAAATCATCTCCAGAATTTGTACGATGGCGGCGATGACTCCGATATAGCTAATCAAGCCGAGGAAGCTCAGATCGACCTCTCCAAAACCGGCCCACGCTAAAGCACCTTCCTTAAGCAAATACTCATAGACCAGATTATTGACGGGAACGGTGACCACCTGCACCACGATCACGGCGATACCTAATCCGATCGCCGTTTCAATTTTTTTAGAAATCGCCAGAAAAGTGCACATCCCCAAGAAAAAAGTGAGCGGCAAGTTTTCGATGAAAACCGCTCGAATGAACAAATTCAAATGTGTTTCCATCACGCTGCCTCGGTTCGATGAACTTCACGAATCTGGTATTCCGGCTTTTCAATCTGCGCCGTCTTCCATGATCTCAATCCCCAGATGAAGAAACCGATGATAAAAAATGCGCTGGGAGCCAATAACATGATGCCCATGGGCCTGTACCAGCCGCCTTCCGTGACCAGAGGCAATATGTCAAAACCAAACAGTTTGCCGGAGCCAAATAGTTCACGCACAAACCCCACACCGAGCAAAATCACGGCGTAGCCTAAACCATTACCGATCCCATCATAAAAACTTACCCCCACGGGGTTTTTAGACGCAAAGGCTTCAGCACGTCCCAGTACGATGCAATTAGTAATAATCAAGCCGACAAACACGGACAGCCGCTTACTAATATCAAAAGCAAAGGCCTTTAACGCCTCATCGACTACAATCACTAAAGAAGCAATGATCGCCATCTGCACAATGATGCGGATATTATTCGGCATATAGTTGCGGATCAGACTAACCGCCGCGTTCGAAAAAGCCGTCACCACCGTTAATGCGATACTCATGGTCAATGCCGTCTTCATCGAAGTCGTCACGGCCAGCGCGGAGCAAACGCCAAGAATCTGATAGGTAATGGGGTTGTTATCCACCAAGGGATCGGTGATAATTTTCTTAACCTCTTCATTCATAGCGGTCACCTGTAATGACTAGTTATTGGATAACTTGATCAGGTTTTCAAGAATCGTGATGGGTGAGCCTCCGGAGCAGCGGAAGAAAACCTGCATCGCTGAACCAATAGTGCATCAGATTGTTCACCCCCCGGCTGGTAAGCGTCGCCCCCGCTATGGCGTCCACCTGATATTGAGCATCGGGTCGGCTGGTGTCCACTCCGCCTTTGATTACCTGGAACTTGAGCTCGCCTTTATCATCATAAATTCGTTTACCAACCCACTGATTGCGCCACCGTGGATTATCAACTTCACCGCCCAGCCCCGGTGTCTCACCATGTTCGTAAAAACTCAGACCCTCGATGGTGTTCCCGTCATTCCGTAGAGCAATAAATCCATAGAGTGTGGAATAGAGACCTCTGCCGTGGATTGGCAAGATGATGCTCTTGATCCGCTCCCCGTCCTTGACCAAATAGATTAACGCATCATTGGCGCGTCTTTTAATCTTTGCAAGATCCTGATCCGCTGGAATGGCCACACCTCGGGCAGGATCATCAGCGGCTTTCCGCGCATCGAACGTTCTTGGATCAACCCCATCATCAACCTCTCCAGTAGCCAAATTGATGACCTGGGGTTCGATTTCCTTAAAAAGCGCCTCGATATCCGCATCGGTTGTCAATAAGCCGGCGGCTCTAAGAATATTTTTCTTGCGATCCAGAACCTTGTTGCGTTCCTGAATCGGTTTAAGCAGTACCGTGGCGCTGGATACGAGCACCGAACAAACTAGACACAGGATAATAGCAATCACCAGAGTTCTACCGATAGAATCGGGAGAACGTGTTTTTTTAGGGCTATTGTTATCAGGCATTGCGGCGCATCCGTCGATAGATGTTCACGCGCATCACGATATAATCGATCATTGGAGCAAAGATGTTGGCGAAGAGTATGGCGAGCATCGTCCCCTCGGGAAAAGCCGGATTGGCCACTCGAATCAATATGATCATAAAACCAATCAGTACACCATAAGCCCAGCGGCCCGCATGCGTGGTGGCGGCCGTCACCGGGTCCGTCGCCATGAAGACCGTACCAAAGGCAAAACTGCCCAATACGAGGTGCCAATACCATGGGACCGAAGTCATCGGGCTGGACTCGCTGCCAAAGAAGTTAAACATTAAAGTGGTGGCCACCATGCCGAGCATTACGCCAGCGATGATGCGCCACGAGGCGACCTTGGTATAGATTAAAAAGGCGGCCCCTATCAGGCAGGCGAGTGTGGAAGTCTCCCCCAGCGAGCCCTGCACTTGACCCAAGAAAAGCTGCATCCAGCTAATATGTGCATGGGCCAGCCCTTGCATGCCTCCAGCAGCGGCGATCGCGAGCGGTGTCGCGCCACTGAAGCCATCCACCGCGGTCCACACGGAATCTCCCGACATTTGAGCGGGATAGGCGAAAAATAAAAATGCGCGGCCGGTTAGCGCTGGATTTAAGAAATTCTTGCCGGTACCACCGAAGACTTCCTTGGCGATTACCACCCCGAACGACATTCCCAGCGCTACCTGCCAAAGCGGAATCGATGGTGGCAACGTCAATGCGAATAACAACGAAGTCACCAGGAAGCCCTCGTTAACCTCATGGTTACGCACTCCAGCAAAGAGTACTTCCCAAAATCCCCCCGCAACAAGGGTCACAATATAAATTGGCAAAAAATAAACCAAGCCGTGCCAAAAGCAATCCCACACGCTGCCGGGGTCGTAGCCGATATGTAGCGTGCTCAAGAATAGTCCCGGCCATCCAGAAGCACTGGTTATTCCCTCGACCGCCATAGCCGTATTGGCTTGATAACCCGCATTCCATATCGCCACCAGCGCGGCCGGCGTGATCGCAAAGACCACGAAGACCATGAGACGCTTTAAATCAATGCCATCCCGTACGTGGGGTGCCACTCGGGTTACTTTACCGGGGGTGTATAATACGCTATCGATCATTTCGTAGACGGCATTATACTTTTCGAAGCGTCCCCCTTTCGAAAACAACGGATCGATGTTATCCAGGAAATTTCGTAACAGACGCATCAGCCTTCCCTCTCGATCCGAGTAAGCGAGTCCCGTAGCAATGGGCCATAATCATATTTGCTTGGGCATACGAAAGTGCACAACGCAAGATCTTCCTCGTCCAATTCCAGGCAGCCTAATTGCTGCGCCCTATCCGTGTCTCCGACCAGCAGGGATCTCAACAGCGGCACCACGAGAAAATCCATGGGCATCACATCTTGATAATTTTCGATGGGAATCATCGCTCTCGGACTACCATGCTGCGAAGTCGTAAAGGGAAACGATCGGCCCTTGAACAAGGAGGAAAGAAAAACATTGGTGGCGGAATAATCGTTCATCCCCGGGGCAATCCAACCGAGGAGATGGCGCTCCCCACCTTCCTCCAACACCGTGATCTGTGTGTGATAACGCCCTAGATAGCTTGCCCAACCGCCCGCTCGGCGGCCCGCCAGAAGTGAGCCGGAAATCACTCGGCAGTCCATATCATCGAGTTGGTCTTTAACGAGATCGCCGGTATTTGCTCCAAGACGCGTTCGGATCAACCGCGGCCGCTTCACCGTTGGACCGGCCAGAGAAATAATGCGTTCGGTGGACAGCCGGCCCGAAACAAACAGGCGACCAATAGCGATCAGATCCTGATAGCCTAAATACCAAACCGTTTTAGTGGCACCCACAGGATCCAGCAAATGAATGTGGGTTCCCACCAACCCACAGGGATGAGGCCCGGAGAATTCCTCAACGGAAATCGACGCATCGGGAAAATCGGGAATATTGGCACCGGAGTACTTACAAACGAATACCTTGCCATCGGTCAGCTTGGTCACTACCGCCAAGCCATTAACGAAATCTTGAGCGTATTCCGCGATGACCCGCTCGGCGCTAACGGCCAAGGGATTGCTGTCCATTGCGGTAACAAAAATCGAATGTGGCGAAGATTCCGGCAGGGGGACCTTGCTGTAGGGCCGTGTACGCAGCGCGCTCCATAGGCCCGAAGCCAGCAAATTTTCTTTGACCTGCTCAGTGGATAGAGTAGCCAGCTCGGAGGGGGCATAGGAAGTGAAGGTTTCCTCTTGGTCGCCTTCAAGCGCGATCACCACGGATTGAAGCACTCGCCGGGGACCGCGGTTAATGGCCTTAACCACACCCGCGCCTGGCGAAGTATAATTAACACCCGGAGTTGTTTTATCGCTAAACAGCGCTTGACCGAGCTTGACTTTATCCCCCTCCGCAACCATCAACGTCGGCTTCATGCCGATATAGTCGTCCCCAATTAGCGCTACCGTGTTGACCTTAGGACCCGTGCTGATCGTCTGATCAGGTTTACCCGAGACCGGTACATCCAGACCTCTTGCAATTTTCATCTCACCCCCCCTTGGGTTTGACAAACAGTGCTAAGATTCTGCCGGCTGGCTAAAGTCTTTAAACCAAGAGCAAGAAATCGCCAACTGCAAGCACGCGTCTCCGTGTCGCGCGGCATTCATTACTGTAGTGAACGATAAGGCAAAGCAGTGGCTGCTCAGTGGGCACATTGGATGATCTCCTCTTCTGGAAAATATTATCCAGACTTACCGTCTTAAAATTATTTTCAAGTCCGACTACAAGGTGGGATGGCCGGGGTGTTTTATTATTCTAAAAAAAGCAGCAAAGTCATCTAGATTTTTATCATAATCTTATTATTTTTATTGCTCAAGTCCTATAAATAATTTTATGAAGTTTTTATGTCAGGCTCAATGCTAACCAGCATTATGTTAATAAGCGTACGGTAAAACAAGCATTAACGCCACACTCGATGTTGTTGATTAAACCCTTCAATTTAATTACCATGCGGCAAGGAGCAATCTAAATGCCCACTCTAGTGCGTGGGACCGGCAACTAGCCGACAATCGGGAACGGGGCAGCGTCTCGCCCATAAAGGTTAAACCCCGCCGCAAGCAGCGGGGCGACTGCACAAATATAAAAACACAACAACAAGGCAATGATATCCCTCGCATGATCCGCCTATCGAAAATTGCGTGAGAGCCATGTCGAATTCATCACCAGTAGCCTCAAAACTATCCGCAATCAACCCAGCATCGGTAATCTCGAATCCACTACCTCAGATCCTAGATGAACATATTGTCGAGATCGTAAGTGACTCCGGTGAGGGCGCCCAAAAAGCGGGCCAAACCTTTGGTGCGATCAGTGCCAAGATGGGCAATGGTGTATGGACGGTTGAAATTATACCGGCCGAGATAAAACCACCGGCGCGCTCGCCCGCCGGGGCGAGCGGAATTCGCATCCGTCTTGGATCGAATTATGTGACCAATATGGGGGACGATGCGAATCTAGTCATCGCTTTCAATGAACAGGTGCTTTATTCACGCATCGCCGCGGGCGCTTTTCAAGCGGGCACGGCGATTCTACTCGAAAACAAATGGCGCACCAGTCCGATCCCAGAGATCGCGGCGCAATATCAATCGGCCGTGACGGAATTCCTCGACAATGAACTGCTTGTTCATGAATTGCCTATCGAGGAAGCCTGCCTGGAGATCACACCGAATCCACGACTAGGCAAAAATATGTTTGTATTGGGAATGCTTTGTCAGATTTATAGTCGGGATATCGACAAGGCGTCTCAAGAGATCCACACCACCCTGGGCCGCAAAGGCAAAAAGGTGGTGGAACTCAATCAGAAGCTACTGCTCGCCGGTGTTGAGTTTGCCAAGCAGCAGCTGGATTTTTGTTACGAAATACCCTCCAAAGCTTATGCCGCAGAAGAACGCTATATCGTATCCAACGGCAATCAAGCCTTAGGGCTTGGAGTCATGGCTTCGGGGATGGAGTTGGTCGCCATGTACCCCATCACCCCGGCCACATCCGCGTCCCATTATCTTGCCGATGTGTTCGCAGCAGTTGGCGGTTTCGTCCACCAGGCCGAGGACGAGATCGCCGCCATCGGATTCGCCATCGGCGCTTCGTTCGCAGGCAAGACCGCCTGTACGATCACCTCCGGACCGGGACTGGCCCTGAAAACGGAAAACATTGCCCTGGCGGTAATGGCGGAAATTCCCTTGGTGATCATCGTGGTACAACGCGGTGGACCGTCTACAGGACTACCCACCAAAGTCGAACAAGGGGATTTACTGGCCGCCCTTTACGGTGAACCGGGAGATGCACCCAAAGTTGTCATCGCCGCGGCGACCATAGCCGAATGCTTTCATTTCGTGGTCATGGCGCGCAAGCTCGCCGAATCCTTCCGCACACCGGTCATTTTGTTGACCGATGCTAACCTGGCGACCGGCGTCCAACCCTACCCTCGGCCTAAACCCAACGCCGGGTGGATGGCTCTGCCTGTCGATCAATCGGCCTGGGATGAAACCGTGGCCCCGTTTAATTGGGACCCGGACACCGGGTTGTCCCCCCGTCCAATTCCCGGCATGCGCGGTGGAGAATATGTATTAACCGGACTGGCGCACACCAACCGCAGCAAGGTGGCTTACGATCCAGACGCCAACCAAACCGGCATGAACATGCGCAGCCGCAAATTCGCGGCGCTGCAAAGCTCGTTGAAACCGCCTGCGGTGCATGGTGCCGCCCAAGGTGAGTTGTTGGTGGTCGGTTGGGGATCGACACTAGGCGCAATCGAGGAGGCGGTCGATAAGGCACAAGCCGAAGGTTATCAGGTCTCTTCCCTGCACCTGCGTTTTTTATCGCCCATGGAGCCCGGGTTAAAAGCGATCTTTAGCCGCTTCAAGCAGGTCTTAACCATCGAGCTCAATTACAGCGATCCTCCGAATGCTCCTTTTATCACTCCCGAGAATCGACGATATTCCCAGTTAGCCTGGCTATTGCGGGCACATACCCTGATCGATATTGATTGCTGGTCAAACGTTTATGGGCAACCGCTACAGCCAGCCGCCATCTACAAAGAACTGATCCGCCGTCTCAACGCTTGAATCTAGGAAGGAAAACCCATGTTCGGCCTGAAAGCAGACTGGTCCTTAGATATCCACGAGCGCTACTTCACCATCGGCGACTACGCCGGTGGCGAGGCCCGTTGGTGCCCTGGGTGCGGTGATCACGGCATTTTGGTGGCGCTGCAGCGCATCTGCCGAGATGAACAACTACCACCCGAAAAATCCGTGATGGTCTCGGGCATCGGCTGTTCCAGCCGATTTCCCCATTATATGGGAACCTACGGGTTTCATGGACTGCACGGCCGAGCACTGCCCGTAGCCTGCGGGATCAAATCGAGACGCCCGGAATTAGACGTTTGGGTGGCAACCGGTGATGGCGATTGCTTTTCCATCGGTACGGCGCACTGGATTCACGCCATACGTTATAACATGGACATCACAGTACTGGTTTTCGACAATGGCGTGTACGGCCTCACCAAGAAACAGACCTCGCCTACGAGTCCATTGGGGTTAAAGACCAACACCCATCCGGGAGGCGCCGTTTTAGCCGCACACAACCCGCTTACCGTGACCCTAGGAATCACCAATGTCTCTTTCGTCGCGCAGACCATCGATTGGAACCCCGTGCACCTGCATGCGACCCTTAAAGCAGCCCATGCGCATAAGGGATTGAGCTTTGTCCGCATTCTGCAACGCTGTCCGGTCTATGCGCCCACGGTATTGCAGGAACCTCAAAATGATCCTTCCCAATTGCTGCTGCTCACCCATGACAAGGGTATCGGGGTCGAAAAAAATCTATTGCGCAGTTTTCCCAACCAACGCCAGCACGATCCCAGCGAACTCACCACCGCGTGGCAGATTGCGGTTGAAACCCTCCCGATACCCATCGGTTTGCTCTACCGCAATCCCGACGTACCCCGTTACGAAGAGTTATCCAGCCAAGGGAAGGACATGCCGATCGAGGAGAAACTGGACGCGCTTGAAAGAATTTTCGATCGCCTAGCCGTTTGAACGGCTGCGGGCGGTGCCGCTCGCACGGTCAACAATCGGACTATCTTCCGCTACATAATGGACATCCCGACAATCACAAAAGTCAGCAGCGAACGTCAAGGCCTCAGCTTGGAAAGCTCTGTGGGGACGATGCCCGTCATGCCCACCGCGGTTAAGGATACCCAAACCACCCGGGATCTTATGTTTAGCTTGCGCCACTTTCACTTAGGCGATCCAAGCGCAAAGCAGCAACTGCGACCGGTCGGTGATGATTATCTTCCCGCCTTGTTGAATCCATTTCGAGACACCTCCAAGCTGCGTTATATCTATCCCTTGTTCCTAATCCCCCCCGAAACGGCCAACGGTCATCAAGAGGCTGCGGAACTCGTCCGTTCCCTTTCCGACTTTTCCCGTGATAGGGTGAATTCCTTTGCCCCCGATGAGGAATCGGCGCGGATCTTAAGAGACAATCTCCCGTGGCTGGAACGCCACATACGCGAGCGCTTGAGGCTGAGCGAAGCCCCGCTGGACGCCACTCCCGTATTCCTGGAATCGGGTAAGGCCCTGCAGGCTCACCTCAAGCTAGATCCGCAAAACCAATCTCAACTTCAAGCCGATTTCGACCGGCTCGTGGCCGCGATACCTGAGGGCGGGCAACTGTTGGGCTATGGCCGTTTCGCCGCCATCCATCTGCTAAACCACGCCATACGGAGTCGGGTTATTCCCCGCCGTCATCGTTTTCAGGCACAGATCAAGCGGCTCATTGGCGAGTTGCACCGCTTACTGGAAGTGGAATGGAGCAAAACCGATGAATCCATCGAGCCCAGAATGGCACGCGATAGCGTGGGCCTGGCTGGCTTGTACTTCGATCCGGCCGCCCTATCCTCGGTGATGGACCATGCTAAAGGCACTAAGGCCATGCCCATGGCCCAGCGCAAACGCATTGAAGAAGCCCTACACGTGCTGGAACACTGGCACGAAGATCCTGTTCTGGTGCATTTCGTTCATTTAGGCAAACTCGCCAATCCTTGGCTGGAAACGACGCCAGACTTCGAGGCCATCAGTGATCCTGACCCCTGCGCACGGGCTACCGCGCTCTTCGATGAGCTCGCTAACAAACTCGCCAAGACCTTCTGTGCGGTGCGTATCGCTCAGCTGGAAATCAATAGAATTTACGATCCCGTGATTCATGATCCCTGGTTCGCCAATTTTGATTGGGAAGCTTTTTCTCAAGAAGAGCTGTTATTGGTTCCCGCCGTGATCGCCCTGGAATCCGCGGATCGCGTGGCACGTAGTGGGCTGCAATCCTTCTCTCGACTATTGAATTCTGGCAGGCCGGTGCACATCTTGGTGCGAGTTCAGGCGCACAACAACCCCGGCGCTGGAACCGATGAAGGCCCGTTTCAGAATTATCGTACCGAGCTGGGGTACCTCGGCATCGGCCACCGACAAGCCGTCGTGTCACAATCCTCCCCCGCCCGATCCAAGCATCTATTAACCGGTTTCCTCGCCGCGCTCGACGCCACCCGCACCAGTTTGCATGTCGTCAACACAGGCTTGCGTCCAGCAGCCGAGACGGTGGGTGTACCGTTGAACGCTTGGTTGGTGGCAGGTGCCGCGCTGGAGGGCCGAGCCCATCCTTTTTTTCACCTCAATCCCGCCGCGGATCAAACCTCCGCAGCGCTGATGGACTTCAGTTCGAACCCCCAACCGCGAGCCGATTGGCCCGTGTACCGCTTCGACTACCGCGATGAAAATGGCACCGCCGTGTCCACCGATATCGCGTTTACATTCGCCGACTATGCCTTGTTGATCAAGCGGCTTCGTGATCATTTTAGGCTGATCCCTGCGGAATGCGATTCCGACCTGCTGCTACCCGTGGACCAATACCTGGCTTTGGATCTGGAGCAAGCCTATCAACGCATCCCCTTTGTCCTCGCGGTCGATGGGAGCGCCACATTGCGCCGGCTGGTCATCTCGCGCGAGCTGATAATGGCATGCCGTGACCGTTTAAACTACTGGCGAACGCTGCAAGAGCTCGCGGGAGAACGCAACCGCTACGTGGAACAGGCGATCGAGAAGACGCGCACCGAGGAACGGGCGCAAGCGGCGGCTGAACGTGAACGCTTGCAGGCGCAACATGCCGAAGAGTTGGAAAGGGTGCGCAATGAAGCCGCGGGGGAAGCCATGCAGCGGCTAACCCAAGTACTGCTAGGCCTCGATTTATCTGGCAAAACGCCCGCACCAACGATGATTTCGCCAAATCCTTCCGCTCATGCTGAACTTCCCCATGAGGGAAAATCTTCCGAGCCGGAAGCAACAATTCCCGCCGGAGAGGAGGAGGCTATCAATTTCGATGAAGCTTGGATTGACAGTTTGCTTTGCACCTCCTGCAATGATTGCATGAGCATCAATCCCACGCTTTTCGTCTATAACGAGAACAAACAAGCGTTCATCGGCGATAGAAATGCCGGCACATTCGCCCAACTCGTACAAGCGGCTGAAAGCTGTCCGGCCCACTGTATTCACCCAGGGAAACCCATGGATTCGGATGAACCGGGATTGGACGAATTAATCGAACGTGCCGCGCCCTTTAACGCGGCATGAAAAGATGGAGCAGAGGACCTATTTCTCAGTCCGCCTAGGAGAATTAATACGATGAAATCAAAATACACCTCTCAGTTTCCTTCGGTCTTGAATCGGCTATCCCAGTGGCTGCACGTTGCCCCCTTTCTTCTTGATTGATGAACCCGTTCCTCGTCGCACCCAGCATTATGGCTGGCTTAGGATTGTTTTTCGGCATCGTGTTATCGGTAGCTTACCGGTTTCTGCGGGTCGCTTCAGATCCCAGAATTGAACAGGTGGAAGACATGTTGCCGGGTTCAAATTGCGGCGCCTGTGGAGAACCCGGGTGCAGCGGTTTTGCCCAAAAAATTGTACTTCATCACCAGCCTCCGAGCGGCTGCACCGTTGCCAGTCGAGCGGCCATCGAAGCCATTGCGGAGTATCTCGGAGTCCGCGCTGGCCAGCAGGAGAAAAAAGTCGCGCGATTGCACTGTGCGGGAGGGCGTGGGCAGGCGCACCAAATTGCGGAGTATCGGGGATTTGAAAGCTGCCGCGCCGCTTCCGTGGTCTCCGGGGGCGGCAAGGGCTGCGCGTTCGGTTGTTTAGGGCTCGGCGACTGTAATCTGGCATGTACCTTCAATGCTATTCACATGAATAACAATTCCATGCCGGTAGTGGATATCGATACGTGCACCGCCTGTGGCGATTGCGTGCAGGCATGTCCTCGTGACTTGTTCGAGATTCTGCCGTTAAGCCATAAATTGCTGGTGCAGTGCAGTTCCATCCTGGCCGGCGAGGATGCGAGAGCGGTGTGCACCGTTGCTTGCGACGCCTGTGGCCGTTGCGCTGCGGATGCACCGGGCAATCTGATCCGCATGCTTAGCCACCTGCCCGTGGTTGACTACGCCGCGGGCGGACCGGCCAGGCCAGAAATTACCGACCGTTGCCCCACCGGCGCCATCCAGTGGTTGGAAGGCGCCCAATTCACCCACAGCGATCCAAAGGATTTCGGCGACGCACGTTATGCCTAGCCTCACCACCTCGGCCATCGCGCTATTCCATCGCCTCTTCGGTCAATCGGCCGAGGCCGAGGATGGCTATCCAGCCGGCGTTGAAACCGTGCTGGATGGCAATACCGCCGTGGCGATCACCGAAGCCTGCATCGCTGAAGCCGCAGGACTCGGAGGGACGTTTCCAACCGAAGGCGCGGTCTTTACCTGGAAGGCGGAACAAGCCCGCAAAACCATTAACTGCTTAGGGCGTACGTTGAATAGTTGGGAAGCCGAAGCACCAAGAGGCGCGTTGGCGGCGGCGATTGGCCAAACGATGGCGGGCGTCCGGACAACGGTATTCATTTCTGGTCCGGATCTGGCTAGCGCTCAGGATTTGCTGGTGATGGCGGCTGGCCGACACCTGCCGCTGGTGATCCACGTGGACAACCGCGCTTTGGCCGCGCAAGGCGGCACATTGGGCAGTGGCCACGAGAGCTACCACCTGAGCGCAGACTCGGGCTGCGTGGTGATGATCGCCGCCAATGTCCAAGAAGCCGTCCACATGACGCTGGCGGCTCGCCGTATCGCCGAACAAGCATTGATCCCCGTGCTGCTCGCCATGGATGGCGAGCACACCGCTTTAGCCGCACAGGAGGTGACATTACCGCCGCCATCTGTGGTGCGCAGCTTCCTCGGCCGGCCCGATGATCCGCTACCCGTCACGGCACCCGCGCACAAACTGGTGTTCGGCGAGTCGCGCCGCAGGATACCCCGTTGGCATGATCTGGATGTTCCGGTACTGCACGGCGCCCTGCAAGGGTCCGATAGCTGGGCGCTAAGCCTGGCTTCTAACCGGGTGTATCTGCAACCGGATCTCGATCCGATCATAACGCAATCGTTTGAACTTTTGACCGCACGGACCGGCCGCGAGCTGAACGTCATGTCCACTTATCGTTGTGACGATGCGCGTATCGTATTTATCGTTCAAGGCGCCGCCATCGAAACCGCGGAAGCCGTGTCCGATTATGTACGCAAGCAACGCATCAAGCTAGGCGTACTCGGAATTCGCTGTCTGCGCCCCCTGCCTGAACGCGAGATCGTGAATTGCTTACGAGGAAAATCCGCTGTCGCCGTACTCGAATGCGTGCCGGCTTCGCTCGCTCACGAAGCGCCGTTGCTGCGGGAAATACGTGCCTTGCTTAACCGTAATCAGCTACAACCCCTACCCTTACGCTCGGTACTCTATGGTTTAGGGGGCTTGGCCTTGCGAGGCGCCGATCTGGTGGCTCTATGCCAACAGTTGAACACCCAATCGCCACGTCCTACCGACAAGCCGATTTATCTCGGGATCGACTTCTCCTGCCCTCCCAGTCATTACCCAAAACGCCAGGTGCTGCTCGACACGCTGCGCCGCGACTACCCGGAAGCGACCGTACGAGGGCTCAAAAGCGATGCACCTTCACCGGATTTACGCCCGCGCAATGCGCTTACCATCGCGATTCATCGACTATCCGGACAAGATGGCCGAGGCTTGGGAATGGATGTCGCTGTGTTTTTGCAACAACTTCTAGGCGGCCAGATTCGCAGTCAGCCTTGTCTGTTTTGGGAACGCTATGCCTCTTACTGTATAGAGCGCTTAACCCACGCGGTCAATTCCGAGAACACCACGCTGCGGGATCCAGGCGCGGACTCGCCCGTTGATCTAGCCATTATCGCAGCACCCCAGTGGCACCGTTTGTCTAACCCACTCGATCGATTGCTAGATAATGGCGCCTTGCTGTTCATAAGTCCACTGAGCGATGAACAGCTTTGCCAATCCTTAGCCGGTGCTTTACGACGGGGACTGCAACAAAAACAGCTGAGCCTATTCTGCGCGGGACCCGGCGAGTTCCGTGAACTCGATCCCGAACTTCAGCAGGAGCGATTGCTGGGGGCTACCATCGGCACATTGCTCGAAATGGGACGCTTGGATCATCCACTGCAAAAGGTGGTCGCCAGACGGGAGCAGGTTCTGAAAAACCTTAACGAGGAAACGCGGGCACTCAGACTGAATACGTTTACAGCGGGTTTGGAAGGTTTACGAAAAATAGACTACGCCGTCGCACACCCCACCGAGGAAATCGATAGCGCCGACACGGATGAAAGCACACCACTGGGGGTGCGCCCCCTGGGGCGAGTGAGCGATGGCTATGCCAGTTTACCCCGATTCTGGGACCAGGTGGGTATTTTGTATCGCCGTGATCAAGCCAATCGACTGACCCCGGAACCGAATCTGGCCACCGGTACGGTACCTGCATTGTCATCGAGCTTTAGGGACCTCAGCGGTGTCCGCGATAGCTTACCCAGTTTCGACCCTCTGCTGTGCAGCGGTTGTGGCCAATGCTGGACCTGTTGTCCGGATTCGGCGATCGGGGCTACCGCCATCAGCACTGGCGAGTTACTCGCCACGGGGATCCAGTTAGCCGGCGCCGAGAGCTTGCGCATGGTGGCAAGCAAGCTTGCGGCCAGAATTCAAAATCAGGGCCGGTTGCCCACGGCGTTATATCCAACAGCCGGCCAACACGTGCGTGATGCCTTTGACTGGCTGAAGGACAAAATGGCACTCCAAGGCGAACGCAAGCAGTCCGTGGAACGGGCGGCCGAGGCGCTCGCGTGCCGGCTCGATGATCTGCCGATTGCCTTCACCGAAGCCTTGTTTCATGCACCGGAACGCACGCAAAAAGATAGCGGGGTGCTATTGTCCCTGGCGATCAACCCGGACACCTGCAAAGCCTGCGGCCTGTGTGTCGAGGTCTGTGCGCCACACGCCCTCAAGAGCAGTCCTCAGACCCCTCAACGCGTCGTTCAGGCACGTCAACTCTGGCAAACTTGGGAACAGTTACCCGATACCGCGAGAACTACTATCGATCGGCTGAACTTAGGCCCGCCGGTGGACACGGCAGCACCTATCATGCTGTCACGACCTTGCCAGCAATCGCTAGCCGGAGGCGATGGCGCGGAAGCGGGATCAGGAGAAAAGATTGCGGTCAGATGGGCGCTGGCGGTGGTGGAATTTTACCGACGGCCCCACATGGATAGTTTGTTAGCCGAGCTAGACCGGCAGCGTGCGGCGTGCACCGAGTCGATTCGGAAAACCCTCGCCGATGCCTTGCCCACCGGGGATCTGGACGCGCTTGCGGAGGGCCTGACACTCATGCGTTCAGGGCAAGTCCAATTGGGAGCGCTCACCGAGCATCTCGATAACGCTACCGTGGGCGTTGGCTTGGATGCCATCCGTTTGCGCAGGCTGGTGAATCTGGCGAAACGGCTCGGGGAAGCACATCAGCGATTGTCGCAGGGACCTCACGGCGTAGGACAAGCGCTGCTGAGTATTGCCGTGGCCCCGGGTTCGGTGGCGACCTGGGCGGGGGTGTTTCCGCACAACCCATTCCGGGTTCCAGTCGCCATGGATTTAAGTGGTGAGACCCCCCAGCTTGCCGCCGGACTACTGGAAGGCCAACTGCGCGATACCCTTTTGAGTCTGCTGTTATTGCGCAAAGCGAAGCTTGAACTCACCCGCCCCATGGAGGCGGCGCGCAAGCACGCCGAATCCGAACACCTGAACTGGGAAGAGCTAAACCCCGATGAAAAGCCGCTCTGCCCACCGCTGCTCATTATCGGCAACGACAGCGGTTTAGGCGGCCACGGTTTATCGGCGCTCAGCTGGCTGTTAGTCTCGGGGTTACCTATTAAAATCTTGATCCTATCCGATCTAAATATTGGCCTTGAAACCAATGGATTCACCGCTACGCCCACTGTTCCCACGCGAAATCCAAAGCTCAATATGGGTTTGTTCGCGATGGCCCAACGTCAGGCCTATGTGGCGCAGACAGCAATCTCCGATCCCGATCATTTCATGGAAAGCTTCAAGGCGGCCCTGGATTTCACAGGGCCCGCCTTAATACATGTGCATACCCCCAGTCCCGAACGCCATGGGTTTCCATCGAGCCAGACCCTCGAACAGGCCAGCAAAGCGGTCGAAAGCCGGGCATTTCCTCTATTTCGCTACGATCCGCAGCGTGAAGGCGTGTTCGGTTCGCGAATCGATTTGGCGGGTAATCCCGATTTGGACAAACCTTGGGCCGGAGAGCCTCCGCTCACCCCGGCGGACTGGTCTTTAACTGAACGCCGTTTCCGTACCCATTTCGTGCCCCTGTCAGAACAGGATCCCGCGCCGCTGGCACTAGCAGACTACCTAAAGCTCGAAGTACGGGACCAATCTGGGAAATCACCTTTTGTGGAAGCGGAAGATGACGAAGACGGGCCACTGCGCTACCGTGTGGACACCGCGCTCACCGAGGTAGCCAAGGAACGTTTACATGGCTGGCGAACCTTGCAAGAATTAGCCGGGCGGGTCACACCGTTTACCCATCAAGTAGAAACAATGGCCCGGCAGGCGATCGCCCAGGCCCACCAGGCGGAGCTTGAAGCCCTCAAGCGGGACTACGAGGCTCGCATTGACGATCTCGAGGCCGAAATCGCATCGCGCCTCCAGCGGCGCCTGATGAATCTGGCTGGATATCAAGCAGTTGATCATTGACACAAAACGGGTAACCACCCAGGAGGTAGGAAAACAACAAACTATTCAAAACGGGAAATTTTCTGTTAGGTGGGTTAAGTCTATGGCTCACCTGAAGTTCACTCATCACTAACTGAGATAGAAATCATGAAAGTTCACGAATATCAAGCGAAGGAAATTCTCAGAAACTACGGCGTCGCGACGCCAAAGGGAAAGGCGTGTTTTTCTGTCGATGAAGCCGTTGCCGCAGCGGAAGAACTCGGCGGGAATGTCTGGGTAGTCAAAGCACAGATTCATGCCGGAGGCCGCGGCAAGGGTGGCGGTGTAAAACTGGCACGCTCCATCGATGAAGTTCGAGAGCACGCGAACACTATCTTGGGCATGACGCTGGTCACTCACCAGACTGGCCCCGAAGGAAAAGAAGTCAAACGGCTTTTAATTGAAGAAGGCGCCGATATTGCTAGCGAACTCTACGTGGGTGCCGTCGTCGATCGTGGCTCGCAGCGGGTGGTGATTATGGCGAGTTCGGAAGGCGGAACGGAAATTGAAGAAGTCGCCGCGAAAACACCAGAGAAAATTCATAAGGTCGCCGTCGATCCCGAGGCCGGTCTAACCGATAGCGAAGCGGAAAATTTGGCGCGCAAAATCGGTGTTCCCGATGCCGCGATTGATCAAGCCGTCACCTTTTTTAAGGCTCTGTATACCGCGTTCTGGGAAACCGATGCCTCGCTTGCGGAAATCAATCCGCTAATCATTACCGGCGATCAAAAGGTGCTGGCCCTGGATGCCAAGATTAATATTGACAGCAATGCCTTGTACCGCCACCAGGACTATTTAACGGAATACCGGGATTTCGATGAAGAAGATCCGGATGAGATCGATGCCTCGAAGTACGGTCTGAGCTATATCGCGCTCGACGGCAATATTGGCTGCCTGGTGAACGGCGCCGGCCTGGCGATGGCGACCATGGACATCATTCAACTCTACGGCGCTAGTCCGGCCAATTTCCTCGACGTGGGGGGCGGAGCCACTACGGAACAGGTGACCGAAGCGTTCAAAATCATGTTACATAACAAGAACTTGAAAACGATTCTAGTCAATATCTTCGGCGGTATTCTGCGTTGCGATGTCATCGCCCAAGGCCTGGTAGCCGCGGCGGAAGAAGTCCACTTAACTGTGCCGCTGGTGGTCCGGTTGGAAGGCACCAATGTGGAGAAGGGGCGCCAGATTCTAGCCGATTCGGGTATCGATCTCATCACGGCAACGACGATGGCGGATGCCGCAGAGAAAGCCGTTGCCGCTACAAAGGGTTAAGCCATGTCCATACTAGTTAATAAAGATTCACGAGTAATCACTCAGGGTATCACCGGTAAAACCGCCCGGTTTCATACCGAACATTGCGTTGCCTATGCGAACGGCAAAGCGTGTTTCGTCGCCGGGGTTACGCCCAAGAAGGGCGGACAGACTGTAGAGGGCCTGCCGGTGTACGACACCGTCGCCGAGGCAAAGGAGAAAACCGGGGCAAATGTTTCGGTTATTTACGTTCCGCCACCGTTTGCGGCGGCCGCTATTGACGAGGCCGTGGAAGCCGGCATAGAGCTGGTCATCTGCATTACCGAAGGCATTCCGGTACGTGACATGATTAAAACCCGCAATAAAATGCGTGACAAACCAACTTTGCTCGTCGGCCCAAACTGCCCGGGGCTCATCACTCCGGATGAGATCAAGATTGGGATCATGCCGGGTTATATCCACAAAAAGGGCCCCATCGGTGTCGTCTCTCGATCCGGCACACTCACGTATGAAGTCGTGCATCAGTTAACCGGACTCGGCCTCGGTCAAACCACCTGCGTCGGTCTCGGCGGCGATCCGGTCAATGGTTTAAAACATAAGGATTACATGCAGATGTTCAATGATGATCCTGAAACCGAGGGCGTCGTGATGGTCGGAGAGATCGGCGGCTCAGACGAGGAAGATTGCGCTGCCTGGATCAAAGAAAACATGAAAAAACCCGTGGTCGGGTTTATCGCGGGTGTTACCGCACCGCCAGGCAAACGGATGGGACATGCGGGCGCGATTATCGCCGGAGGCAAAGGCACGGCGGCCGAAAAGATCGCCGCTCTCGAAGAGGCTGGCGTCACGGTCACCCGAAACCCAGCCGATATCGGCATGCTGATGAAAGGAGCCGTTAGCTAGCCGTGTCCGGTGTTGATTTCGGCGATAGTGGATGACTGTGAATGAAAGGCCATGGTTTACCCACGGAGAACAGGTGTAACCCGCCGCATACCGAAGGCGGGTTTTACACCCGAAAGAGAACGCGGGAAACGACCGGCAAACGTGAGAAAACTCAACAGCGTGATTGTGCGATAGGGAATCCAAGTGCCCAAGAGGGATAATCCGTTGGAACTGACTCCAGCCATCGCACACCCGGCACGAGATGGACATCAGCGCTGTATCACCACACCCGGTTTGCGAGCACATCCGAAGCGTTGCAAACCAAAGCTAGTTGGGATTCTGTCGCTATCCAAGCCATCACCTCATGAGGGAATACGATGTGCCGTTAAACGACACAGTTAAACGGTTATTCAATACTCGGTTGATGAACCGCCTGCGATTCCATGAACAGAGTTTCGGGCATGGCGTGTTCCCGGATGAAAACAAGGCGCGCACGGAACACCTTAGCATTCAGCGCATTCCTTTTTGTCGCCGCTTTGTGTTGCCCTTGGATCAACACCTGGGTGTGCCCGCTCGTCCGATCGTCGACGTAGGCAGCCGGGTTGATCGGGGGCAGCTCATTGCCGAGCCGGGAGCGTTCATCTCCACGGCGCTGCACAGTCCGGTCAGCGGATGGGTGCGGGCAATCGACCAACGCCGCCGCCCGGACGGTCGGCTCTCGATGGCCATCGAGATCGAAGCCAACCCCTACGCCACCCAACACTTCCAAGCAAAAAATCCGATCGACTGGCGTTCGCTATCGTTAGACGAATTTATCAACCATATTCAGCAAGCGGGCTTAGTTGGGATGGGCGGCGCCGCTTTTCCCACCCATGTCAAATATTCATTGCCCACCGGCAAACGAATCGAACACCTGGTGGTCAACGGCGCGGAATGTGAACCTTACCTGAGCTGTGATCACCGCCTTATGGTAGAGCGCCCCGAAGCTCTGTTGAGCGGCACGGAAATCGTTAGGCAGCAACTGGGGGCGGCACGCGCTACCATTGGGGTAGAGCTGAATAAATTAGACGCTATCGAGATCTTGCGCAATCGCATCAAACCCGATCAACCCATCGAAGTGGTGCCATTACGGGTAAAATATCCGCAGGGCGCCGAAAAAATGTTGATCAAATCCTTAACCGGAATGGAAGTACCTAGCGGTGGACTCCCTCGCGATATCGGGATAAATGTCAACAACGTGGGCACGCTGGTGGCTATCGCCGATTATTTCGATACCGGCATGCCGCTCATCGAACGGGTTATCACCGTCTCTGGACCGGGAGTAGCCTATCCTGCGAATGTCCTGGTACCTCTCGGCACACCCGTACGCAAGGTCTTGCAATTCTGTGGAGGATTAAAAGATACCACCCGCGAAGTGATCATGGGTGGGCCGATGATGGGCACATCGCTCGCCACCCTTGATGTGCCGATCTTAAAAGGTACTTCAGGTTTACTTGCCTTCACTCAAGCCGATACCCGTCACACCAAGGAAATGCCTTGCGTACGCTGTGGGCGTTGCGTGGAAGCCTGCCCACAATTCCTCAATCCCTCGCGGTTGGCCCGACTGGCACGCAAAGGCCAGTACGAGCAAATGAAGCAGTATTATATAACGGACTGTGTGGAATGTGGGTGTTGTACTTTTTCCTGTCCATCCGGAATCCCCATCATTCAGCTCATACGAATCGGTAAAAATGAGCTCAAGAAGGGTCAGCTACAGTGAAATCCAAAGAGCCGAACCTAATCGTTCAGGCCACGCCATTTCTCAGCTCACAACTGACCACTCCGCAAGTTATGCGCGATGTGGTCTATGCGCTTCTGCCGCTCACCATTGCGGCCTTTTGGTTTTTCGGATTGAGTGCGTTACTGGTCATCGTCGCGAGCATCAGCGGTGCCGTACTCACCGAGTGGGTCTTCTCTCCGGCACCAGGTCGGGGAGAATCTTTACGTAACGCCTCCGCATTACTCACCGGGTTGTTATTGGGGCTTTCGCTGCCATCGACTCTACCCCTGTGGATGGCTTTTCTCGGCGGGGTGGTCGCCATCGGCTTAGGCAAGCTGGTTTGGGGCGGGCTAGGCCAGAATCTGTTCAATCCCGCCATGGTCGGCCGAGCATTTCTGATGGCGGCATTTCCCACGGCCATGACCACTTGGCTTCCACCGCCAGGCTCGGAAAACTTCTTCGCGGTACCCCCCAGCAATCTCGCTTTTCCCTTGATGCAGGCCAGCGTGGATGCCGCTACGGCGGCCACTCCACTGAGTCTGATGAAATTCCAACAACAAGGTACGCCGCTACTAGACTTGGTAACGGGTAATCATATCGCGGGTTCGCTCGGTGAAGTCAGCGGCCTATTGATTCTACTAGGCGGGGTTTACCTCTATTTGCGACGCTGTCTGGACTGGCGAGTTCCCATTGGCATCTTGGCTTCAGCCGGTTTATTTTCTAGCCTACTGCACGGGTTTGATTCGAGCCATTATCCGAGCCCTTTGTTTACCGCTTTTTCAGGCAGCTTGTTATTCGGCGCGGTGTTTATCGCAACGGATCCAGTCACTTCACCCATCGCACCCTTGGGTGCTTGGATTTTTGGCATCGGGGTCGGACTGTTGGTGGTTTTGATTCGAGTATTCGGGGGTTTCCCCGAGGGTGTGATGTATGCTGTTTTATTGATGAACGCCGCCACTCCACTCATTGAGCGCTATTCTCAACCAAAAGTTTTTGGCCGCGGATAACCCGTAAGTTGCATAGGCTAAACACGCACGGGCTAGCCATGGGAAATCGTATCAGCACTATCCCCGACGAAAGTTACCGGGCAGTATAGAAGTATATTTATTATGAGTGTCGAGACTAAACCCATCGACAATTCTGCCAGCGAACCTAGCGCTCTTCGATTGATTTTAACGCTCACCATCGCCGGACTAATTTCGGGTATCGCGATTGTCGGTATTTACGAAGCCACGCTGCCCACCATTACGGCAAACAAAGCGAAGGAGTTGCGCGAAGCCGTATTCAAAGTGCTTCCTGGCGTGACTCAACTGCGGAAATTCGTTTATAGAGACGGTAACTTACACTTATCCACTGAAGTTAAACCGACCGCTCCTGCTATTTACGGCGGTTATGATCAACAGGGGAATTTTCAGGGGTTTGCCATTCCGGCTGATGGTTCAGGATTCCAAGACACCATCCGCATACTGTATGGCTATAAACCGTCGCAAAACAGTATCGTGGGCATGGAAGTACTGGAAAGCCGGGAAACTCCAGGCTTAGGAGATAAGATATACAAAGATAAAGATTTCCATAACAATTTTTTAAAGCTGGCGGTGGAACCCGAGATCATCACTGTAAAAAAAGGAGCCAAGCACACATCCAACGAAGTAGAAGCGATTACTGGAGCCACGATCTCATCCCGCGCGGTGGTCAGTATCCTCAATACCTCGATGAAGCAATGGCTTCCCCGGTTTCCACAACCCGGCTCCGAACCTCCATTGGAGCATTTGACAACCATCGAATGAATAGCGCAGAAAGAAAAATCAAAGAACGCCCGCGATATCCGGACTTGCGGTGGGTGGGCAAGTAAGCACTCAGTCGGTGACGTTGTTAGACTTCCATGCTTGGGGAAGGTTGACTGTGGCGGATAACAAAGGTTACGAAACATTTTCAAAAGGGATATGGAAAGAAAACCCGGTGTTTGTACAGGTATTGGGCATGTGCCCTATGCTCGCGGTAACCAATTCCGCGATCAACGCCGTGGCGCTCAGTTTAGCAACCTTATTTGTACTGGTGGGATCCAGTATCTTGGTCGCATCATCGACGCGTTGGATTCCGAAACAGGTTCGCATTTCATCCTATGTGATCATTATCGCGACATTCGTCACCGTCGCTGATTTCACATTATTGGCTCTGGCCCCAAAAGTACACAAAGAGCTCGGGGCGTTTATCCCATTAATCGTGGTCAACTGCATGATCCTGGGACGACAAGAGGCCTTCGCTTCTAAGCATACGGTGCCTCACGCGATAGCCGATGCCTTAGGTAATGCCAGTGGTTTCGCCATCGCCCTACTCACGCTGGGGTGCGTGCGTGAAATTTTCGGGAATGGCAGCCTGTTCAATATTTCTTTATTCGGCCCAAACTTCGAACCTTGGGTAATCATGATCCTACCGCCGGGCGGTTTTCTCAGCCTGGGTATAATTCTCTTGTTCTTTAATTGGTTGCAAGAGCGAAAAACGCGTACGGCGATACCTATCTCGGAAGCAGGTAGTGCACTGGAGCCTGAAACGTTGGAAGGCAGGGGTACTCATTAAATGGACAATCTCGCCTGGATATTTGTCAACTCACTGTTGATTAACAACTTTGTATTAGCTTACTTTTTAGGACTGTGTCCATTTTTCGGCGTCTCGGGAAAACTCGACACCGCGTTGCGCCTTGGTTTGGCAAGCACCTTTGTCATGGTGATTACCGCCTTTTGTACCTGGTTTCTCAACACCTATATATTAATCCATGCACCTTATCTGCGGCTGATCAGCTTTATTGTGGTCATTGCCAGCACGGTGCAATTTGTGGAGATGGTGGTTAAAAAATTCAGCCCTGCTTTGTTCCGTGCCCTAGGTATCTTTTTGCCCTTAATCACGACGAACTGCGCTATTCTGGGCCTGGCCATTTTCGCCACCAACCGTGGTTATGGGCTGATAGAAGGGTTGGTGTTTGCATTGGGGGGCGGCGGGGGATTTACGCTTGCCCTCGTGCTTATGGCCGGCTTACGGGAAGAAACTCAGTTGACCGAAGTCCCCTCGCTGATGAAAGGCACCGCCATGAGTTTAATCATCGCCGGTATTCTTTCCATGGGCTTCATGGGATTTGCGGGCTTGTTTAGTTCTCACTGAGTCGATCGGTGATGTACTCAGTATGAATACAGGTACTGCAGAGAAGCTATTTAAAGGGGCCGAGCAGGTACCACAGACCACGGATAAAATATCCAAACAAAATGTTCAAACCCCCAAAATGCAACAGTACACTGCCTGGTTAAAAATTGTGAAAAGGAAGTACACCTGATTTACTCGAAGCATGGCTAACGGCGAGTCATGAACCATTCTATAACTCGGATTTACAACGTCTTTATGAGGTAAATGGCGCACAGTAGCAATCGCACTTCGTAGAGAGTTGCGTGTTAGTACTAATTACAATCAATCAAACAGGGAAAGGCTTACGACGGTGTGTACAGATTGCAATCTACTTCGAACTAGCATAAATTACGATTGTTCGCTCGTCTCGAACATCTAAAAAATAATATCTACCACTAAATCTGGAGGAGGTCGCCATCATGCTTAGCTATGTCTGGGCAATCCTAAGCGTTATGCTTGTGTGTACCAGCTGGGCTTTGTTTCAGCTCTGGGTGGCCAAACATGCGCCGGGGGTCAAACCATTCCAATTCTGTTGCGGATCTTGTTTCTCGCGATGCGATTCCCGAGATCCGCGCTCCTACACACAAAGCAACTGAAACCAAGCTTTAGCTACATCCGCCATGAAATAAGCACATTCTTAACAAATGGGTACTGTAATGGCCAATGCAAATGAACTTTTCGCAAATGCAACTCTAAGCAAATCGGTGGGGAAAAGTAGAATACCGGCAAGACTCGATTTCCTGCAAAGCACGACGGGGCTTCTGCTGGGTGTCTTTATGTGGGGACACATGGTGTTCGTGTCGTCCATACTACTGGGGAAAGACGCCATGTATGCCGTAACGAAATTCTTCGAAGGCTACTATTTCTTCGGTAAATCCTACCCCATTATCGTCACGTTTGCCGTGGGCACCGTGTTTATACTTTTCATCGTTCACGCCTTTCTCGCGCTGCGCAAATTCCCGATTAATTACCGGCAATACCGCACTTACCGGGATCATATGCACATGATGCAACACAGTGATACGAACATGTGGTTCGTACAAGCCTACACTGGATTTGCCATGTTCTTTCTGGGGTCTGTACATCTGTACATCATGATGACCCATCCTGCCAGTATCGGTCCCTATGGGTCCTCCGATCGGGTGGTGAGTGAGTGGATGTGGCCACTTTACATCCTATTGTTGCTGGCGGTGGAGTTTCACGGCTCGATTGGCCTCTACCGGTTGGCGGTCAAATGGGGATGGTTCGAGGGAACTAATGCCAAAGAAACCCGTAAAAAGCTTAAAAAGGCCAAGATCTACGTCACGATATTTTTTATGACACTGGGTGTCTTGAGCCTGGCGGCGTATATCAAGATTGGCCTCGAACACCGGGACCATTACGGTGAGCGGTACGTGCCTACCAGCGTGCAAACACAATTGCCCGATTAGTCAGGAGTGAACCATGAATGTGATTTATACCGAGGTCTTGGTGATTGGCGGAGGTCTGGCCGGGCTACGCGCAGCGGTTGGAGTTAAAAAAAGGGGGAAGGACGTTATCGTACTCAGCCTTATACCGCCCAAACGCTCCCATTCCGCAGCCGCTCAGGGGGGAATGCAAGCCAGTCTGGGCAATGCGATCAAGGGTGAAGGGGATAATGAAGACGTGCATTTTGCCGATACGGTTCGCGGTAGCGACTGGGGAGCCGATCAGCAAGTGGCGAGGATGTTCGTCCACACCGCTCCTAAAGCCGTCAGGGAATTGTCCATCTGGGGTGTTCCGTGGAACCGGGTTAAAGAGGGTGACCGCAAGGTTATTATCAATGCCGAGGAAGTGACCATCACGGAAAAAGTGGAAGCGCACGGTCTCATCACGGCTCGGGATTTTGGAGGCACCAAGAAATGGCGCACCTGTTACACGTCGGATGGCACCGGTCACGCCATGCTCTTTGCCCTGGGTGATCAAGCGATCGCCAATGAGATCGAAATCCACGAGCGCACCGAAGCCATCGCGCTGATTCACGATGGCAAACGGTGTTATGGCGCGATCGTCCGTGATTTAATCACCGGCGAGTTGAGAGCCTACGTGGCCAACGCCACGGTGATCACCACCGGCGGTTACGGCCGCATTTACCGAATTTCCACCAATGCCGTTATTTGCGAGGGCACGGGGGTAGCCATTGCCCTGGAAACGGGTGTTGCTCCTCTGGGCAATATGGAAGCGGTTCAATTTCATCCTACCGCTATCGTGCCCGCGGGTATTCTCACCACCGAGGGCTGCCGGGGCGATGGGGGACTCCTTAAGGACGTGGATGGCTACCGATTCATGCCCGATTACGAGCCAGAGAAGAAAGAGTTGGCTTCCAGAGACGTCGTCTCCAGACGCATGACCGAGCATATGAGAAAGGGTAAAGGTGTGCCTTCACCTTATGGCCCTCATCTATGGCTCGATATAACGATCCTGGGACGCGATCACATTGAGAAAAACTTACGGGAAGTCAAAGATATCTGCCGCTACTTTTTAGGAATCGATCCGGTCAAGGACTACATTCCCATTCGTCCCACGCAGCACTATTCCATGGGAGGAATACGGACGGATCACACCGGTGAGAGTAAAGGCCTGCGCGGATTATTCTCCTGCGGTGAGTCAGCCTGCTGGGACATGCACGGATTTAACCGTTTGGGCGGCAACTCTGTGGCTGAAACGGTGGTCTCGGGGATGATCATTTCGGAATTCGTCGCCGATTTTTGCGATTCAGCGGACAGCGACATCTCGATTTCCACGTCCCAGATCAAAGAATTTCTAGAACGGGAATCCAAAAAGATCGATACGCTCCTGAGCTCCACGGGAGGAGAAAACGCCTATGAGCTCAAGTCGCGGATGGAAGATATCATGATGGATAAGGTAAGTATCTTTAGAAACGAAAAGGACTTGCAAGAAGCCGTGGATGAATTGCAAGAACTGCTCAAACGCAGCCG
This sequence comes from uncultured Gammaproteobacteria bacterium, assembly GCA_963731655.1. Taxonomy (GTDB): domain Bacteria; phylum Pseudomonadota; class Gammaproteobacteria; order JAAEPA01; family JAAEPA01; genus CAVSWL01. The sequence goes on along the minus strand of CAVSWL010000017.1, from coordinate 18,251 downwards.
GAATATTGCTGTAAAAAATAAAACTCGGGGAGCAAATCCAGAGCTGGCTACCGCGTACCGGGTGCAAAAGATGCTTAAATTGGCGCTCTGTGTATCGCTGGGTGCACTGCAACGACAGGAGAGCCGTGGCGCGCACTACCGGGAAGATTACATTCAACGGAATGACAAGGATTGGCTAAAGCGCACCCTTACCACCTGGCCGAACGAGAACGACACGTTGCCTACCATCAGCTACGAGCCTATCGACGTGCTGAAGATGGAACTACCCCCTGGTTGGCGTGGATATGGCGCAAAGAACCACATCGACCATCCCGATACAGAAAAGCGCTTGGCTCAGATCGAGCAGATCAAAGCCTCTCTCGGAGATGCCGATCGGTATAAGGTACAGCAAGCCTTAATGGAGTACACCGATTTACTACCAGCGAAATACCGGGAATTGAACGAAAGACTAACGGAGCGCTAATCATGAGCACAACAAGTACTACCGGACAAGGCCGGCGTTTGCGGATTCACATTTTGCGGCACAATACTCAGGACAAAAGCAGCGTGCCTCACATGGACACCTTTGAGTTGGAAGAAACAGCCGGGATGACGCTCTTTATCGTGCTCAATGAAATCCAGCAACATCATGACGGATCACTGCAGTTCGATTTCGTGTGTCGTGCCGGAATCTGTGGAAGTTGCGGGATGGTCATTAATGGACGGCCTGGGCTTGCGTGTAGAACACTGACCAGTACCCTTGATCAGGATATTACCCTGGCCCCACTACCCGCCTTCGAGTTGATCGGGGATCTTTCGGTTAATACAGGAAAATGGATGCGAGGGATGAGCGAGCGGCTGGAAACCTGGATCCATGACAGTAACATTGAAAATGCGAGCGTCCATAAATTGGAAGAGCGCATGGAGCCTGAACTCGCGGAGGAAATCTACGAGCTCGATCGCTGTATCGAATGCGGCTGCTGCGTCGCTGCCTGCGGAACCCTAAGAATGCGCGAGCATTTTGTCGGTGCCGTGGGATTAAACAAAATTGCCCGATTCAACCTCGACCCTCGAGACAAACGCGATAAAGAAGCATTTTACGAATTGGTGGGAGACGATGACGGCGTGTTTGGATGCATGTCGTTGTTGGGTTGTGAAGATGTCTGTCCCAAGGAATTGCCATTGCAATCCAAGATTGCCTATGTCAGGAGAAAGATGGTTTCGATAGGAAGATAAGGTAAAAAATCTAGCCAATCCATTGAAAATGGAGAGCAGCACACACTCTTTATTAGGGTGTGCTGCTCCCTAATAATACAACCACGCATCACATGTTCCTTCCGAACGTGTAGGAGCATGATGAATCCGGTTTTTCACGCCGGATTCCGCGAGCAAGGCGTTGTATCTGCTACGAAAGCAGTATCGGGTTTAGTGCTTAGCTTTGAAATATTTCGCGGCTAACGCTTATGGATAGCGGCCAACTGCCCAGCTGCATCAAAAACGAGAATTTTGATCCTTTCACCAGGGCGGTCCACAATCCATCGATTGCCATATTTGGCAACCGGCTCTCCGCATGCTTTAATCACCTCATACTGAGTTACACCGATTCGTAAACCACTCGGTAGCAACCTCGTATCACATCGAAGGTTGGTTGCGAACGCGCTTTGCATTGCAAATAAAGAAGCCAATACAATAAGACTGAATAGATAGGGTTTCATTCGATCCTCCTTAAACTAATCGTTCCAATATGATTTGTTATAATAATTTTCTTGGGAACCGCACCTGATTCAATAGGTTATAGAATCATGGCTCAGGTTTGCGTTAAGTTCCCAGCCTGTAGTTTGGTTAAAGATTAACCATTCCTACCGCTGTTGGCAATCTAGCATAGAACCATTATAGGGGTCAAATGATAGTCTTATCCAGTCGGGGCGAGCGAATTCCAATTTACAGAGAGCCATAAAGATAAAAGGGTATCACGAGATAGTATCCTAAGAGATTCTCATGACGGCCAACCTAATTGAACATTTTGCAGCGTTAGAAGACCCTCGCATTGATCGCAACATATTTCATGCGTTAATCGAACTCATCGTTGTGCCGGTCTGCGCCGTGGCCAGTGGTGCCGAGGGTTGGGAGGCAATCGACCAGTCTTGAGCTGGCGCGGCGGGCTCTTGCCGAGCGGCTCACCAGCCTCTCCGAGATGCGTCCCTGGGAGGCACGTTCCGCCGACATCGCGCTGAAGCCGCGCCGTGCCACTCGCCGGCGACCACGACGGCTCCAACGTTGTGCTTTTCCAGAGTGATACTCTGGTCGTGATCAAGAGTGCGGCGGACCCAATAACTGATGCAACGCGCTCAACAGTGGGAATATCGCGTTTACGCTCTGTACCGCAATTAGTTATCGGGGAAAGATCGTGGCAGGGATAGGGTGAAATGAGGGCAAGAGCGGCGACTCTAATGGCGCATCACCTGAGTACACCGCTTCGTGGACAAACCCGGTTCTGCTAGGCACATAGACCTCGATGCACCGTTTACTGGGATCCACAATCCAATATTCCCGGACTCCGTAACGGGCATAAAGCACTTTTTTGTAACCCCGGTCCCGATCCTCCGTGCCGGGTGAAAGAATTTCCACCACGAGATCCGGCGCACCACAAACCTCCTGCTCGGTGATGATTGCCTGTCTTTTCTTTGCAACCAGGATGAGGTCCGGCTGAACGACCTCACGTTCGTCTCCCGTGCCCAGTACCACATCGACTGGGGCATAGAGCACCTCGCCAAAATCAAACTGGCGGCAATACTCAATCAACAGGTATTCCAGATTTCGTGATATCCGTTGGTGAGTGGTACTGGGAGCGGGAACCATTAACAAAGCACCATCGAGCAGTTCATACCGTTTTGACATAGACTCCGGTAAGCTTTTATAGTCCTGGTAACGAAAACGGATATGGGGATTGGGAGCACTCATAACAGATCTTACTCAATCGTATCGCCCAAATTTTAGCAACAGCCCTTGGCGTGGTAAAGGCTAAGCGGAGAACGGTTCAGCGGTCGCTTCATTTCAATACATACCGAGCTATCAACCAAAGCTTATCGAGTTTCGTGCTCGCATCGGAAATCTTTAGTTGCCAGCCAGTCAGGGGACATTCGGTATCCTTAATCTCCAGGGACTTCAACGTGCCCACCTCGATTCCAAGTACATTACGACGTCCGAGATGGTGTCGTAGTCAAACTGCCTGAATTCCTGGGGCAATTCGCTTCTCCAATTGCTGACTGCCCCCGCTCCTTCGAGCGGCAAATAGCGCTCGTCGCGGGAGTTCAGCTCGAACACGCCACTGCCATCCTGCCCCGAGTCCACGGCTATCGCGCGGATCGGCACACTAACGGTGCTGAAGCGGTTGTCGGTCTCGTCCAGCTTTTCTGCATACTCGTTCTCGTCCTTGGCAATCGCGGAAGTGTGGAATTTGTTCTCCAACAAGCGCAGGGTGCAGTTCAGGCTGGCTCGTATACGGGCCCACCACGCAGGGAATGGTCGACGCCACCGGCTTGATGCGACGCCTGTAGTGGCCCGGATAATCCATGTCAAACAGGACCCCCGGGCAGCGCGAACTCGCATGTTCCAGTTGCCTGGAGCCGCAGCAACTCTAGCGGGTTGTTTTGGCGCAACGACACGTGCTTTGTCACTTCATAATCGTATCCCCGGCTTTCCTGATAAGTGGCTTCCAATCGTTTGAGAGCCACGTACCGGCGCTCGCCGGAAAGAAGGCCATCGCGTACGCCGGATCCCAATAGCCGGACTGAAGGAAGTTGGATCTCGGGATACAACAAGACTTTTCGGTTGGCCTCTCACACCCGGTACCGTTGCATCCACGCCCAGCGGTCGCGATCGAGCTCATCCCCGGCGACACCAATTGGTCTCCCCTCCTTATCTTTCCTATCTTCTAACCCCAGGAAGCATCGTTACACGAAAAGCTACACGGAGGAGATCGCCTGTTTTATTCGAGACGTCTCCATGCAGGCATCCATCTGCGCATCGATGAGAAAAAACTCGAAGAGACTGTCGGCGGCGACGACACCCCAGTCGAGCAGATCCTTTTGCACGAGCAGATAATCGATGAGCGCGCGTTTTTGCTGCTCGCGAAGTTGGTCGTTCAGCGGCCTGACGACCTGTTCCCAATCCTCCTGAGTGTAGCGGGCGCGGATCGCCTTGCGAATGCTCTCGGCGATCTGGTGACAAACCCAAACCGGCAAAACCGGCCATGGTGTTAACAACCAGGCGCTGCGCCAGCCGCTCGCGAAGAAACGGCATGAAGATCTTGAGAAAATAGAGCCACTTTGCCGGCGCCGTGTTGCTGTCCGTCGCAGTAGGGCCTTGCAGGTCAGGCGGGACGTTGACATCGCCCGCCAGAAGGATCTCGATGGCTTCGTCCTTGTTCGAGAATATTCCGTAGAGCACATCGTTGACGAGATTCCGTGTCTGCTTGCCTACCCGATCGATCGCCTTTTCCCAATCCGGAAGCATTGTCAGCGCGGTAGCGCCTGTGCGAACTGGATCTTGATCGCCTTCCAGCGATTGGAAAAATGTCATCGCCCGGCGGCAAGGTCCACACACAATGCATATGGTCGAATAACACCACCCACGCATCGATATGCCGCACCAAAGTATCCAACCGCCGCTCCAAGAGATTCACGGTAAAGAAATATGTGCCCCCTGGCACCCGATACCTCCGATAATCCGGCATACACTTCCATACTTAGCGTAGGGCCGATGCCCAGTAAGGTGATCCGCCAAATAGGGATACCCCAAAAGGTCATCCGCCAATAAATCGCGATGTATCACTCCCGGGCAGCGAATGCCTCATCTGTCGCTTATGCGGAACCCGGTTCACGGCTCCCATGCGGCGAAACCCGCAAAGCGGTTCCGCCTTACGCGGGTTACGCGGGTTACGTTTTACTTAATAATTTATTGATATCATTTATAATCTTGTCAAACCGCTTTGAGGATAAAGACTTTTCTGAATATTGATGATTACCTGAATCTTTATTTATTCTTTCGTTATAGAGTGTTATTACTTCCAGTTTTGTCCAACGTTTTTTTAATGTTAGCGGTGAAAGTACCCATTGGTCAGGATGGAATCCCCAACCTTCCCCGGCACTGTCTACAACTCTGTAAGTTTGTTCATTTAGATTAGAAATTTTTGAAATATGCTTTGCGAGTGTTAAAGCGGAATCACCACAAAACAAACATCCGTTTATCTCTACAATTATTGGATATTTTGGACTTCTAAGAAAATGTTGAATTGGAAGTATTTTATTCATTATTCTTATTTGAACTTAACGCCCGGCATGAGAGGCGCGCGGTTTTTTGCGCGTCCTTCTCAATGCTTTTGTTCGGTATTAATGCTCGCTATCTATTTGAAGAGCAATTTTCAAAGCTTTTTCTAAAAAGTCCAGTTTTTGGAATGATAATTTGCCTATAAAGTTTATAAGCATGGATTTTGGCAAACTAACCAATTCATCACAATGAATTGCACTATCATGTTTTAAGCCTTCATCGATACCTACAGCAACCTGGGTTGAGAGGCCTTGATAAGAGGTATAGATAGGCGCACAAATCACTGTCGAGAATCGTGACTCTATTAGGATCTGCCGACTGACGATTACGAAAACTCGATATTTTTTTGGGTCGCGTGATGAGGGGCGTTTGACTCGGTACAAATCACCTCGCCTCATATCGGAACCTGATAACCGAGTACATCCTCAGCTTCAGCATTGAGAGAATCTGAACATTTATTAATAATTTCGAGATCACGTTGTTCAGCCTCTTTCTTCTTCAGCTGCTCAATAAATATGCGGGCTGCCGTTTCCAGAAACTCTGAACGGCTTTTGTAAGCTCCAATGTACAGATCGATAGCCTTCAGTAATTCGTCAGATAGTGTGATTGATGTCTTGATTTTCATACCACCAACATACCGCCGCAAGCACCCTTTGTCAAATTGATTGGGCCCAAACGTTTGAGTTCACCTGCTCGCTACAGTGGATGTTCCCTAAGTTGAGCCAATGATAATTGGCTTCAACCTATTGATATTAAGCCTCTTTTCGTCTTGATGTCAGTTTTCTCTTAGTGGCTACTTTAACCCCTTTGCTTGGCAAGACTGTGGGCAGTTTGATATGGGCCGCTTCCAGGAGTTGTCGACTGAGATCACGAGGCTCAGGGATTCGGTGATAGGCACCTGGTCCTGGAATTGACACTTCCGTAACACATAAGGCATCCAGTTCCTTGAGGCCCTCTTCCACGGTGAGCTCAATAGATCGCCAACAGGAAGCTAATTCCTTGACAATTCGGTAAGCCATCATCACGACAAAGGCCTGAGCTCGAGTTCGATCTGCCAGCCTGACATGGATGGGGCGCATCTCTAATTGCAAGGTCTTGCTGGTGCGAAAGGGTGTAACCCGTTACACAATAGTAGCTTTCGATTTCAAAGCCTCTAACAAAGAGCGTTCTCCAAAGTAACAAGCCTGCCCCGATTATTTGAAGTGTATTTACTGCCAATGATGAAGGCGCACCATAAAAACACTTAAGTAATAAACCAATTGCGGAACCTATGACTGAAAATGAGATCTAAAATGAGATAAAAAAATAAATGATGCACAGAAAGCGTTATGTACTTTTTTAACTCTAGGCTCATTATCCACCGGTGATTTCTCTATTTCGGCAGCATTCTCTTTTTCTAATTCTATCAGCCTACTAGGTCTAAACACTGCAAAAAAACAGATTTGAACAACTTTAATAAATGGTATTTTTGTAGGTATCTTCTGGCTCATCATTTATACCGATAACGCCTGGGTCATGGGACCATACGGAGGGGAGCAATTTTTGGGTATAGTGCGCAGCACCCAAAAATTGAGGACCGCAGTATGGTTCCCATGCACCCATTTGTTATAGCCTATTTACTAGACCTTTTAAAAGACCTATAATTAGGTCTTAATGTCGCCAAATTATAGTGATATACCATGACATATCAAGTACTTACAGAAATTGCCGCCAGCATCTCAGAGTTGAAATCAAACCCCATGAAGGTCGTTGCTAGCGGTAATGGTATGCCTATAGCCGTTTTAAATCGTAATGAGCCTGCATTTTACTGCGTACCCGCTCAAGCATATGAAGCTCTCATGGAACTAATTGATGATGCCCAATTGCTAAAAGTCGTCAAAGAGCGCCTCAATGAGGAGACCGTCAAGGTAACGCTTGATGACCTATAGTTTAGAATTCAAAAAATCAGCCCTAAAGGAATGGAAAAAGCTCGGCCATACAACTCGAACCCAGTTTAAAAAGAAACTTGAAGAACGACTAGAAAATCCTCACGTTCCATCCTCGGCGTTGTCCGGTGCCACAAACATATACAAAATAAAACTCCGTCAAGCAGGATATCGTTTAGTCTATTCAGTCGACGATACCGTAGTTGTTGTAACCGTAATCGCCGTCGGCAAGAGGGACAGAAACGAAGTTTATGATATTGCTCTTTCTAGAATCAGGCCGGACGACTGAGCTATAACGCCTGACTCGCGCGTCGGCTTGGAGCTGCGAAGCAGCGGAAAACCGGTCGCTGTGCAGCCGCTGGTTATGTCCTGCGCCCCATCTGTGACCCAGAATTCCAGGGACGAATATTCTTCAAATGATCCTCAAGAGCATCTTCCGCAATCTCAGTGTCATAGGCCGCCTGAGTCCGCAGCCAATAGCCATTTGACAAGCCAAAGAAGCGACAGAGTCGAAGGTCAGTATCTGCGGTTATTGAACGCTTTCCGGCGATAATCTGGCCGATTCGCTGGGCCGGGACTCCAATCTCTTTTGCCAGGCGGTACTGAGAAATACCCATGGGCTCAAGAAACTCTTTCTTCAGTAACTCGCCGGGCGTTACGGCATCAATGTTACGCATGAGTTACCTCCTAATGATAATCAACAATTTCGATGTCTTCCGCACCAGCCTTGGTCCAGCGGAAGCACACCCGGTACTGCTTGTTGATTCGAATGCTGTGCTGACCTCGACGATCACCAGACAACGGCTCCAGCATATTACCGGGCGGTACTTTAAGATCATCCAGCTGACTTGCTGCCTGAAGCTGCCGAATCTTCCTTAAGGCAACACGCTCGAAATTGACGAACCTCCTGACACGGCGACCGCACGCCAGCTTCTCGGTATCCTTACACTTGAATGATATGACCATGCGCCAATAATAACGCGATGCATTAATAACGTCAAGCGTTAATGTTGGGCGGTCAGATTTCAGGAGAGAACATAACGGCGGGCATAAGGCGTGGCTGGTTTTTGCCGTCGTCCTTAATGCCCAGGTTATACCGCGGAAAAAGGTAATCCCAGCCGGTGGTTAATGTCGTGAATTACCCCGCAAGTTTAAAAGCCCCATGCAGCCCTTCTATCACCATCTGCGTCCCTATTACGGCGAGGATTAAGCCCATCATACGCGTAACTACTCCTAATGCACTGGCTCCGATGTATGTAACAAATTTCTCTCCAAAAATAAAAAGTATATATGTGACGGCACAAAGAACAGCGAACATAATGATAGTCACGACCATTTCCATAAAGCCACCACCTGCAGAGAAATTCATCGCAGTGGCGATAGTCCCCGGCCCAGCGAGTATTGGCATTGCTAATGGAGATACCGCGACACTGAGCGCCGCTTCACGGGATTTCTGCTTGTCCTCTTCACTTGGGTGTTGAACACTCGAGTGACCACCTTGCAGCATATGAAAACCGATGAGAAAGACTATCAGCCCCCCGGTAATTTGAAATGCTGGCAGCGTGAGGCCAAATAGCTCAAAGATCACCTTTCCAGCCACCGAAAATAATGTAACGATTATAAATGCCAGCGTTAACGATCTTAATGCCACGGTCGCGGTGGTCTGTTTATCGTCGCCACTTGTTAGACCAAGGAAAATCGGGACATTTGCGATGGGATTCATTATGGCGAAAAACCCCATAAATACAGTTACAGCGTGGATCAGCATGTTTTCCATTCTATGTCCAACTCCTTTTCAGTGACTGGGTTGCGGTATAACGCCAAAATAACTGGTAAATTAATGTGGCGTGACGATAGGAGCGCCGCATTAATTTGTCCATGTTGATTTTCTTGTTAGACGATCTTCTAGCTGAACCCATAGTATCTGATCTGTTTGGCTCGACTAAATTTACCTTTTCCAATTACCTCATTACCTTCGAGGTCTAGAAAGGCTCCTTTGATTTCCAGCTTAACTCCAACTGGCGCCCTCAATCCAAGTACTGCTTTAAATCTCCGGCGGTAGTTCTTGTGTCGCTCGCCCTTTGGTGTTTTGTTGTCTTCTTCAACTTTCAACGCAAATGCTTTCCAGCTCGGGTTTTCAATGGCGGCATCCATAATTGTCTTAAATTGCTTTTCATTCAAAGTTGAACTTGCTTGATGTATCCAAATTTTGGCGGATTCTTTGTTTAGAGAGTTTTCTACATTTTGAAGTGTCGAAATCTTTATACTGCTTGGATTCTGAATGGAATAATTAACTAATTTTTCTTTAAGTGCTGCTATCAATTCCCTATTTGCATTTTTACCTTCATTTGTTCCTAAGAAATATTTCCCCCTGTATCCGTACTCACTGTTAAAAAATATGTCATAGGTTTTTGGAGTAATGCTCAAAATGAAGCCATGTCGGATACAGTTATTAAAACAGGTTGATTCTTCAATATTGTAATCAATAATTACCATCTCACTTTCAATGCTTCTAATGATTTCTTCGAAATCCACTTGTCTTACCAAGTAGTCGATTCTTTCGGGAGAAATATCTTGTGAGTATTGCCAAGTCATCTTTCTTATATATTTTCGTCTAACGCCTCAAACACCGGCGCAGCTTGCTGCGTCCGTGTGCTTTGACTTGTTGCATGCATTTACCAAGTGATGCAAAGAAGGGGGAAGCACATGATTTATGTTCCCTTTCTCTTGCACCTTCAATTTTAATGAATCTATCACTTCATCTCTGTGATATTTAAATGTTTCTAGATCTTTTATGAATTGGCTAATTCCAAGCTCACAGAAATCTGCTGGCAAAATGGCTTTTGGATCAATGAATCCATTTGGATAAACCTGATTGAAAGCTATAGCCTTACCGAATATATGTTTTATAACCTGATTAGTGATCTGGAGAAAATACGGGATACGAACAATTCTATAGCCAAGTGCACTATAGTCTTCGTCTTTCTCTGCATCAATGAGTATTCTCAGCGCCTTGCAATAATGTGCATACCCATCAAACTCGATAATAAGTTTTTCAGATTCGCAGCGATAATCAGGGCGTCGCCTTTTATTTTTTGCCTCTGGCACAGCTTTATCGTGAATAAACTCCAGATCAGGAACAACGTCTTTAAGAATCTCTCCGAGATTGCTTTCAGTTGAGTAAATTGGCATATCTTACCTTGCATGTAAGCTAAGTTAAGCGGCCGCCGGACGGCCTAAAAAAACGCGCTGGCGGATCGTTTACGCGACTACCTCGAAGCGACACCGCGCTTTCGCGGTCCGCTTCAACGGATTGTTGCACACCGGCACTCCTTATATAGGAAATTTTGATGCCGGTACGGCCTCGATGGAGAAGAAGTCGGCCGCAATTCGGACAACGAGCTGCTTTATGCTCGATCTCCGGTGCTGCGTTTTCCGCCTCCGTACCCAATGCGGTACGCATCAGCGCTCGCTTGTTCTGTGCCCCCGGCGTATACCGTCCATAGTACCGAACAGGGTGTTGTCCCTTGATAGGGACATGCCATAACAGCCGAGTCAGGAAATGATCGGTTGACATTGCCATCGTCTTATTTGATCCCTCATGGTGATCTCGATAGCGAAAACATATCTCTGATGCATCGGCGCGCTGTAACGGACTGTCCTTAATCGGGCCCCCTCGTACATAACGTGATAGGTAGACCGCGACCCCTTCTCCGTGCCGATAGGCACCTTGAATCCGCACATTCCAGGATTTTCTCGCTATCCGACGCAGAGTCTTTCGCCAATCCAGCTCTGTCCAGCCCGGTGGGAGCCTGATGGCTCCCTGTTCATAAGCTTGATTGAGCCAACTCAACCACTTGCCCCGAAATTTCGCCTTCAGGACGCCGACCGACAACAGAAAATCCTTCTTCACCGTCCGATACGCTGCCCCACACAAGCCACCCCCCGTGACCAATACGTGGAGGTGAGGATGAAAGATCAGCGTTCTGCCCCAGGTGTGCAGCGAGGACAATAGGCCCACTTCCGCCCCAAGATAACGTTCATCCTTCAACAATTGACGCAAGGTCTCCGAGGAAGCCTTGAACAGCCGGTCGGCACTCCAACTTCGGTTGTAGTGCCACAGGGGGTTGAGTTCATGGGGCAGTGTGAAAACCACATGGTAATGATCACAGGGCAGCAAACGCGCTTTGATCTTCTCTAGCCATTCATAGCTTTGGAATCGGTGGCAACGTGGACAACTACGGTGGCGACAGGAATGAGGTTGCCGCTCAATATGATCCCCGTTGGGACATGCCCACTCCTCATAGCCGAGCACCTCACTCTGACAATCCATGATCGCTTGCGCTGCCTTGTATTGGTCCATGCTGAGACCATGTCGTCTTGTGTAGCTTGCAAACTCCGATCGAAATATCTCTTGTAGTGTCGCTTCCATGGGCTCTTCCTTCGTCTCCTTCCCTGAATAACACGCCGATGCCGAGTTAATCCTCGGGGCTTGCCCTTCCTTTTATTTGTGCAACGAACAAGCGAACCGGCGGCGAAGCCGTCCGGGTTGCGCGCCTTGTTAGGGCTTTTCATCAAGAAGATGCTCATTGACACGCTAACAAGGCCCAATGTTGGGATATGCCTGCTCGATATCCCAAAGCAATCGAACCGGATCTCCTGGCCCAAGCAAACCGGAGCCATCTGGTCGCCGAAATAGGGGAGTGCCGTTCAGATTTTCGGAAATTGTAAACCTTCCCCACTCAGCACGCTTTCGCGGCTCATTAGCAAACAGGCAGAATTTTCCCCCATGTGCGGCAGCATTTCTACAATGCCGCAGAAATTCAAAGATTGCACTATCCTCATAGTGGCCCGTTTCCTTAACGAGCTCAAAGGCAACGACTAATAGCTGCCCAGCCGATATCAGAAGGTAACTTGCCAAATATTCAAAATTCTCTGCAGTCTCTTGAGCAAGTAACTCCGTTTCTATATCTATATGCGTATCATGCTGCTCTGATCTCAGTTGAAGTGGCCCGCATAGTTTCGCGAGATTCGCCCGTAGTTCCGCGGTTTCATTATTCGCAGCTACGTTATTATTTCTGTCCAGAAGCCGCTCCAGCTTCGCATCAAGAGGCTCCACATCACAATGAGCCTGTACTGCTAGCTCCTTCATCCCAATCAATTGATGGAGGTAACACATTACTACTGGGTAGAAGGCCCCTCCTCTATTGAAATGGTTCGGTGGGGTATTTTCCATGCGTCTAATTGAAAGCCCTAACGCCCAGCTAACACGAGCCCAACCAGGAGCGTAACGTAGTGGCTAAAATGGCCGAAGGCCAGCCACGAAGTGAAGCGGAGGTTGGGCTTCGTGTTGAGCTGATTGTTATGTACACCTTTCTTAAATTATTACGGATTGAATACATCTGGAAACTTTTTCGATGAGATTTCAGCCTGATCATGTACTTCAGTCCCACACACCAATCGGGATTCCTCCCACAAAGTATGCAAATACCTTGTTCCCGATTTTTCGTTGCTATTCAAGTAAAAATCATACGAATCCAAAAACAATTGTTCCAAATCATAGGTGATCGGGATATTTTTCTTTATATTACAGTAGGATATTCGTTTGATGATAGTGAAAGCCCTACCTCTATGATTTAATATGCTGAGTCACAAGCAAAAATAATCTGAGTCACAAGCAAAAATGATCCAAGAGAAAGGTATTCGCCATCAGTGAAAGTTAGCCCTCTAGAGCTTCTCAAGCAATGCTTTGAAAAAGTGGTTCCCAGCCAAGACACAAGAACGAATATAAGTCCCCTAGAGTTTGTAGTGAGTTTGGTATTTTGTCACTTAGGAGACTCAAAGACCTTTTCACTCGAAGCGATACGCCGACATATGAAGGAGCAGGTCAATGAGGACATCAGCCGAAGCGCGTTTTGGGAAAGGCTCTCAAGGCAACGGCTGAAGAATTATTTAAAGGCGGTGGTGGCCGAGCTAATGACTCAATTGAGTACCTCCGCATTAATCGGTACCCACCTATTATCTCAGTTAGGAGTCTGTGGGATATGGCTTGTGGATTCCAGTTCAATCAGTCTTTGGGATGGTGCTAAGTCGGCCTTCCCGGGCACGAGAACGGCGGCGGGAATCAAATGGCATGCGAGCATTGATTTGTTCACGGGGGTGATGAACTGGTTTAAGTTAACTCCGACATCAAGGCATGACCGCACCTGTTTTCCTGAGCTTTCGTCATTGAAGGGTGTCTTAGTGATCTTCGACCTAGGTTATTGGGACTACGGGCTTTTGTTTTCAATTCAACAGGTTGGCGGTTTCTATCTGTGCCGGCTGAAATCAAACGCAAGCCTCTCTATCAAAGAGGTTGTCCAGGGCTTATCGAAAAAACATCTTGGAAAATCGCTCTTGTCGATAAAGTTCAAAAGGAAAAGAGCAAACATTATTGAGGTCAAAGCCGAAAAGTGCCATGACGGCAGGCGGTTGACGTGTCGAGTCATCGGCTTTTGGAATCCAGTCGAAAGAAGCTATCACTGGTATATGACTAATTTGAAGGTAGACGCCTTTATTATCTATCCCTTATATCGGATCAGATGGCAAATAGAGCTCATTTTTAAAGGCTGCAAAAACTCCCTCAATGCCAATCAAATCACCTCGAACGATAACAATATCATCGAAAGCCTTTTGCTTTCATCTCTGGCAGCTCAGCTCGCCTCACACACAATATTTAATCTAGGTAGCGGATACTTAGACCAAGATCAGAAACTCGCCATATCCTTTCAAAGGATTTTAAAAGTCACTGTAGATCTGTCATCTGAGTTTATTCGGTTCCTGCTCAGTTCTTCGAGAGAACATTTTTATAATCTTTTGCAAAAGATAAAACTCTTTTCAAATGAAATCTTCGATCCAAACTATAAACATAGAGAAACCTCTCTAACGCGCATTCACAACCTATTAGAAAATGGGCCTTAATTATCCCGAACACCTATAAGGGGTTTGTATTGTGCGTGTCAGACGGTGTCTAAGCCTGCCCTAGAGTTTATTACGATAGGCAGACCGGCCCCGAGAGGTGTAACCAGTCTAAAATGGCGTTCCCCCTGGCCACTGACCCCATTTATGTAATGATTATAGCAGCCATTCGAGGATTCGAGACGCACGATCACGCCAACCGTGCAGAACACGGTTGGAACCGGGGTCGGATCGAGAGGTTAAAGTCCTAGATCTAGCGGTTGGGTGTTATCCTCCTTCGAAGCGCAGCGGCGCCAAAAAGCCGATGACGCGCAATCGCCCGATGCGGCATTTGGGACAGGGATAGCCGTCGAAAGCGCCGGGGACATCGTCATCGGTCTCGGTGCAGGCCGTCTGCGGGTCTCCTTGTGCGAGCGCGCTGCGGATCTGCGCGAGCTTGACCTTGCGGCAACGGTTGGCCATAAAGCCGTAATGGCGAATCCGCATCAGCCCCTTGGGTAGGACATGCAGCAGAAACCGACGCAGGAACTCCTCGCCCTCGAGCTGCCATCACCTTGTCACGGTTACCGTCGCGGTAGTCCGTGTAGCGGAAGGCGACGTGTTGGTCATCGACGTGGGTAATGCGCGCGTCGCTGATGGCGATGCGGTGGCTGTAGCGGGCCAGGTAGTCGACCACCCGCTCGGTGGGGTTCACGCAGGGCTTGGGGTAGACCACCCAGTCGGTGCGCATCAACTCATCGAGTACGGCATCGACCGCTGCCGGGTCGGTGAAGCGATGGAGCTCGCCCTGCCGGTAGGCCGCCCGCAAGGCGCTGACCCTATGGCCGCGAAAGCGCCGCGACAAGGCGCGTTTGGGAAACAGATAGTTCCCCCTGGCGGGTAGCCAATCGCCCTCGGCGCTCAGCGCTCCGCCGGGGATCAGGCAGTGCAGATGCACATGCTGGGCGAGCGTCTGTCCCCAGGTGTGCAGCACGGCGGTCATGCCCAGCTGCCCGCCCAAGTATTTGGGGTTGGCAGCAAAGGCGCTGAGTGTGGTCCACACGCTTTGGAAAAGCAGGCGATAGATCACCTGCCCATGGCACTGCACCCAGGGGTTCAAGCGGTGGGGCAGAGTGAACACCACGTGAAAATAGGTCACCGGCAGCACGGCCTGGGTTTGTTTTTTGCACCAGGCGGCAGAGGCGCGGCGTTGGCACTTGGGGCAGTGCCGGTCCCGGCAGGCGTGATACTGAGGCGGCTGTGCGCCACAGTGATCGCAGCGCAGTTGCAGGCCACCGAGCGCGGCGGTGCGGCAGCGCCGTAGATGCTCACAGACCTGGCGCAGACGCGGTGCGAGAGTATGGTGCTTCAGATAAGCCGGTAGGAACCGTACCAGCACCGCTTGCAGATCAGCGCGCCCGATCATGATCGGCCTCCAGCGCGGCAAGCAGATCGGCGCTGTTCAGCTCGCCTTGCCGATAGTTGGGCACCCAGTGAACGTAGCGCAATGTCGATTGGATGTTTTGGTGCCCCAGTAACTTTTGAAGCTGATGCACCGGCAACCCGTTTTCTAACGGATGTGTTGCATAGGCATGTCTCAAGCTATGAATGCCACCGACCTTTTGGATGCCAGTCTCGCGCTTGGCGGCTTTGAATGCCTTCTGCGCCGTATCGATGGTCAGTGCTTGATCCGGTGACTGGCTATTGGGAAACAGCCATAGCACAGGGCGGTAAGTCTGCCAATAGCGACGCAATCTCACCAATAGGGTCTGCGGCAGAATCACGGCACGGTCCTTGGCGCCCTTGCCCTGTTCTACCCGCAACAGATGGCGCTCGCCATCGATATGGCGCACCTTGATCGCCACCAATTCACTAACCCGTAAGCCACAACCGTAGCAGGTCATCAGCATGATCCGATGTTTTGGGTTAGCACAGGCGCTCAGGATGCGAGCCACCTCGCGGCGGGTGAGCAGCTCCGGGATACGTTGCGCGCGCTTTGGGACATGAATCGATACATCGAATGACGGCCAATCCAACACTTGCAGATACAAAAATCGGAGGGCATTCAGATACAGGCGGCAGCTGGCGCCGGACAGGTTTCGCTCCTTGACGAGATACAGAAAGTAGGCCTGAATCTCATCAATGCCGAGTTGATCAGGCGCTCGATGGGTATACCGGGCCAGGTCATAAACGGCGGCCAGATAGCTCTTGTGCGTGCGAACCGAAAAGCCACGCAGTTGCATGGCATCGATCATCTGTTGTCGTAATGGGGTCATCGTCCCTCTCCTCTGTTAAAGACCAACAGCGGTCCTTAAAGAGTGTGGACGAATCGATTACCGAAGGGAGATATCGGAGCGAGCTACCGCAGGGATGCGGTTTAGTTCAACAGTGTATTAGACAGAACGGGCCATTTTGGCACTAGACGGAATCCATATAGTGACGAACTTTATGTTTCTGTATAGCATTTCAATATTAAACGCCTGAGAACCACTGCTTTCGCATTGAATAGTGAGAATCCTGCTAGGCTGGAATATACAACTTCAAAGCGCGAAACCGCGATTGCACGGTTC
This sequence comes from uncultured Gammaproteobacteria bacterium, assembly GCA_963731655.1. Classification (GTDB taxonomy): domain Bacteria; phylum Pseudomonadota; class Gammaproteobacteria; order JAAEPA01; family JAAEPA01; genus CAVSWL01. The sequence continues at coordinate 1,513 of CAVSWL010000017.1, read as the reverse complement.
CGGGAATGTCACCATTTAAGTCCTCAACATCAAAGGGTTTCGAAACCCTTTGAACGCTGGTACTTGATACGGCGTAGGGTTGCCTCGATGCCCGAGCGGTTTTACGCAACAAAGAACATCGTATAGCGGATCTGACCAACTATCTCAATGCGTTAGCCCGATAGCTGGATATAAATGACTGACTGTTTCGTCAGGCGATCGGGGCTATACGGATTGTCCTGGTTGTGGTTGGCATGGTGGGGGTTTTGACTAGATGCGTATTTATGACTGGGACTTGACAGCTAGCAAACAATTGAGCATTTTGAGCGAGCTTTTAACGAAGTATTAGAATTAATCAGAGGTTCTCTAGTTTAATAAAACAAACAGCCACTCAGCGGCATCATCAACGAGGGACCGCTCATCTTCGTCGTCATCAGGTGAAAACGCCTCTTCCGGGGTCAGGGTTACGGGCTCATCCTCCCACTCGACGAAGGGCAACTCATTGCCTGCCAATTTCAGTCGGTAAGCCATGCCCGTTTTTTCGGGGGACAGGTTGTGCTTCAGACGGACCATGAGACGGCGTTCCTCGTCTTCGTAATCTTTCGTGACCACATAGACCGCCCGATTCAAATGCATCACGGCCAAAATGGCGACGCGATGCTCCGATGCGAGATCCTTTAACTCCATGAGCGATGATCGCATCTCACTATTACGATGGGTATCGATCCCTTCCATGTAGGCGCTTATGGGATCGATGACAATAAGGCGAACGTCGGATAAGTCTTAAGTAAAACCGCTAATTGTTGAACATCCTGTTTCAGGCTAACCGGCTCCGTTTCTGCGTTTGCCGTCATCGTTTAGGTAAAGCACCGATTGAGCAGATCCCAATCGATTCCGCCCCGAGTTAACCCAGGAACAGTCTCCAGTAATTGCCGCTTCAACACTAGCGTTATTCCCGCTACGGAATTTTTAGGATTTCTCGCCTCGTTCATAACTCATTCCTCAACTATCGTATTTGCTAAAACTAATCCAATCCGCGATACGCTGAGGAATATGTGAATGACTATCGTGACTATAGATAATTGATTTTACAATCGATTACTTATATGTATTTTGTCAAAGACTTTCCGCACTATTAAGAAAAAATCCTCAGAATTAATTTAGTAGTGCAGAGAAACCTAGCCATGTCGAACGGAACGCTATTGCTAGATTGAAAGCTATCGGCGTCACACGCCAAACAGCTTCTGGTTCAACCACTCCAACACGTTGACGGTATGCTGCTCGCTCAAATGCGAATACCTCATGACCATCTGCAATGTTCTATGACCGAGCACAGCAGCCAGCTCGCTGGGTGTAGCACCGTCCATGGCGAGATACGATGCGCAGAAATGCCTCATCATGCCCTTTGAAATCTTCGATCTGAGCCGTGCTTCCAGCCAAGGCCTGCGCAGGTCGATGGGTTTCTGTGGGTAAAGTCTGCTCGGAAAGATCAAATCGATGTCGATCTTGCGTACCTTGGCGCGCGCCTTCAAAA
>CAVSWL010000016.1:0-42309 GCA_963731655.1 uncultured Gammaproteobacteria bacterium | reverse complement strand
GGAACTTGAGTGCGTGGCATAAGGTTATTTAAACTCACAGCTACCGAGTTTAAGTAAAAGTGAATTGGTCTTAATACGAAAGTATATCGACGGCGTTGAAGTCTTTATCAGGCTGGCGGCTAAAATAACATGAATTTTTTTTAGTGATAGTTTATGCTGCCATTATTTATAGTTCGCAGAAGATTTGTGCAGAGAAAGCGATGGAAAATAGTAACACAGCTGCAGAACCATTCGGAAAATTTATCGCTCTACTCCAATAACTAGAAATTCAAAGAATAGAATCGTTGGGTTTGATTGATAACAAGGCTTTCATTGCCTAGTCCCACGGTAACTTGGACACTGTTCTTCAAACAAATCGATGTGTTGCGATTTACGTGGCGATCTGGTTAAGAAATGTGGGTTATCACCAAATTATTGTTACATCGTCTAAGATGTCCCTGAACTGTCAGTCAATTTATTTATAACCTTTCCGTTTCGACAACTTTAAGCCTGATGAATATTTAACCAAATAAGCCCCTTATGTAGGTAACCATAATGGAAGTTTCAAGCCGTTACTGCGATTTCTATATTCATGTTCCAAGCCGCCGAGCTTTGCAAACGGGATATCAGGAGCTTCAGAAGCAGCCGCGACGGTTGTAATGCGATTAGTTATGCAAGTTGCTCGGTCCTCTGCGGAGAGTGATTTGTACGACATTAATCAACAAGTTCTGCGCACCGATATCTACGGTATGCCTTTAGAATGGATTGGTTATCAGGAGGCTGTGCGGCTCTATCACGCAGAGCAGGTGGCTTATACGTGTGGGATGCTTTTATACAAGGTTCATGGTGGTTTTTGCGCGCGTACGGGTTTTCAAAGCGTCCTCGAAGTGAATTCCATTATTGCTACTCAGGGAACGAATAAATCGTTGCACCAGAACTATGTCCCCCCCCTGAATAATCCCGCACTATTCAAACGGGATGCCGGTCTTTGTCTTTATTGCGGGGGTGCGTTTATGCAAAGGGATTTATCTAGAGATCATGTCAGACCCCTCAGCCAAGGCGGCACGGATCAATGGAATAATGTGGTAACGGCTTGTAAACGTTGCAACAATCATAAAGCGGGTCGAACACCTGAGCAAGCCGGTATGGTATTGCTTGCCATTCCTTTTATTCCCACCCACGCTGAATATATCTATCTTCAGGGTCGCAAGGTGTTAGCCGATCAAATGGAATTCCTTTTAGCCCACTTTCCTCGCACCAGTCCATTGCATGAACGCCTACGATTTCGCATGTAATGTGTCCGGTTGAGACATCAATCGGGAATCTTGTTTACTAAGCATTGCAGTAGCTAGTGGAATATCAAGGTGAAGTAGATTACCGTCACGGGAGTGCCTCTTCTACGGGTATCTTGCTCGTCAATTTAGGTACACCGGATGCACCGACTCCTGCTGCGGTGAGGCGTTATCTTGCCGAATTCCTCTGGGATCCGCGAGTTGTTGAGATACCGCGGATACTCTGGTGGATCTTGCTACATACGTTCGTTCTAAGGGTGCGTCCGTCGAGAAGCGCTAAGCTCTATCAGAAGGTTTGGCAAGCGCAGGGCTCGCCTTTAATGGTGATATCGCAACGGCAACGCGATAGGCTAGAGCACCGAATTAAGCAGCAATTGGGAGATGGCGTGAATGTAGTACTAGCAATGCGCTATGGTAATCCCTCGATTGTAGCCGGATTAAAACAATTACAGCAGCAGGCTGTTCGCCGATTACTTATCGCTCCACTCTATCCCCAATATTCCGCTACCACGACAGCATCTACTTTCGATGCGGTCACAGAAGTACTCAAGCGCTGGCGATGGATACCCGAAGTACGTTTTATTAACGGCTATCATGATGACGCGGCGTATATCGCTGCCATAGCTACGAGTATTCAACGGCACTGGTCAATGCACGGGCAAGGAAAATTATTGCTATTTTCCTATCACGGTTTGCCCAAACGCTGTCATTTACAAGGTGATCCTTATTTCTGTGAATGCCACGAGACGGCTCGATTGGTGGCTGCATCATTGGCACTCGACGAAAATCAGTGGCGGGTCAGTTTCCAGTCGAGATTTGGAAGTGAAGAATGGCTAAAGCCTTATACCGATCATTTATTGAAGAAATTACCACAAGAAAATATTAGATCGGTGGATGTTGTTTGTCCTGGTTTCGCTGCTGACTGCCTGGAAACGTTGGAAGAGATAGCCGGGCAAAACCGGGAATTTTTTTTGCAAGCAGGAGGGGAAGCTTTTAACTATATTCCAGCACTGAATGATCTACCGGAGCATATTGAAGCCCTAACGGCGCTGATTTTACGCCATCTGTGCGGATGGGATGGAGTTGGCTCAGAGCAAGATAAGAACAAGATGAATAAGGAGCTGACTCAATCAAAGCAACGTGCCTTGGCGCTAGGGGCTAATATAGTTAAGGCGCGAACCTACGATATTGCCGGCTGATTAATACGTAATCCACAATCATCAATCCAGTCGACTACAGTTCGTCCCTTGGGAAGGCTCTTTGCGAAGTGATATAATGCATCAGCTTAGAGCTAGGTTGTTTGATTGAGATGTAGTAATTTTACCCAAAGTATTAACCCAAGCCGCTATTTTAAATCAGGATACCTCGTATGCCGATCTATGAGTTCTATTGCGCTGATTGCCATACCGTCTTCAACTTTTTTTCCCGGCGGATCAACACCCAGACAGTCCCTCACTGTCCCAGATGTACGCAACCAAAGCTGGAACGACGTCTGTCGATCTTCGCTGTTTCTAAAGGTCGCAAACAGGACGACAATGAACCCATGGGGAATCTCGATGAGGATAGGATGGAGCAAGCAATGCAAGCCTTGGCTGGGGAGATGGAAGGCGTGGACGGCGAAGATCCCAGGCAAGCCGTTCAAATGATGCGCAAGCTCTATGAAACCACCGGGCTACAGATGGGAGCCGGGATGGAAGAGGTTATGCATCGTATGGAGGCTGGCGAGGATCCAGAAAAAATCGAGCAAGACATGGGTCCATTGCTGGATGAAGAAAATCCATTTGTGCTTAAATCCAAACAAGGATTGAGTGAACTACGCCGAAAATACCTTCCTCCGAATGTCGACGCTACATTATATGATCTTGACTAATCATTTATCCCAAGGGATGTCTCAGCCCCCCTATTCAATGCAAGACATTGAACATTTTCGATCGATATAGTTGCACTCTTTTGTCTTGGTTACCTAGGATTTCAAACACAGCGAGCAACCCCTTGCGGCCAGCGTCATCTTCGAAATTGCGGTCTCGGCGCATGATCTCGAATAACTGATCCATCGCCGCATCGAATTCTCCCATAATAATATTATGCGCACTCAATCGATAGCGTGACTTCAGATCATTAGGGTTTTTGTTAATCTGTAATTCCAGCTTACGACGGTCAGGCTCCAGCGATGCAACGCGTCCAAAAGCCAGTTGAGCCTTGAGTGATTTGACTGCGGGTTTTTCCCTGTCGGGTCCGCTTAGGTCATCGAGAACGATTTCAGCGCGTTCCGGTTCACCGTTTTTCATTAGAATTCGAGCCAAGTCAATTTTGATCTGAGTATTTGATGGATCTAGCCGGGCGGCTTGTTGCAGCAGTTGCAATGCAAGCTCCGTATCCCCGGCTTCTGCGGCGCCGAAAGCCTCATGCCGAAGTTTATCGGATTCCCGTTCGATATGCCGCTCGATGATTTCACGAATCACCGATTCGGGTTGGACGCCCATGAACTCGTCTACACTGTCGCCGTTCTTAAATATCCTAACGGTAGGTAGACTGCGGATTCTAAAATGCGATGCCAAGCCCTGCTGTTCGTCGGAGTTGACTTTGGCAAGTAAAAACTGGCCCTTGTACTCATCTGCAAGTTTGGCGAGTACGGGCATTAACATATGGCAGGGTCCACACCAATCAGCCCAGAAATCAACCATGACCGGCACCCGGTGGGAGGTCTCGATGACGCGCTGTGTAAAGTCTTCTTGGGTAACGTGATAGATATAAGGTGATTCGCTCACAGTAGGTTTTCCTCATCCCGATGTGTGTACGCTATACGGTAAATTTATGGTCAACAATATAGGGCCGACAGTCCCTAGCTTCAATACCACCGTAGTTCGGCTTGGGGTTGGGGTTGTAATTTCTTTTACGAAATGGGTTCCTTTCAGCCGAGTCTAGCTACTGCCGATTAATTGGCCATAATTAGGCATCGACGTGTTGTAGTCTTAGAGTCGATCCACTTACAAATAGAAAGGGTTTTACGCAAGATTGACACAGAGCAAAGCCCGTCAACGATGAGTACGGCGCGGAAGAAGAAAAAAGTTGATTACTCGGATTCGTCTGTTTAGCTCGCAAAGCTCAATTTAGCTCCAGAGGTATTCTTAGCTGAAAGCCTATACACCCAGGCGTGGCTTGGTGTATAGGGGGTATGAAATAGGTTTTGATGTCCAGCCACTTGTAACCAATCGAGAGATAAGGCAAGGCAATGGGAACAATTGGAAGTGTATACCCCGTTGCAGCGCCCATCAGCACGCCGATATTGGCGAAACGAATTAACCTCCACTCCTTTCCATACCCCGCATACAGACTAGTGCGATAAAGGCTATTCTTGAAGTAACCTCCCGTCATGTAGGTACCGTTGCCTTTCCATTGATATTCAAGACCAATGCCCGGGTTGAACTCATTAAATTTACCAATTTTCGGATTACCGAAATCATTCGCATTTTTAAAATGCATCGATGACAAGCTGAATTGAATGTTCCAAGGTGCCTTGGTTAAGGCGCTTGCGTGTTTCACCGGCATGAACATAACGAGCAATGCGACGATTAACCGATCTATTTTCACTGATTTATTTCAACCATTGTTTGGCGCTTACATTGCGGAAAACCAAGACCAAATAATTTCACGGCGTTGGGTATAAACTGATCGATTACGAGGTAGCCTGTAACACTTCCACTTGGTTTGGCTTATACTGATGGAGAGAATTGAAATACGCTCCATGAGCATCCGCTTTGCATTTAAGGGCAGGCCCTTTGCTGCTGCCCAGTGCGTTTGTGATGATCTCTCACTGAAGGGGAAGAGTGAAAATGGGATCCGACTGAGCCAATGCAATTTCCGACCGGACTAGCAAATGGGGTCAAGGTAAGTTGGTCTGATGCGCAATACAGTGCGTATTGTTGCTTGATTTGCTACATGTAACTCAATGGTAGAAACCAAAAGCGATTAATTACGGCCGCATAATGAATGGCTTATGGAGCAGGCTGACTGGAAATGCGGCGAAATCGATCGAACTAAATAGAGGTGGATGGCGATACCCTGATTTCTTTTTTCCAGAGAGTGACTTACGGATTGAGGTCTTATCGATAGCGGATTACTCGTTATGAGGCGGGGAGGTTTTAGAGCAATGGCACACTATGAGCTGACGGGGTTGTACCAATCTAGATTTGAGCGAGACAGTTGTGGCTTTGGCCTAATTGCGCAAATGGATGATATGCCGAGCCATTGGTTGGTTGAAACCGCCATACATTCACTTGCACGATTAACCCACAGAGGGGCTGTGGCTGCAGACGGCAAGACGGGAGACGGCTGTGGTTTACTATTAAAAATGCCGGATGGATTTCTACGCAGTACCGCGGCTCAGAATGGAATAACGTTATCGTCAAACTATGGGACAGGATTGGTTTTCCTCAGCCAAGACGAGAGCCTGGCCCGCGCGGCGCGCGAGCGTTTAGAGAGTTTGATGGCTAAGCACGGCTTGAAAGTGGCGGGATGGCGAAGCGTCCCTATAAACACCGAGGCTTGCGGTTCTGAGGCTCTTGATGCCCTACCTCGTATTGAGCAACTATTTATTAATGCTCCTGCGTCCATGACGGCTGAGGCATTCGAGAGCCGTTTGTTTGTCGCTCGGCGGCGCGCGGAAATTGCTTTAGAAAGCAGAGACAAGGCGTTTTATATCCCCAGTTTATCGTCGCGGGTACTTGCCTACAAAGGCTTAGTTACACCCGAAAACTTAGCGGTATTCTACCCTGATTTAAATGATCCAGGCATGACATCGTCGATCGGCGTATTCCACCAGAGGTTTTCGACTAATACCCTGCCACAATGGCGACTGGCGCAACCCTTCCGCTACCTTGCCCATAACGGCAGATTAACACCATCCAAGGTAACCGCAATTGGGCACGCGCGCGGGCTCATACCTTTAAATCTGCTTTGCTACCGGAATTATCCGAGTTGCTACCGCTGGTTTCCATGGAGGGATCCGATTCGTGCACCCTGGATAATATGGTGGAAATCTTATTGGTTGGAGGGATGGACATCTTTCGTGCTATGCGCCTACTGGTCCCACCAGCGTGGCAGGACATGCATGAGATGGATCCAGATTTGCGCGCATTTTATGAGTACAGTTCGATGCACATGGAACCATGGGATGGTCCCGCGGGCATCGTATTGACCGATGGTCGCTATGCGGCCTGCGTGATGGATCGCAATGGCTTGTGTCCGGCACGTTATGTGATCACCGGCGACCGTCATATCACTTTGGCCTCCGAAATTGGTGTCTATGACTATCAGCCGGAGGATGTACTGGTTAAGGGACGCTTAAGACCTGGGCAGATGGTTGCCGTCGATACCGCAAACGGTCAAATGCTTTATCCTAGTCAAATCGATGATCAACTGAGGGATCGCCAGCCTTATCGGCAGTGGCTAAAGGTGAACTCGCGGCGGATTGTCTCTCTGTTGCAGGATAAAGAGCTTTGTGGAGACTGCCCGGATTCCAAGGCCTTGGCTCGATATGAAAAGATGTTTAACGTAACGTTTGAAGAGCGTGATCAGATCATTCGAGTCTTAGCCGAACAGGGTCAGGAAGCGGTGGGTTCCATGGGAGACGATGCTCCGTTGCCTGTGTTATCGAAACAAGTACGCTCACTGTACGAGTATTTTAGGCAGCAGTTTGCCCAAGTGACCAATCCCCCGATTGACCCATTGCGTGAAAGCATTGTGATGTCCTTGGAAACTTGTCTGGGCCGCGAGCGAAATTTATTTTCAGAACTTCCGGAACATGCGGCTCGAGTGGCGATTGCTTCTCCGGTGCTCTCGGAAGGAAAATTTCAACGCTTATTGAGGCTCTATGACCCCGATTATGAGCATGTGCTCATCGACCTCAACTATCCGCAGACTGTCGATCTAGAAATCGCCATACGCGATATTTGCGAGCGGGCGGTTCAGGCCGTTCGCAATGGTGCTGTACTCATTGTGTTGTCCGATAAAGATATCAGCCCAGGTACACTGCCTGTCCACGCATTATTGGCTACAGGGGCGGTGCACCAGCGGCTGATTGCCGAAGGTTTACGCTGTGAGGCTAACATTGTGGTACAGACCGGTACTGCACGGGATCCGCACCATTTTGCGGTGCTATTAGGTCATGGCGCGACAGCTATTTATCCTTACTTGGCTTATTACTCATTAAACGGCATGGTACGTCGCGGTGAGGTTAAAGAAAAGGGTTCTCCCTCGCTTGCTCAGGCCTATCGAAATGGCATCAAGAAAGGCCTGTATAAAATTATCTCGAAAATGGGAATCTGCACGATTGCCAGCTACCGGGGAGCCCAACTATTTGAGATCATAGGGTTGGATGACGATGTCACGGACTTGTGTTTCAAAGGCTCTGTCAGCCGCATTGGCGGAGCCAGCTTTGCAGATTTACATCACGATCAGCAGATTTTGGCTGGCAGCGCGTGGAATCCTCGAAAGACCACCCTGCAAGGTGGACTTCTGAAATACGTCCATGGCCATGAATATCACGCCTTCAATCCGGATGTGGTCCAATCCCTTCACAAGGCGGTACGTAGTGGCGATTACAGGGACTACCAAGCCTTTGCGGATTTGGTCAATCACCGTCCGGTTACCGTATTGCGGGATTTATTCAAGTTGCGCGAGGATGTAGCGTCGGTCCCGATTGAAACTGTTGAGCCTATCGAGGCTATCTTGGCTCGGTTTGATTCCGCCGCGATGTCGCTGGGCGCGATTTCTCCTGAGGCGCATGAAACTCTTGCTGAGGCCATGAATCGTCTGGGTGGCCATTCGAATTCAGGTGAGGGTGGTGAAGACCCGAGGCGGTATGGAACCGTAAAAACCTCCAAGATCAAACAAGTAGCCTCTGGCCGGTTTGGCGTTACTCCGCATTATCTAAGGAATGCACAGGTCATACAGATCAAGATCGCGCAAGGCGCCAAACCAGGGGAGGGGGGGCAATTGCCGGGGCATAAGGTGAATAAAATGATCGCGACGTTGCGGTATTCCAGCCCAGGCGTTGCGTTGATCTCGCCTCCACCGCATCACGATATCTATTCCATAGAAGATCTGGCTCAGCTCATTTTTGATCTGAAACAAGTTAATCCGGAAGCCCTGGTCTCGGTTAAACTGGTGGCTGAAGCAGGGGTAGGAACCATTGCGGCGGGAGTCGCTAAAGCCTATGCCGACTTGATCACCATCGCCGGTTACGATGGAGGAACAGGGGCGAGCCCGTTGACCAGTGTGAAGTATGCGGGCATCCCCTGGGAATTGGGGTTGGCGGAGACTCATTTGACCTTACGCGCGAACAATCTGCGAGAAAAGGTGCGGTTGCAGGTCGATGGGGGACTTAAAACGGGTTTGGACATCATAAAAGCCGCTATCCTAGGAGCGGAAAGCTTTGGCTTTGGTACTGCCCCTATAATTGCCATGGGTTGCAAGTATCTACGCATTTGCCATTTGAATAATTGCGCTACTGGCGTTGCCACTCAAGATAACGTGCTGCGCATGCATTATTTTAGGGGACAGGTCGATATGGTAGTCAATTATTTCCAATTTGTAGCTCAGGAGACCCGTAAGTGGTTGGCGCGATTAGGTGTATGTAAGCTCAACGAGCTAATTGGCCGCACCGATTTGTTGAATATCGTATCGGGTGATACGACGAAACAACAGCGTCTAAAGCTCACGGCTATTCTGCACGATGGAGGCCTAAGTCCAGCGAAACCTCAGTTTTGTCAGGTGGCACATAATTTGCCCTTTGATAAGGGTGAACTGGCTGAGAGGATGGTCGCTGATATGCTGCCGGCAATCGAAGCAAAAATGGGGGGAGAGTTCGCTTATGAAATTAAAAACGTGAACCGCTCCATCGGAGCTCGTGTCTCGGGTGAAATCGCTAGACGCTATGGTAATTATGGATTATTAGAATCACCGGTTATCGTGCGGTTTCGTGGTACAGCAGGTCAGAGCTTTGGGGCATGGAACGTGGGCGGGCTCCACATGCATCTTGAAGGTGATGCTAACGATTATGTCGGTAAGGGTATGGCGGCAGGTAAGCTGGTGATCTACCCTCCCCGTGAGAGTGCATTCAAGAGTCAGGAAAGTGTAATTTTGGGCAATACCTGCCTCTATGGTGCTACCGGGGGTAAACTGTTTGCAGCAGGTCATGCTGGGGAGCGTTTTGGAGTGCGTAACTCTGGGGCGATTGCAGTGGTCGAAGGCATTGGAGATCACGGTTGTGAATACATGACGGGGGGTGTTGTTGTTGTATTGGGTCCGACTGGCGTCAATTTTGGTGCAGGGATGACGGGTGGGTTCAGCATGATTCTGGATCTGGATAATCGATTTGTGGATCGCTGCAATCTTGAGTTGGTTGACATCCAGCGTATGGACACAAAGTTTATGGATGCCCATCAGGGTTATCTTCGTGAATTGCTAGATGAATATGTTGCGGAAACCCGAAGTGAATGGGGGACGCGTATTATCGAGGATTTTTTTAGATACCTGTATCGATTCTGGCTGATAAAGCCCAGAGCAGCGGAATTGAATTCTTTAATCGCCAAACTTCGGCAAGCGGCATAGATTGGGGTGCTGGGTGGTTAGAGCGTGGCTAGATCATTCATCGCATGTTAAACGGTGACTTTGTTGCGTCATATCCTGGTGAGAACCGCTATTTGCACGGCACTCTGATGTCCGGACGTATCCCCCAAAATTTTATAGACGAGTTGCTTTCAAGGATTGATATCGTGGACCTGATCGATGGTTACTTGCCCTTAAAAAAAAATGGCAGGGAATATGTGGCTTGTTGTCCGTTTCACAGTGAGAAAACACCTTCTTTTACGGTGAGCCCAACCAAGCAATTTTATCATTGTTTTGGTTGCGGCGCTCACGGTACGGCGATTGGGTTCTTAATGGAGTACGAACATCTCAACTATAGAGAGGCCATAGAATCTCTGGCTCAACGATTGAATATTGAAATACCTCAAGAGGGCCGGAGTAGTGTGCAGTCGGCCCAGAAGAGTGTGGATAATTATGAACTTCTGGCCAAGGCGACCGATTTCTATCGGTTGTCGTTGCGCCGCCATCAACCAGCGATTAAGTACCTGAAAGGCCGAGGGCTAACTGGCGAAATTGCCTTACGTTACGTTTTAGGTTATGCCCCTGCCGCGTGGGATGCTTTAATACGGCATTTGCAACCGGTAGCTTCGGCGGATGTTCTGGTGAGTATGGGGTTGGTTATTCGCAAAGATGAGGGTGGTTATTATGACCGGTTCCGTAACCGCATCATGTTCCCATTGAGAGACACGCGTGGGCGCGTGATCGGATTCGGTGGAAGGATTATCGGTGAGGGTGCACCTAAGTACCTAAATTCTCCGGAAACCGATTTGTTTCATAAAGGACGCTTGCTGTACGGCTGGTATGAAGCACGCAAGACGCTGGGAAAGATCGATAAGATCGTGGTGGTTGAAGGCTACATGGACGTGGTGGCACTTGCTCAGTACGGCGTTCAGAATGCCGTTGCCACCTTGGGGACCGCTACTACGCGCGAGCATATTCGTCAAATTTTCAGAAGTGCACATGAAATTGTCTTTTGCTTTGACGGCGATCGGGCCGGGCGATCGGCTGCCTGGCGGGCGCTGGAGAATCTATTGCCAGAGTTTCGTGATGGGGTAAATGCTCATTTTATGTTTCTACCGGAGGGGGACGATCCCGACAGCCTAATACGCCGTGAGGGACTTGAAGGCTGGTCAAAACGTGTCGCCCACGCAACCCCTCTTGACTCGTATCTGTTTGCAACACTTCAAGATACTCAGCTTGTAGGGGCCGGCGCACGAGCCCAACTGGTAGCCCGCGCTAAGCCGTTGATTAACCAACTGCAAGAAGGCGTGTTTAAAGAACGGCTGATGATAGAGCTTGGAAAACTTGCCGGGGTTTCCTTAGATAAGCTGGCTACAACTCTGGCAGGCGCACCGCAAATTTCAACTTTGACTGAGGAAAAGTTCTCGGTTCAACGCACTCCGGTAAGATTGGCCATTGCATTGCTGTTGAATCAACCGGCGCTGGCCGGTAGATTGCCCGAGCTAGAGTGGTTAAAAAAGCTAGAATTACCCGGTATCCCACTATTAATGGAAATCATTGAAACTTTGCAATCAAATCCCCATATTAGCTCTGCATCACTTATCGAACGCTATCGACATAGTGAGCACTACCGCCACCTGTCTAAATTAATGGAATGGACTTCTCCCCAGGATAATGTTGGAGACCAGCAAGCATTGTTTCTAGATGTGATAGGGATGCTTGATAGGAAGCGGCGTGATCAGCGTACCGATCAATTGTTGATTAAAGCTAGAGGTGGGAAACTCAATATAGTCGAACTCGCTGAGTTGCGTCGGCTCCTTTACAACAACGCCCCCGGTGCCCAGCGTGCCAACCATTCGGCTCACTCTTAGGTTTGAGATTATGAATTATAGAGGATAGGAACTGTCTTATTGTCAAAGATTATGTTATTCTCAATCGTTTGTCTCGTGTACGCCCGTAGTTAATGAATTGATGATATGGATCAAGACCAACAATCTCGATTGAAAGAATTAATAGCCAAGGGTAAGGAACAAAGCTTTCTTACGTATTCCGAGGTCAATGATCACCTGCCGGATGGAATTGTCGATCCGGAACAGATCGAAGACATTATCCGCATGATTAACGATATGGGCATTATGGTCCATGAGCAAGCGCCTGATGTAGACAGTCTTCTACTGGCCGATAGTACGGCAACAGATGAGGATGTTGTTGAAGAGGCGACAGCTGCTTTGGTGACGGTGGACAGCGAATTCGGCCGCACTACCGATCCAGTACGGATGTATATGCGAGAGATGGGTACCGTCAACTTGCTCACTCGCGAGGGCGAAATCAAAATCGCTAAGCGTATTGAGGACGGTTTGAGTCAAGTTCTATTTGCTCTTGCGCACTATCCAGGTTCTATCGCGACTTTGTTAAATGAGTATGACAAAATTGATCAAGGCTATTTGCGACTGACCGATGTCATATCCAGTATTGTGGATCCGAATGCGGAAGATGAAATTGCAATACCCGCGGGATCCCGTGTGATGAACGAGAACGAAGAGGATGACGTCGATGATGCGGCGGAAGAAGACATCGAGTCCGGCCCTGATCCGGTTGAAGCTCAACGACTGATCACCAATATTCGAACGCTTTATCACATCGCTATCTCGGAAGATGTGCGAGAGGATCCCATGGAATATGCGAGATCCAGGGAATCCGTGGCGACAGCCTTCATGGAGTTGAAGCTAGTGCCGCGTCTTGTGGATCTCCTGATTAGTAACCTGCGAGAGGCCGTTGACCGCATTCGCAACCAAGAAAGGCAGATCATGAATCTCGCGGTTAATATGGGGCACATGCCGCGCAAAGAGTTTATTGAAACCTTTCCAGAGAATGAGACCAATCTCGAATGGATCGTTGAGCGCTTGGCGTCAAACGGCCAATATACGGAATACGTGGCCAGATACAAAGAGGATATTATCAGAGCTCAGCATAGACTGATTGGTATTGAAGAAAATACTGGATTGACCATCGCTGATATCAAGGATATCAATCGCCGAATGTCGATTGGTGAGGCAAAAGCCAGAAGGGCAAAGAAGGAAATGGTTGAGGCCAATCTGAGATTAGTCATATCCATTGCGAAAAAGTATACTAATCGCGGTCTGCAGTTCCTCGATCTTATCCAGGAGGGAAATATCGGCCTAATGAAGGCGGTGGATAAATTCGAATACCGCCGAGGTTATAAGTTCTCCACCTACGCCACGTGGTGGATACGGCAGGCAATCACCCGCTCGATTGCAGACCAAGCACGTACGATACGTATCCCGGTACACATGATTGAAACCATCAATAAACTTAATCGCATTTCCCGTCAGATGCTTCAGGAAATGGGGCGTGAAGCTACACCCGAAGAACTCGCGGAACGCATGGAAATGCCAGAAGACAAGGTGCGTAAGGTACTTAAAATCGCCAAGGAACCCATATCCATGGAGACCCCGATCGGTGATGATGAGGATTCACACCTCGGTGACTTTATCGAAGACGCCAATATTTCATCGCCGGTAGATTCGGCCACCGGCGTAGGCTTAGGTGAATCGACTCGTGAGATCCTGGCGTCTCTCACACCTCGGGAGGCTAAGGTGTTACGCATGCGCTTCGGCATCGATATGAATACCGATCACACCCTCGAAGAAGTGGGTAAACAGTTCGATGTTACCCGCGAGCGGATTCGTCAGATTGAAGCCAAGGCACTACGCAAGCTTCGCCATCCAAGCCGATCCGAGCAATTACGAAGTTTCCTCGATTTAGAATAGATGCATAGAGAGATAACACGTTAGTCACTCCGATAGTCTATCCAGCATCTTTCGCGATTGTACACGGGCCTGTAGCTCAGTTGGTTAGAGCAGGGGACTCATAATCCCTTGGTCGTAGGTTCGAGTCCTACCGGGCCCACCAATAAAATCAATAAGTTAGAATTTTACACTTTTAAGTCCCTTGGTCATCCGGTACACTAACGGTACAGTGAGCATCCCGGAGGTTTACCGTGGCGACCATCACCAAGACTCAAGCCGGCACGTGGAAGGCCATTATCAGAAAAATTGGATGGCCTACAACGATCAAAACTTTCCGCACTAAGAAAGACGCTCAGGACTGGGCACGACGGACTGAGGATGAGATGGTTCGTGGTGTGTATATCGAGCGCGCTGCATCGGAACGAATGACGCTAAAAGCGGCGCTAACACGTTATCTAGCCGAAGTTTCTCCAACCAAAAAGCCCTCTACATCCAAAGCAGAAAAGCACAAAGCTAAACAGTTGGTGGAATCGCTAGGCGACTTCTCCCTAGCGGCATTAAGCCCGAATTTAATCGCTCAATATCGAGACGATCGACTGTCACAGGGGAAATCCAATACTACAGTCCGGCTAGAATTAGCGTTGCTATCACACCTGTTTATAGTCGCTATACAAGAATGGCGGATAGGGTTGGCCTACAATCCCGTTGCCAGTATTCGCAAGCCACAGCCTGGTCAGGGTAGAAATCGGCGATTAGTCACTGACGAAGAACGACGCTTGCTCGCCGCCTGCGCCGAAATGAGTAATCCAATGCTGGGGTGGATGATCAGATTAGCGATCGAAACGGGCATGCGAGCAGGTGAAATTCAGACGCTCCGAAGGAGTCAAGTCGATCTGATACGGCGCATTGTCAAATTGAGCGATTCTAAAAATGGAACGGCTCGAACGATCCCATTATCGAAAGCCGGGGTTACCGTCCTTCAAGAAGCTTTGGCTCATCCGGTTAGGCCCCTCGATACTGATCTGATCTTTTGGGGTGAACCGGGTCGTGATGGTCACCGAAGGCCCTATGAGTTTCGCCCAGGATGGGCGCGTATGTTGAAGCGAGCAGGTATTTCGGGCCTACGTTTTCACGACCTTCGCCATGAGGCGGTAAGTCGCTTGGTTGAGGCTGGGTTGACTGATCAAGAAGTGTCGGCAATAAGCGGCCATAAAAGTATGCAAATGCTCAAGCGTTATACCCATTTGCGCGCAGAGGACCTGGTAGCCAAATTGGATAAAGTGTTGCATTGATAAGATTGAATTTTCAGCTATGGGCGTTTAGCTCAATAAGCTTAAATACGGATTCGGCTGAGATAGTTTTATACCAGCCAGCGTTTTTTCGGGCTCAGAAATCAGAAAGCCCTTGATCAGGCTGCGTTTGCGTTGGCCCTGAGCGATGTAGGTATGAATATTCTCGCCACTTTCGGTGCGTTGATTGAGCTTAAGTTTCTGAAACCGCTTTTGTACGTGTGCCCATTGCTCGCGATCGTAATCCTTGAAGATACCGGGACTGACCAGCAGAACACCTTCTTTGACGACATGAACACGGGCATTCACGGCATTGACTGCAAGCTGGCCTGAGCCAAGCCCCTTTCTCAGCCAGGTCAGGAACTGCATGCCGGCATCGTTATCAATCTCCTCATTTGTCTCGTCCAGAGCGCTGTCAGGTTTATTTGCCGAGACGGCAGTCGATGGTTTTATAGGTATAGATGGTTTTATAGGTATAACTGAAGCGGTTGAAGTAGTGGTTGAGAATGTCTCGTTAAGGTGACTACTCGGAGAGGCGAGGGGATCGCTCTCGCTCGCGTTTTGATCAACGAGAAGGTTGGCATCTGCTGCCAATGTATCAATCGGCATTTGAACCTCAGCCGTTTCGGTTTGTAAGTCTTGGTTGTCAATGGGCGTGATTTGACCTGTAAAAGCCTGGGGGCGGGCTTCCGGATTCGGCCAGATCTTATGAAGTGGAAACCGCAATAGCGTAAGGTCGTGCGCTTTGGGCCAATCCGGCGCGTGCACGCGCCTTTTCCAGACGGCCTTGTCACCGTTGGGAATGAGGATTGAATTCTGTTGCAGCTCATCCATCAGTCGATCATTGCGCGAGGGAATACCGGTTTGTCCTTCAGTTTGTAGGTGTTCTCGAAGACTGTCCAGACAACGTTTGACGACTAACCACAAATCTTCTCCATCGATCCACCCTGCAGCCCCATTGGTATTAAGCGGTAGCGCTTCTTGATCCAGCAAATAGCGCAGCCCGGTTAGCAGCCTTTCATGAAGGGGTTTGATACGCGTGTTGGGTAATTGCGTAGGATTGCCAATACCCAGGTTATGTGCGACAGATTCGCCATCGGCGCGCAGGATGATATCACCCAAAATGCCCGATTCATTCGTATCGCCACTGATTGCCGCTATCCACTGCGTTAACACTTCCGGATTACTGGCGAGCCATGAAATTCCAGTCGAAGGCAAGATCATCCGGGCGAGCAGCGGACCCACGCGTTCATGGAGTCTATGGTTCCGTTTCCTCACGAAATCTACCCGATACCAAACACCACGCTCCACCATCGACCCCTGCCAAGGATCCCAGTGACCTAATGGGTGCCGTTTGGCATCGAAAAGCGTGACGCACTGGTCCACTACCGGTTTGCCGATGTCATGCAATAAAGCCGCGGAAAACACGGCATAGGTCCAAAGATCCTGTTCTTGCGCTAAGCGTTCGGGGTTGGCTCCCGGAGGGAGCAGATAGCCGCGCCGAATCGTTAAGGCGTGTGTGACGACTTCGAGGGCATGGTTAAGCATTCCGCCGGGACCTGAATGGTGGTGGGCTTCCGAGGCCGGCAGTTGTTGCACAAACCTGGCGTAGTTGCCAATCGCGGTTTGGTACAGCTCGTTCAGCGGTATCGCCGGCACGCTGAGTAAGCGATGTATTTGCCGCAGAAGCATTGGGCGTGACCCTTGGGCCAGCAATTGCTCTGCAGAAAGTACCGGAAACAGTTCCGGATTACGTGGTTTTTGTTGGTCTTCATAACGTTGGGTTAGGCTCCTAAGATGACTAATCAGTCTCGCCAACACGGTATTTCTACTGTTAAAAATCTAACTTTGGCGTTTTGATCATCAAGCTGAGAGTCACTTTGGCGTTCTTTCCTCTAGATTATTTTCTGATGAGGTGAGCTAACTTTGATTTTTTTCGGTGCTTCTGTGATTCTTTTGCCCTGTTACATTTTATGCTGGTGAAACCTTTAAAAGCCCTTTCGGATAAGGCCCTTCCCATTAAAGAATAACCCCTTGCCATTGCCTTGCTTTTAAGCCTTTTTGCTCCTTTTAGTATTGAAGTTGCAGGATCGTTCTTTCAAAAAGTCATGAGAACGGTGATGTATAATTCTTAGAACGAAAAGTCTTTTTTTAATGCACTAAATAATCAATGCAGGTTCATCTTTCTGTAGTGATTCAGTTGAGGAAGGGTATCGCTGCGCTTCTGGCGCGCCCCATCACATTAAACTACACACTAAGAAAGGATTGGCAGTTATGGTTTACTTGGAATTAGCAGCTACCGTAGGATTTATTGCGCTTACGACCTTCACTATTTGCAGCATTCTAAACATTAGGTTGGCTGGCGCATGTAGGTATTCCACCGGTATATTTCGATATCTGATCGCTGTGGCAATTCTGGCCGCGACAATCTTGACTACAGTAGCAAAGATTATTGCTATTATTGCCGAGACTCTGAGCAACGACGACGATCAAATAGGCTTCGCTTCTGGGGTAGGCGGTGTCTATAATCATCTTACGGGTCAATTTGAAGAACCGCGAGGCCAGCTCGGTGTTTATGATGAAGATCTGAATGATTACGTTTAATGAAGGAAACTCTATATTTAGATCCTTCCCTTGGTCGCAGACTTATGGGCTATTGTCGCACCCATGTTTCCCGCGCCGCGAGCTGGGGTAGTTAGCCTATCTGTAGCGCTATCAATTGCACGTCCCACTCTCAGACCCGCCAAAGCCATCATGCCTGACCACAGCAGCGGCAATCCCAAATACAAGCTCGTGGTGATCATGTTGAGCAACAACCGCTTGGTGGATTGCTCGCCGGTCGCCAGGTTGTCCAGTGAGAACTGCGCCAGGAACAGACTGATGTCGGGGTACATCGAGGCGATCAGGTTCTGATCCACCCACAAGGCGAGATACCACAACACGGTCCAGAACTTGACGGTGAAGATGAGCATTGCACCGAGCACCAGCAAAGAGAGCGAATAACGCGACAGCACCACCAGCAGCGGCAGAAACCCATAGATTCCCAATAGAATCACGGCCTGGATCATCGGTAAGGCGGGAATGACGGCCGCCATCATCACGGCGAAAAGGCCACTGAATCCGAGGATACCCCCCGCCGCAGTGCCCCCTTTGGCAAGATCGAACAGGGAAGCCCAAAAGCCATCCCCAGAGGAGTTCTTCAACATGAAATCGTTATTGGTATAGACGGGCGGACTGTGGTTGAGGACCGTCTTAGCCACAATATCGCGCTGTTTCTCGCTCGCCAGCCCTGGAGCGATGGCAACGACCCAGCCGGACAGTCCACCCGACGTGGCATCGGCTTCATCGATAAGCTTTTGTCGCAAGCCCAACGGCGTGCCGGTGCTTCCCCACCACTGTTGACACGTCGGATGTCCCCAGATCGGACGCATTGTGGGGTCGTACTCCAGGTCGCGGGCGGGATCGAACGGCCAACCGGCAATCTGTCGGTGGGGACGTATCGCATCGTAGTAGCCGGGTGTGTTTCGATAGACTTGGGAGCCCATCCAGTCCGGGTCGTCGTTGCCATAGGTGGCCAGCAGCGACTCGATCGCCGGCGTGGTGGGACGCCTTTGCTGATAGCGCGAACGCGCCACCACGAAACATTCGCTGAAAAAATCGGCGACTTCCTGGCGCAGTAGCCCATTCTCGATCGTGGCCAGCCGTGCCTGCTGAGCATAGGTGCGCAAGTCCGCGGCCCGCGGGAGGCCTTCGACCACGGCGTGGTTGAATCCAGACGAGAGCGCCATGACGGCGTACCACCACAGCGGTACGTTCACGGTGCCCGGTGCCCCGGTAAACCCCGTAACGCCATAGGTGCTCTGCGAATCGTTGACGGTGGCCACCGCGGGGTCAGGTTCGTTCAACGTCGGCGGCGGTGTGTAGCTCAGAATTGAGGCGTTGAGCGGAGTCAGGGTCGAAGGCTGGCCCGCGATGACCACCACGAACAGCGCTAACAACACATCGAGCTCCATGCGTCGCATGGAGAGATCCGCGCTCCTACCAAAATCGCCGCCTCGGGCGGGTTCCGTGAAATTATCGATCAGGATCCCGAGAAAGGGTAAAAATACAATGCCGGTATCTCGCAGGACACCCCACACGAGGTTATAGAATTGCCAGCCGAACAAGGTGGTGAAGAGTTCGAGATAACTGTCAACGGCCATGGCGATGGCGGGCTAAATGCCGAAAAATCGGTTGAGCATCTCTTGCCCCAGAATGAGTTCCAGCACCACCAGCCAGGTCAAGATCCGCCAGCGTTGGTTTGCCAATACTGCCGGATCCTCGGTCCCCAAAGCATCATGTTTCACAATCATTCGAGTGATCGGCTGCCAGAACAACGCAATGAACGCGATCAGACTGAGCCGCACACCGGCCAGCAAGGGTGCACGGAGCTGCCATTCGGCTTCGACGGCGGCTAACGAGGTGGTTTGGACGCGTTGCCATAAGACCGCGCCTACGACCGCGCTCAACACCAAGGCCAATAGCGTGCAGTAACCAGGAACCCTCGGCGCTTCAATCTCATGGCTGCACACGCCCCGCCTTGAGCGGATGGGTGTCGGTCGGTGGGGTGATTGGCTGCGCAATCGAGCGGCGCTGACGCCAGGATTCACGCTCCAGCACCACGGCGGCGGTCGCAGAGACCACCTCGCGGCGCACGCGGGTCTCGAACAGCAAATTCTCGATCTCGCGTTCGAGTTCGCCGATCGCCTCACTGAGTGTCGCTTGTGCCGGTTCGGCTGCCTCGACTTCGGGCACGCGCCGCCCGCTCAACAACAAGCGGCGGATCAACAAGGCTTTTTCGATGGTGCGGGCCTGTGCAATTTCCGCGGCCAGGCGTCCCAGCACAATGCCTTGTTCGTTGGCCGGCATCGCCTGAATGGCTTCCAACAGCGAACGACTGAGGCCGATCCCCGGAGCCGATAGGGCATCGAGATGGGCAAAACTGGGTGAGGTGGTGCCGTTCACCAAGTGCGTGAGCGCTCTGGCCACGATTTGCCGTTCGGCTTCGTACTTGGGCGCCAACCCGGAACCGGGCACGGAACGTTTGCTGCAGTCTAAGCACGTCATGACGATGTCATCGCCCAGCACGTCCACGGCCCACTCGGCGGCGGCGAGCGGTGTGGCCCAGAGCTGAGCGAGTTTCGGCGCATTCGGCCCACTGGGCCCGGCAGCGGTGGGCGCCGTGTTCGGCGCCCGATTGAGGGTCATATTGTAGCCTGCGGCGGTGGTATCCCGAACGACCTGGATCGGCAGCTGACCATTGCCACCGCGGGTGCCGTAGATCCAGGGCAGGCCCTCGTCACCCCCGCTGGCCTCTACGGCTTGTTTAGCGAGAATGATGTTGCCGCCCGAGGCCATTCGGTGTTTCCAATGCTGTGATTTGGACAGTCGAACCCATTCTTCGAAGGGATTCTTGCCGTCGGCGATATCGGTCTCCAACTGCTCGCAGGTCTTGGTGGCAATCGCCAGCCGCGCCTGCGCATCCCCCAGATAGGTCTGGAACAGGTTATAGAGTTCGGGATTGGCGCGCTGCAGGATCAGCGCCGGTAGCGCCGCGATCAAGGCCGTGGCGGCGTTGACCATGGCATTGCTCATGCCATCGAGTTGGTTGGCGAACCGGTCCAGCGTCTCTTCGACGCTGAGTACCGGATCGAACTTGCCGCAGCTGAAACCCAGATTCAGCGCGCCCGAACCGTCGAGCTCCAAGCTCGTCACCGTGGGGTTCGGTGGCACCGAGACGGGTTCGGCCCCGCCGATTTCGTAATACCACAAATCGTCGATCGTCGGTGTTCCCACGGCGTGGGCGGCGTTTGCCGTCATTAAAATCAGAAACACAACGTAGCGGAGGCCGGGTCTTAGAGCGTTCAAGGTGTTCATTTCCATCAGAATTCAATGTCGGTCAAAAAGGCCCCTTTGATCTCACAGCAGGCATAGGGTCGCCACAGGTTCCAAACGTAATCCCCACGTTCATCCACCTTGCCACCCGACCAACCGGATGGCGTGAGGGTGTCGTTTTCGCCGAAGACCGCACAGTCTCGTTCGGGTTTCGGTACCAGCATCTGCCAGGTGCCGGTTTCAGCCTTCATTTCCTCTAACGGTGGGGGCGACCAGACTTGCAGTCCCGCACTTGTCTGCACCCCCTGCGGTGTGGGGAGGTAGAGATGCGGCTGCTGCGTGCGTGTCACAAGGTCGCCCGCGCGTTGGGCGAGGGTGGCGGCTGCCTTGGGTTCGGCTTGATATTCTAGAAAACCGATCCGTGGATGCACGTGTCCCCAGGTGTTGTGCGGCCAATGGCCGATTTCACGCAAACCCGGTGTCCAGCTGGCCGGATACAAGAGCTCGGCCGGAACGATGTTACGCCAGACCGGCGCGTCCAGGGTGGATTGAAAGTACGGTAGAAAAGGCGTGATCGCCGAGGGACAGACCCACCCGCCGGGGATTGCCTCGATGAGTTGGGTCGTGGCCAGCAGGGGATGACCAATCACGTCGGTCTCGCGGAAAAACGCGTGGCGTTGTCGATTGCCTACCTGAGTTTCACTGGGTTGACCGCTGCTGCCGACGAGCGTGTTCCCAGTGAGTTGTCCGAGGATTCCCTCCAAAGCGTTTCGCTGGAGTGTATTCAGCACCGCCCCCATCTCGGGCCAGGGGTGTTCGTTTACATCGTTGTAGACCGGCACCACCAGATCCGGAATGTTATGGGCGATTTTGATTGAACTCTCGACTTCGCATTCGTATATCGAGCATTTCAGCCAGAGACACACACCGACCGGTCGCCAATTGAGACAAGAGGGCAACGCGGCGGCGGTATGTCCCAGGATCGCATCGGTCGTGATCTCGCCGGCATCTGCGCGCGAAAACAGTAGCTGACCCATGAATAGCCCGATGAGGAGGGTGCGTCTCATCGAGACCTCTCGCCGGCCGATGACCGATGCTGAGCGATTGCGAATGCCGATTCGAGATCCGTTACCCCCAAGACCATCGTCTGGCCGTCCTCGAACACCACGGCCGGTACGCGTTGAACGCCTAAGCGCTGAGCGCGCAACAGCCCTCGGGCGGCCTGTTGATAGCGCCGGGATAGATCTGCCGACTGCTGCTGGATTCGACGCGAAGCGATCGCGATGGCTTGAGGCGCATCCGCGGGTAACCCCGCCGAGAGCATCCGATCGATGTGTTCGGCGGCATCAACGACGTACACGTCTACCGTGATGCCGCGACGTTCGAGAGCATCAACGCCCCGGACAGGCCGATCGCTGAGGGTGAACACCTCGACGAGCGGTTGTTCACTCAGCTTGAGCGTGCAGCGAGAAGCCGGGAATGACGAGCCAGGCGACGACCAATCAGAATCTTCAGAGCGCTCATTCCCGCCGGGCCTCGATGCGTTCGGCCACCTTTAGGGCGGCCTCCAGCTCGGTGCAGCCCAACTCGCGCATGATCTGGGCCCGTTCGGCTTTTTCGTGCTTCTCGGTCATCGCCAAGGCGAGCGACAACGCCGGAGGGACACTGCGAAACAAGGTCTCCAGATTATCCGAAAGCACCACGCCTTCGGTGTATTTGCCCGGTTCCTTGTGGGCCGAGCGTAACAACTGACGCTGTTCGGGGCTGAGGTGCTTGAAGCGCGCTATCTGATCGATCTCTTCCTCCGGCATGGTCAGACACAACCACCACTCGATCATATTGAGCATGCGTTTGGCTTGATCGGGGAAATCTTCCAGATTCTGAGTCGCGATCCAGAACCAACAGCCCAACTTGCGCCACATTTTGGTGATCTTGACCACGTACGGCGCGAGCAGCGGATGGGTGGTGATCAGATGCCCCTCGTCGGTCACCACCAAAGTGGGACGTGCCGTGTGCTGCTGGCGCTCGACCAGGTCGTTGATATGATTCATCAAGCCGATGTAGGCCACCATGAGCTGGTCCTGGTAGCCCTCGCGAGCCAACAGGCCGAGGTCCAGAATGGTCACATCGGTATCGGGCCACTGTTGTCCGCTGCGGTTGAAAAACCGACCCGCTACGCCATCGCAAAACAGCGCCATCCCGTCCGCCATCTCCGCCGCACGCTGGCGCCGGTAGTCGGCCAGCCGGTCCTCGCCGCCGGGCTGTTGGCTGACCGCTTTGAGTGCCTGGACGACATCTTGCGTGAGCACCTGCGGACGACCCGCGGCATAGACCGCTTCGGCGGCGCGATAAATCGCCTCGCGAAGCAACAGCCGATCGGCGCGGGTCATCCGTGCGTCCTCCTGTTCATCGCCGCCGGTGATCATGATCCGCGCGGCAATTTCCATCTCGCCCAATACGTCACGGCTCGAGGCTTCGGTGTCCGGATCATCGTCGGCTTCGACCCCAGTCTCCAGTCGGTCCGAGGACGCCGGCCGTGTGGGTCGAGCAACTTGAGGGCATCGGCAAAGGGCGGTAGGCTCACATCCACCCCCGCCGACAGGGTGATTTGATTGACGGAGAGCGCCTTGGGTTTCGAAGTATTGGCCCAGCAACTCATGGGAGTTGCCGGCCTCGATGAGGAAGATGCGGGGCCGATACACCGCCATGGCCTGCATCAATAAGTCCACCAACTGAGCGGATTTACCGGCTCCGGTGGGGCCCAGGAGCAGCAGATGGCCATTCTTCTTGCGGCCATCGCGGTTCATGGGGTCGAAGACCAAAGGCTCCGCACCTCGATTGAAAAATTTAAACCCCGAATGACCGGTACCGCGTGAGCGCCCGTACACGGGCAGTAGCGCGGCGATGTCGCTGGTGAACATGAGTCGTGAGCGGCGGGTGGATCGATCGAGGCTCACGTCATAGGCCATCGGCAGGTTGCGCAGATAGCTGTCGAGCTTCAGCAGATCCGCCTCGTCCTTGATCGGTTGCAGGCCATTCGAGGCGAGTAAGGCCTGTACCGTATTGGTCTTTTTATTGAGATCGGTGATATCTTCGCCGCGAACGTAGAGTGTGAGCACCACGGGAAACAATTTGTCGCCGCGGGCCATTGCCTTCATGACGGCGGCCGATTCTTCACGGGCCAACGCGGCCTCGGGTTGGTCGCCCACCGAGGCTTGATGAATGCGACTGATGCGGTGGCGGACGTGGTCCTGGCGCTGCACGATGATGGTCATTGCGAGCACCGTGTGCTCCGGCAGCTTATCAAACAGGGCATACACCTGGTCACCTCGTTGGCGAGCCGCGGTGAAGTGCCCCACTTGAGGCTTGCGCCGCACGCTCTGCACCGAGAGGATCGTGTGCGGCAGGCCATCGAACCACCAGGTGCCGGTGGCATTGTCGGAGCGCGGCATCGAGAACATCAGGCTTTCGGCGAAGTCGGCACCATAGGGCAGGTCGTCGTCACCGGGGTAGGGGGCGATGTCTCAACAGATTGGCGGGATCGTCACCGGCTAACGGCGAGCGGGGATTGAACCAATCCAACAACCATTCGTAGAAATCACGACCGGTGCAACGGCGAAGCTTCACATGGCTGGAGGCAAACGCCGCCTCCAGCCGAGCCGCCAACTCATTGAGAGCCTGCTCGGGAGCTTGGGTTGAAGGCTTCGATTGACAGCGGCGGTACAGCACTAGACGCAGGCGGCGGTACCGACCTTGCCAACGCTCGCCCGTGACGGCGGTATCCTGGAACAGTCCTCCCGGTCGGGTGATGTGGCGTAGATGTGCCGCATAATGCGCCAGATAATTCCGAGTGAACGGGGTGTCTTTCACGTGGGGTTGGACATAGTCGAGGATACGCTGTAAATACTTGGTCAGTTGCGGTTCGTCCTGCACATAGAGCTGCACGATCCAAGGCGATTCGTCGTCCTCGGGAATGGCGTCGGCCAGGACCGTTTGCAGTCCTTCGCGCAACTGCTCCAGGGACTCGGCGGGGCGGGCTTCGACCCCGATGGGGGTGAGCTCAAACAAGGCGCCGACACTGATCCCGTCTTCGAGTAAAAAGGTACGGCTTTCCGGCAAGTATTCCATCCAGGGGAGCAGGTCGGTGAACGAAGGCGGTCGCTGGTACTGGCGAGCCATGTCGGCCCGAGTCACCGGACGCCTGGGATTGGCATCGGTGGCTCGTTCCGTCTCGCCCGTGCGATCGTTTCCGAGAAAGGAGAACAACGTCGCTGTCCAAGAAGCCAGGTTCATCCGTGTGATCTCCTTAGCGTCCCGGGACTTCGCCCGGGAGGGCGTATTCGACCCGCTCGTACAGCGGGAAGCGGGTGGCATAGCCCGGTACGGGCACCGACTCCGGTCCGGCGAGGTGCGGGAAGACATACATCACCAAATCCGGATTGGGCAGGCGCGGGAAAAGCCCGACGGATTTCGTTCGCGCTGTGTCGGGTGTAATCCGTCAGATCAGTTTCGCCAGTGACTGGGGTTCTCCTCGCGCCGAAGGCCCGAGGGCGGATCCACGGCAGGCCGTACGCCCAGCGGTTCGCGTACTGAAGGGATTTGCCGTTGGCGCAGTTTCTCGAAATGCGCATCATAGAGCGCGCGCAGCGTGGGACCGTCTTGGGGCAAGAGTTCGGCTTTTTGGGTGGTGGTGCAGCCGATGGCCACACTACTAATCAAGCCGAGTAGAACCAGCGGTATCCAATGTTTGGGCATGACGAAGCCTCCTTCCTTGGGGGTCATAGTCGATCTCGAGAGGTTGCGTGATGTGGATCGCCACCTCAGCGCCGGAGCGAACGAAGATGGCGTCGAAGCTTTGCTGCTGGCGTTCCAGCAACCATTGGTTGATTGCCTCGGCGCCACCCGACAGGGTGCGGCCCAGCACGAAGCGGCCGGTGTCTCCGCTCACAAACCCTGCGGCGGTACCCGTTTGTCCGGACACGAGCGAAGTGGTTTCGCTCTGGGCAAAAGCGTTTGCGCCGGCCTGCAGGGCCAGGAGGCCGGCGCGCTGGCTCAAGAACGCTGGGGCATTGGTGATCCGTTGCCCGCTGAGACAGGGCACACCGAATCGATCGGAGAGCCAGCCCAGTCCCTGATCGCTGGTGACGCCGTTACTGACCGCGGCTTCGGCCGAGTTGGCGCCGTGCCCAGACGATCTCAGCGTACGCAGGGTGCCATCATTAAACACAAAGGTGACGGAGGTGACCTGACCGCGGACGCAGGACAAGGTCCAGTCGCCGACGGCCGTACCGCTCCACACCATGCCGGCGACCTCCGGAATCTCAAAGCCGTTGGCCGCCAGGTTGTCGGCCCCGGTAATCAGCTTGAACGGCCACGGATCCTGCACGCGGCCACGCACGGGAATCCGCCCGATTAACGCGGTAAACGCGGTGGAGCCGATCAAGGTGGCGTTTTCAGGTACGGTGTAGACGGGTTTTATGGCGGAGTCGTTGGCCTGACTGGCCGAAGTCACTTGAGACACTTGAGGGAGCGCTGTGGTGGTCTTCAACAAACCATTGTTGGAAGGAGTTTCCTCGGAACCGTCCAGCGGGTCATGCCAGATCAGTTCCTGTTGTGTGCCCAACGCCTCCAAACCGAGGCCGACCGGCAAATCGGAGGAGGGCGTAGAAAGGGTTTTGTCCGATCGCATCATGGCAGCCAAATCATCGACCCGTTGAGTCAGCGAAGAGATGAGGCTGTTGGCCGTCTGTTGTTCCGTCTGTCTTTGGTTTTCACGCACGTTCAAGGCCTGCTGTACTTGATGCGCAATGGAATGCTCGAGCGTCTGGCGCTGATCGAGCAGACGGGCGTTGTCTGCACGTAGCGTCTTATTGTCTGCGAGTAGGGTCTGGGTGGTGTTCGTCAAATCCGCCACATTGGCCCGGAGGGTGCGCAGCGTCTCAGTGGGTGAATCGGCATCAGGTTCACCGGGCTTTGGAACGGCCTGTAGGGTAAGCGAAGGATTCTCGTCCTGGCTGAGGGTTTTAATGAGGATAAAGACACCCATCAACAGGACCACGCCGGCCACGATGGGTAACACACGATTGCTTTTGGGATTCACCATGGGACACACCTCAGAGCGACGCCTCGAAGGGCCGTGCGGAGATCAAGTACACACACGTGGTGTCGGCTTCATCCCCATTGGGCAATAGCCGGGCGTGCTGAAAGGTGGCCGCAAGCCATCGCCCCCGCAGCCTGCGGGGATCCAACTCGACCGGCCGGGACGAGGTGTTGGTCAGTTTGACGGCAGTGACATACTGCCCCCCGGCCGACCAGGCGATCAGCGGGATGGCTTTGACAGCCCCGCCACGCACCAGCGCAACGGCCTTATTGGTTACGGGCACCCGCGACAGATTTGACAGTGTTGGCAACAATCGCTTCGGTGCATAGAGCTGTTGAGCACCGAAGCGGGTCAAGCTCACGTAATCCAAGGTCTCGGCAGGTTGGTCTGTTTGGGGGTCTGCGGCTGACGCTGTCTGAGGTGAGGGATTGGTGATAAAAATCTCCCGGGGTGGTTGAATCCCGCTGGGCTCCATGGCATGGAGATCGAACAAATAAGTACGGCCACTTGAGGTCTCGCGGACCATCACCCGGGTGGTATCGAAGGGGCGGTAGGCGAGCAAGTACACGGTGCCGTCCGCGCTCTGGATGCGCAGTGAACCCTCGATAGCCATCGGCACACCGACGCGCACGGGCGCGGGAAAATGAATCTGGCGCTCCCGATCGACGGATAAGCTCAGCTTGATAGGCGTTTTGGTCCACTCGATACGTTCCGCGGCCGCAGTTTCCGCCAGTCCGATCGAGGGGATCCCCAGGCAAAATAGGACCCACAGCCCAACGACGAGCATTAAAAGGGTCCGTTTCAGTGTTTGATCCATCAGCGGGTCTCCTTCAATTCATCCTGTTGAAGTGCCGGATTCAATGTGCCTTTGGACAGCCGTTTGGGCCCTTCACCGGCGTAACCATCCAGGGCCAGACCCCACGGGTTGGTCTCCGGATCCACGTCATAGCGCACGACCCGCAATGGATACCGGATCGCGGTTTGCTTGACCGGCATGGCGCGCACCGTCTCGTCGAGTTCCAAATCCAGCCACACTACCCAGGTGCGCTCATTTAATACCTCAACCCGGCGGGCCTCATAGCCCAACCCAGGAATCGAGCGCACACTACGCTCGCGGTCGGCGAGTTCGCCCCGTTCCCGCTTAAGTTTCATTTCGGCGATCAATTGTTCGCGAAAGCGTGGCGTGAGGTAACCTGACACCCGGTAAATAGCCTGGCCGAAGTCGATGGCGCCGTCGTTCGGCCACCGGTTGAGTTGCTGAAAAATATAGTAGGCAAAGGCATAGACATTGGGTGGTGGCACCTCATCAATGCCCAGCACCGCACCGGCGCGCAGATCGGGTGGATAATGCAATGTGATCCGCTCAGGAGCGCGATGCCAGCCATAGAGGGCCATAGCCAACAAGGTCGTCAGAAGAAGGACAACGCTCCACAGCGAGCGCACCTGGGCACGAGTCGCATCAATCTGATTGCGCAGACGTGACATGGCGAGAGTTCTCCTTAGCGCCCAAAGGCGTCAATGCCAGTTTAATCTATCGACGATGATGGTGAGACGGTGCAGCACACCGTTCTATTGGGGAATATCTTTGTATGAGGGCTTGATTTTGTCTAGCTGAAACCCTGTTGGGACAGCGAAGGGTTTTAAAAAGACAGTGCTTACGCAATGCGCAATTCAAGTAGTAGAGGACGAATTTTATGCGTGCTTAGCTCAATTAGTAGGATTGGGCGAGTTTGTGCGGATAGCAACTTTGAGTCCGCTCCGAAAACCCCCTTCCAGCAACCCAGCCCGACTGCGGGGCTGAGGATCGGGACACGCAAGTTGCTACGGCCCTGGTAGCGGCCGTGGGCGATGCCCGTGAATTCAACAACGGGCGTGAGATGGCCGCCTGGCTGGGGTTGGTTCCCCGACAACACTCGACCGCAGGCAAGGCCCGATTACTGGGCATCAGTAAACGCGGCGATAGTTCCTTACGCTCCTTACTGATCCACGGCGCTCGCTCGGTTTTGTGCTTCGCCGCCAACAAAACGGATCGACGTAGTCGATGGATCAGCGCGCTTGAGCAACGACGCGGTCGAACTATTACGGCGGTCGCCTTAGCCAATAAAAACGTGCGTACCGCCTGGGCGTTGTTGATAACAGGACAAGCTTACCACACAGAACAAGCCGCCGGCTGAATACCACAGCAGAGGCAGAACAGGACGATAAGACGAGTCCAATGAGTTGCGTGGATTAAGTTCAACGTGATGGCATGAAAGGCAAGACCTGCATTCCTGTAAACCTGATCATGACAGGGATAGCCCTTTTGGGGCCTATCGTGAAGCTGTTGAGGACGGGAATGCGCGGATTTCCATCAGGGTCCGAGGACCACTATGTCTTCAACCAGAGACCGAATATAGGGCTGCAACTTCCTTTTAGGCACACCAGAAACTTTTTCCTTGCAAAACGAGGCAGACCCTATATGTTCTGAGAAGCGGCGTCGGAATACCTTGGCCGGAGCGACTGAAAGAACTCGACGGCCTTCGTCGCCTGAGAGGCCGCCATGAAAATCGCCTTTTTGTCATCCCCAAGCACTTTGATTCACCCTCGCAAATAGCGTGCATGGTCCTCCCGGGGAACGACGGAGAGCTGGAGATCGCTGCCCAGAAAAGCGCTGCCGAGCTCGGCGATGAATGCCAGCCCCGAAAGACGCTTCCGATTCCTTGAGGCTGTTCACCGCCTCGTCTTTAAGATACAACAAGATTATCGAAGTACTCTGTACTCCTGCTTGCACTGTACTCCTGCTTGCAGGCCCACACTGGCTGCACTGAGTTTATAGATCGCGGGTGATCCCCATTCACCGCTTTCCTTCTCGCGGCAACTGACTATTCCCGGCCCCCCTTTTCCAGCAACAATAAAACCAAACTCGATAACATTGGGAAAAACGGCAATACACTTCGCCGCCTCACCTACGCTGACCGGAATCCTTTTCTCCGGTTCGAGTTCCATCTGTTTTTCAATCGCGTCGGCTGCTTGCACTGCGATACTAGCCTGCTCCCCTTCTGCATCGTACTCGGGTGTTCTTGCTTCGGCTTTAATGGTCGAAAGGGGACCGGCGGTAAGGCCGATGCTCAACACCATGGAAAGGACTAGACTTTCTCTGTAATTCATGACTGGACTACTCCATCAATAAGTAGCAATCGATAGAAAAACATTGCGGGTGGCACAAATAGCGTGCTACCCGGCGATCCTTAAAAGTTGAAACCAAGTCCAGTTGTGTAAAAGGTCGTTCCATCGCCGACACTTTCCTCGACGTTGAATTGATATGAAGCGCTTACCAGGACGAAGGTCTTGGGCTTGACATAATACTTGATACCCAATTCAGGCCCAGCGCTGACTGAATCATTCACATTGTCTCCGTAGAGCGCACCGATACTCGCACCGGCGAAAGGCTGCCATTCGCTGAAATCGAAGTGATAATCGGCGAATCCCCGGGTACCGCCACTGAAAGTGGTGTCGTCATTTTTGGTGTCGGAAATCCCTACATTCTGCCGAAGGCCCCACTCTAGATGTTCAGTAGTGAACCATCCAATGCTCGCGGAGAGGGCAAATGTGGTGTTGTCGAATCCGTTGTCGCTCGTGCCGGTGCCTGACAGCGTGAACTCACGATCCCCGTTCTCCGGTGCGGCCATTGCTAATGGGGAAGCACAAGCAACACTCAGTGCGAGGGCTGCCGCTAACTTTTGTTTGTTCATGATTAATTGTTCCTGAATAAGCTATAAATCCCATGGTGTGTCACTAAAGAGACAATTTTCATCTTAAAAGAGACACGGTATTATATAAGACAACATCTGTTGTTATAATGTTACATGGGGTGGCGCTTTTATTTTTTTAACGAAGAGCTGTGGGCGTAAACCTAGCGAAGCTTTGCGACACGAAGTCGCTTCAAGGAGTTGTTTATTGAGAATAAACCACCTGTGTCACCAGGTGAACCTAGGGGCATGAATCAAGTAGCTGCCCTGACAATATCTGGGAGGGGGTAGCCCATAGGCTACCCCCTCCCAACAGAACGGTACGTACCGGCCAGGTATACCGCTCCTCGATCAGTAACCGAGCCATCAGGCTCGGGAGAAGGCGATTGTAAAGTCATTCAGGAACACTAATCCACGCTCCCTGAACCATTCCAGGTTCATCACAAACCGCACCGGTCGTCTCATCACCGATTGCCACCGGTTCATCTTGATCCAAACACGATGCGCTTGTTTCGGGTCAAATCCCGCCTTGATCATGATCCGTTGGAATTTTCCGGGCTTCTTCCATTTCTTTAGCTGCGTCGACCTCAACCGGCTTCTAATCCAGGCATCGAGATCGCGGAACAGGTATTTGAACTCCTGAATCCCAAAATAACCCACCCAGCCCCGCAAATAGTTGTTTAGCTCGTGGATCACTTGGTACATCGATAACGGGTTGTTCCCGTGCGTCAGCTCCCGAACTCGATCCTTGAACCGGATTCGCGCCTTGTTGCTGACTCGGATCTTACCTCTGAGTATTTGAAACCCAAGAAAGGTTATCTCCTTGATCGGCGCCACCCGACTCTTTTCCTGATTCACAATGAGCCCAAGCTCTTCCTCCAGGTACGCTATCGTTCCCTGCATCACCCGATGAGCAGCCCGCTCCGATCTCACTACGATCACGAAGTCTCCGCCCAGCGGCAGTACCCCAGGTTTCGTTCCTCCAGTTTGTGGTCCAGTTCATTCAAGACGATGTTGGAGAGTATCGGGGAAAGCGGTGAGCCTTGCGGACAGCCTTTAGTCGTCTTCTCAAACTCCCCATTCACTAGGACTCCTGCTTTCAGCAGTCTGGCGAGCCTAGTCACCAACTGCTCATCCGCCACTTTGCGGCGGATCAGTTGCAGGATGAGTCCATGGGGACTCTCGTCAAAGAACGCTTTCAGGTCGACCGCTACGGCCCAGTCTCTCCCTTCTTTCACCAGCCTCTGTAGTTGCCCTATGGCCTGATGCTGGCTCCTTCCCCTGCAAAAGCCAAAGTTGGATGCCGTGAAGTCCGCCTCGAAGATCTCTTCCAATACGCCGTGCATACTGGCGCCCACGATCCGGTCCATCACCACCGGTATCCCCAGCTTCCTCATCCCGGATGCCCCTTCTTTCGGGATCAGCACCCGTCTGGCCGGTTGGAATCGGTAGTTCCCTGACTTGAGCCTGTCATGAATCAGCGCCAGAAGTGGTTCCTCCCTTTGCGCAAACTCTTCTACCGTCATCTGGTCTATCCCCGCTGCTCCGGCATTCTTTCTGACCCGTTGCCATGCCACCTGCAGTCGTCCCGGCTCAAAGACCTTCACCAGCACTTCGCTTACTTTCATCTCGCTTTCTCCGTGATCTCCTTTGTCACTGAGGATTACCGGACTGCCGGTGGCCTTTTGGCCTGGACCGGACTACCTGTTTGACCCTGGTGCGTTCGCACTGGGGTATCGCCTGGCGATTCGGCGGCCCCTTCTCGTTTTCTGGTCCTTATCCGTCACAGTTCTGTATCGGCTCCTCTGCGCGATCACTATTACCTCTCGTTCACGGCTTCCCCTATCCCGATGACGCTTCCGGGATAGCCAGACGGCGGCATACTGACTTTTTTTTCCAGTAGGTTGATCCCCTTCTGTCTGGTCTTCCGGGTTTTATCCTCCACGCTGTTACCCGCGCCTCATCGGCCCTGAGTCTTCGATACTACCCGTGAATCTGCCACCCTCTGCCCCTGCTCGCTTCGGGACCTCCTCGTCGAGTCGGTTTTCTGTCGTCTCAGGCAACCGTCGACAACAGGACAGGAGGGCTTCCCTGGGTAAGACGCACCACCTCACCCTATACCGTCCGGCTTCATGTCGGTTCAGTCCTCCGGATATCAGGCCTTGCCTAATCACGTCGACTCGACCTCCTCCCCAACACCATCTAGCCGGTGCGCTGTTCGCTACGTACACCGCTTCTGCCTCATGCTTCCTTCAGACACCCCACTTTCTGGTAATGCCCTTGCCTTGTTGGCGTCGTCCTCCCGTCCGGTAACGGCGGACCATAGTGTCCCAGGCTTCGCCTGGAACGGCGGCCTGTGCGGTCATGCCAGGCACACGTAACGAAGCTCGAGGCGACTCGAGCGGGGGCCTATTCGTGAGAGGCGGCCCTTCCTGGCAACCACGAGCCGGGTAAGTGCTAGGTAGCTGGTAGGGTGAAGGTATCTGAATCTGCGATAAAGATCGTTATAGATGACAAGCGAAAGTGGTTGGCACGCTTGAACCAAACGGTACTGGAGGTCGGTAGAGTCATAGCTTCTGGGCTCTAGTGGCCGATACGCCTCCCGGTCGACAGCAGGCACCTAACCCAGTGTACTCCTGAAGTGGAATGTGGAAACCCGGTATGCCTCCCTTTTAGGTTAAGGGACAGCCTGCCGCGAGGCGAGCCTATGGGTATGCCGGCTTGGGAAGTCGGAAGAAGTATTAGACGACAATTAACCTGCCGGCGATCTGTTACCCTTCTCGCTGCAGGGAGTGGATACTGATTGTGGCAGCGAGTTTATCAACTATGAGTTGTTGGACTATTGTGAGGAGCGGCAAATCACCTTCACCCGCGCACGAACCCATCGAAAAAATGATCAGGCGCATGTGGAAGAAAAAAACGGATCAGTCGTGCGGCGACTGGTGGGTTATGACCGATTTGAAGGCAGAAAAGCCTGGGAGGCGCTGGCCCAGCTGTATCGTGTGCTGAGGCAGTACATTAATTTTTTCCAACCTTCATTGAAACTGATAGCAAAAGAACGGCGTGGTGCAAAAGTCTCGAAGAAATATGACAATGCAAAAACACCGTATCAACGTGTGCTGCTCTCCGAGCACGCCAGCCAAGCTCAGAAAGAGTCACTCACAGCAGAGTATCAGATGCTTGATCCTGTCGACCTGCTGGTTCAACTGGAAACACTACAAGATGCGCTCTGGAAATATTCCTGGAATAAAAACGGCAATGCAGAATCTCTACATACGATCAATACCGATGTCATCGTAGATCAGAGTCAATCCAAACCGGTTGAGAACGCTAGCGTCAGTCGTTACTACCATACCAACACAAAAGTAGATTTAAGGAAGGCACCGCGCACATGGCGAACACGCAAAGATCCATTTGAAAACACTTGGGATGAAATCCGATTACGGCTGGAGCTCGCGCCCGAGACGACAGCCAAAGCGATTGTGGAATGGCTAATGGATAAATATCCAAGCCAGTTTACACTGGGCCAAACGCGGACACTGCAACGGCGGATCGCGGAGTGGCGCCAATCGCAACAAAGCCAGGAAGAGCGGTTGCGAGAACTTATGTTCAGAGAAACATCAATGCTAACGATAAGCAACGTAGAAGCCGATGTTGAGGCCGTGGTTTAAGGAAGCCCTGTGCACTTGTGGACGCGTCCTACGGACCGTATGGACAAGCCGTGGACAACATCCCTGTTGCCCACCACTTGCCCACACTCTCGCTCCTCGCGACCACAGGGTGCACAGACATAACATTATATTGGCAGATAGATAATTAAAGTTGGAATAGCGCTGTCTTGACTAAGGGTTTGCTTCGAGTAGTGATAAAAATCAGCAAATCATTGGCGCAATCCCATCGGGAGAATACATTTGCTCTGGTGAGGTATATCCCGGCACCATGAAGTACGATTTTTATGTGAGGCAATACGACCGGCCAAGATAATTGACGTCTAACAGAAGAAGCGAATGCTGGGCTGTAATGGCCTGGATACGGGTTTAAACGTTACCCGACACGAAAGTGGGCCGACGTCCGACAGGTCTTTCGTCGTAAGAGAGTGTGCAGAACCGTGGGTATGAGGAGAAGCAAATGACAATGGCGGCACAGCCGTCGGTTGGTGCGTCTTCAGCATCTTCGAAGTGGGACGCTATTGATTGGCGCCGCGCCGAGAGAGAAGTACGACGGCTGCGGATGCGTATTGCGAAGGCGACCCGTGAAGGACGCCACGGCAAAGCGAAAGCATTGCAATGGCTTTTGACCCACTCGTGGTCGGCCAAAGTGTTGGCTGTACGGCGGGTGGTCAGTAATCGTGGTGGACGAACCGCCGGTGTGGACAGAGTTCTCTGGCAAACGTCGCATCGAAGATGGATGGCTGCTCAGTCGTTACGACGACGAGGCTATCGGCCTCACCCGTTGCGCCGCGTTTATATCCCGAAAAGTAAGGGTCACTCATTAGCCGACTCTTTGCAAGTAGCAATAACCTCCCTTAAGCGTTTTATAAACGCTTTCAAGTAAACCATCTGCAAGTACTCCTGAATACGCATCCCGGATTTTCATCTGACATGGCTTGCGTGATCTTATGCTGATCCGCACCAGTCACTCATCGGGATCAAGGCCTTGGCGATCGTCAATGACGATTCAATCCAGGCCCCTGGCGCTGTTGCGCCCCAGAAAATCGTAGGTGCCCTGCACGTGTCCAAATGATTTCAGGGGGCTTTTTCTCCATGACGCCGCCCAGAATGTTGGACAAGGAGGTCCAACATGGCGGGTGGCAACCCTGGATGGTAAAGCTCCGATTACAGATCTGTGGCTTCTAACGTTTCCGATAGAACCAACCCCTTACTGGCTCACGGCAGAGGCGCATCAGTCTAACCCTTTTTGTCTGTTGCCGTCATATTCAGGATGGTCGAAGAGGGGTCCAATCAGGTCCGCTGGTTTTGCCAACCCCTACGCTGGCTCACCCTCTGCAACCAAACCCGGTTTCCTGTGACTAGCCAAAGGCCTTAGTCATGTCGAACGTCACCTGATCGTGTTGTACGTAATAGCTCGCCCTTGCTAGCTTGTGAGCACACGCCTTGATCGCGACAATGCCATTGGTACGCGAGCGCTTACGTTGATAATAGCGCTTGACTCGGTCATGGTAACGCACGGCAAAATTGGCCGCCTCAACAAATGCCCAGGCCAGATATTGGTTGCCGTTCTTGCGATTGTTCTCGCCTTTTTTCTTAGCGTTGGACAAGCGTTTGCTCTCAACGCAGCGGCAATACGAGGCATAGCGGCCCACTTGGCTGAAACGGCGGATGTCGCCGCTTTCAAGCAAGATCGTCCAGCCCAGAATCTCGCCCACGCCGGCCACCGTCTTTAGCCACTTGAGTTCACCGCGCGGCTTGACTCGCGCCTTGACTTCATCTTCTAAGACCTTGATCTGGGCCATGACCGCTTTGAGTACCACCAGATTACTCTGGGCTGCGAGGGCTTGTTCAGGCAGCGCGAGTAGCTCACCGAGTTCCTCGGGGCTGAGCCGCTTGATCCGATGACTATTGAGCCGCCTACCGGTATTACGACTCAATAGATTCCCAATGCTCAGTATCTGGCTGGTTTGTAGCCGCACCAGTTGCGCACGCTTGCGTAGTAAATCCCGCACCGCCCGCTCGGCTTTCGGATAAATATCGCCTTGCTCTAGTATCCCTAAGCGTAACATG
This sequence comes from uncultured Gammaproteobacteria bacterium, assembly GCA_963731655.1. GTDB lineage: Bacteria > Pseudomonadota > Gammaproteobacteria > JAAEPA01 > JAAEPA01 > CAVSWL01. Next base: position 5,926 of record CAVSWL010000016.1, on the reverse strand, counting down.
TGGGCTAACCAACGGGCATCGTGCCGGTCGTCCGTATACTTGAGTCCCTCATAACGTTTGGTTGCCGCGGGATTGGATAAATGCATCGTGTAGCCCGCCTCCATCAACCCATCCACTAACCAGTACCAGTTGTACGTCGATTCCACCACCAGCCCAACCAGCGCCTCTCGGTAGGGAGCCAGCTCAACTAAAATAACATCGAGCTCATTCGCCAAGCGCTGTTCATAGATTAGCCGATCGTTTTCATCTAATAGCGATATCACGCTGTTGTTTGAATGTAGATCTATTCCACCGTCTAGTTTCATTCGTCGTCTCCTCTTTCGCTGGGTTCCTCTTAACCTTCTTAACGATACCCTTGGGTTGAGGAGTCGGCTAGATGATTATCAGCTAAGGCCCTTGGGTATTCCAACGGTGGTTTCATACTGCACCTCGATACAAGTGGGTCTGGGATTAATCCGCTAGGGCCAGCAAAACTGGCCCTGATAAGGAGTATAGTGCAACTGGATTAGTGCAATTTACAACGTGGCTTTCGTTGGCGCTGTGACTTACGTAGTTCAGCGATGAGCTCAGGTGTTAGGGTGATCCACCGTGGTCCGTGGGGTGCGGTTTGAACATAGCCGAGTCGCCCAGAGGTACACCAGTGGGCGATAGTGGAGACGTCGACGTTGAGCAACGCCGCGGCGGCTTTGGCACTGTAGCGCCCGTCACCGCGCTGGCCAGTGGGGCAGGCTCCAGGGGCTTGCGGGCAGGCGCTAGGGATAGGATAGGCATAGCGGATCCAGTTGACCTTACTGGCAGTGAATGCGCCGCTAGCGCCGGGTTTCAGTTCCTCGCTACTGAGTTGCTCGGCGATCTGGACATCGGTATGCGTTGCGGCTAAGGCGCGTATCCGCTCGATGACCTGAGATGAGGTGCGCCGCGCGTCGTAGCTGCGAGGTGGACGCGCGACCTCAAGCGTGATGCAGGCATGCGTTTGCCAGCGGATCGCCACCCGGATGAGCTTGGCTTGCCGGCTCCAAGGTGACCTCCTTGATCAGCAGTCGCAGCAGTTGTTTGTGATCGGTTTGCGTGGTGGTCGGGGCCTGCCACAAGGCCGGAAGATCGTGGGCCAAGGCCAGGATCTTAGCGCGCTCGCGATCGCTGAGGGGTTGGTGCTTGGCCATGGGTGAGTCGGCATATTCGCGCTCGAGCTGCTCGATCTCGGCGAGTTTCGCATTCCAGTCCTGCTCCAAGCGGCGTGCGACCAGACGATGGTCGGGGTCGACGGCCAAGTAACGTCGGCGTGCCAGCTCGGCCTCATAGCGGGCGCGTTCCAGGCGTCGCTGCCACTGTTGGTCGAGTGCTCGTGCCTGCGCCTCCAACGCGTTGAAGGTGGCCAGTGAGATCTCCAGTTGTGCCGGAGTCATCGCCTCCAGCAAGGCATTAGCCACGGCGCGATCCACCCCATCGCCACGCAGTGATTGGCAGGTTTTCGCGCCACGTTGTTTGTGCAGCTGATTACACTCGTAGCTGGGGATGTTGCCCTTAAGATAGCGGAGGGTCATGCGCCGACCGCAGCGGCCACAAAGGACAATCCCTTGGAGGAGTGCGGCGCCTTCGCGCGTGGCACCGCGGCGATTGTCATCGCGTAGCGTACGATTATCGTCGAGGCGTTGCTGATGGTGCAGAAACTGCTCCCAGCTGATGTAGGCGGGATGGTGTTCGCGCAGCACAATCGGCCAGTCGCCGGGTTTGAGTTGACGGGTGCGTTCTTTGATGCGCGGGGCCTCGCCTGGCAAGGTTCGCAGACGAGTCTGCGTACGACCATAGACGTATGCACCAGCATAGGTGGGGTTATGCAGTACGCTGAGTACCCTTTCGTACGCGAGCGGTTGCCAATCGAGTTCGTTTTCGGTATCGCTTCTCCAGGGGCGCGTGGGGAAGCGAAGCCGATGCTCGGCAAAGTGTCTCACCACGGCCAAGGCCGAGCCACTGCGATCAAAAAGCGAAAAGAGCAAGTGTATCGCCTGTTGGACTTCTTCATCGGGATCGAACACGAGGCGCTTGGCGGCATCGAACACATACCCGGTTGGCGGGCGAAACCGCAGCGCCCCGCGTTCGGCTTTAGCCCATTGACCGCCGAGCAAACGGTTGCGCAGCCAATGCAGCTCCGCCTCGCTCATGGTGCCGCGAAAGCCCAGCAGCAGACGGTCGTTGTACTGGCCCGGATCATAGAGGCCGTCTTCATCGATGACCAGCGTGTCGGACAGTGCACAGATCTCCAGCAGCCGATACCAGTCGCTGCAGGAGCGGGCCAGGCGCGAGGCCTCCAAGCTGAACACCGCACCGGCATGGCCCAAACCGACCTCGGCAATCAGCTGTTCGAAGCCATCACGACCGGCGCTTGAAGCGCCCGAGCGACCTTGATCCTGATCGATCACGGTGATGCGTTCTTCAGGCCAGCCCAAGTCCTGGGCGCGGCGAACAAGGTCATATTGGCGGGCGGTACTGCCCGTATTATCGCGCACCTGCATCAGCGTTGACTGGCGGACGTAGATAAACGCCTGGCGCATGAGGTGATCGTCGCGTAGTTTGGGTTGTGAATTCAGGATGTTGTTCATGGGATACCTCCGGCAAAACACACTGAGCCTTGGCCGTGACCACATTGAGCGCCAGCTGGGCCAAGCAACGGATAGCTTGGCGCCGGCGATCGGCTGTCAACTGGGGCCATACTTGACCCGGATGAGTACTCGATAAGGGGGACTGAGAAACACTCATGAGTGAGCTCCTTCAGGTTAAGGAGCTTGTGAGCCTAACGCGGTTTCTGGCCCCATTGATCGATCAGCTGCACGAGCTGACGTAAGCCGGCCAATGCCAACAGCGCCGGTGAATCGATAGCCAATGGATCAGTGGAGCCAGTATAGTCGGTCAAGCTCATCGCCACCGCTGCATGCGTTCCATCGGGCAGGCGTACGATGAGATCGGGATCGGTTCCGCGACGGATACGGATAATCTCAACGTGCCGCTGATACAGCGGGTGATGGGGATGGGTAATTCTCACGAATCCCGAAGACGACTGGGATAAAGGGGTAGTGTACGGCTGGCATTCAAACCATGGGTGACCGAGCGATGCAGGCACTCCACCTGCTTGCCCTTGAACCCATCGCGGAAACCCAAGCCGACCCGAACGCGTATGGGTTCCGGCCTAAGCGTTCGGTGGCTGACGCCATTGGCCAATGCTTCACGGTCTTAGCGCAGAAGCAATCGGCTACATGGATCTTAGAGGGAGATATTAAGGCCTGTTTCGACCGAATTAGTCATTCGTGGCTGTTGGCTCACATTCCGATGGACAAGAGCGTTCTGCGGAAATGGTTAGCCGCTGGCTTTATGGAAGAAGGTCGCTTCTACTCAACAGAAGCGGGTACTCCGCAAGGTGGGATTGCATCACCGACACTCGCAATGATGGCACTGACTGGTCTCGAGGCTGCGGCGAAAGCGGCGGCACCGCGGAACGAGAAAGTCCATGTTGTAGTGTATGCCGATGGCACGCCGGTACAGGCGTGAAACTCATGGGGTGCAAGTCCCCTGGTCCCAATTATCCGTTCGGGGACCTAGCAGGAGGTCAGGTTTGTGGAGCGATCTGCAGGCCCAAGTGACCTTGAACGAGAGATGCAAAGCAGCGGGCTGCAACACAAGTGAACTCGTATCAGCCTCGTAATACGTAGCTGTGTGAGCCGACCGTATCGTCTGCGCGGGAAGGCTGTCAGAAGGCGGGGATTAACGGATAGGGTGAACCGTCTTCGAGCACCGGGGTGTTGGAGGTTGCACGCTGTGAAAGTTTCACGACCCTAGGCCGGGAGGCCTTGTACGATGCCTGCTGGCCACGGGCAACGGCTCGGTATAAGGGTAACCGAAGTCCGAGTCGGTCGTATGAGGATTCCGCGGGGCTCATAGTACCGCTAGAGGGTACGGGACAGCATAACCCGGCCCGATGGGAAGGGGCCCTACTTCAGCTAAAGGTGTTTAATGCAATTGAGGAGGTTTTGATTGCCCTATGGCTAGAAACAAAGCGAATACAGTTCGGCAATTGCAAAGGACCCTATATCACAAAGCCAAGCAGGAAAAGGGTTACCTGACCTTTAGAAGCAAAGGCCGGGGATTCGGATGGAGGAAGTATCCGAATAGGAGACTGTATGCCATGGGTATGATCTACATTGGTAGCGGTCTTCTCAGGTACGAAAGGGCACCTGCGCATGCCTTGTGACGAAGGCTGTCGGACCGCCGTATTCGGGAAAACTGAACGTACGGTGGGATGGGAAGGGGATGGTGATCCAACCATGATGGGGCTATTGAGGCACTGCGACTGGGGAAACCCGCAGTCAACAGATAGGCCTCATCTAACGTTGCTAAGCCATCCCTTTACCCTAGACGCCAATATCTACGTCAAAAGCCGGCGTGCGGGAGCACGGGTGATGGCGTCACTAACGCATTTCCTGGAAGGCCGATTGCGATTGAAGGTGAATCGAGCCAAAAGTGCCGTGGATCGGCCCTGGAACCGAGCGTTTCTGGGTTACACGGTGACGAACCACCGCTCGCCGCGATTGAAACCAGCACCGAAGTCGGTCAAAAGGGCGAAGGATCGGATACGTCAGATTACCCAGCAGGGGCGGGGTCGTAATATCCGCCAGGTCATCAAGGAGATCAATGAATTTACCCGAGGATGGGTAGGCTACTTTCGGCTTGCCAGCGTGAAAGCCGCGTTCGAGCAGTTGGATCAATGGCTACGTCGTCGACTGCGCAAAATCCTTTGGGAGCAGTGGCGTAAACCAAAGACTCGGCGTCGAAAGCTGATCGCGCTAGGGGTTGAGGCGACGCGGGCACGCAAAGCAGCGGCCACCGGTCTTGGGGCTTGGTGGAACGCAGGGGCTTCGCACATGCATGCGGCAGTGACCATTCGGCTACTGGCTCAGTGGGGACTTCTCGGTCTGCTAGATCAACTCCGCAGTTGGCAGCGGTCCACTTGAACCGCCGTGTACGGTACCGTACGCACGGTGGTGTGGGCGTTGCGCCTTGCAAGCGCATGAAATACAGCAGCCTGAGATGGCTGCCCTGGCAAAGCCTAACCAGCAGCCAGGTACCGAGTCTTGCGTGGTAGCCGGTAACGGTTACTGCGAAGCGTAGACAGGGAGAGGGTAGGCCGAAATGCAAATGAACGGGATAATAGCCCCGAAATCGAACGTGGTCGAAGTTGTCGACCCAGTCTCCCAATGGGGAAGGCAAGTATTCCAGGATGCGGTTTGGCGAGTGTCTTGGCGTGCTTCCGGGGTTCGTACCGTCGGCATGCCGTCGAAGGATTTCATGTGAACAAGGGAGATCCGTCAGGTTCAAGTGGAGCTTGTAGGGTCGGACAAGCTAACAATGCGAGGAAGACCTGATGACTTGGCGGAAGTCAGACTGGCCGATAGTACTCTGAGGTCGGGAGAGCCGGCTACCTGGGGAAGCGGCCAGCGGAAATTGAATCGTTCATGGGAAACATGAGCTCCATACAATGGGAGGATACGGTCTTCTATGCAAAGAGAAGAGAAACCCGTCATGGCAACGGAACTATAACGAATAGCAGTGACGCTGTGAATCAACTTCTGAACAGCGTAGTGCGGGAAAACCGCACGCTACGTTGTGTGGGAGCCGTAGGCGGGTGACCGCCTTCGGCGACCCGGTGACGGGAGGGGCAATCCTCCCTCCGACCCAATACAACTGTTCCAGTCTTTTGCGCTGATTCATGGTACAACGCACCTGAGCGTGGAGGCTGAATCCCTGTTCATGGGCACAGCATTGTGAGGCATTGGGTGGCTCAGCGCTGGGAACGGTTCGTCGCGTCAACACTTTTTGCCCTGCCCGAGGTCCGAATGCAATACGATAGGTGCAGGCGGCCGATTGCAAAGGCGCC
>CAVSWL010000015.1:0-61715 GCA_963731655.1 uncultured Gammaproteobacteria bacterium | reverse complement strand
AGAACTTTTAGTCGACTACTTAAAATCAGGAGAGCGGTTATTTCACGGCGGATTAGGGAGCAAGAACACGGTCTCATGTGATCAATGTCATCCCAATGCGGCCAATACTCATCCCGAAACCTATCCAAAAATTCAAAAACAATTGGGGAAAGTGGCAACCCTTTTCGAGATGATCAACTGGTGCATTCGAAATCCCCTGGAAAGCGAAGCCTTAGCAGCGGATGATCCACAGATGATTGCGCTCCAAGCCTATATTACCCATGAGCGGCGCGGAGTCTCGTTAGATCCGGGAAAGCATTAAGAAATTGTAACCCTTAATGAGCTGCAATATATCGATAGAGACATTACTTTATTTACGCTAACTGGGGCCGGAACCTTCAAAGATGACGGATGCGTGTACAGGGCCCCAGTAAGCGCCCTGGTAACTATAACCCTAAATAGTACGAATCAATAGAATATTTGAGGTTTGACTCTGGTTCTTGAAAAAACGGCTAAGCGATTGCCCACCTAACCCCATTAAAAAGCCGAAATCTAACAACCATCTAGTTTTGTCTGCAATAATACGCATCCCGTTTCGTCCTCTCGCTGATCTAAATCTCACACCCTATCGACTCACGCCTGTCCCTAGCTAATCTAATACCGCCTATGGTTTAGACTCTAGCGCTCCGACCAAACAACGATTTACTGCGTGAGATATATCTTAATATTGTTTTATCTGAACGCCGCGTTCTCCATTCCGAGCGCAGGTGGGGAAGAGGTGACGACGCCGAGGCTGACTTTGGCGAAAGTTTACTCGCAGAATACCCCCATTGAAGGCTACTGGATGAGTGAGAAACTCGACGGCGTTCGCGCCGCCTGGGATGGGACACGGCTCTACTTTCGAGGTGGCCTACCCGTACCGACCCCACCTGAGTTCACTTCGGGATGGCCACCTTTCGCACTGGATGGCGAGTTGTGGACAAAACGCGGCGATTTTGCAAATATTGTTCGCATCGTACGCGATGCAGAGCCTTCTGCGGATTGGGCGAAGATCGGCTATTACATCTTTGATGTTCCACTGCCAGAGCTGACATTTGCCGAACGTTTGGCGAAAGCACGCGCTTGGTTTAAGGCGCATACGAATAACAAGATTCACATCATCGAACAACACGAGTGCGAATCACGAACCGCATTAAAAGCATTCCTCGCTAGGGTCGAGGCTGCGGGTGGCGAAGGTGTTATGCTGCGCGATCCGACATCGCAATTTGAACCTGGACGCAGCAGCACCCTGCTCAAGCTCAAATCCCATGACGACGCTGAGGCCACCGTTATCGGTTATAAACCTGGTAAAGGGAAACTCGCTGGGATGGTTGGTTCACTCTGGGTGGAAATGGATGAGGTACGCTTTTATATCGGCAGCGGCCTCAATGACCAGAATCGACTCCGTCCCCCTCCAGTGGGTAGCCGCGTCACCTTCGAGTATGATGGATTGAGTGAAAACGGAATACCACGATTTCCACGCTTTTTGCGGGTTAGGGAATATCCATGAGTAACGTGTATTGCCTTTTTTTACTGATTTGGCAAAATAACATCCGGACTCTGAATTTAGGCAGGGATCTTCCGAATAAAAGCGAGAGAAATCAATGAAGAAATCAAACGATTGGTGGACTTGGGTCGGACTACTCAGTCTGATCTCTCTGACGGGCATACTGATCTATGCCTGTGCCTCTGAAGCGATGGAGCGTAAAAGCTCCGCAACCTCAGACAAATCGGGAAAGACGGGTCAAGGGGAGGGGCAGTTTTGTGTTAGCTGTCATCGCTCAACATCTCCCGGTCTGGTTAAGGAGTGGAGTAAGAGCGCCCACGGAGAGGCGGGTGTCGATTGCTATGATTGCCATAAAGCAGAAAAAAACGATAAAGATGGCTTCGAACATAATGGGAAAAAAATATCCATTATTGTCACACCTAAAGACTGTGCACGCTGCCATTCTAAAGAATTCGAGGAGATGGAAGGCTCGCACCATGCTAAAGCGGGCGATATTTTAGCTTCGTTAGATAACCTCTTAGGCGAAGTGCTTGGCGGTCCGGCGGCGGTTCAGGTCGGTTGCCGTCAGTGTCACGGTGGAATCGTTGAGATCGGAGACGACGGCAAGCCTCTGCCCGGCGGTTGGCCGAACACGGGCATCGGCCGTATCAATCCGGACGGCAGTAAAGGTTCTTGCACCGCCTGCCACGGTCGGCATCGTTTTTCCCGAGCGCAGGCTCGCACACCCGATACCTGCGGTAAATGTCATGTGGGTCCAGACCATCCCCAGATCGAAGTTTATAACGAATCCAAACACGGAATCATCTATCGCGCTAAAGTTGATGAAATGAATCTCGAGGCGGATAAATGGGTAGCTGGAGACGACTATTCCGCTGCCCCCACTTGCGCAACCTGCCACATGAGTCGTGGCTTAACCGAAGGCGCCACACACGATGTGGGTGAGCGTATCTCCTGGACTCTGCGTCCTCCCATCTCTAGCAAGATTAATCTAGTACGACTGGAAAATGGCGAGGAATTCGATGTGCCCGAAGGAGCGGATATTCCCAAGGTGGGCGATGTGGCCGAAGGATCTAAGGTGATGGAAGTTCTAAGCTGGAAGGATCGACGAGATAAAATGAAAACGGTATGCCGGGCCTGTCATAGCTCCAGTATGGTCGAGGGACACTATATCCAGTTCGACAATCTGGTAGATCTCTATAACGAGAAATTCGCCAAACCCATCGCAGCCATTATGGGTGATCTCAAAACGAACGGTTACATCACTAAGACGCCTTTCGACGAGAGAATCGAATGGGTCTGGTGGGAAATCTGGCACCATGAAGGCCGTCGCGCGCGGCATGGCGCATCCATGAGCGGACCGGACTATGCCTGGTGGCATGGAATCTATGATGTCGCAAAACATACCTATTTTGAGTTCATTCCCGAGCTCAAGGAGGTCGTGAAACGTAAGGATGGCAATGAGCAGTTTGCGGACACTTTGCTGGAGAAGTACTTCAAACCCATAGAAGGACACAAATGGTATTTTGAAGGTCTCAGCAAAGCGCAAATCGATAAAGTACGCAAAGGTTTCGAGGCTCGGTATGGCAAAGGTGCTATGAAATAAAACGATACGACTCCCCGTGATTAAGGAGATACTGAACTTGCCTTCAGGCTTGCGGGCCAACTCTTTATATAAAGCCAATCAAGTGGCGGTGGATAGCTCAGCCTCGGTATCGACCTAATAGACCCGTTTCAAGGAAGATGCGGGTGGCTGGGGTTCCGTCGCTTGGTTTATTCGAAATCGACAAGTCTCCTCGCGCCAGAGATCGGCGAGATCCTGGTGCGAGTTCCCAGCCTCGATAGTTCAGTTAAACCATCGAGCGGCGATCGCGCTTCCCGTGGTAAGATCAGCGTTAATTTAATATGCCGACTACGGCACCGGTGCAACAGGTGGCTAAAGTGCCAGCCACGAGGCTTTTTAGACCTAAACTCACCACTTCATTGCGGCGTTGCGGCACGATGGTTGTCAACCCACCAATCATGATGCCAAGACTGGCAAAATTAGCGAATCCACAGAGGGCATAGGTCATAATCAAGATACTGCGCTCACTCAGTTTACCAGTGGGTAATTCTGCGAGCTGTAGATAGGCTAACAACTCATTCAGCACCGTTTTCGTGCCTAATAATGCGCCAGCGGTGTTGGCTTCTTTCCAAGGTATTCCCATCAGCCAAGCGACGGGTGCCATCAGATAACCCAGCAGTCGTTCGAGGGTAACGGCACTTCCGTAAAACTCCGGGAACAAACCGAGCACGGCGTTCATTAGGTGTACCAAGGCCACCAATACAATGAGCATGGCGGTGATATTCAGCACAAGCTTCAAACCGTTCTGAGTGCCTGTGGCAATGGCATCCATGACGCTCATAGCCGGTGCATCCGGAACCAGATATCCCGTGGATTGAGATTCTGTTTCTGGCACCATAAGCTTAGCAATAGTAATGGCCGCGGGAGCGCTGATGATTGAGGCCGTCAGAAGATGCCCCGTAGCGTCGGCAATGAGGCGATCAATAAAAGTGGCATAGAGGACCAACACGGTGCCCGCTATTGTAGCCATCCCCGCGCTCATGATGATGAATAATTCGCTACGGGTGATCGATTGTAAATACGGTCGCACGAATAATGGGGCTTCCACCATGCCCACAAAGATATTGGCGGCTGTACCCAATCCCGCCGCCCCGCCCACACCAAGCGTCTTTTCCAATAAGAACGCAAACCCACGTACCATCCAAGGCAGAATTCTCCAGTAGGTCAATACGGCGGTGATCGCGCTTAACACAATCACCATAGGCAGTGCACGAAATGCAAGTATGAAACTGGCATTTGAATGAGTCAGTGCGAAGGGTAGGGGGCCACCCCCAAGATATCCAAAAACGAATGAAGTTCCGGCTTCGGTTGCGCTTTGGATGGTTAATACTAAGTAATTGAGAGTGGTAAATAGGTGTTTAAGTGGCGGAAACTTAATTAATACATAAGCGATGATAACCTGGAGGCCTATACCAGTTAGCGCAACTTTTATTTTAACTGCGCCGCGATTCTCGCTGAGTGCCCATGCGATGCTAGTGAGTACGATGAGTCCAAGTGCGCTTTGCAGCGTTTCCATGGCGTTATTTCCCATGGTGCTATACTTGAAAGATTAAACGCAATGTTGCGACTACTTGGACAATGTAGCAGTAAGGCGAGGATCATGAAGGAATTAAATAATCTCTAGCGATATGATTTAACAGGTTTTTATAAATTTCAAACAGCAAGGAGATGCGCAAGAAGACGTCATCGAGTGCAAGCTCCCGAGCCATCGGGTGTTCGGCGGCACGTTGGAAGTAGGTGCGGCCATAATCGACATAATATTGCATATTTAGGGGCCGCTTTTTATATCGGTGACGATATTCTATCCACTGCGGAAACAAACCGCTGATGAAAAGGCTGTAGTTGCCGATATGGGAATAGATAAGAAATTGGCGGCGGGTGTTGGCACTGGCGGCCTCGGTAACTAGGTCAAGCAGGGTTTGATGGGCATCGAAGTCGTTGGGTTCTACTTTGTATAGGCGATCCACTTTGATAAAGATGCTTAAGAGATTAGCAATATAATTAATGATCTTTCGGTCTTTCGGTGTTTGAGTATGCTTGATTGCGCGGCGCAATAAGACATTAAAAAATAGAAAAGGTGAAACTTCCAGGATCAGCTCGCTGCGTTCAATGATCTTGTGGTACAAGTATTCGCTATTTAGCAAGGATTCTAGCGTTGAAGGTAGAGTCAGGATTAACTTTGCAATTTCTTCGTAATTTTGTCCAGGCAGAGGAAAATGTTCGATGACATACTTAAGGTCATGATCTTTCAATCTTTCCAGTCCGACATGGGCAAAATCTGGCCTTTGGCTCATGAAATCTTAACTCTAGCTGATCGACGAAACCCAACAAGAATAACAGATGGATAACAACGTGGACAGTTCGGCGTAAGGGGGTACAGGGTATTTAATGAACATCGAGGCGAGTGAAATGGTTGCACACGATACAGAGAAAAGGCGCGAAAAATCATCTCAACGGAGAATGGAAACGCCGGCTATTTTCCCTCTGATTGATAGCAACGGTGAACCTGTTCTCTGGGATCGGCGCAAGTTGGCTGGACGTAGAAAGTCCGATAGAAAGCCTTTGTGGAGCCGCAAGGACTTACCAGGATTTGTGCTGATGGGTATTCTGTTCATTAGCTTGGTTGTCGCTGTGTGGTATTTATTATAAAGCGCACGCTGTGGAATCATCTTAGCTCCCGAAGGCTTTCACTCTGGCAAACTCTTACAGTGATGTTGAGCGATAACATCTATAGCGAAGGATGTTTTCCTTGATTCACGCCATCGATTAAGCACTCGTGTTTAGCGCCATTCTCAACAGTTTAAGCAGTAATAGCAGCGGAGCGGATGCGTGTAGCAGGAGATCGAAGATATCGATGGGACGTACGAGCGTTCCCTCTACCAACATCTTAAGTTTTTCCCATAGATGAGGTTCGGGATAAAAGGGGGCAAGTCCTAACGCAAGCGCGACTATCAGCAGGGGAAGAAAAGGTAATTTATCGATCCAACTCATGGGCTTCTCCATAACTATTTGAAAGATTAGGTTTCCAAGTTCCAGCATTCCTATCCGCGCTCGCCAATGCGGAAAAGCGGAGATGAACCAGCATGGTAGATTGGTCATGACGTATTGTTTTCAGCAGCATTCGACAAATCGCCTATGTTGGTCTATCCGTTTTGTCAACACATTATCTATAAAGTTTATTAGCATATGGTTCTAAATTAAAACTATCAGGTTCAAAATGGTTTCGAAACTAAGAGGTTTTGAGTAAAAAATTGTGGCAGGAGTGAGTCTTTGGTATTCTGTTGCACCGTCTTCCTAAATCTTTTAGGCCAGTAAACAATTCAGCTCGTATGGCTCGATATATTTTCGTTACCGGCGGTGTGGTCTCTTCCCTGGGAAAGGGGATAGCTGCAGCGTCGTTGGGTGCCATATTGGAGGCCAGAGGCCTAACGGTGACAATGATCAAGTTGGATCCCTATATTAATGTGGATCCTGGTACCATGAGTCCTTTTCAGCATGGAGAGGTCTTCGTGACCGATGATGGCGCGGAGACCGATCTAGATCTCGGTCACTACGAACGCTTTGTGCGTTTTAAGGCATCCAAACAAAATAATTTCACTACAGGCCAGATCTATGAAAATGTCATTCGTAAGGAACGTCGTGGTGATTATTTGGGTGGTACTGTACAAGTTATTCCTCATATCACCGACGAGATCAAAGAATGTATCGCCGTAGGCGCGGGAAAAGCGGATATTGCATTGGTTGAAATTGGAGGCACTGTCGGTGATATTGAATCGTTGCCTTTTTTAGAGGCTATCAGGCAAATGGGGGTGGAGTTGGGGCACGAGCATGCGGTGTTTATCCATCTTACCCTAGTGCCCTATATCAGTGTCTCAGGTGAAATCAAGACTAAGCCCACGCAGCACTCAGTAAAAGAATTGCGGTCAATCGGAATTCAGCCGGATATATTGCTGTGTCGAGCGGATCGAATGTTGCCCCAAAAGGAACGGCAAAAGATCGCACTTTTCACAAACGTGGGGGAACAGGCCGTCATCACCGCAATGGATGTAGAGGATATCTACGAAATTCCTCAACAACTCCATAAGCAAATGCTTGATGAAATCGTGCTTAGTAAGTTCCGATTGATCCGGCCTCCGGCGGACCTTAGCGAGTGGCGTGAAGTCGTCAATTCCAAGCGTAATCCGCACGGTACGGTAACCATCGCCATGGTGGGTAAGTATGTCAATCTGACCGAGTCGTATAAATCTCTCAACGAAGCCCTGCTGCATGCTGGCATACATACGCAAACAAAAGTCAACATCGAATATATTGATTCGGAAGGACTCGAGAACGAGAGTTTAGACTGGATCTCGCAATTGGACGCCGTGTTAGTCCCAGGTGGATTTGGCCAACGAGGAATAGAGGGTAAGATTGCCGCCGTACGGTTCGCGCGCGAAAATCAGATTCCATACCTTGGTATCTGCTTGGGCATGCAGGTCGCGGTGATCGAATTCGCTCGCAACGTCGCCAAGCTAGATAATGCTCACAGCACAGAATTTGATAGCAAGACTCCAAATCCGGTCATCGCATTGATCAGTGAATGGCGGGACCGGACGGGCATGCTAGAACATCGCGATGCGAGTTCCCAATTGGGAGGGACCATGCGGCTTGGGGGTCAGCCGTGCCGGTTAGAGGCTGGTACCCTGGTGAAAAAGCTCTATGCGGCGGATATGATCACGGAACGTCACAGACATCGATACGAGTTTAACAACACCTTCATGAAGCGCTTACAAAAAGCGGGCCTAACGATTGCTGGTAGATCCGCGGATGGCGCACTTGTTGAGGTGATTGAGTTGGCCGATCATCCCTGGTTCATTGGTTGCCAGTTTCACCCCGAATTTACGTCGACGCCGCGGGACGGCCATCCGTTATTTATTGGCTTTATCCGCGCCGCGCTTAAGCGACATGAATCGATTAAAGAGCAAGCGTCCGAACCGGCAAGCCAAAACTGCGAAAAGACTACCGCATGACTTAGTTTAAATCTAAGCGTGTAGAACTGGTCCCGGAAGAAAGCCTGCCTGGATAGGGGTGCCCTTCATCCTGATTCGCTCCCTATATCGGTTTAACCCTGTCTTACCTTTGGTTCAGAACAGCTTGAAACGTGTCTTCCTCGTTAGGGCTCAGCTCAGTGTATTCTCGCTCTGATCAACGAAGGTCAGTAAAGCGATGTAAGCAGAGTATGCAAGCCCAACGCTTTTTTTGTTTATAATACGATGCCGATATGGCTCTGCGTGCACTTACAGTAAACCAGATTAGCGGAGTTGAGTAAGACACGGAACGAGAGCTTAAGGCGACCGGTCTAGGTTCTGACGGCGATTGCCGCAGTGGCCTCCGGTAGCTGGTTGGAGACTCAACCTCGGTTGGATGAAACACTTGGCGTCGGTTTTAGTCGGTCTTAATTGAGTGGATACTGACGAGAGATGGAGACGATAGCCAGGGTAGAGGCGTTAGGATTCTACGGTGAATTCTGACCGTTTTTTGAGTATCTTTAGTTGTATAACGATTCTTTTTGTGGGGGAGTCAATAGTTATGTCCGAAATCGTCGATATTCGCGCCCGAGAAATCATTGATTCTCGCGGGAATCCTACTGTAGAAGCCGATGTGATCCTCGAGTCCGGCCGTTGGGGGCGTGCGGCCGTCCCTTCTGGCGCTTCGACCGGTGCGCTGGAAGCCATTGAGTTGCGAGATGGTGACTCAAACCGGTTCGGTGGCAAGGGCGTTTTAAAAGCCGTAGAACACGTCCGCACTGAAATCCGAGAGGCATTATTAGGCATGGAAGCATCAGATCAAGAACGCATCGACAGGCGTATGATCGAGCTGGATGGCACAGATAATAAAAGCCGCTTAGGAGCAAACGCAATTCTGTCCGTGTCTCTCGCTAACGCAAAAGCCGCGGCTGAGGAGGAGAATTTGCCGTTGTACCGTTACCTCAGTCCATCAACGTCTTTCGTATTACCCGTGCCCATGATGAATATTATTAATGGTGGAGCACATGCTAATAATAGTGTCGATCTTCAAGAATTTATGATTCTACCGGTCGGTGCGACAACGATGGCTGATGCTGTCCGCTATGGAGCGGAAGTGTTTCACGCTTTAAACAAGGTATTGACCAAACAGGGAATGAATACCGCTGTAGGGGATGAGGGAGGCTATGCTCCCAATCTGTCATCCAATGAAGCGGCGATTGAAGTCATCTTGGAAGCCATTCAGGCTGCTGGCTATACCCCGGGTAAAGACATCGCTCTGGGTCTGGATGTAGCAAGTTCGGAGTTTTATAAGGATGGACTTTATGTATTGGAGTCCGAGGGAAAATCCTATGATGCTGCAGGTTTTGTAGACTATTTGGCGGCTTGGGTGGATAAATATCCGATCATTACTATTGAAGACGGTTGTGCCGAGAACGATTGGGATGGTTGGCGCATACTTACCGATGCCTTGGGTAGCAAAGTACAGCTCGTCGGAGACGACCTGTTTGTGACCAATACCAGCATATTCAAACAAGGGATTGAGAAGGGTATCGCTAATTCCATCTTGATTAAATTGAATCAAATCGGATCGTTAACCGAGACTTTGGAAGCGATCAAGATGGCCCATGATGCTAAGTACACCGCAGTAGTTTCGCATAGATCCGGTGAAACTGAAGATGTCACCATCGCTGATTTGTGCGTGGCCACAAGTGCCGGGCAAATTAAAACAGGGTCGCTCTCGCGTTCTGACCGAATAGCGAAATATAATCAGCTTTTGCGTATCGAAGAAGCCTTGGGGGCAAACTGCAGTTACGCTGGTAGGGGGGCGTTCAACCAGAATATCTAATGCGTGGTTTGTCTTGGCGTAGTGGCACTCCGTCAAAGGTCTGTTGACGGAGTGTTTTTGTTGGGTAAAACTGATAACTAGATCGCTAGATATCAATCGCTTACGTCGCAATAAAACAGTTTCAAATCTTAAGTGAAGATACTTTACGCTTTATTAATTTCTTTTCTAATATTATTGCAACTTAAATTATGGTCTCGCGATGGAGGCATTCCTGCGCTCTGGGAACTACGTAAAGAGCTGGAAATACAACATCAAAAGCTAGCGGTAGTAACCGAGCGGAATAGAGCTTTGCAGGCTGAAGTCGAAGACCTGAAAAGCGGGTTAGATTCGGTGGAAGAGCGGGCGCGCCTAGAGCTCGGAATGATTAAAAGCGGGGAGACCTTTTATCAGTTGGTAGAATCACCGGATAAGCCTAGATGGGATCAGTGAGCAATCGGGATGCTTCTTATTGGGCTGTTATTCCAGCTGCAGGGCGCGGTAGCCGGATGGGGGGAGATCAGCCCAAGCAATACTTGTCCCTAGGATCTCAAACGATCATTGAGCACACGCTCAGACAGTTTATCGCGCACCCTGAAATCAAGGGGATTGTCGTCGCGTTAAATCCTTCAGATCGTGATTGGGCCCACCTAAATATTTCTTGTGATAAGCCACTGATCACCGTAGTCGGAGGTGAAGAACGATGCCACTCGGTATTAAATGCGTTGGAATATCTAGACCAGCGTGTCCACTCTCGTACATGGATTTTAGTGCACGATGCGGCTAGACCATGTCTTGCCCTGAGCGATTTAACTAAGCTGATGGTTACTCTGGAGGGTGATGAAGTGGGTGGAATACTGGGACTGCCCGTAAGAGATACCTTAAAGCGTAGTGGAGCCAATCAACGGATTGTGAGCACCGTGGACCGGTCCTCCCTCTGGCATGCGCTGACACCTCAGATGTTTCGAATCGAAGTACTTACCCGAGCGCTGAGTCTCAGCATCAAGGAGGGGTATTTTGTTACCGATGAGGCCTCTGCGGTAGAGCACATTGGATTGAGTCCGAAGTTAATTGAGGGGCGAGGTGATAATATTAAAATCACGCGGCCAGAAGATCTGGCGCTTGCTAAGTATTATTTATTCGAACGCCGTGTGAACGAGCTATAAGGAAATCTACTCGGTGCATTGCAGTTCACCTCAGGAACGACTGATAAATCCGGACGATTTAAAAACTTGGGACAAAGTGGTAAAAAAAGCTTGCTAATGGTTTAAGATTTTGTTAAAAATATCACATTATCACAACGCGAATGATTGATTTGTAGTTTTTAGGATAAAAAAATAAAATAAGGATAGGGACGTTCGAGGGATTGCCTGACTTCTATTGAAGGAGGAGCTAAACCCGGCACAGCCGGGTTTTTGTTTGTCTAGCGTTTGTGTGTTCTTTGGCAACGTTAACTTGCTTGCCCCCGAAGACGTAACTGTAATCTAATAGATTAACGCCCTTCCATTGCTTTCCGAAGCCCTTCGTACTCGATTGATCTCATCTCACGAATGAGCGTAAATCGGTTGAATGAATCGACTTAAACCAAACTTCGATCCGGCTCTAAGCCCAGTAGATAGTGAAGCGCTGTAATTGGATATTTGCTATAAAACTGGAGTCGCGGGAACATGCGAATTGATTGAAGCTGACATCGAGGTTTTGTTCGCGTAGAGGCTTCATCCATCAAGCCAGATTCGAGCGATTGTTATCGAACGAATAACAATACGAACAATCACCGCCAATCACCGCTTTTCGAAGTGTGTCACCAGAATATTATTATTCAACCATAAGCTTAAATGCCGGAAAATGACGATTAAGCCTGTAAACCGGCAAATAATCTCTTCGCCCTTTCGCTCTAATATTTAATAATTCATCAATTCGATTGGACAAATGGGCGGTATTTGGTGCCAGCTCAATTGTTCTTAGATCGAATGGTCTTCCGACTAGATTAACAGGTACTACCTCCGCTAAAACTGCACATGGCCATCGGCTGTTCCCTGGCCGCTCCAGTGACCACGGGAACGTCCACTCTACGGAGAATGATTATGGAGTTGAAGCACTCTGTGTTTTCAATAGGGATGAGAACAATTGGGGTAAGACGTCGTCCATTGAAACAACTGACACATCTGATATTAACGCGCAGTGGGCATAAAATAAGTAGGCTGCTTTATCCCAGAAGGAGCTTATATTGCAACATTAGGAACATCATCCATGTATTGGGGGCCTATAGTCTAATTGTATCGGTAGCTATGGCCGAATCGATATCACCCTTCCAATTGGATTATGAAATCAGCTTGGGGGGACTAAAAATAGGAAAAGCCACCTCTAAACTGATACATGGTGAGGATGGAACTTATGTATATCAAAGAGTTGCTAAATCTAATGGATGGGCAAAGCTCATTGTGAGCGACTATATTATTGAGCGTAGTGAATGGCTTATGCATGAGAATAAGCCGCGACCCCTGAGATTTGAATATAGGGAGCTCGATGGTAGCAATGAGAAAAGAGAAACGATTAGTTTTAATTGGGATAAAAAGCTGGCTTCAGTATCGAGGGATGGGCAGCAACCAAAAAATCTAGAAATAAGACCAGATTCATTAGATCGTTTATCTATGGAGATACAAATGTCCTTAGATGTGCGTGCGAAGGTAAGAACGTATAACTATTCACTTGTTGAAAAAGGCAAAGTGAAACATCGGCGTTTTGTCCCAATTGGCTCTGAGCAGATTGTTACGTCTGCTGGTACGTTTTACACTATTAAATATTGGTTAGAAACTGATTCACAAAAAAACAGCGAGACATTGTTTTGGTTGGCACCTTCTCTGGGCTATTTGATTGCCCGCATGGAGTATCACAATAAGAAAAAACATTTTGTCGTCGTTTTTGAATTGACCAATGCTCATCTCAATTCGTAGTTGAACGACTCTTCATCAAGCTGGTGGCTTGAGAGCCCCTGCGTCAGGATAGATGTCGCCTTTACTCAAACAAAAAACGCTGGTGAACTGCATTGACGCTAAATACCAGCCCAGCTTTGTCTAAGCAAACTATGTCTTCGATGCTTGGAAACCACTTTTGACTGCACATGGTTTTGATCCCGAGTCCCCACTTTCGTGATCTGGGAGGGAAATGTGGAAAATCTAACCCGCCCTATGATTGAGCGGGTCGTAAACAAAATGGATTCCTACATAAAATCCGAGCTGCGTATCGTTCTGGACTACTTTAAAGGAAATGGATTGGTTAATTGCACAACAGCTGAGCCGCTGCTCACGGAATTGACGTATTCCTTTAATAAGCTCGCAACATGGATCAGCTACTATAATGACATTGATCGAGAGCTTGCTAAAAAGACGGACTTTCAGCTCGTCGAGGACCAACTTTGCGGCCTGTACAATTGAAATAGGCTGGCCTTGAGCAGGGCAAATCGCGTATAACGTGAGAAATTAAGTGTTAAAGACATTGCACGAGGGTGAGCTATGGTCAAGAACCTTAGGTTGCGGATCAAGGTGGAGTTTGAAGAGACGGAGGCGGAGCCGTCGGAGGAGCGCAGCCCCGAAGAGCAGCGTGATGGGTCGTTGAGTCTGGTGTTACCGGCGGCCGATGAGCTGAACATTTCGGCGCTGGACCGGGCGGCGCTGGATGTGTCGTTCCCGGCGCTACGAGAGGCGTTGTCACGGCATTTGGCCGAGGCGGGTAAAAAAAACTCCAGTGCCAAGCCCAGGAACTGAAGGCGGGGCTGGAGGTACGGGAACAGTCGGGCAGCTATCAGGTAGAAGGGGAAGTGGGGCGGTTTGACTTTGGGCTGTACGAGGCGGTGGACGCGGCGGGGGAAGTGGTGTGTCTGGGCGAGGCGTATTTTCCCAAGCGTCGAGCGCGGGAGTGGCACAAGACGGAAGGGTTTCGCGAAGAGGCGTTGTGTTTGGAGGCGAGCCAGCGCAGTTACCGTGCCAATGCGGGGCATCTGAACCGGTATCGGCGTCAGTGGCAGGAAGGCACGCCCGTGACGACACTGCAGGATAACGCGCAAAAGGAAGGAGCGCGGGTGCTCGATTTTCTTGAACGGCACAGTCAGTCGGTGTTGCAGGCGCACGGGTTCGATGGGCCGGGCCAACCGAACGAGGTGGCGCTAGCGCCCGTGAAGGCGGGCGCGGATCGGCGTTTGGAGGCGGGCAAGGTGGAGAAGGAGTTAACGGCGGTGTGTCAGGAGATGGTGAAGCGGGGGTTTTCGCCGGCTGAGATCGCCGCGGTGCGCCGCCAGGGCGCTGAAGCGGTTTACGAAGACCCGGCCCATTGTGCGAATGTGTTCATTGACGACGTGGACGTGAAGAAACAAAAGCCCCATCGCAGGCGCGCAACGACACCGACGACGGAAGCCTTCGCCACCTCGGAGGGGATCGACTCCACGGAGGCGGACGTCCTGGACAGTAGCTCGTCGGCCGTGGCGAGCGGCTCGGGCAAATCCCGCCCCAAAGTGGCCAATACCGTGGCGCGCATCGAGCAGGGCTCGAAGCGCTTTACCCTCAGCGGCAGCGGTCTCGGGCAAGTGCTGCGGTTCGTGTTGGCGTTTTTGCTCCATAACCACCTACTCAGCGGGCGGCTTCATGTGTTCACCGATGGCTATAAACGTCTGCAACAGACGATCGTGGCTTGCTTTGCCTGGCATCCGCGGCTATGGTTGGTGCTGGATTGGTATCACCTGGTCAAGAAATTCAAAGAAGACCTAAGCCGTGCCTGTCGTGGTCGTACCCTCCGTAACCAGCATCTCCATCCCCTGGTACGCTTCCTGTGGTACGGGATGGTGACCGAAGCCCGCCAGTATCTGGAGATGATCCCCGCTGAGGATCTGAAAGATAGAGCCTCGATTGAGCGGCTCGAGAACTATCTCGAGCGCAACAAGGGTTCGATTCCTTGCTATGCACTCAGAGGTCGGCTTGGCTTACCCAACGGCAGTAGCCGCGTCGAGAGCGCCAACAACGAGGTCACCGCCCGTCGCCAAAAGCGCAATGGCATGAGTTGGTCCAAGGTCGGCTCGCATGCCCTGACCGCTTTGAGTGTGTTGGTCTGTAATCGCTGTCAGGGTATCTGGGTCCGGAAACACACGATCCCATTGCAGTTTGTCGACAAGGCGGCTTGATGCCGAGCAGGAAGGTACCCCCTAGTACATAAATTCAATTGTACAGGCCGCAACTTTGCACAACAGTCTGTCCTCAGGAACTGCTATCGATCGTTAGCCACCCAACAACTCCATGTCGCACTATGGTCTCTGCGAATTAGCTAACACAGCCCGCTTCTAAGCACGATCTCAGCCTGCCTGGATTATTTGAAAAGCTCGTAGTCAAAAATGAGCCGAAGCCCTCCAAGACCATCGGACCAATCGTGGCGATGAGGCTGGTGAATCTCGTAGTAATGTATATAGGGATGGTATTTGTACCTCTCATGAGCATAGGGATGAAACTGGCCTCGCCCGCGATAGCCGTAGACACCATGGCCAGGATGATGCTCATCGCCATGATGTTTGTCGTAATGATGACGGCTAGGTTTTTGAATAGGCTTTCCCTCCCAGCCCCTCTTTGGTTGGCCGTGTTCAGTCCGGCCGCGCCAGACCGGCGTATCGTTGGCAGAGACGGTGGCCGGTAACGTTAGACTGGCCATTACCATCACGGCTAGTATCATAGATGGAACCATTGCATTCTCGTTCATTGAACTTCTCCTTTGTCACGATCGGGCTTGATTGTTCCGATCACGATGCCAGAATACCGTAGAAATGCTGAACGAATGCTTAACGGAAAAATTAAAGTACAGCGTTAAAAAAAGCATCCGTGCTCTTTTTAACTTGCTGTGGGGACACTTTCTTGGTATTCCTTGTTTCCCGCCGTTCAAGCTGCGGCGCTTGAAGTATCGTTCTTTACCGATTCGGCAATCCACTGAAGCTGCGACAGTTCGTCTACCGACAGCACATGATTGACATCCAGTATAATCATGAAGCTATCCACTACCCGGCCCATAGCCTGGATGAAATCGGTACGGATATCAGTGCCGAAGTCGGGCGCGGGTTGCAACTGTTCCACTGTGAGCTCCAAAATCTCCTTAACCTCATCTACCAGCATCCCCAAGGCCTGCCGTTCACCATGGACCTCCACCTCCACCAGCACGATACTGCTGCGTTGGGTAAGCAAACTCACCGCCTTACCCAGACGCGCGCTCAGGTCGATGACTGGCACCACGTTACCTCGCAGGTTGATCACCCCGCGGATGTGCGCAGGGGCCATCGGCACCCGTGTCATACCGACCACCCCGACGATCTCCTTGACGTCTAGAATTCCGACAGCGTAGCACTCACCGGCTACCTGAAAGCTAAGATACTGGTGCGAGATTTCGTCCATCGCCACCGGTCCTACGGCGGTCAACTGGGTACTTTGTGGCTTCATGGCATCCTCCTTAGAAACGCTCGAAGTCCTGTATATTTAGGGCCGCCTCCGAAACTCGCCCCTTCGATGCAGGCTTACGCGCGCCACCACGCGCAGACAAACTGATGGCCGGTTCAGATACCGCAGTCGGGTCGGCCTCATCGAGCCGGAAAAACGCCACCGCCTGCTGCAACTGGGTCGCCTGGGCTGATAATTCTTCCGCCGTGGCCGCCAGCTCTTCCGAAGCCGAGGCGTTTTGCTGCGTCGCCTGGTCCAATTGACCCATGGAGCTGTTGACCTGACCGATCCCACTGGATTGCTCGCCGGACGCCGCGGTGATCTCTTCCACCAAGTCCGCGGTTTTGGCGATATTGGGCACCATCTGCTCAAGTAACCGGCCCGCCTCCTCGGCCACCGACACACTGTTCTTGGCCAGCGTATTGATCTCTTGCGCCGTCACCCGGCTGTTCTCCGCCAATTTCCTCACCTCAGCCGCCACCACCGTGAAGCCCTTGCCATGCTCCCCAGCCCGCGCCGCTTCGATCGCCGCGTTCAGCGACAACAAATTGGTCTTGTAGGCAATGTCCTCGATCAATCCAATCTTGTCGGCGATCGACCGCATGGCCTCGACCGTGCGCTTCACCGCCTCACCACCACGTCGGGCCTCCTCCGCCGAGCTGGTGGCGATACCGTTGGTCACCCGCGCATTTTCCGTATTCTGTTGCACCGAGGCATTCATCTGCTCCACTGAAGCCGAGGTTTCTTCCACGCTCGCCGCCTGCTCTGTGGCGCCTTGGCTGATGGATTGGGCCGTGGCACTCACTTCATTCGCCGCGCTGGCTAGGCTGTCCGATCCTGAACGAACATGTCCAATGGCCTCGCTCAATTTATCCACCATGGCTTTCATCGCAGCCTGCAATCGCGCAGTTTCATCCTTGCCTTCGACCTCGATCTTGGTAGTCAGATTACCCTCGGCCAGTTGCTGGGCGACGATTACCGCTTTAGCAATGGGTCTCGTGATAGCTCGGGTCATGAGATAAGCGAGGAAAATACCTAGTACAGCGGCGATAACACCCACTATCAACATGGAAGTCTTGGCCTGGACATTGGAAGCTTGCAGTATCGGCCCTAACTCATCCTGCTGGCCTTTGAGATGTAGCTTAAGGTCTTCGACTAACTTGGCGAATTCACCGCCGGTAGGATCGAGTTTTTCCGTTTTCAATTGGTTGCGGGCCTCAATGGTCTTGACGAGTTCGTCGAAGGCACCGATATACTTGTCACTCACATCGGACACATTTTTCAGGTGGGCACGCCGACCGGGATTTTGCAACTCCTTGTCCAGTTTCACGAGGTCTGCTTGGAATTCTTTATACTCCGTGCGGACCCGTTCCGCACGTTCCGGTAAATTTTTTTCTAGATACTTGAGCGCATAAAGGCGGGCTAATAGCAGGTTACGGATGGCACTGGATGCGCCAAAGGTGGCATCCACATCCTTATCCTTGTGGGCGCTTAGCTGGATCTCGGTTAGTTGTTGCTCCATGTAAGGACCAATCTTATCCATATTATCTTGCACCAGCTCGCGGCGGCGATTGATCCGCTTGACGATTTCATCGAAGGTCGCGGAATAATTTTTCGCCAACTGCTTAATTTGGACGAAGGTGTTTCGTTCCTTATCGTCGATGGCTTCCTTCTCGGCCTTGAGCGCCAGCTCCTCAACTTCTGCAAACCGCTCCTGCTGTTGCTTGAGAAGTTCCTCATCGGCGGTGCTGTAATAGCCCAAGGCAGCGATACGCATGCTCAAGGCATTGGCCTGCACGCGCCCCGCATTGTTGGTATTTCGCGCCAGATTCCGATAGTGTATGAACCCATCAGAGGCGGTTTCCAGTGCATTGAAGGACAGGATGGTCACAACACCGAGCAGCAACATAATGGTGCCGAAACCCAATCCCAAGCGCATACCTATTTTCAAGTTTTTCAGCATGGCTATTTCCCTAGCAGAAGAAAGATAAAAAGCAGGCCGTTGAACTAAACACCTGACTAAATCCTCGCGCCACTCCATGTCCGTTAACAGTATGGGCATTAGCGGGGTGAATCCAGATCAGCTCTGTGTGATGGCTTCTTCACAGAGAGCGCATAAAGGTGCGGTGCTATCTTTATCGGTGTTTAGCACAAAAAATGTAGACCCTTACGGCCTCAACAGACCGTTGACTGACACCACCTGTCGGAATCGATTCCATACACACCGAAGGGGCACGTCGAGGGCAGATTGAATCTATCTCACATATTAGCTACCGTTCGGCCGTTTGAAACGTGAGCTATTCTAGAGTCATCGGTTACCGCTGAGTCCCGGATAGCCTACTGGATGTTGGATTGTTTCGTGACTCTCTCCTTAAAAGCGCTCGAAATCCTATTCATTGACCTCAACCGCCGTCGCAGACATAGATTTCGAGACCACGGCACGCTTTTCCCCCCGACTGGCCAGCCTAGCTATCGGCTCAGCATCCGTCGACAGCTCGCCTCTATCCAGATGGAAGAACGCCACCGCCTGCTGCAACTGGGTGGCCTGGGCTGATAATTCTTCCGCCGTGGCCGCCAGCTCTTCCGAAGCCGAGGCGTTTTGCTGCGTCGCCTAGTCCAATTGACCCATGGAACTGTTGACCGGACCGATCCCACTGGATTGCTCGCCGGACGCCGCGGTGATCTCTTCCACCAAGTCCACGGTTTTGGCGATATTGGGCACCATCTGCTCAAGTAACCCGCCCGCCTCTTCGGCCACCGACACGTTGGCGCTCATTGGCCTCTTGCGGGCGGTGTTCAATGTCCACCCGATTGGGGATTCCCGTGCGGTTGTGGGCGGATCCGTAGCGTTTGCGATAGCTCTTGTTTGGGTGGCGAAGGTGTTTATACCGTGAGCCACCCGCTTGCTTGTCCGCCAGGATGTACTGGTAGAGGGTTTCATGATGGAGCTTGATTATTCCCGCTTGTTCCAACCGGCCCGCGATCTGTTCGAAACGGTCTGATTCCGCCCGACACCCCAATTCAATTCGGTTCAGTTCTCCGAGCCGGCAATCCCCTATCGTTGCTCCCGGCACAACACCCTAAAATTCGTCACTTTTATTGGCAAACACTCCCCCTCTAGGGCAACAAGCCCTCGGATTCAGAACACTGACCCCCCAGTGATTAACAACTCAGGGGTCTTTCACTACCTTGCCGTTTCTAAAAAAATGGTATTTATTTGCCCTATCCATAACCCGCGCTTGGTGGATTGTCGGCTCACCTTCTTAGAATGTATTTCTCGCCTGCAAGCCTTACGATGCGGCAACCTGATCGGCCAGCGCCACGGCTAAGTTGACCAGTTCATCCGCATTTTCGAGCCGATCGATGAACCGCTGCGGGATGCCCGACAATCCTGTTTGAGCGGCTGTGAGCGCACCCGTCAAAATGGCCCGTGCTTGGTTTTGCCCGCCGCCGTTCACCGCATGGAGTACCGCGGATTCAAAATCGTCGTGGAACCGGGCGGTCAAATAATAAGTGGCAGGGAGCTGATGATAAATGGCGCACGGCATGCCATAAACGATGGAAACCTTCCAGGCCGGTTCGATGCGAATATTTGGATCGGACGCGGCGGCCGCCATATACGATGGGGTCAGCAGGGCATCCGGAGAAGCGAAGCGGCCGGCCCGGGGCGGGTCGGGATCACCGGGCTGAGGTGGTTTGAGATTATCGCGGGTAACGGCGTGAAACGGCAACGCACCGTTTTTTACCATCGCCATCAGCTTTGCGGAAAGTTCACCATCCATTCGATGCCCCTGCACCAGAAGTCCCAGGACAGCGCCGAAGGCAACCGTCATGGACACCACGGTATTATCGGCCTGGGTTAATAACGTATTCTCGGCGATGGCGCCGGCCAGGCGGGCGGGATTATTGGCATAGCGAACGGCAATGGCCAAGGTGCGCTCGATCGCTTCCGTGGTATCGGCATGGCCGCCGGTTTGTCCCCAAGGCAGATGGTGTTGGACACGCCGTCGCCACGCCTCGCGAATCGACTGGCTAGTGTAGTTCCCCGGTCCGCTTACCGGTGTGCCGTCGATCAAGGGAAAAAGTTCGCGATCCATACAATTGCAGAAGTCCTTTTCAACGTATCCCCCGCAAGCCACCAGGGATTTGAGCATGAGTGTGAGAATGAACCCCGCCTGTGAAGCTTGTCCGGCTTTCAGTCCATCATGGTATCGACCCGGTTTAGGGTCGGTATAGTCATCGATCCAATCGCCATAGTCCCTGCGCAATTCGCCAAGATCGTAGTACCAGTGGGGACCGAGTGCCAAGGCATCGCCGATCAAAGCGCCCATAATGGCACCGGATGCACGGTCTTGTATCGTATTTGCAGGCATGAATCGCTCCTTTGCTTGTTTTTTACGATTTTATCATCTTAAAGTGTATACGTATCATTGGGGTGGACATTGGTTTTTATCATCACGGCCTCCATCAGCTGCGTAGCGGAATCATTGATAAATGTGTGCCGCACGTAAGGCTTGATCAAAACCGAAACCCCCGGGAATAACTGCATTTTGCTGTCATCCAGCACCATTCTCCCCGTTCCCGCGGTAAAATAGAAAAATTCAGTTGTCTTGCAGTGGTAGTTACGGAATTTTCCATCGCGAAAACGGATATGATGGATTTCCGTACCGACTGTATTCAAACGTTCCGCCGCTGCCAGCAGACAGGTATCGCAACCGTTTTTTCGATCCGCGTATCCATGGTATCAGCCCTGCATTATTCTCCGATCGCTTGCTTCGCTCGGTTCCACGGCGCGCTCGCGCCGAACGCCAAGATTCGTTCCCTGCCCACCAGGGCACCGCCTTGACATCCATGCTACGCTATCCCTGCTCCGCTGGCTGTCCGGCCAGCACATCCGAGTGCTGGCGTTCATGCTTTCTTACTACGCTTCCCATGCTTCTCTGAAAGCCCAGCCTTGCCATCCATGGCAAGGCCCGCGAAGCTCCTAAACCCGCTTCTCGGCCTAAGCCGGGCATTCACCCAGCTCGGCCTCTCGATCTCTTCGAAACGGTTTGATCCCGCCCGACACCCCAATTCAATCCGGTTCAGTTTCCGAGCCGGCAATCCCCTTTCGTCGCTCCCGGCGCAACACCCCAAAATTCGTCACTTTGATTGGCAAACACTCTCCCTCTAGGGCAACTAGCCCTCGGATTCAGAACACTGACCCCAATGATTGACAACTCCGGGACCTTTTAGTACCTTGCGTTTCTAATAAAAAGGGGCGTATTCGCCTTAATCCACTCAACCCAGGAGGTGGGCAGCAGTGACGGTGACTTCAGGCCAGGAGGTGGCATCAATGCCTTCTATACTCCGAGAAAATTACGCAGGCGTGTTTTGGAGCAATGAACTATGAAGCAAATATCACGAACAAGCATCTCGGCGTTGATGATTGCTGCGCCTATTTTATTTTCGATATCGTCCGCTCTCGCGGTCGATATATGGACGGTGGGTGTCAACAATACGCGCCAGGGCTGGAATAGATTCGAAACCGTGTTGACACCCGCTAATGTTCGGGGACTGAGGAAGGTCCGCGAGTTCAACATCGATGGGAAGATCGACGTATCGCCCCTCGTCGTAGGCAACAAGCTGTACGTGTTCACCATGAAAAACACGGTCTACATCTTTGACGTCAACACCGGAGCGGAACTCAAGAAACGCCCGCTCGCTGCGCCGTTTGACCCGGCCGACATCGCCAATCCACTAGGGAAGGGCATGGACCTCCACAACATATACCGCAATTGGGGAGTTACGGCGACACCGGTCATTGACGTGACAACGAACACCATCTATGCGACGACGTTCGGTAAGCCCAACGCCGGCAGCAGCAACTTAGAGCGGAACAATATGCTCTGGATACTCGACGCCGATACGCTCAACGACAAACGCCCGCCGGTGCTGATTGCGGGCAATGCCGACAACGGCGGCGGCGGGATTGCGAACGGCTTTACGACGCCGTACCAGAAAATGCGCGCGGGCTTGGGGCTGCTGACCGACGCCGCGGGGAACAAGGCGGTGGTCGTGTCGTTCTCGATCAATGGTGAAAATCCGAACGGTCCTGGGCACGGATTCGTTGTCGCGTACGACGTGCGTGGCCTCAATCGGGATCCCGGTTTCACCCCGACTCCGGCCATCTGGAACGTGACACCGGACGGTGGTGCTGGTGGGATATGGATGTCCGGTTCCGGCCCTGCAATCGAAGCCGATGACATTTTTCTAGCTACCGCCAATGGTATGGACCCAGGAAGGAAACAAGGTAACTTCGCCGAGTGCTTCGTCAAGCTTCACTATTCCGCCGGTGCGGCCAACGTAAACAATGGGAAGCCAAAGCTCGAAGTGGCCGACTACTGGTCCGCCTTTAGCGATTTTGAGCGTGAGTTCAACGATGAGGACCTCGGTTCTGCCGGCGTCGTTCTGATACCCGAACGGGGCAATCTCATCGGAGGCGGTAAGGACGGCATAATCTACAACCTGAACAAGGACAACCTGGGCAAACATTCCTGGGATCCCCATTTCAACCTACCTTTTGTCGCAACCTACTTACCCGCTGGCGAGAACAACCCCGCCGGTTTGCCGACGACGACGCCGACCAATCCGAACTGGCCGATCGTCAATCTCGATCGCAACCTCTTTTGGCACTCGCCTGCCAATAAGACCTATCACATTCACGGAACCTCCGTATACATGGAGCAGGCGACGAATGGGATCATGTATCTCTGGGGCGAGAATGAACGCGTAAAGGCTTACAACTACGAATTTGCCACGAAACGCATTACGTCGTTCCGTGCCCAAGGGACGCAGTTCGCGTCGGGCAATATGGACTCGCCCGGCGGTATGCCTGGCGGACGCCTCGTCGTCTCGTCCAACGGCACGGCTCCCAATACCGGCGTAGTCTGGGGCACGTACCCCATCCAGGGGGATGCAAACTCTGCGATCGTTCCTGGTGCACTGGTCGCGTACGACGCAACGAAGATAGCCAACGGGAACCAGTTGCAGCAACTCTTTCACAGCGAGGAGGACCCGGCAGACAAGTTGGGGAATTTCGCCAAGTACTCCACGCCGGTGGTCGCTAACGGGAGGGTCTACGTCGGGACATTCAGTAACAAGGTCGTCCAGTACGGCCTGTGAGGACCCGTCGGTCTGTTGCGCCAGGGATGTCCGCAACATCGATGTCCGGCGCGACACCAAGGAACAATATCCGCGCAGCACAGTATCTCGCCGCGCCGACTCAACACTAAATATCGCTGGATTCCATCATGAAACATATACGCAAACATATCATCATCTTCGCAGCAATAGCTCTGTTCGCTTGCAGTACGACGACCACGACACAGACCGAGGCGCCTCTCCAGGATCAACCTACTTCCGTTGCGGGCGTCGCCCGGGAGGGCGAAATTCTGCGCGATCTGGATGCGATGACTGCGAGTTGCCCCAGGGCCGGATTGAATGCAGCAGCGCGCGAGGCTGCCAAAGTACCTTCCCAGCAGCGCTATCAATTCAATTACTTCAAGATCATCAGCAGCCGTCATCATTCAATATACGAGGTTCATTTCAAAAGCAATTACTACGGGGACCCCGAGCTGAAGTACTGTGTTTCCGTTTACTGTCAAGAAGGGCAAGATCCAAACGCTTTAGCCACAGTAAGCTTGGTCAAGGAGCCTCGTCCAGGAGAGGCTAAAGGTGCGCCTCACACTACAGATTGCAGCACCATGCCGATGACTATGCCCTTTGGATCAAAGGATAAGTGACCCAGGTCTGCCGCCTCTCTTAGGAGGTCGGGTTCCCAAGATTGGGTCGTGCCAAATAATGGCTTACAGCGCACGGCCCGGAGAGTGTTGTTTCACGCCGAAAACTGCCCCGGGTTTTGCATTGGAAGTTGAGCCGTATTACAGTAACCTGCATTTTGCGCGATGGTGGGTTGGTGGTGGCAGCGCTCCCTGATTTTCCGATCCCTTCATGAAATACACGGGCTGTCTGAGATGGGTATAAAGCGGTCGCCGGGGCAATATTCCCGGCACAGCCGATTGTTGGTTCAAGCACCTATTGCAAATCGAGCATAATGCGGCCGTCGATGACACCCTCGAAGCCATCACCGCGCAAATGCGTGGTGGGTCTGGTGCAAATGTCTTGCACGGACAACCCCGTTGTCAACCTGGAGAAGGCTTTGTCGCGCATACGCGAAGCCGCCGCACAAGGCGCGCAGATCGTCTGCCTGCAGGAATTGTTTCGCACGCTCTATTTCTGTCAAGAAGAAAACAGCGAGTGGTTCGATCTGGCCGAACCCATCCCCGGACCGACGACCGAAAGCTTGGCGCGATTGGCCAGTGCACTCGGTATCGTCATTATCGGATCGGTCTTTGAGCGCCGCGCTGCCGGGGTGTACCACAACAGCGCTGTCGTTCTCGATGCCGACGGCTCGCTCGCGGGTGTCTACCGGAAAATGCATATCCCCGACGACCCGCTCTACTATGAAAAATATTATTTCACGCCTGGGGATCTGGGCTTTCGGGTTATCGACACCCGCTTCGCCCGCGTGGGTCCACTCGTTTGTTGGGATCAGTGGTATCCCGAAGCCGCGCGGCTAACGGCGCTTGGTGGTGCTGAAATTCTCTTTTATCCCACGGCCATCGGTTGGCATCCGGCAGAGAAAGCGCAATTCGGCGAGAGCCAACACGATGCTTGGCGGACGGTGCAACGCGCGCACGCCATCACCAATGGGGTATTCGTGGTTGCGGTAAACCGCGTCGGCGCCGAGCGCCCGTTGCAGGGTTCATCCACCGCACCCGGCAACTACCAGGGATTGCAATTCTGGGGCGGTTCATTTGTCGCCGATCCCTTCGGCCGTGTGTTGGCTGAGGCCTCGGCCAATGAAGAAGAAATTCTCCTAGCCGAGTGTCGATTGGATCTCATCGAGGAGACCCGTCGTCATTGGCCTTTTCTCCGCGATCGCCGTATCGACGCCTACCACGGTCTCGACCGGCGCCTGCTCGGCGAATAATTCGCGCTGCTCAACGTGGCGACGACTCCGTACGACATACGGTTTCCCGCCGAGTGGGAACCTCATGAGGCAACGTGGCTTGCCTGGCCTCACAATCCACGCGACTGGCCGGGCAAGTTCGCGGTTCTGCATTGGGTCTATACGGAAATCGTGCGGCATTTGAGCCGTCATGAAGCGGTGCATATCCTCGTCGAAGACGCGCGCTGGGAGCAACGGGTGCGCTCCATGCTCGCGAAAGTAGGCATCGACGAGTCCCGTGTTAGCTTTCTTCATTGTCCTACCGATCGTTCCTGGCTGCGCGACTCCGGGCCGATTTTCGTTCGCCAGGGCCAGGAAATTATCGCTACGTGCTGGCGTTTCAACGCCTGGGCCAAGTATGTTAATTGGCGCAAGGACCAGCATGTCGCGATGCACATCGCCCGCGCGGCGCAGGTCGAATCCAGACAACCGCAATGGGCCAAAGGCCATGTGGTTTTGGAAGGCGG
The DNA here is from genome assembly GCA_963731655.1 of uncultured Gammaproteobacteria bacterium. Lineage (GTDB taxonomy): Bacteria > Pseudomonadota > Gammaproteobacteria > JAAEPA01 > JAAEPA01 > CAVSWL01. The sequence goes on along the minus strand of CAVSWL010000015.1, from coordinate 35,761 downwards.
TGCCATCGATTCCAACGGCCAAGGCTGTTTGCTCACCACCGAGGAATGCCTACTCGGCGATGTGCAGCAACGCAACCCGGGGATGACACGCGAACAGTGGGAACAGCTCTTTGCCGAATACTTGGGGATTCGCAAAGTGTTGTGGCTTGGCCAGGGCATCGTGGGCGACGACACCCATGGTCATGTGGATGATCTGGCGCGTTTTGTCGGTCCTCGGCGGGTGGTGGCCGTGGTCGAGTCCGACCCCTCCGATGAAAACTATGCGCCGTTGCAAGCCAATCTCAGCCGCCTGCGTGCGATGACCGACCAGGACGGTCAGCCGCTCGAGGTGATCGAGCTGCCGATGCCGAGGCCGGTGTGGTTCCATGGCCAACGGCTTCCAGCAAGTTACGCGAACTTCTACATCGCGAACGGGCTAGTGCTTGTGCCCACCTTCAACGAGCCGAATGACCGGATTGCACTCAATACGCTAGCTGAACTGTTTCCGGAGCGTGAAGTTATCGGCATTCACAGCGTGGACTATGTGTGGGGTTTCGGCACTTTACACTGCAGCACACAGCAACAGCCGGCGCGCTGAGTGCTTCGGCCTTTGCTGCGATTGCACGGTTTAAAGGAATAGCTGCAAGCGTTGCATTTCCTGAACGGATTCAATCCTCTGCTGCGGTGATCCCGTGTTTCTGCATGCGGTAACGCAAGGTCATGCGCGTCACCCCCAGCTCCCGGGCGGCCTCGGGAGATATTGCCCCGGGTGCGTTGCAGCGTCTTGCGGATCAGATCGGATTCAGCGGTATGCTGACTCAAGACCATTACCACAATGTGCGGGTTTTGAATCCCTTGAACACGGGATCGCGGGTCACGAGAATCAGTGATTCGATTTCACTTTGCGCCGCGAGCATGCGGTCGAACGGATCGCGGTGTTCTTTGGCATAACTACCTGCTCGAAGGCTGTGCAGATAGGTTATCGGCAAATGCGCGAAGCCATCCGCCGCAACCAATTCTGGGAAGCGTTGTACGACATTGGGCACCCCATCCAGTTTACCGAGCCTCTGTTTGGTGGCGATTTCCCAAGCGCTGGCAGCGCTGACGAAGATCTCATTCTTTTCTTCCGCTATCGCTTGCCGTGCTGGCGCGGAAAGTTTTGGGTCGTCGGTAAACCACCACAGCAATGCATGGGTATCAAGCAAGACCCTCATCGACCTTCCCAGGCATTAAGTTCTTCTTCCGGCAAGGAATCGAAAAACGCATCATCGACCTGGCCCTGTAACCGCCCTGGCTGTCGACGCGCCGGCTCTGTTGCCAGCGGCATCAACCGTGCGTAAGGTTTGCCCGCCTTGGCCAGGATGATCTCCTGTCCGGCATGGGCCCGTTCCAGTAGTTGAGAAAAGTGAGTCTTGGCTTCATGAACATTAACAATTGTCATATGAACCCCCAATATTTATGACTAAGTTGTATGACTTAGTCCAATATTAGCGTGATAAGACATGGTTATCAATGACCAAATGAAGGCATTTTTGTTATGCCGACATTTTTGGAGCGCCACTTGTCCTCCGTGTCCCAGACCTTGGCAATCCAATAGAATCAGAGTCAGCGGTCACGCCTGGGGATTAAAGCCCTGATTAGTACAAGAGGGACTTTGCACTGCAGCACGCAGCAACAGCCGGCGCGCTGAGTAATTGCGCCGCGTTTTGCTTTGCACTCGCTTGTGTTATTGTCATGCTCATGGCGAAAATTCTCGAAAAGCTGATGACGGTTTCGGAGTTTCTGGACTGGGTGCAAGAACAGCCGCGGGGTCGCTATGAACTGGTACGCGGGGAAGTCATTGCCATGTCACCCGAGCGCGCACTGCATGCGCTGACGAAACACAGGATCGCGCGAGTCTTGGAGGATGCCGTACGTAACACCGGTTTGGACTGCATCGTATTTCCAGATGGTATGACAGTATCCATCGATGAACATACCGCTTATGAGCCAGACGCCGTTGTTCAATGTGGACGGGCGGTAGACATGGGCTCAATCCTTGTCGAGGAGCCGCTCATCGTCGTTGGAGTGCTGTCCCCAAAGTATTTTCGGATCGATATGACGGAAAAGCTCGTTGACTACTTCCGGGTGGCGAGTATCCATCATTATCTTATCTTTGACACCAAGCGCAACACGGTCACCCACCACCGGCGCTTAGTTGGGACGGAGGACGTTGCGACACGTATTCTGCGGGACGGAGCGCTCGTTCTTGATCCACCGGGACTAAGGGTGAATGTTGCTGAGCTGTTTCTCAAGAAATAGCTGCAAGCGTTGCATTTCCAGAACGGGTTTATTCGTCTGCTGTGGTGATCCCGTGTTTCTGCATGCGGTAGCGCAAGGTCATGCGCGTGACCCCCAACTCCCGGGCGGCCTGGGAGATATTGCCGCGGGTACGTTTCAGCGTCTTGCGGATCAGATCGGATTCGGCGACTGGCAATGTTTTATCCTGGGGAAGGGGGGCTGTATTGCTTCGATTCGGCATTACCTTGGCCTTCCAACATGAAGATGGTTTCGGAAAGTTCTCCGCCACCACTGAGCAGCACCGCACGCTCCACCAGGTGATAGAGCTCACGGACATTACCCGGCCAGTGGTACGAGAGCAGCGCATCGACGACGCGTGGGTCGAGCTCAGGATTGGGTAGTCCGAAGCGGCGCGCCGTTTGTTGAGCAAAATGGCGGGCTAGCAGGATTACATCCTCCCCGCGTTCTCTCAACGGGGGCATATACAGGGTGAGTACCTTCAAGCGATAGTAGAGATCAGCCCGAAAACGGTTTTCCTTGACCCAATCATCAATGGGGCGATTCGTACCGGCGATGAACCAAGCGGGTATGGGCTGTTCGCGGGAGCTCCCCACTCGCCTGAGCTGGCGCCGCTCAAGTACGGCGAGCAGCTTGGATTGCAGTTCCAAGGGCACTTCGGCAACTTCATCAAGGAATACGGTGCCATTTTCGGCGGCTTCGATGAGTCCGGTCCGCCGCGCATGGGCGCCGGTAAACGCTCCTTTTTCGTGTCCGAACAGCTCCGCCTCGAATAACTCCTTGGGTAATGCGGCGCAATCCACATGTACAAAAGGGCTCTCGCGACGGGCACTTTGCAGATGCAGCAGTCGAGCGGCCAAGTCCTTTCCACTGCCCGTCTCGCCGAGGATGAGTACGGTTGGAGGATATTGTTCGACCCGCTCGGTCAAGTCGCCGATACGCCGGATCTGCTCCCTCACGAATTGGATGGCGGGACTCTCACCGAGTAACGGTTCGGCTTTGATGGCATGGCTTTCACGCTGCCGGGAATAGTCCAGCCTTTTCGCCATCTCGACTTTTTGTAGGGTCTTATCCACCGCGAGCACCAGTTCATCAAGGTCGATAGGTTTCTTGAGGTAGTCGAGCGCCTTTAACTTCATGGCGGCTACGGCGTCTTCCAACTCACCATGGGCGGTTAACACAATGACGGGAATATCAGGCGTATCGCCCGCTCGTAGTTGCTCTAAAAAGCTGAGTCCCGATCCGTCGGGAAGCCGCATGTCGAGAATGATAATATCGGGTGTAGTGGTTGCGAGGTGGTCCCGGGCTTTGCTTAGGGAAGCGGCGACATTACAGAGATAGCCGGCCCGGCTGAAGCGTTTGCATACCGCCTTGGCAAACAAGCTTTCGTCTTCGATAATCAGTAGCTGCATTCCACCGCCGGACAGCGCTAAGGAGTCTTGAGGAGTACCATCGGCCATGGTGCTTAGACGGACGGCTGCTCACTGGGAGGAACCGGGATGCTCACGCGTACCCGTGTTCCGCCACAATCCCGTTGTTCAAACGTGAGCCCTCCGCCGTGCGCCTGGCAGACTTTGAACGCAAAAGGGATTCCCAGACCGGTGCCGAATCGTTTCGTGGTCGGCCCAGGTAAGCGATCGGTCGGTTCTGGGGCATCACGCATACCAGGACCTCGGTCATCGATCCACAATTCCACCGAGTTTTCCTGAGGCTCGATTGTTAAGCGGATTTCGGCGCCCTGTGGCGAGGCCTCGATGGCATTGTTCACTAGGCCATGGATTGCTTGCTCGAGGAGGTCGATGTCGGCATGAACCGCGTCATCGCTGGTCCAGTTTTGCCGCAGGATCTTCAAGTCGCGTTCTTCCAACTTGGTCTTAAGGGACGTCAGTGCCCCTTCAACCACCGTGGATAAGCTGACTGGTTTTTTTTGGGGTTTGAGAGGATTTAAATAGAATAGCAAGGTACTCACCCAACGCCCGAGCCGGTCGACGGTCTCGATGATATCCTCTCGGGTTTCGCGAAGTTCGTCGGGGGTATCGGTATCGGCCAACATCTGGGCAGCCGCGCGGATACTAGCCAAAGGATTGCGAATATTATGCGCCACGACGGGCACCAGTGCGCCGAGAGTAGCCTGACGTTCGTTCTCGATCAATGCGTTGCGGCTGGCGGCTAAGTCCTTGGCCATGTTATTGATGGAATGGGACAGTTGGGCGACTTCGGCGACTCCTTGCTCTGGAATGGTGTGGTCGAGCTGACCTTGACTGATAAGCCGTGCGCCGCTGGTTACGAAGGCCATGGGTTGTGCAAATCCGCGTTTGATGCGGTGATGGGAATAAACCAGCAGCCCAACCGCCAAGAGCACGGGGATGGGCAGGAGAATCGGCGCCAACTTCATCCAATAAGCGAATTTCGCCTCGAGTTGCTGCCGTTGTCGCGCTATGAGTTGCTGGAATTGATGAAAGGCAGATTCGAAATCGCCCAGTATCCACTCTTCATAAGCTGGATCAAGGAGGTGCATCCAGATCGCTCCATCGACTGGGTGCGGGTTTGCGAATAGTTTATTCATCTCGGTTTGCATCAGTTCATAGGCTGTGCGCATGGTCGTGATCGCGTGAATTTCCGTAGCTCCCGTCGCCCGCTGCTCCAATTGATTAAACAGACGATCGATATCATATAGATGTTCCCAATACAGATTCAATGTGCCTGGATCGTCGATCAGCCGAGAACGGGTAATCTCCTTGAGTTGCCGGTAGAGATCTCCGCGGATTTGCTGGGCTTCGAAAAGTAATGAGTCGATACGCAGTGACTCCTGTGAAGATTGCTGCCAGAAATAAGCCCAGAGGCCCCCCAATGCGCCAGCCACGACGATTAGCACGACCAGGGCGCTTTCATGTAACAGCAGTAAACTTCGTAACGACTGTGGTGCTAATCTGCGCATGACCTGTACTTAAAGTCGGGTTGGCGGCTTCAATCATCTCCTATGAAACTTTGGGCGAGAGTTCTAATGCTTAACGCGGACAATGTGCTCAGCTTACTCTGCGGGTAAATGACTCCATGTATCAGTGACTCCACGGTAAGCTGCTCGAAGAACGTAACTGAAGTTACAAGATATGGGTTCGAATGATCCTTCACTGAACATTCAATGATGCCTTTCGATAAAATGGGTGCTTTTTTATTCATCCGGTAAACTCCAAAATAACACGAGTCGATTCAATGGGCATAGAGTTACGCGATAATAAAGGTCTCATTTGCGGGTTTTGCTTGCAGCCGCAAGGCCGAGCGGACGAGATCGAAATCAGTGCAATCGATGCGCAGGAACCCCATCAACTCCCACTCTGGCTACATTTCAATTTAAATGATACACGTGCCCGAAACTGGATCGCTAATTGTGTGTGGTTATCCCAATACAGCCGAGAGGCACTGCTTTCGAACAACCACAGCATTCACCTCGAATCCGTAGGCAATGGGATTGCCGGCGCGCTTGCCGATGTGTACACCGATGATCCCACGCAGTTTGGAGATTTGCATTTCTATGTTGATCAGAACTGCCTCATCACCGGCAGGCGTCATTCGGTAGCGGCGATTAGTATACTTCGGGAGGACTTGGCGAACGGTGTGCCGATGGGTAGCTCCAGCCTCTTGTTTAACCGCCTGCTCAGCCACCTGGTCGCCACCCGGGCTAAATTGGTTGCCGAGTATGCCGAACTCATCGACGACGCCGAGGACCGGGTTTTCGCCGGTGAATATAGCGAAACTAAACTGGGTCAGCATCGGCGAAAGATGGCTCGTTTGAGACGCCAATTGGTCTCAGACCGTCACCCTCTGATCGATCTATCCGCACATCCACCGTCGAACTGGCACAAGCCGGCGATCAAGGAGCTACGCCATATTGCACGAGCGCTGACGTCGGTGTGGCAAGATCTCGAACTGGTGGAGGAACGGGCCCGGTTACTGAACGAGGAGATCGATAGCCGCCTTGTCGAGCGCACTAATCGCAATCTCTATTTCATATCCGTGGCGGCGGCGGTTTTTCTGCCCGTCACGCTCATTTCTGGGATCTTCGGCATGAATGTGGGTGGTTTGCCGTGGCTCGATGATGCGGGCGGATTTCTTTGGGCGATCGGTTGTATGGTGACCGCTGTGGCGCTGGCCTTTGCCGTGATGTACTGGCGTGGCATGCTCTAGTCGCAGGTCTGCCTCAGGGTTAGCTCACCCTGCGATTTTGAAGTTCCGTACGAGAACCCGGAGATAGGTGCCCAATCCTGGGGGCGTTGTTAGCTCGGGGCATTTTTTTGCAGCGTTTCACACTGGAAACTAGCCGCAGAATCAGTTTGGCACCGTTCCTTTGATGAGTGGCGGCGGCTGTTGTGCTGTCTTTCCGCTTAAAGCCTTCGAATTGCGCGGATTGCGAAATAGGAGTGGAGGCGTAGTATGAGAGCTCTGATTGGTATTGGCGCGCTCGATGACTTCAACGACTTTAGAGTGGTGAGGGGACAGGTTACAGACCGGATCGGCGTTGCGGGCATCGCCGGTGAGCCGATAGGCTTGGCACCGGCAGCCCGCGAAATCCTTGAAACGCTCCGGGCAGTCCCGGCAGGGAGAGTTCATCCAGTCGAAACCCCGGAAGGCGTTGAACGCCGGTGAATCGTTCCAAATCCACTCGATGTTATGATCGCGCACGTTGGGGAAATCGATCCCAGGGAGTTGCGCCGCGGCGTGGCAGGGTAGGGCGGCTCCCTCGGGCGTGATGGTGAGAAACACATTACCCCAACCGTTCATGCAGGCCTTCGGGCGCTCTTCGTAGTAGTCGGGAATCACATAGTAGATTTTCATCTTGCCCTTAAGCCTTTGCTGGTACGCTTGCGCGATGCGCCGGGCATGATCGACTTGATCGCGGGTCGGCATCAGGGTTTCTCGGTTAACCATGGCCCATCCGTAATATTGAGCCGTGGCAAGCTCTACATAATCTGCCTTCAAGGTGATGGCGAGTTCCAGAATCGATTCTATCTGGTCTTCGTTATGCCGGTGGAGCACAAAGCACAACACCATGGGGTAGCCGTACTGCTTTACGAGTCGGGCCATCTCCATTTTATGCTGGAAAGCGTCGGTGCCCGCGATGAAGTCATTGAGCTCCTCACTGCTGGCCTGGAAACTGATTTGAATGTGATCGAGCCCCGCCTCCTTGAAGGCTTTGATGCGGGCCTCGTCCATGCCGATGCCCGAGGTGATTAGGTTGGTGTAGTAACCGAGGCGACGGGCTTCGGCAATCATTACCTCCAGATCACGGCGTACCAAAGGTTCACCCCCGGAGAAGCCCAGTTGAGCCGCCCCCATGCTGCGCGCTTGAGCGAATACCCGGAGCCACTCCTCGGTGGTCAGTTCGCGTTTGTACCGGGCAAAATCCACCGGATTGGAGCAATACGGGCATTGCAGGGGACAGGCGTAGGTCAACTCCGCCAACAACCATAGCGGTTTAGACGGATTGGTAACTGATCCAGCCGTTTTCATGGGCCACCTCTAAGAATTTGCGAACATCATCTCCCAATTCGGCTTCTGGAAATTGGCTGTGCAACCCGGCGATGATCTCGGCTACGGTAGCGTTGCCATCACACCGTTTGACAATTTCGCTGGCACTGGCACTCAGTTTGACCATTCCTTCCGGATAAAGGATCACATGACATCCCTGGGCTTCCTCCCATTGAAAACGATAGGTAGGCGCAAGCCGAGGGATACGGTTATCGAACGTGTGTTGATTCACAGGAATTTCCAATAAGCCTTAAAACCACTCTTGGGTAAAGACCCCTGAGCGTAAACTTCGGATCCGAGTAGTATGTGCCAGAGAAATCCGCCGATTCCGCGAGGTTGGCCCACTCAGAGATCGCTCTTGCCGGGTATCTCCACGTTGTGGTAGGGTGGTTTGTCTTCGATGTAGGCCATCCACATGGCATCCAACATAGTCCAAAGCACATCCAGTTTAAATTGCAATATCTGCAGAGCGCGATCCTGCTGTTCTCGGGTCTTGAAATGGTCCAGCGTAATGCGCAATCCATGCTCTACATCGCGCCGTGCCTCGCTCAGCCGTTTGCGAAAATAGTGGTACCCTTCGGGTTTGATCCATGGATAGAATTGGGGCCAATTGTCCAAACGGCGCTGGTGAATTTTCGGCGCGAAGAGCTCCGTCAACGAAGAACACGCCGCCTCCGCGAAGCTTGCACGTCGGGCGAAATTGACGTAGGCATCCACCGCGAATCGCACACCGGCCAACACATGTTTTTGCGACATCAACTCTTCCCGGTTCAGGCCAACGGCCTCTCCTAGCCGGAGCCAAGCATCGATGCCGCCCTCGTCTTCGGCGGTACCGTCGTGATCGAGAATACGTTGAATCCACATTCGCCGTGTCTCGCGATCGGGACAATTGGCCAGTACGGCCGCATCTTTTAGTGGAATACTGATCTGGTAATAGAATCGGTTTGCCACCCAGCCCTGCACTTGTCGTTGGTTCAATTTTCCGCTGTTCATTAGAATATGAAAGGGATGCTGGCTGTGATAGTAGCGCTCTTTTGCGCGTAGCTGACGTTCAAATTCCTCGCGTGTCCACGGCGCCGATTCATCTGCCAATGGATGAGAGGTCATAGGATAATATCCATGCCGTCGTAGGCCACTTCGATGCCGGCCTGCTGCAATACCGCCCGCTCGTGGGAATCCTCATCTAAAATCGGGTTCGTATTATTGATGTGGATGAGCACCTTGCGCGGACGTGAAAGCGGTTGCAATACACTGATCATTCCATTTTCGCCGGATTGCGCAAGGTGTCCCATGTCGCTGGCCAGCTTGCGTGAGATCCCCTGGCGCACCATCTCGTCATCGGTCCAGCAGGTCCCGTCAATCAGCAGACAGTCCGCCTCAGCCAGATAACGTTGTATCTGGGGTTCCACTCGGCCTAAGCCCGGCGCATAGAACAGGTTTTTGCCGGTTGTCGTATCGGTCACCCGCATTCCGATGTTGTCACCGGGTTGGGGATTATGGCGGCGGGGTGAGTAGGGGGGTGCTTCACTGGTTATTGCCACCGCAGTAAACTCGAGATCGTCAGCGCCGGGAATGCGAAAGGACTCACCCGTCACCGGTACGGTGCAATGGTCCACACCGCAATAATGTTCCAATAAATTCAGCAAGGGATAACCCTCAGTGAGGTCCTGGTAGACCAACTCGGTGCAATAGACCGGGAGTGGACTTCCCTTTTCCCGTAATACCACCAGCCCAGTGGTGTGATCGATCTGAGCGTCGATTAACACGACCGCACAGATGGCGGTATCGCGAACCGCACGCGCAGGTTGTAATTCAGCAAACGATTCCAGTTGGATCCGAATATCGGGCGAGGCGTTGAATAATACCCAATCGGTCTGGTTGCTCGTGATCGCTATGGACGATTGAGTACGCGCTGTAGCCTTGATTTCGCCCCGGCGAACACCCCGACAATTGCGGCAATTGCAATTCCACTGCGGAAAACCTCCACCGGCTGCGGAGCCTAAAACATGAATTCGGATCATCCCCTGAGGTTTTAAACTGGATGGTGCCGGCCGCGGGAATACCCTCGACCTACCTTAATAAGGCTGCTTGGCATGGGGCGGGAGTGAGTTCCCGCCCATCATCTTCCCTAAATGTGGTAGATATACATAGTGACTTCGAAGCCGTAACGAATATCGACAAACTCTGGGGTTGACCATGTCATGGCGATTTCTCCAAATCTGTTATAGATAACGAAAAAAGCATAGCTTGACTCTTCTACCCAAAAAGTGGAAGGAGACCGGGCGATTTCCGCTCACTTTTCACACCGATGGGGCAAGCACCTTAGGACTACAGCATTTAGTGTGCCGGATGGAGTAAATCGAAAAGAGATCTTAGGCTAGATCTTCTCGAACTCTTTGAAATATCGACTAATCGAGTACTAAGCTAAGTGGGAGCTGGGTACCGATCGAAGCAGGATGATCTCCGAATACAACCACCAAGTGTTTCATAGCAGCCAGTGGGTCGGAGCAAATTGGCTGATTGCAGCCAATGGGTCTTAATAGATTCGGTTATTCAGAAGCTGTTTTACCGCTCTTTCGCGTAAAAATTATTCCTTCAACTTACCATTTTGTAAAAAGAAACGAATCGAGTTCCCCGCCGATTACTGGGGGAATGAATTTCAAGATATTGTTTCGGTAATAAATGCGCCCTTAAAATTAGGGTACAAGTACTATACTATGGAATCTAGCTGTATCGATCACAATTTACTCATCGGTACGGAAAACGTTATTTTGCATAGCTTCGACCTCAAATTGGCATAAAGGCCAGCCGATTCGCCGACTAAGTTTTTGTAATCTAGCTTTTACCCGCCTGTTATATCTTGTTCTTATGATTTTATAGGGCCAAAAAAAGGGGAATAAGAATAAATCGATGTTGACTCCTAGCCTACTTGACCGCAAGAGAAAGCTATTAATTACCTTCTCAATTAGCTATAACGGGTGGGTTCTACTCATCTTATACTTCGGTTTGTGCAACGATGCCTTAGCCGACTGTCAACCCTGGTTCGCTAAGGCTGTATCGGTACAAGGCCTGGTTTCGGTGATCCATGAAGCCCAATCCACCTGGGAACCCGTTCGTTTATACGACACCTTTTGTCAGGGTGACAGTATTCGAGTCGGGGAACGCAGCCGAGCGGCCATACTGATGCAGAATCAGACTTTGCTGAGGCTTGATGAAGACTCCACCGCCACATTCACCAAGCCTGAAACCAAAGAGTCTACGCTATTGGAAATAATTAAGGGAGCTATTCACTTTATCAGCCGCACACCTCAATCGATGAGGGTTGAAACTCCGTTTGTCAATGCGGGGATTGAGGGTACCGAGTTTACGGTGCGTGTGACGACAGCGCAAACATCGGTTTGGGTCCTTGAAGGTAAGGTGAAGACCAGCAATTTTTTAGGTGCCCTGACCCTTACGAGCGGAGAGGCCGCCGTTGCTAAAAAAGGTTACTCGCCTGAAAAGCGTATTGTCGTTAAACCGCGGGAGGCCGTACAGTGGGCGCTTTATTATCCTCCGGTGATTGACTATAGATCGGAACATCTGCTTCGGGAACCGACGCAGAAATTATTAACCAGGCGCTGAACGATTATCGTAAAGGGGATTTGCACGGCGCTTTCGTCAGCCTAGATGCACTGGCGGGACGCACTACAAACCCGCGCTATTACGATCTGCGGGCTGGCTTGCTACTTACCGTTGGGCGTTTGGGTCAGGCGCAAGCGGCCCTTGAGAATGCGCTGCGGTTAAACCCGAACGACGCGACGGCTTATGCTTTGCAGGCAATCGTTGCCGTTACTCAGAATCAGAATCACAAAGCCCTCAAACTCGCCCAAAAGGCCGAGAAGTTAGATCACTCTTCAGCAGTTCCACGGGTTGCTCTGTCTTATGTTTATCAGGCGCTATTTGATGTGGAACAGGCTCGAGACAATGCCGAGGCGGCCGTTAAACTGAATCCGCGGAATGCCCTTGCCTGGGCGCGACTTGCGGAACTCGAACTGTCGCGCGGCTATCTGGACAAAGCACTTGCCGCTGCCAACAAAGCCGTTGAGATTAATCCTGAGCTAGGGCCTACCCAAACCGTGCTCGGGTTCGCTCATTTAACGACGATGGATATAAAAGCGGCCGAGACAGCCTTTAAGAACGCGATCGAGCTGGATTCCGCGGCACCTCTGCCGAGATTAGGCATGGGGCTAGCCAAAATACGCCAAGGCGATCTGAGGGAAGGTGTGGAGCAAATCGAAATCGCCGCCAGTCTGGACCCGGATAACTCTCTGATCAGAAGTTATCTAGGTAAAGCCTATTTCGAAGAACGCCGCGACGCATTGGCCGATACTGAATACGCTCTGGCGGAGCAAATGGATCCCGGCGACCCAACGCCCTGGTTTTATCAGGCGATCCGGGCGCAGTTGGATAATCGCCCCGTCGAAGCCCTGCATGACTTGAACAGGTCCATCGAGTTAAACGATTACCGCTCGGTGTACCGTTCGCGTTTGCTGCTCGACCAAGATCTGGCGACTCGTAACACCAGTTTGGCCCGCATTTATGACGATCTCGGATTTGATCGCGCCGCGCTGGCGAATGGAACCGAATCATTGAGTGTGGATCCTGCTAATTACTCGGCGCATCGATATATGTCCGATACCTATGCGCAGTTGCCCCGCCACGAAATCGCACGGGTGAGCGAGTTACTTCAGGCGCAATTATTGCAACCGCTTAATGTGAATCCCGTACAGCCAAGCCTAGCCGTAAAAAATCTCAACGTTATCGCGGGTGCGGGACCTGCCAAAGCGGCGTTCAATGAATATACACCCTTGTTCGAGCGCAATCGGCCACAGCTCATTGCCTCCGGAACGATCGGTAATCATCAGACCTATGGGGACGAAGTGGTGGTATCCGGTCTGTACAATCGGCTTTCTTACAGCCTGGGCCAGTATCATCTAGAGACCGATGGTTTCCGCGACAATAATGATCTCGAAGACGATCGATACGATGTCTTTGCGCAATACGCCATCACGCCACAGTTCAATGTTCAGGCGGAGTACCGCCGGCGCGAGACCGAACAAGGAACTTTAGGGCTCAACTTCGAAAGTCTCCCGCCACAGAATACCGAGCGCCGGGATATCGATCAGGATACTTTTCGCCTCGGGATGCGTTTTGCACCCACACCCCGGTCCGATATTCTGCTGTCGGTGATTTATGGGGATCGCAGTGAAGAGATAGGGGATATTAAATTCCCAGGCTCTGTCGTTCAGGCTACCGATCAGACCGGCTACGACGCCCAAGCTCAGTATTTATACCGAAGCGAGGGCTTCAATCTTACCGCGGGCGGTGGTGCGTACGATCTAAAGGACAAAACAACGTTTCCAGATAATCCTGATGTACCCGATAGTTTTCGGATTGACCTCGACCCGAAGAATCGCAACGGATATCTATATGCTAATGTGAACTGGCCAAGGCCGCTGATATGGACCCTCGGGTTTGAGCCACGACGCGCTAGAAGCCACTGGGCTTGATGTCGATCAAACCAATCCCAAGCTAGGTCTTCAATGGAACATCAATAACTGGTTGCGGTTCCGTTTGGCGGCTTTTCGGATGGTTAAGCGGGTGCTGATCACGGATCAAACACTTGAACCCACTACGGTGGCGGGGTTCAACCAGTTCTTTGATGATTTCAACGGCACGAAGGCGAAACGCTATGGGTTAGGATTGGATGCTGCCCCGTTGGAGAACGTCTATGCCGGCATAGAAGCATCGCGTCGTGACTTGCGCACACCCTTTCCAACGATTAAACCAGATCATACAACTGAATTTGTATTCGAGGATCGGGAAGAAAAAGAATACCGGGCCTTTGTTTATTGGGCGCTTCATCGGCGTGTCGCGCTGAGCGCCGAATATTTGGTGGAAAAATTCCGCCGTGATCAACGAGTAGATTTGCCGCTATTACTGCCAACTAACCTCGAGACGATCAAGGTGCCTATCGCGCTGCATCTGTTCGGTCCCAGTGGCATCTTTGCTGAGCTGGGTGCTACTTATGTTCGTCAAAACTTGGATACGGTGACAGAGATTGATCCTGTCACAGTTTCTCGTGAGAAAGAGCGCTTTACGGTGTTCGATGCGTCGCTGGGCTACCGGCTGCCAAAGCGCAGGGGAATATTCAAATTGGAAGCGCGAAATCTACTCGATGAGGATTTCCAATATCAAGACAGGAATTTCCTGCAACCCGCCCCGGGTTATCCGGAATTTTTCCCTGACCGGACCCTAGTCGCCCGGTTGACATTGAATTTCTAGTCTCGAGTGCTCATGTGATTCCCCCAGGAGTATGGCGTTGGCGAACGAAGCGCATATAATGGGTGATCTCATGCTGTCTGACCCCAAAACTAGCAAAGCTTGTTGGGTTGGGTAATTTTTCACTTTTTTAGATCGCACTAGTTCACAGAAAAATTGGCAATTCCGCTGTTAAATGCTTTGCCGATAGGTTGCTCCGATGAAGGCTGGGGCGTGTGGAGTTAAAGAGAAATCTTAAAGGGGCTAGAAACAAGATGAAAACATCAGCATGTATGTCACTAGGCTACAAAAAAATCAGTTGTAAATTGCGAGATCTGCTTAAGGAAGAGCTGGGCATGGATGACATCACTTTTGTATTGGCTATGGACGCAGAAGGTGACTTGAAAGTCGTTAGTCATGATCAAGTGGAAATTGCGGAAGAAAATGAACTAAGACCGGAAACATTGAAACGGATACATGTCCAGAAGGCAACGTCTATGATGGTGCTTTCCGGGAGGAATAGCCCATTATGCGGTCATGTAAGCAGTAGCGGTGGCTGGGGCTTTGTATTTAGATGCAGGTGATCGCGGCGACGGGTACTTTATATTTAGATGCCGAGGACAGCATGGAATCCTTTGGATCGAGGTTTTACTATAGCCGCTTCGATGTCAAGGGTAATCATGCTGAGTGATCGATCCTGCTCTGGATTGTTTCCGAGACGAATTTCCCCGCGAGCGGAGCGAGCTAACGGTTCGCGGGGTTGTGATCATTTTTTAGTCCTACTTAAAATCGGTCGGTGTGAGTCATTGTGCCGCAATTGGTAATCGGTTGAATCAGGCCCCCAATACGCGCATGCCCATTAGCGCAGCTTTGCCAGATTAGTCTGGGCTGTAAATTTCGTTACACCTTGCCTAGGGATGGGGCGGATGACTATGAAGTTTTCCAAAGCAGCCTGAAATCAGGGGATTGGGAGTGGTGGGCCGCAGTGGACAGTCATCTGTGAAACTGCAGCATGTATATGCGGCAGGCTACGGACGTTGCGACTGTTAGCTTCAATAAATGGAGATGATTCAATCCTTCGTTTTGCTATTCCCCTCAAATGAATGAGAAGCTTCCTCAAACCGGCTTTCAATTGCTAAGTTAACTCATGTCTGTCAAGCACCTAGCTAGGCTCGCTTACACGTTGGGCTTTGACTTTGTCGCCGAATCTAGCCTACGGATTACTTGCGGCTATTTCCGATTCGAAATCACCAAATCTTAAAAATTCTAGTAGGCCAGATCGCTTAATGGTAATTTGAGCGCGACAGCTTAGCTACACAGCTTACTTTTAACCCTACTGTTTGCCGAACACTTGGTAATTTATGACCGTTCGCAAGCTATCGTAGTGTAGACGGTATGTTTGGTTTGACTAGGGAAACTTTGAACGATAGTCTATGCGGGATACGCGCAGGTTCCGCCTTCAGATTTTGAGTGGATACAAACAGCATAGAGCCATCCCTGCAATGAAGGCTGAGGGATGAGGTGGGAAACTCAAAACCTTAGTCAACTGTCAGTCATCCTGAATAGTCTTTCAGTTTGAAGCGGTACGCAGCCGTTACAAGCTTCTTGTATATGAAATCTTCTCCAAATGCTTCTATCGGACAGTCCCAATTACCCTCGTGAGGATTGCAAACTTGTCTTTCCGTTCACTTTGCAGAGATCTCAATTTTGTCCGGCTGGAGGTTTGGGTAGCGGAATCTTTTCGCGATGTTCTCGACAGTGTCTTATAAGGGTTAGGGAAGGTCGAAAGTCTGACGACGAATTCCATCGCCTTATTAAAAGAATTGTGCCAAGACGTAAAAACTGGGGGCAGTTCCTGGAAGAAGTCTATAGGATAGTCAAGCTTGGTTGTGTACCACAATGAGCAACCTATAAAGTGAAAATAGTGAATATGGACCTTTTTGGGGATTGGGGTTAATGAATTTAAGGTTTTTCTTGACCATAGCGTCTCGATCTCGTTGAAATGGGTGAGACAGTCAACGATCAAAATTCGGGGCACTATTTAGAATCTGTTGCAGAGCACGCGTCAATAAAGCTGACTCCGAAATACGAGATGGAGCCATGAACTACTTGGACGGAAACATGAGCTATCTATTAATCATGGTTGCAGCGATATCAATTAGCTTAGCCGTGATTCCAGTTATGGTCCGTTTGGCATCTCAATTGGGCATGATGGATCGACCGCACCCTAGGAAAATTCATGTAAAGCCCATTCCCAGAGTCGGCGGTTGGGGAATTGTATTAGGGGCACTATTACCCGCAGCGATGCTCTTGCCCCATGATGAATTGTTCCATTCATATCTATTTGGCGCTTTAGTTTTAGTCGCGTTTGGTATCTGGGACGATCGCCAAGAAGTAGGTCATTACGCGAAATTCGTCGGGCAGTTTATTGCCATTATTCCCCTATTGACCTATGGTGGCTTGTATGTCAATAAATTACCATTTTTGGGTTTAGAGTCAATTCCTCCCTCAATTGCTATACCCTTCACATGTATTGCGATGGTGGGGGTAATCAATGCATTAAATCACTCGGATGGCCTCGATGGTCTAGCTGGGGGGGAATCGTTGCTCTCATTGGCGGCAATCACGCTTCTGGCGTATCTTTCGGGGGCTTATATCACCACATTAATATCAGTGGCAACGATCGGCGGTGTGCTAGGTTTCCTGCGTTACAATACCCATCCTGCTACGGTATTCATGGGGGACGGGGGCAGCCAGTTTCTGGGATTCACACTGGCCTTTTTGGTGTTGTTGCTCACTCAGAAGATTGACCCGACACTGAGCCCTGCGGTCGTACTGCCGCTTTTAGGTTTGCCAATAGCGGATATCCTGGTCGTGCTGAAAAAAAGAATTACCGAAGGCGACAACTGGTTTCGTGCAAGTAAAAATCATGTCCATCATCGCTTGCTCGAACTGGGGTTTGTTCATCAAGAATCGGTAATTATCATCTACTCGGTGCAAGCTTTGCTAGTAACCAGCGGGATCTTGCTGCGTCACCAGAATGACTGGTTGATCCTGACGTTCTATTTGTCGGTCTGTACAATCTTGTTTGCGCTATTACAGCTAGGCGAGAAAACAGGTTGGAAGGCTCATAAATATGAAGAACAAAGCGATACGATTACACATGCAATTACCTATGTTAGACATGAGTTACTCGTGTTAGCGCCTCGACGATTTCTTGATGTTGCGATACCAGCTTATCTGGTCTTTGGGAGTTTAGTAGCCAAAGATGTGACTGCAGATTTCGGGCTTATGGCCGCCGCAATTCTGCTGCTGCTGCTTTTAGAACCGCTTTTTAATAAGTCAACGCGTTCTCTTGCACGACGCGCGCTAATTTATGTTATTGCCGCGTTTGTTGTTTTCCTTCACTTCGATTATGAACCATTGATCCATCCTCTGCTCCAATCGCTTCGTTTTCTATTTTTCGCCCTCATTGCGATCAGCGTCGCGGTCGCGATAAGGTTTTCTCCGGGTCGGAGAAAATATGAGTTCCAAACAACCGCTATGGATTATCTGATGGTATTCATGGTGCTTGTTGCATTTGGGTATTCAATCTATTATTTCAACGGGAATGAGATGGGGGAATTTATTGTCAAATTGATCATCATTCTCTACGCCTGCGAATTGTCGGTTATCGAAAGGCGAGAAAGATGGACTCCGATAGCGATTTCCTCCATCGCAACAGCGGCGATCTTGATGCTTAGAGGGGGATTGCAGGTGTAGTCCTGACACGCTCTCGTAAATAACAGAGTGCAGCGAGAGCCTCTAAGTATACCGAAAAGCTAAGGATTCATTCGCTTAGCCAAGGGAATTTTAAGTATCATAAGGCTATGGGGGATAGGAGGGATTCATCGCCTATACAAGACTGTTTATGTATAAGCAACTTTATTTTTACAAAGTCTCGGGTCGTATGTAATATCCTGAGTAGGAAAATGAACACAGCGCATGACAAAACTAAAGGAGATCAATAAAGATGAATTCAGTCGGGCAAAAAAGTAGTCCTAATACCGTTTGGCATCATGCGACGGTGACTCGAACGCGGCGTGAGCGACAGAATGGTCATAAGGCCGTCATCCTTTGGTTTACGGGGCTATCCGGCGCAGGTAAATCAACTCTGGCTCATGCATTAGAGGAGCGCCTTCATCAGCAGAACTGCCGTACGTTTGTTTTCGATGGCGACAATGTGCGTCATGGATTATGCGCTGATTTAGGCTTTTCGGATGAGGACCGACAAGAGAATATTCGGCGTATTGGCGAGATGTCCAAGTTGTTTATTGAGGCGGGAGTCATCGCACTGACAGCATTTATATCACCGTTTAGGGAAGATCGCCGGAAAGTTCGGGATTTAGTGCCGGAAGGCGATTTCATAGAAATTTATTGCAAATGTTCATTGGATATTTGCGAACAACGCGATGTTAAAGGGTTGTATAAGCGCGCTCGGGCTGGAGAGATCAAGGAGTTCACGGGGATTTCCTCACCCTACGAGGAACCGCTTAAAGCGGAATTGATCATCGAAACCGGTGAACATTCCTTGGAAGATTGCGTTGACCAGGTAATCGAATTTCTGGAGCATCGGGGAGATCTACCCCGTCTTCGCGGTCATAGTGTGAAGGAAAAGCAGGCTTAGTATTCATCTCATTGCCTAACGCAGGGCTTTTCGACGCCCATCCGAAAAAAGCCAGCGTTTGCTGGCTTTTTCTTGCTAAGGGACAGATGCCTAGCCAAATCGAGTGAGGAGGCTGGGTAACTGCACCGATATCCTGAAATGATATAATTGAATATTTTATAAGTAGTACGCTGGGCTTAGATGTCACAACATGCTCAACAAACAGCGCGTCGGCGCACGTTTGCTATCATCTCCCATCCCGATGCGGGGAAAACCACGGTAACTGAAAAATTACTACTTTTTGGCGGAGCGATTCAGCTTGCCGGTTCCATTAAGGGTCGGAAAGCGACCCGCCATGCCACCTCAGATTGGATGGCAATGGAAAAGCAACGCGGCATTTCGGTAACCACATCCGTCATGCAGTTTCCGTACAAGACGCGTATCGTTAATCTCCTAGATACTCCCGGACATGAAGATTTCTCGGAGGATACCTACCGCACGCTAACCGCGGTGGACTCGGCTCTGATGGTGATCGATAACGCCAAGGGCGTAGAAGAGCGAACAATTAAACTGATGGAGGTCTGCCGCCTGCGCGATACACCTATCATTACCTTCATTAATAAGCTGGACCGCGAAGGTCGCCATCCTATCGATCTTCTCGATGAGATTGAATCGGTTTTAGCCATTCAATGCGCACCAATGAGTTGGCCGATCGGAATGGGAAAACGATTTAAAGGAGTGTTTCATATTCACCACGATCGCGTGCACCTGTTTAATGCGGCTCATCACGATGAAATACACCGTGGAGAACTTATTGAAGGGATTGATAATCCCCGATTGGATGAGTTAATCGGAGATCAAGCGGTAGAGTTGCGTGATGAGATCGAACTGGTAAAGGGGGCGAGTCATGAATTCGATCTGGAAGCCTATCTCAAAGGTCGATTGACCCCGGTATTCTTTGGTTCCGCAATTAATAATTTTGGCATAGAAGAGCTGTTAGACGCTTTTGTGGAATATGCTCCAGCTCCCATGCCACGTGGAACGTTGACCCGCACAGTCGATGCCAATGAACGCGAGTTCAGCGGGTTCGTGTTTAAGATTCAAGCGAATATGGATCCCCAGCATCACGACCGAATGGCATTTTTACGAGTGTGCTCGGGTGAATTCAAACAAGGTGCCAAAGTTCGGCACGTACGCATTCAGAGAGATGTGAAAATTTCGGATGTCTTAACCTTTATGGCTTCGGCCCGGGATCGGGTGGAGACCGCTTACCCTGGCGACATCATCGGCATTCCCAATCACGGTACCATCCGGATTGGCGATACCTTTACCGAGGGAGAGGACTTAAGCTTTACAGGTATTCCAAACTTTGCGCCGGAATTGTTCCGGCGAGCGCAATTGCGTGATCCACTAAGAATGAAGGCCTTGCTGAAGGGCCTGATGCAGTTGTGCGAGGAAGGGGCAACTCAGTTATTTCGTCCGCTCAATAACAATGATCTCATTTTGGGGGCGGTGGGTTCGTTGCAATTTGATGTGGTAGCCCACCGATTGAAAAGTGAATACAAGGTGGACTGTGGTTTCGAGGCGGTCAATGTCAACACGGCCCGTTGGGTTGATTGTGAAGACCGCGCGCGTTTCGAACAATTCAAGCAAAAGGCCGGCGCTAATCTTGCGCTTGATCATGCCGAGGAGTTGGTTTATATCGCGCCGACTCGAGTTAATTTACAACTGACCATGGAGAAATGGCCCGAAGTGCAATTTCATGCCACTCGGGAGCATGGGTTATAAGTCTGGTTAACGTTTAGGGCCTGCTAAATCAGTCTTTTTACCGGCTGAGTCTACGCTACCCAAGACTATTGATCCCCTCACGACCCGTTAATTCCGGATATAGGCTTAGCGGTCCGTACTCTGGATGTGAAGAGTGTTTGCGCCGCTGGGTTATGCCTTCTAAGAGTTAAGCATTAGAAATTAAAAGTTTTATACATATCTTAAGCCGGCTGTGACCATGGCTACCCCTAAAGTCTAGGGGCCTGTTAGGTTTCTTAGGCCATCAAGCTGAAAAAATTAGGAATCATTAATATGACGACGCCACAACAATCCCCAGGATTTGTCGAGGTTATCAAAAGCGTTTTATCCAGCTTTTTTGGAGTGCAGAGCAGTAAAAAACACCAACAAGATATCACTCGGGGCAAACCTATTCATTATATCCTAACGGGTTTAGCCTTCACTGTACTGTTTGTCTTGACAATATGGGGAGTGGTATCGCTGGTGCTACATCTCGCAGGTGTGTAGTCAGACTGGTGTCAAACACCTCTCGTTCTTAAGCAGCGAATCTTTTCTTCCTCGTGTTCCAGTTGTTGAAGAGCAGTGCGCATATGCTCAACGCGTAGGCGTTCTTTCTCTACTACGGTGCTTGGCGCGCGTTCCACAAAATTGGGATTCCGCAGTTTGGCTTCGCCCCTCTCGATGTTTGCACGAAGTTTAGCTAATTCCTTTCCCAAGCGCGCCAGCTCGGCGTTCTTGTCGATCAAACCGGCTAGGGGGATTAATATTTTGAGTTCTCCCACCAAAGCGGTTGCCGATTCTGGGGGGGGAGTGCCATCCAGCCAACGCGTGCTTTCCAGCTTAGCCAAGCGGCGGATAAACAATTCGTTGCGCTGATAGCACTGGTGCTCAGCGGAATTCCAGTTTTGCACCAATACGGGTAAAGCCTTACCGGGCGGGAGATCCATCTCGGCTCGAATGCGCCGCACGCCCATTATGAATGACTTGACCCACTCCAGCTCTTGTTCAACTTGGGAGTCTCTTAACGATGCATCGCAGACAGGATAATCTTGCAAGACGATGGTATCGCCGTGTCTACCCACCAGTGGCGCGACCTGCTGCCAAATCTCCTCGGTGATAAAAGGCATTAGGGGATGAATTAACCTTAACAACGATTCCAACACGTGAAGCAGGGTGTGCCGTGTTCCACGCAAGCTCTCAGGTGAATGGGTATTGGATTGAAGGATCGGCTTGGAGAGTTCCAGGTACCAATCGCAGTAGTCATGCCAAGTAAAATCGTAGATAGCTTGAGCCGCAAGGTCGAAGCGATAGCTGTCCAGATGCCGTCGTACATTTTCAGTCAACGTTTGTTGGCGAGAAAGAATCCAGCGATCCGGTAACGAGAGCTCGATCGCCGCACCATCAAGGCCGGTGTCTTCATTCTGGGTATTCATGAGTACGTAACGCGCGGCGTTCCACAGCTTGTTGCAAAAATTGCGGTAGCCTTCGATGCGGCTCAGATCAAACTTGATATCACGGCCGGTAGAGGCTAATGCGGCAAAGGTGAAGCGCAACGCATCCGTGCCAAATGCCGGGATACCCTGGGGGTAGTCGTTGCGCGTGGCTTGTTCGATGCTTTGGGCCATCTGCGGCTGCATTAAGCCGGCGACGCGCTTTTGCACGAGGCTTTCCAAATCGATGCCATCGATGAGGTCAATGGGGTCTAACACATTGCCCTTGGATTTAGACATTTTCTGGCCGTGCGCATCGCGTACCAGCCCATGAATGTAGACTTCACGGAAGGGAACATCTCCCATAAACTTTAACCCCATCATGATCATGCGGGCTACCCAAAAAAAGATGATATCAAAACCCGTAACCAACACTGAAGTGGGGTAAAAGGTGGTTAAACGATCGGTATTGTCCGGCCACCCAAGCGTGGAAAAGGGCCAAAGCGCAGAGGAAAACCAGGTGTCGAGCACATCGCTTTCCTGGGTGAGTTTGATTGCTGGATCGAGATGATATTTATTGCGGACCGCTATTTCGGAATCGCCCACATAGAATTGACCTTCAGTGTCATACCAAGCAGGGACGCGGTGGCCCCACCACAGTTGCCGGCTGATACACCAATCTTCGATATTGCGCATCCACTCAAAATAAGTGGTGGCCCAATTGTCGGGTACAAAACGGACACGGCCTGTCTCCACGGCGTGTATAGCGGCTTCCGCCAGGGGTGCTATTTTTACGTACCATTGATCCGTCAGATAGGGTTCAATCACCGCATGGCTGCGGTCGCCTCGCGGTACCATCAGCGTATGTTCACGGGTATTGGCGAGCAGACCTTGGGCGATCAGGTCGGCAAGAACCCGTTCGCGGGCCTCAGTTCGATCTAAACCCCGATAGACCTCCGGTGCGTTGTCATTCAAGCGCGCATCGGGGGTAAAAATGTTGATCATCGGTAGCTGATGCCGTTGCCCGATTTTATAGTCATTGAAATCGTGGGCCGGAGTGATTTTAACACAGCCCGATCCAAATCCTGGATCCACGTAGTCATCGGCGATTATGGGAATGGTGCGGTCAGTCAAGGGGAGTTGAACCTGTTTGCCGATCAATTCCTTGTAACGGTTGTCGTCAGGATGAACCGCAACCGCCGTGTCCCCCAGTAAGGTTTCGGGGCGGGTGGTGGCCACGATCACATGGCCGGAATCGTCCGCCAAAGGGTAACGCAGTTCCCAAAGATGGCCTTGTTCTTCAACGGAAATGACTTCGAGATCCGAGAGGGCGGTATGTAGCGCGGGGTCCCAGTTGACCAATCGTTTTCCGCGATAGATCAATCCTTCATCGTAGAGCCGCACGAACACTTCGCGAACCGCACGTGAGAGGCCTTCATCCAAAGTAAAACGTTCATTACTCCAGTCTACAGAAGACCCCATGCGGCGTAATTGCTCAGTGATGGAGCTGCCCGAATGCTGTTTCCAGTCCCATACGCGCTGAACAAAAGCCTCACGACCTAGTTCGTGACGGTTGGTACCTTCGGCCTCGAGTTGACGTTCGATGACCATCTGGGTAGCGATACCGGCATGATCGGTACCCGGCTGCCATAGCGTGTTATAGCCCTGCATCCGATGATAACGCGTCAGCGCATCCATGAGAGTATCCTGGAAGGCATGGCCCATGTGCAGTGTCCCCGTTACATTGGGCGGTGGGATCATGATGCAGTAGGCTTCGCCCTGACCCCCAGGAGCGAAATACCCGTTATTTTCCCAGGCTTGATACCAACGCCGTTCGATGGCATGAGGATTGTAGATCTTGTCCATGGTTAACGACTGAAGGCTCCTTATAGTGAAAGACTATGATTTTATCTGGTGATGGGTCGGTGTATAGCCCTGTTCGCGATAGAAACGATAACGTGCTCTTCCGCTTTCACGGTTTTCTCCCTCTTGCGTAATTATTTCGACTACGCGCTCAAAACGGCTAAAGGACTCTGGCACCTCGTTGGCTAGATTTACGAGCACGTCCGCGTGTTCGGGAAGCCATTGATTCCCAAGGGTTACCGGTACGGAGTCCGGTTCGTCGGGTTCGATTTCGTGTGGAATAAAACTCCGGTCCCGGAATGTCCATAGCAGATCATCGAGTTGCTGCAAAAGCTCTAGGGAATCGGTGTGAATATGGATTCTATGGCCCAGACCATAAGCTTTATCGATGATACGGCACGCAAGGCGATATCGTTCTTGCGGAGCGGTATCCTGGAGAATGTAAAAATCAACTTGGGTCATGATGAAAGCGTAACACGCACTCGGTTGCTCGAGTGGCGAAGTTAAGTCTATCGGATCAGTAACTGATCATAACTACTGTGCATCTACACGATCCATTAAATACTGGCAGAGCAGGGGCACTGGGCGTCCAGTCGCCCCCTTCTCCTTGCCACTGCGAGCTGCGGTTCCCGCAATATCCAGATGAGCCCAATGATACTTCTTTGTGAAGCGAGAAAGAAAACAGGCGGCGGTGATACTGCCCGCCGACCGGCTGCCTACATTCGCCATATCCGCAAAATTAGTGTCGAGCTCTTCCTGGTATTCTTCCCATAACGGCAGTTCCCAAACACGATCGCCACTGCTAAGACCCGCTGCCAGCAGTTCCTTAGCGAGTGGCTCATGATTGCTCATAAGACCACTGGGGTGATGGCCCAACGCGATGATGCAGGCACCGGTAAGCGTAGCGATATCGATCACAGCGGTGGGTTCAAAGCGCTCGGCATAGGTTAGGGCATCGCAAAGTACAAGCCGACCTTCCGCATCGGTGTTGAGAATTTCAATCGTCTGGCCCGATAGACTGGTGACAATGTCGCCGGGTCTGCTGGCTCGTCCGCCCGGCATGTTTTCGGCGCTAGCGACGATGCCCACGAGATTGACTGCTAACTCCATGCGGGCGCAGGCGAGTATTACCCCAAGAACGCTCGCGGCGCCGCACATGTCGAATTTCATTTCATCCATGGCCGGGCTAGGTTTAATGGAAATACCGCCGGTATCGAAAGTGATTCCTTTGCCCACCAGTACGATGGGCTTGGTTTCTTTTGCCCCGCCCCGATATTCCAGAATGATCAATTTGGCGGGTTGGTCACTACCGCGTGAGACCGATAATAGAGCTCCCATCCCTTGCTTTTCCATATCGGGTTCATCCAAGACTTTAAGCTCGATTTTAGAATTTCCTTTTTTAATCGTTTTGGCTTGCTCCGCAAGATAGCTGGGGGTGCAGATATTCCCAGGTAAGTTGCCCAGATCTTTAGCGAATGACATCCCGGCGGAGATGGCTTCTCCGGCGATCAGCGCTTGTCTTAGGGCTGATTTGCTCTCCTGTTCGGGAACCATCAAGCTCATCTTTTCAAAGGCCGGACGCGATTGCTTTTTTTGGCTCTTGGTTTGTTCGAAAGCATAGAATGAGTCTTCTAGGGTAATCACCGCCTGGTGAAGCTTCCACGCGTAGTCCCGATCCTTGACAGGCAACTCAATGAGAAAACACTTAGCCTGAACCGCGCCACTCGCCTTGAGTTGTTTGGCACAGGCCTGCAAGGCTTTTCGATAGGCATTGTCACCGAAATCTGCTTGTTTTCCGCAGCCCACCAACATCACGCGTTCGGCGCGGGTATTGGCAACTTGATAGAGCATTAAGGTTTCTCCCAACTCACCCAACAGATCGCGATGCTGCAGCGTTTGAGCAATGACGCCACCGCCAGCTTCGTCCAGCCGCTGAGCCGCGGAACTTAGCTGCTGATCTTCGAAGACGCCGACCACAATGCAGGCTGAACGTTCGGTTTCGGGATTTCCAGTCTTGAGTTTGAATTCCATCGAATGCTCCTTGGGGCTGGGGATCAAATTAGGTTACTGAGAGGGTAGCCGAGTAAAACGCAACGCCTTTACGGGTGGAAATTACCCGACTGTCGATGAATATACCTTTGTGAACAGGTTCAACAGAAAGACGTCGAATGGTCCCGTTGAGTGGTTCAAAGTCGTATTCAATTGTTAGTCTTGATTAATACCAGATGTGTTTGCGAAATCATATCGTGCAATGCATGTTTGTCGTGATTAAAAAAGCAGGTGCTGTAGTCAGCGGCAATAGGAAGCAGACCAACCCAAAGAAAATGGTGCCAGTGAGGAGGGAACAGCCAATAGGCTGCTGCCGCCGGAATATAGAATAGAAGCGCGGACAGATAGCGTGTGATCGCTTGTTTCCAGTTAATCCATTGGCCGTTAGTTTGCTCCACCTGAATACCCCAGGTTTTCATGCCCAGGGTTTGTCCCCGTTGGGTCCAAAACCAGCCCAAGAAAACCAATGCAGCCGCATAGATGTATAAAATATAGAAGGGATAGAGCGGATGTTCATAAGTGATCCCAAAAGGGATGACCACGACCAATGAAGCAAAAAACAACACGGCGAAAAGCAGTAATCCATCATAAACGATCGCACCGAATCGGCGTAAGAGCCCAACGGGTTGACGGCTTTCGATTGGATGCGGGTTCACGAGTAAAAAATTTTGGAAAAGACTGCATGCTAACAGGTAATCAGCGATAAGCAATACATCGGACCAAACGGTACTCACTGACGTTTAGGTTTTCGCTGTTTAGTATTCCCCTTTCCATATATGAGCCAACGCTTTACATAAGAGATTCAAGCAGGCAGCTTCTAGAGGCTGTGAGTTAAGCATTGAAGTAAGACAGCTATTCTCGAACGGATTCTATCATTCCTCCGAGGGACTGGTAGGCTAGTGTAGGCTGTCGCCTCTTATTTGCAGACTGGCGCTCCCGTAATTGACAATCCTGAGTTTTTTCAGTTAGCGTTCCAACCGAGTAAGCGCATTGTTTATTGTGCTTATTCAATAAGCAACCGCCTTATTTAATATCTATCTGCCTTGAGGTGGGATCACGCGAAAACAAGCAACCGGGACACCTTCCGCCGCTCGCCACTGAAAATGGCGCTGATCGCTACAGCCAACGCCGAACCGAAGACGTAGCTTAGGGTTCCAACAGGCGAGCAGCTTCAGGCAAGGATGCAACGGTATTGAACTTGTTCCTTGTCTTTCAATCGAACGGATTCGATATGATCTACTTGATTGGACCAAATTTCTACGATTCTAAAATGACCGAAGCACGGAGCGGTGCCGCAAGCCAGCCCCACGTGGGCGCAATTTGTGATGGCACACCCCAGCCAGGTCGTCTAGTACGTCAGTGCGTACTGGGTCAGCATGTTTCGCAAACGTAGCCCTAAGAGGGAGGAGACGATGCCCTTTACGGTATCTCATATTGCGGCAGTACTGCCAGCGCACCGCTGGCTACGCCGAAAAGGTCTGCTGGCGGCAGCGATGATTGGTGCTATGGTACCCGACTTCGGATTATTGCTTCCCCTTGAGCTCGAGCGAGAGCAAACGCACGGTCGTTGGGCGTTGTTGAGCTTTTGTCTACCCGTGGGATTATTTAGTTGGTGGATTTTTCAGTGGCTCATTAGGCCAGCGTTGCTCGAGCTGGCGCCACCCAGCTGGGTGCAACGGCTGCGTGCTGAGCACGCCCCAGTTAATCTGAGCCGTTTAAGCGTCTGGGTAGGAGCCGGCGCACTGATCCTCGTCGGAGCAGTCACGCATCTGGCTTGGGACGGTTTCACCCACGAAGGCGCTCGCGGTGTGCGTTTTTTCCCCATGCTTGAGGAAGCGGGGCCATCCATTGCCGGTCATTCCTTTCTATTGTATCGTTGGTTACAGCATACTAGTAGCGTTCTCGGTCTTCTCGTGGTGATGGTGGCCGCTGGTTTGTGGATGCGCCATGCAAAAGAGCTCCCTGCTCCACGGGAAGGTCGATTGCAAGATTCGGAACGTTGGCTATGGTGTAGTGCATACGTGCTGGTTCCAGTGGCCGCCTGTTGCGTAGGGCTCATTCGAGTTAAACTGGATTGGCCGATGTGGTGGGGACATGTGGTGGAGCTCCTGGTAATCTCTGGAATGTACGGCTTGGTGGCCGCGTTGCTACTCGTCAGCCTGTTGTTACGGCTGAGGTTACTTCTCTTCTCCGCTCGTGAACCGTTCGGTTAGGTAGAAGTCTAGACTGAGCCTGATAAATTATCTGTAGCCGATACCGTTGATTACCTGTCTTCGGATGCATCGGTAGTTTCATTTGACTGCCTGCTCCTATTTGCACGGGAAATCATGCGCTACGAAACCTTGCCGAAAAAGGCTCGATAACGAGAAAGTCCGAAACTACGTGCTGCCAAAACTTATCGTTTCCTGGGATTCCACCAAAGGACTCGCAGCTGCGGCTGGTAAGACCTATGACTAACGGATTGTTACTCCTGTTCGATCCGCTCACCTATGCAACGCATTCGAACCAACGGCTCCCCGATGACGAAGAACGGCGACCGTGACTGAACCGCTTAGTTCGAGGCAGCCCGAATCTAAGGAACGATGTCGCGAGCACCGCGCCTGGTATTTTTACGACTGGGCGAACTCCGCCTATGTCACCACGACAATGACGGTGCTCTTCACACCCTATCTGACCACCGTGGCCAAGCGTGCGGCCTGTCCCGGGCAAGACATCGAGTTGAGTTGTGACACTACCCTGAACGTTTTGGGTTTACCGGTGAACCCAGGGTCGCTGGCGCTGTACGCCATCACGGCCACGACCTTGATTTCAGCACTCCTCCTGCCCTTTGTCGGCGCGATAGCCGACCGATCTGGACGCAAACGCACGATGCTCGGCCGATTCGCTTGGACCGGGGCGCTGGCGGCCGCGGCGATGGCCCTGGTGGCCGGAACCAACTGGCAATTGGGTGTTTTACTTCAGCTAGCCGCTGGACTCTCACTCGGTTGTTCCCTCGTGGTTTACGATTCGATCCTGTGTGACATCGCAACGCCAGATGAACGGGATGGGGTATCCAGCCGGGGTTGGGCTTTGGGCTATGTCGGCGGTGGCCTGCTACTCGCGATCAACCTCGGGGTAGTACAGGCTCACGAGGCGATTGGACTGAGCACCGAAGCGGCGGTGCGCTTGTCTTTGCTGTCGGCCGGCGTGTGGTGGGGGGGATTCACTCTCATCCCCTATTGGGGGTTGCGAGACCGCCTACCCGTGCAGCTCGAATCGGGACGTTCTCGAGAGCTTTTGGCCAACTCATTCAGGCAATTGTTCGTCACCTTGCGGCACTTGCGGGGTTACCCAGAGACTCTGTTGTTTCTGCTAGCCTATGTGTTCTTCAACGATGGTATACAGACGGTGATTGCCGTAGCGAGCATCTACGGTGCAGAGGAACTCGGGTTAGTTGAGTCTCAGCTCATTATTACCATCCTTGTCGTGCAGTTCGTGGCCTTTCTAGGGGCATTGCTGTTCGGGTGGGTGGCCGCGCGGACCGGAGCTTTCCGCGTGGTGCTGGCAAGCCTTGGGATGTGGGCGGTCGTTGTTATGATCGGCTACTTTCTACCCGCTAAGGCTTTTCTGCCGTTTGTTGGGCTTGCGGTATTGATCGGAATAGTGCTTGGTGGCAGCCAGGCCTTGTCTCGTTCGTTATACAGCCAGCTTATTCCTAGAGGTCTGGAAGCGGAGTATTTTAGCCTCTACCAAGCGGCGGAGCGCGGCACGAGCTGGTTCGGAACCTTGCTATTCGGGCTGGTGTTCCAATGGACACACTCTTACCGCAACGCCATTGTTGCTCTGGTTATCTTTTTCATCATTGGCGGAGTGCTTCTATCACGGGTGGATGTTCGTAAGGGAATCCTTGACGCCGGGAATGAGCTTCCCCGCGTGGTGTGATAAGTTCACTGATCCGTGTGATTGACAATGCCTTAACCGACCGGTAGTTTAGCGTGAATTTTAAGGGCATTTGGCCATTGTGGCATCGTCGAATCAGGCACCCATATAGCGTGGCTAATTAACGGGGCAGAACTCAGTCGAAACGAACTACGACCCTGACATTTCAAGCCGGTAGCCATCCTCGGCTAGCCGGATATAACTCGATTCTGCCCGCGGAGGGCTCGGGTGTGCCAATGCATTCGGAATTACTATCGTGAGTTCCCCAACTCTTCCTACTGAGCGGATCGTACGGCATTTCCGCCAGATCCTGTTGTGGCCCCTGAAACTCATGCCTATTCAGGAGGACCTCCCGATTCAGAAACACTGGGAACTGTTAGATCAGGCCGATAGCAATAATCCATGGCGCGAATTATCGTTCGAGTTTAATGGCGTGGGGACCCGTTTCCAGAAGCGGCATTACAACGAATTCGTAAGCTTTCTTCCGCACGTGCAACGGTTCCTCTACGGTGAGGGACTGGCCCGCCAGGAGAGCGCCTGGCATTCCGAATCCCCAGTCCGCGTGTTCCGCCGCAACGATGTCACCCAGGTGCAGGTACGCCATCAACCCGGTCAGCCCGTGGTGACCTTCGATGTCGGACATGTGGAGCTCTATTTCTTCTATGACATCGATGTGCTGCTTCTGGCGGTGGAGATTTATGCCGATAATCTGAGCCTGGAGCTGGTGCAGCACACCTTATACCGCTTTGGCCGCGCCTACCCCCTGGACTGGGACGCAGACGGCAGCGGTAGCCATTGTCCCGATCATGTGGAATGGCTATTGGCAAAAGGCAAAGTACTCGCCGCGTCCGATTACGAGAAAAACGACAAGTATATGGCTTATGTCACCCGCTACCGCGCTCCCAATATCGCGTCTCACTGGGTGGCTCTGCTGCATCCGCTTATCCCGGATCACTCGGCGGCCGCCGGACGTATACGCTATCGCCAAATCGAGTACCATCGGATGCCGCTCATGGCCTACATTGCATTGGATAATCCAGGCTCGCTGAGCCGCGCTGAATTTATTCGCATGGGCTACGCCGCGGCACCAGGCGACCCCGAGATACTTCCCTACGCCAAGCGCTATCTGCAACGTTTCGAACACCGCTTTTGCTACGACCGTTACTGGTCCCCCGGCGACGAACGTTTGAGCACACGCTTCGTGTGTACCGGGCCGACGCTGATCGTCGTGGGTGACGCCGCGCAGCCGATGTTCACGGACACCGAGACGGGCATACTGGGACAATTCAGACACCAGTATTTTCTATTGTTCCTCATCGCACACTTTCACCGTACCGCCTTGCTGATGTTGTCCGACCGTTTGGTCATCGCGCTGAACAGTCTGGAGATTCAGAACGCGGAAGCGGTACGGGATTTTAAGCGTAGCATTCGTCAGACCTTTGAGATTTTTCTGCGTTTTACTCACCGCTACTGGTTTCATAACGTATCCGACCAAGCTCAGGCGCAGGAACTGTTTCGTCTGTGCACGGAGAACCTGGGCACCGAGCAGCTATTTAACGAGGTGCGCCAAGAGATTCAAGATATGAGCGGCTATCTGGACAGCGATACCTTGCGCCGGCAGTCCAATTCCATGATCCGGCTTACCGTGGTCACGGTGTTCGGCATGATCTTGACGGTAGCTACCGGCTTTCTGGGGATGAACTTGATTGCGGAGGCCGACGCCAGCTTTGCCCTCAAACTGTTCTACTTCATGATCGTCGCCCTGCCTTCCGGTTTGCTCGCGCTGTATGCCGTCATCAGGTCGCGACGTCTATCGGATTTGCTGGACGCCCTTGCCGACGAGCGCCTCCCGGTCCGTTCAAAACTGTCGGCGCTGCGTACTGTTTTTAGCAAACATACTCGACAGTTGCACTGAACACTTGCTTGAGATCGGTGGCTTCCGTTCCGGCTTGCGCCTTGAAAGGTTCCTGCGGTTCGTCGTCCGGATTGGGCCCCGGCCCCGCCCACACTTAAAAGTCGCAATGATCTCCTGCATCCGCGAGATTGTTCCGCGTGGCGTTTTTCGAAGATGCCTCTATAAAGAGTGCAGCAGCGGCATTGCACGCTATTCAAGAGGATAAAATGATGACCTTAGAAACAACGCCTTGATGCTTAGGGTAAATTTAGCGCTCGAGGATGAGGGGCAGAGTGCAGTGGCGCGAAAGTGCGATATAGGAAAGGCGTAACACGGTAAAACCAAAGCCGTTATTTCTACCGATCAGGTTGACCATTCTCCTAGCGTTCTTTGGCGCTGTTTTTATAGGCTTTACAACAAGCCCAGCATCGTATCTGCTACGATGCACTAAACCGAACGGCTTGCGACTCCTATCGGTTATTATTTACGATAAACGTGAGAGGACTGGCATAGGCACTTAAATAGTCAACGCAACTGGCAAATTCTTCTTAGATTTGGGGGCAAACTAGTATGGCGATCCAGTTGGACCGGGAAGACTTCCGAACGTTGGTTGATCTGCTACGCCAGACGCATGATTTCGCCAATGTGCGGGACCGGCGCCGCTTGGTGGAAGCCGCGTTAGAGGGCAGTGAGCGAGGCCCCGATTTGTTGGCGCAGCTCGATTTGGATGGGAATCCACAGCTGGTCGCCGTGGAGGTTGTGCGCAGGCTCGCAGAATTCGGTCAGGTGGCCTACGGCAAAGAGGCGCTGGGGGTATTGCTGAATTATATTCAGCCCTTTCTCGACCAAGAGCCTGCCGGGTTCATTGCCGAATTGTTTACCCGCTACCCGATGGAAGGTCGCGCCAGCCCGTCGCATTCGCTGAAGGACTGGCGTGGCGAAGAGACGCCGCGCAGTGTGCAGGAAAAGATCATTGGGGAGAATACGCTACGCGATGTCTGTATGCTGGAAAAGGCGCTCGCGGCATCGCAGGCTGTGGTGCGCGTGTCTGTCTCTGAGGATGGGAGCGCATGGGTTGGTTCGGGTTTCATGATAGCCCAAGATCTGTTGATGACCAATCACCACGTCATCCAAAATCCCACCCAGGCCGAAAATGCTCAATACTGGTTTAACTACCAACTCGGCGCGAACGCTAACCCCCTTGAAGCCATGGTTGTCGGAGGTCATACAGACGGTCTGTTTTACACCCATGTGGAGCTCGACTACACGGTGGTGCAACTCCAAAACCCACCCGCATTTGATCGCCCTCTGCCGCTGCGCTCATCATTGGTGGCGCGCGACAGCCGAGTCTCCATCATTCAGCACCCCGGCGGCCATTTCAAAAAGATCTCCATGCAGAATAACTTCGTCGAATATATCGACAGGCGCACCATCCAGTACACAACGAGCACCGAGCCTGGTTCCTCGGGTTCACCGGTATTCGACGATGACTTCCACGTCATCGCCATCCACCACAGCGGTGGGATGATTGCAGAACCCGGGACCACTCGTCGCTATCTGCGCAATGCCGGCAGCTCGATGAGCGCCGTGTTGGAGGATTTAAAAGCCCATGCGCCCGAAATCCATGGTCGACTAGGGCATTGAAACGATGGCTCAGCTGACCGGGACACCTTCCACAAGCTGGTGGATTTCCTGGAGCCGTTAATGGACAAAGAGACTCGAAAATCGTTTCTCGAGTATGCCCTCTATGGCTCGAGGAGCCTACAATACATACCTTTCAGCGACAAAGCCTCTTTCCCGTTCGCTACCGAGCTAGTCCAGGCACTCGAGATTACGACGGTGAGGTTGCCCCTGGCACCACTCCGCTTGTAGCCGTCTCGAGGCAGCCCGACGTTATGTGGGCGAGGAACGTCAGTGTGACATCGAAGATTTATTGAATCAGGTAGAACCCGTTACCCATACCGTTCGGTGGCAAGGCAGTCCTTATCCGGGCTTGCACCATTTCACAACCGATATGGCGCCGATCTACTTTGGTCGAGACATCGAAATTAAAAAGCTATTGGACCGATTGTCATCGCTGCCTAGCTGTGGGTTTTTCGGCGTAATCGGTGCCTCGGGTTCGGGAAAGTCCTCTCGGGTAATGGCCGGGTTATTGCCAAAATGAAAGAGAATGCCATTGTCGGCGGTGATCAGTGGGTCTGGGCGCGCATCGTGCCGGGCAAGCACCGACTAGACCCTTTTAAGTCATTGGCTTGGGCTTTGGACAATAAACTTGAGCGCTTTGATTACCGTCCGGAAGAGATCGCGGATCGATTGGCGAAAGACTACAGTGTACTGAATGAACTTACCGCGCATCTGCTTCAAGGCAAGGAGGACCGGGCCGAGCTATCGTGATTCATCGATCAGATGGAGGAGCTCTTTACCCTTGACGGCCGGGACAAAGTAGGCCCCTTCATCGAGTTTATAGACTATGCGGCACATCGCCCCAGGTTAAGGATTATCGCCACCTTGCGCGCCGATTTTTACCCCCAGTGTCTAGACTATGACCCTCTGGCAAAACTCCTAGAGAATTCCATTAACTTGTCGGCTCCTACCACTCCGGCTCTGCTCGAGATGGTCAACCAACCCGCGGCTTGTGCGGGATTGGAATTGGAGCAGGGGCTGGTTACCAGATTGCTTGACGACTCCGGAACCGAACCGGGTGCTCTCGCGTTGACGGCCTTCGCGTTAAGCGAGCTCTATAAGAAACGTAAAGAAAACCGGTTTACCCTCAAAGCTTATGATGAATTCGGCGGTGTGCAAGGCGCAATCGGGCATCATGCCCAGGTTTTGTACGATCAACTGGAAAAGCCAGCGAGAGACGCCTTCTAACGGTTTTCAGCGAGCTCGTGTCCGTCAATGCCGAAGGCAAATCCACCCGCCGGCGTGCCTTAATCAAGCGCTTCGAGGCTAATCCTGGGGCCGTGGAGTTTATTGTCCGATTCAGCGGCGAGAAAGGGCGGTTACTGGTTACCGACCAGGCAGACGAAGGCGCCACCGTCGAGGTCGCCCACGAGAAACTGTTCGAAGCCTGGCCGCTGCTCAAGCAATGGATCGACGAGCGCCGTGATGCCCTGCGGCTGAAGCAGCAGGTCGAGTCCGCGGCCCGGCAATGGGCGGATCCGGCCACCAGTCGAGTCACCTGTGGCGGCATGAACGACTGGATCCGGTGTATGAGATGCTGGATCGGCTGGAAATCACGACGCCCGAAGAACCGCTCAATTCCTTCGTGCGCAAGGAAGCCGAGCGGTTGCTGGAAGAAATAGAAGACATCGAAACGACACATTACCGCCGTGCCGAAATCGGTGATCGGCTCGCGCAGATCGGGGATAAGCGACCGGGAGTGGGCGTGAATGAGCACGGCGTGCCCGACATCGACTGGGCTCGGGTGCCCGGCGGGCGTATCGAACTGGAAAGTACAGCAGGGAGCTTCGAAGTCGAGCCTTTTCCATCGCCCGTTATCCTGTGACTTTCCTGCAATATCGTGCCTTTCTGGCGGCAGATGATGGATATGAAACGGGCAATGGTGGGACGATCTGAACCACGAAAAAACCTGGGGTGAGCAGTATCGCCCCATCGACAACTGCCCGGCTGAAATGGTTTCCTGGTTCGATGCGATGGCCTTTTGCCGATGGTTGAGTGCGAAGCTCGATTATGAAGTGCGGTTGCCCACCTAGTGGGAATGGCAGCAGGCGGCGACCGGCGGTGGAGTCATGGAAAATGAATACCCCTGGGGTGCCGATCGGACGGCCAGCTTGCGAATACCTACGAATCACATTTATCCCGCACGACGGCTGTTGGCATGTATCCAGGAGGCAGAACACTTCAGGAAGTCTACGACATGGCAGGGAATGTTTGCGAGTGGTGTCTGAACAAGTACGATGAACCAGAAGACACTTCTATCGAGGGAGAAAGTCGGCGTGTGTTGCGCGGCGGCTCCTGGGATCTTCATTCAGGACTACGCGCGCGCATCCTCCCGCGACTTCTTCGACCCGGACTTCCGTTACGGCAGCATCGGTTTTCGAGTGTGTTGTG
>CAVSWL010000014.1:0-186301 GCA_963731655.1 uncultured Gammaproteobacteria bacterium | reverse complement strand
TCCTGCATCCTCATACGCTTCAAGTGCCGCCTCGAAACACGCTGAACGGACAATTTTTGCAATCTCGATCATCTCAATCATAGCTTTGAACCTATTGAAACCCTAACTGATGCTCACGGCCTGGATCGGTCCAGTGGTGCGCACTGTTCCCGATTCGAGTGCGATATCGTCGGCGATGTTTGCTTCCGGCCGGTGGAGGGGTGTTTTGAACACCCATCACCGCCGGTATGCCGAGGGCACGTGCAATCATGGCCGAATGGGACAGTGCTGGGCAGCAAGGGTGGTCAAGTACGCGGCATCAGCATCATCGAATTGCCTCGCTGCTCGTTGGCGTACAACCAATACGCCCTGTACCTTGCCTCAGTGGATGATAGGCACACCGAGAAAGCCGTGGAAGCGCCCGGAAGCGGACTGCTTAACGAATCCCCGATCCAACTGTGCCACGCACCCCGCGCATAATAATATTAACCCTCCAGGCTAAAAGCCGCAATCTCGGTGCCTTCGAGTTGGACAACTCGCCGATTACTAGAGGTCAACTCGCTCACCGGTGCCGGGTTGATCCATGATTGTCAGGAAAATCAATACTGAAAAACCGACAACCATGACGGCCACCACTGAACGTCGCCACTACGGCGACAAGCGATCTTGGGAGCGGCCGACCTGAGCCGGCGCTTGTGCGGTCATATCAACCCTCCTTATATTGAATGCGTAGCAACAGTAATAGACGCTTAGCCTGGCTTTCCGTCGATCCGGGGTTGTGTCAGAATGGGGGCGAAGTCGATGACAAACAGCGCAAAAGCAGCCATCCATAACAGCCCCGCTACGATGAGCCCAGGCATGTAAAACTCCGGCAATGCGATAGGAATCGCCACGCGTAGGATCGCGCTGGCGTTGATGAGAATAAACGCCGCGGTTATGGTGGTTGACGCCACGATAACGCGGCCGGTGTGACCCAGTGCCACGCGACTCATCATGCCCAGCGTCAGGCTGCCGACCGCGCCGACGGTCAGCGCATGAATGGCCGCACTGGGCGTGACTACCGGGACCGCGCCGGCGAGTCCCTTCAGGGCAAGGGCCACGATAATCCAGGCATAGCCGAGGTGTAGAATCCACAGCATCGGAACCCGCCATGTG
Source organism: uncultured Gammaproteobacteria bacterium (assembly GCA_963731655.1). Taxonomy (GTDB): domain Bacteria; phylum Pseudomonadota; class Gammaproteobacteria; order JAAEPA01; family JAAEPA01; genus CAVSWL01. Next base: position 185,167 of record CAVSWL010000014.1, on the reverse strand, counting down.
GCTAAGGATTGCCAGTGCCACATGCGAAGGATGTTCACTATCGCGGCCAGCCACGCCACCGGCCCAGCCATGGCCTGCAAGGACGGGAACAGATCGATTACCAGAACCAGGACGACTAGACCGATAGCGGCAACATCGGCCCAGGCGAGGCGACGAACCTGGACCTTGGGCAACGCGTTTGCGGTAAATGCGGGAATCACGCGCCCCCCGATCACGATCATGATGAGGGTGACGACGTTCAGAGAGAACCGAAGCGCATGATCGCTTCCAGAAGCCAGTATACCCAGTGCCTGGAGATGCATGACCACGTTGGCGCCCGCCAGCGCCAGGAGAATAAAGGGGAACACGAGGTTGCGGCGATTTCGCGATCGCCATAAAGGGGGCAGGAGCACCCCGGCAATAAGCGGTAAAAAGGCTACATCGAGCGTCGCCGCCAGCCAAGCCGGCACCACGGCCGTGGAGGCCAGCGCGAATCGGGCGGCTAGCCACAGTACTACTGACACGGCGAGTAACGGCCCCGTCGGGGTGGGAAGACCGGTCCAGTTACGCACTGCCGTCAATAGAAAACCCGCGATAACAGCCATCGTATAGCCCATTAGCATCTCATGGGCATGCCATCTCACAGCCCCCAGATAGGGCGGTGTCGGCCACAGTCCGGCAAAGATGGCCAACCATAACGGAATAATCACTATGGCGAACACGCCGGCCAGGAGAAAAAACGGCCGAAAGCCCAGGTTGAACACGGGATGCCGAAAAATAGACTCACTCACTAACGGCTGGGTTAGCCTCATGACACATTACCCTTGCGCTGACAATGGCAATTCTCTGCATTCGCAACGGTTCTTTAGGTTTTTGGGCAATCGCTGCCCGCCGGGCCCAAGGCGGCGTTAGCTGATCAATAACACGCTCAGAATACCCGCAAGGCCGCCCGCGAATGACAACCACTTTTCGCTATGATCGGTACGGTCGACGCTGAGCCCGGCAAAATGAGTGATGCTCGCACGCGCGGCGCACACGAAGAAACTCCCTCAGACGTCCAGCATCAGTTTACGCGGTTTGCGCATACCGGCGATCTTGCAAGCCTGCTGGCCGTAGCCGCGTGGAAACAACTGGTACAGGTAGCGGCGTGTGGCTTTTTCCGGACCCCAAATCGCTCGCATGTGCTTGAGCAAGGTTCGCGCCTCGGGGACGCTCTCATGGGTTTCGAAGTAGGTGCGAATGTAGTGGATGATCTCCCGCCGCTCCGGGGTCAACTCCAGCTCGGCTTCGGCGGCCAACTCCTCGACTAGGCCAGCGTGCCAGTCGTTAACATCGAGCAGGAAACCCTCCTCATCGCGGTCGAGCCGGTCCAGCGATACGTCTTCAGGCGTTCTGAAAGCAAGGGCATTTGGCATCACGGTCTCCAATCGTTTTATTTCAAGGTAGAAGCAGTATATTGGTGTATGAAAAATTGGACAAACGATATTTATTTGATGATAGTATCGGTAATATCGATATAAACAACTCGTTTTGCACCAACTATGGACATAGAGCAGGCCCGTACCTTCCTCGCGATCGCCGCCAACGGCAGCTTTCTGGAAGCAGCGAAACGGTTGCACATCACCCAATCGACCGCCAGCGTTCGGATTCAGAATCTGGAAGCCGACCTGGGCGTGCGGTTGTTTGTACGCAGTCGTGCCGGGGCCACCCTGACCTCGGAGGGACGCCGCTTTCTGCAGCACGCCAAGACCTTGGTTCTCACGGTGGAACAGGCCCGCCACGACGTCGGCTTGCCCAGCCGCTACCGTGCCAGCATTCGCATCGGCGGTCGCATCGCTCTGTGGGAGGGGTTTCTGCCGCGGTGGGTCGGTTGGATGCGGCGAGTCGCCCCGGATGTTTCTATACGCAGCGAGATCGGCTTCGAGGAGGACCTGATGCGGCGCCTAATCGAAGGCACTCTGGACATCGGCTTGATGTACACGCCCAGTCACGCCCCCGGCCTGGTGGTGGAACATCTGTTCGATGAGAGGCTGGTTCTGGTCAGCTCGCAGCACGACACCCAATGGGCCGGGGAAGACTACATCTACGTCGAGTGGGGTCCCGGGTTCTACGCCAAGCACCGTGAGAACTATCCCGATTTGGAGCGCCCACCCCAGGTGGTCAACATCGGTTGGCTCGGAGTACAACTAATCCTCGCTAACGGCGGTTCCTGCTTTCTACCCCTGCGCATGGCCCAGCCCTTGATCGACGCTGGCCGTCTGTTCAAGGTTAGCAGTGGACCAGAATTCGCCCATCCCACCTATATGGTGTTCCCGCGCGAGGCCGACAGTGAGGTTCTGCGTCTAGCGTTGCGCGGCCTGCGCGAGCGGGTAGGTGAGGTCCGCTGACCTGGGCAACCGTCGTTAATAAATGGACGCGGCTCCTCGACAACGCAGCGTCCGGATGGATCAATTTTGTGAGGCAAGCGCGTCCCGGTGCTCAAGCCGAGGGCGAGCCAACAGTTTGGGTAAACCGACCCGGTAATATTCTTTTGCTTTGCTACTAAACGAAATGGATCTTTTCATAACAATTTATATGCGCCCGCCCTGTGCCAATCACGGACTGGAAAGCTGCATTAAACCGGTTCGGCTTTCTACGGCAACAGAGTCCCCGGTAAACTGCCCTCCGAAATTTTGGTTGCTGAATATTGCACTGGTGGAGGGGTGAGGCTCGGAGGGTTGAAAAAACTGGCGCACGGTCTCCCGTACGCCAGTCGATAGCGCGACCGCCGAGGGCGGTTTACTTCAGCCCCATGCAGTTCGCGTAGTAGGTCACGGTCGCAGGCCAGTCGGAGAAGATGCCCAGGATTTTCACATCCTTGGCCAGCACGTCCAGGGCCTTGTACATGTCGCTATCCGTCTTGATGGCCTTGCCTTCAGGGTCGAACATGTAGTACCAGCCGGCTTTCGCGGCGCCCTCGCGCAGGTCGGCGCGCTCTAAGGTCCAGGTAATGATTTCCAGCCCGGCGGCCTTGATGTCTCTGGCGTACTCGGAGGGCACCACTTCCCCGTCATCGGTTACGTCCAGCAGTGCCCACATCGGCGGGGAGAATCATCGAGTGTGTCAGTTTCATAATTCCCTCACATTTTTGTTTATTTGAAAGCGAGAGATATTTTGGGCTGAATTTGTGACGCGTTGATGTAGGCAGGATGAAATTTCGTTGAAAAAGGGGGCAGCTCACGAAACGGAAGTCAGCCTTTTGCCCGTAGCGAAAAGCCCCGACGCCGCGGCAAATTTTCCGCCGAGTTGTTGACCGGCCAGCCCCATCCACACTGGCTGGAGATGCTCGGCTTTACCCGCTTTTACCGGGCATCCGCCACCGCTTAGCACCCAAGGCACTTCGTTACCGCAATCGATTCCCACCCAGATTTTCAAACACCCAGATCAAAGCAGCTTGTTCGATACTCAGTTCACGATACTCAGTTCAGTCGCTACCTAAGCAAAGACAATACCCTGAAAGTTGGCCTTAGCTCGCCATTTGGCAACTGCGGATTTAGTCGCATGGTTTTGATTACTGCGGATTTACGGGTTGTACTGTACCCATCCGGAATACCTTGACGGTTCTGAGATTGCGTGCCAGGGGCGTGAGCGGGTTTATGACTAGCCAGTGATTCAAAGGAAAGCCCGTTTTGATTTGATACTTGCGAGGCCGTGGTGTTATCCTTGGCTACGATTACCCTTCCTCTACTCATCCGCTATTGTTGTATTAGCTAGTGTTGTCTTCGTTCATCACATTACTCCTACCGTGGGAATTCTCGCCCACCATGCTGGTCGCCTTTATAGTTGCGGGTGGGTTGTTCTGGCGTGGCCTTCGGCGCCGTCGCCAGGCCGGATTGACGACGGGTGTGGGTCGTACGCTGAGCTTTTATGTGGGGCTTATGCTCAGCTACGCGGTTCTACAGACTTATGTGGATTACCTTTCCCAGCACATGTTCTGGGTACATCGGGTCCAGCACCTGGTGCTGCATCACTTGGGGCCGTTCCTGATCATGCTCGCCGCACCCCACGAAGTACTTGGATGGGGTTTACCGGTCCGCCTGCGTGAGGAGGTGTTGTTGCCCCTGTGGCGCAGCCGGCCGCTACGGCTGCTCTATCGGTTACTGCAAAATCCGCTGATCTCTCCACTGCTGTTTGTCGGCCTGATCTATTTCTGGCTGATACCTTCGATCCATTTCGATGCCATGCTTAGCGCCGACCGCTATAAGCTGATGAACTGGAGCATGCTGGTCGATGGATTGCTGTTCTGGTGGCTGATACTGGATCCGCGTCCACCTCGAAAGCAAGGTGCACTTGCTTATCCGGCGCGCATGGCAATGCTCTTGGCGATCATGCCGCCTCAGATTGTAATCGGTGCGCACATCACGCTAAGTAAATCGGTGTTATACGATGTATACAACGTGTGCGGCCGCGCATGGCCTATAAGTCCACTCGTCGATCAGCAAACGGGAGGAATCGTCACCTGGATCCCTGCGGCGATGATGAGCGTACTGGCTATCCTGCTCGTATTGCGTATGTGGATGCGCCAGAGTGCGCATACGGAGGCGGTCTCTAGCTCTGCCGCGTCGTGGATGGAAGGCGAGACGAATCTTCAAAGAGGCGCAACATGAAGCGAGTACTCTTTTGTTTATTCTTGCTCGGCATAGGCGTGACCGCCCATGCCGGGCAGCCGCTGGTATCGATCAGCGATGCGCGCGTGCGATGGCTGCCAAACGATCTGCCAATGGCTGGGTACTTCGTGATCACCAGCCATGCGCCTGGTGCTCTACGTTTGACCGGCGCTACTAGCCCGGCCTTCGGTCATGTGATGCTGCATCGCAGTCTTGAAGAGGGCGGTGAGCAGCGCATGGTGCACGTGGACGGTGTGGATTTAGGTCCGGACGAGTCGGTGGCGTTTGCCCCAGGCGGTTACCACTTGATGTTGATGCACCGCACGCAGGCTTTGCATGCGGGGGATGAGGTGCCGGTGACTCTGCAATTTAGCGATGGCCAGACGCTTACCATTGGCTTTCGGGTGACGGGAGTGCAGGGCGAATGACAGTTAGCCGCGTCGTGAGTGCCAGCGTTTTGGCCCCGCGTCTCGGAGTATTGCTTATGGTGATCCTGCTTGTCGCGTGTGGGCAGAATGATCGGCCGTGGGGCCTCAAAGACATTTCCGGGCTCATGCCGCCGCTGGACTTCACTCTCACCTCCGCGAGTGACGGAGCGACCGTCCATGGCAATGATTTCCGAGGAAAGTTGGTATTGCTCTATTTCGGCTATACCCATTGCCCGGACGTTTGTCCGACCACTCTGTCCCAGTTGAGTCACGCCGTCACTGCTCTGGGTACGAACGCTGGACAGGTGCGGATTTTGTTCGTAAGCGTCGATCCGGCGCGCGATACGTTGGCTCAGCTGAAAACGTATGCGGCGGCGTTCGGGCCAGAGGTCGTCGGGCTGCGTGGCAGCGAGGCCGAGCTTAAGGCGCTTACCAAACGTTATCGGGTCAGCTACGGTTATGGAAAGCCCGACGCCGCCGGCGACTATGAGGTGTCGCACAGCAGCGCCGTGTACGTGTTTGACCGTGAAGGTGAGATTCGCCTGCTGGTCGGGTCCACGGATGACGCCCCGCTCATTACCCGTGATTTGCACCGCCTGCTCGAAGAGAAGCCCGCCGCTTCCTGATCAACTACCGACCGACGAACCACAGAATGAGGCACCTGAATTCTACTCCAGATCAATTGTCCGGATTCAATTTGGAAATGAGATTTGGTTGATCGGGAGGCCTCTGATGATCGTATTTAAGAATTCTGCCTGCCTTCATCATTTTAAGTTGGCATAGCGTTGCATTAGCCCAATTGGATTGCGGCAGCTTCGCCTTCCCTGGTCAATTAGATTGGTATTATGGAACTCTCTCCGAGGCGGAATACATAGTGGACGGATTAATCAATCACTCGGGAGGTTGGTCGCCGTAGCGAGCAATTGCCTTGATGTAATCATCGATCCTATGGTCTTCGATCGCATCCAGGCCTTTGTCACCGATGTCTGCAATCACGCTTTTGACCGTGTCCATGAAACGCTGCCACAGGCCAATATCGGTGCTTAGAGTACCGTCTGCGGAAATATAGACAAACGAGCCTACATGACTGTATCCCATGATGCGGGCGGGTACCCGGGTCACGATGTCAGCGTTATTTTGGAACCTGAATACCTTGTTCTTGGCTTCGACATTAAAGGTTCTTGCGAACTCCCGGCCCCCCACACGTGGGCAACCAAACGTATAGGCGCCGTAAAAAGTTTCATCCGCTTCTATCAAGGTTGCCGCGGCGAGTGTGGCTAAGGCACCACCAAGGCTGTGCCCCGTAAGCCACAGAGGTCTGTCCGGTTGACCAGCTTCGGTTCTGCGGAAGGAACGAATGGTTGATTTCATTTGGGGCCAGATATCCATCAACGCGTTGTAAAATCCGACATGGACTTCTCCCAGCGGTCCGGATGTTGGTACTACATTCAGATTATCCAACCAGTCACTAATTTCATCCGTTCCCCGAAAGGCTGCAACAACGAAATTCTCGTGCTTAATAACGATGCCTTGGGAACTCTTGGCATTGAAACCATCTACAGATAGGAATTTTGGGTCGATGTCAGATAGTTCCGCTTTAATCGATTCAACGTTTGGCGAATGATCCTGTTTTTTGTAATAGGCAATTTTGGCAAATTTTGCCATCCAATAAGCATTGATGGGCTGGTATCGTGTCGTAAAAGGTTGGAGCTGCATATGATCTGTTAATGGGTTCATATTAATTTCTCCATTGGCATACAACGCTCTATATTAAGGGATCGCGTCGAGATCGAAATCGGCTCGTTTTTCTAGTCCTGCCTCGTTATTCCTGCTAGTGCCACGGGGTTTGCCTTCATTTGGAAATAGCACTGATGATGGTTTATCAGTGAACCTATTTGTAAAGTTGCATTCAATAGGGAAGAAGAGCCATGGAATGATCACGCAACGTATTTCATAGTATAGCAATATATAAGATCCAGAGAGGCGGATTTGATAAATAAATGGGGGGGGTTACTCATTGGGTATGACCCCTATGAAGAAGTCGATCAATTGTTTTTATCACAGCTCGGCCATGGGCCAATGAACAAACGAATTCTCAAGACTGAATAGCAAAATGGTCAGCTATCATCGCAAGTTTTCAAATTGATCGGTCTCGCGATTAAGATTTTAATCTGGGGCTCGAACGGATTCGTGATAAGGTGGGCCGCTAAACCTTCACGTTTGTTTCAATGAACGCCTGGTCTTACACAAGCGATTGCATAGTCTCCGGGCGAGTAACCAAGTTCTTCTTGTCGTCTGGCACTGATGTGCTCACCTATGATCAGGCGCTTCATTTGCTGGGCGAAGACGCAAGCTTCCGTGAATTTCTGACTGAGCTGCTTGCGCAAAGCAAGTACACGGCCTTCCGCTGGGAAACGCCGCCGCTTACGACGAGCCGCGTTAACCGGCCTTTCGAGTTCGTCTTGGTGAATGATCCCTATCTTGACATGGATCCCGAACCGGAAGTATTCAGCCCCTACTTTAGTGGTGTCGAAGCGAGCGTTCAGGTACTACCCATTCTGAACTTAGGCAAGACGGCGACAATGATTGTGCCCCGACAAATCGTGGAAGCGAGGGCGTATACGCACGTCGCCGCGTTTGTTCGAAAAGCGCCATCGGCGCAGATTCATGCACTGTGGGAATGCGTCGCTGCAACGGTTCGCAAAGAATTGTCAAAAAAGCCACTCTGGCTGAGTACGGCAGGCGGAGGTGTCGCATGGCTGCACGTCCGCATCGAAGCTATCCCGAAGTACTATTCGTATCGACCGTATGCGAACGACGCCTGACACCAAGCCAAAGCCGATGTGCGCCGGCCTGAGATCTTTACCTATAGATCAATCGAATCAATTCCGCTCGCCTCAAAGGGCTAGATTGCCGAGCGGCGCATTGCGCGTAAGGCAGGCGGCGTGTTCCGGTGGCAGCCTATAGGTACGGGGTCAGGGATGTACTGAACAATGCCCCCTGTGACCATCACGGCGAGCCATTCACGTACATAACGCTCCGCCAGTTCGGCACGCTCGGCAATTTGTTCACTAGTGGAGTAGGGTAGATCAGTTCAAACGATTAACAGGGATATCTCTTGCACAGTACCGGCGGCGATTTCAAAAGGTGGGTCGATTCCAACAAACTTAGTCAGGAGTGCAGTACGTCGGAACTCTGTTCGAACCCAGGGCGGCTATAGCATTATTTGGGAAATCTTCCATAGAACAAAACTATGGTAGCCGTTGCGGCGGCTGAGCTGGCTTATTCACTATGACAGAACTGCGCGTATACCGACTCCCGTTCGCTGGTTAGTCGGTCGAGTAAGGGTCTAACTCCGGCATACTGACCGTAAGTACGGGCGCTTACTGGTGAAGGCTGTTGGGTGAGTATGGTTAGTCGAGAGGCCATCTGACTTATCCACTCCTATTGTGGATAACCTTTGCATAGACCTGTGAATGAATCATTGGAAGCCCATATATTACAGGTAAAACGAACGGATTGGTCAAAATTTATCCACTACCGCTTCGTCCCCTTTATGGCTATGGGAGGTAATTTGGTACACGCCTTGTTTCTGTGTGACTGATCTCCGAATCAAACGCCGGGTTTAATCAGTAGAACGGCAATCGATAGGGTCGGAATAGGTATCGAAGGAATATGCGAATGTTCGAGCAAGTGCAAAAACTACGAGTGAACTAAAAAGTACCGTCTGCTTGCACCGATCTCCCCACTTTGGCACCGCTAGTTCGAGTAAACGGTTGCTTGAGTCAGAACTCGATGCCTTTTTGTGCCTTGATGCCCTGATCCCGGAAAGGGTGCTTGATCACACGAATCTGGCTGACTAAATCCGCTGCTTCGATTAGCGCGTGAGGCGCATGACGGCCGGTGATGATGACGTGCTGCATCGGGGGGCGCGCGGTGACGGTATCCAACACCTCGTCGATCGCTAAGTATCGGTATTTCAGGATCATGTTTAACTCGTCGAGGATGACCATGTCGTAACGCTTATCCCGAATCAGACTGGTGGCCTGGCGCCAGGCTCTCTGAGCTGTGGCTATATCCTGCTCTCGATTTTGGGTGTTCCAAGTATAGCCATCGCCGATGTTAAACCAGTCGACATTATCAAATTGCTCAAATAATCGGCGTTCGGCGGCGTCTTTACTGCCTTTTAAGAATTGCACTACGCCTAATTTCATCTGGTGACCGAGGGCGCGTAGTCCCATTCCCAAGGCGCTGGTAGTTTTGCCTTTACCGGTGCCCGTGATTACGATCAACAATCCTTTTTCTTTAGTTGCCTTGGCTTGCTTTTTCACATAAGCGGCCTGGCGTTTTTCGGTCATTTCCCGGTGCCGATCGGAATCGCTGGCGCTGCTCATGAATGGCTCTCCTGTTGTTTTAAAAGTTGTTCTGTAAAGACTCAGCCCGCCAACGTTCGACTATTTACCTCTCAACCGTTTCACTACTTTATCCAAACGGTCGGAGAGGGGATCTCACTTGGCCATGGCATTCCTTTTTTATGACGTTTCTAAACAAAGATGAAAGAAGTTTGTACTACCGACCTATTTATTTATCTATCGATCAAGTACTCACCTGCATCGCAGAGGGTTTGAAGATGCCCCCACGGGGGTAATTAGCGGTGAAATCCCCAGAGGGGCCGTGTAAATCCGCCTCAAGCTCTTGTTAATCGTCCAGGTCTAATTCTTTATTGTCGACGCCTTTCTTCATCCTGATGTCGAATGTAGTCCCTTATTAGTGTTCTCATCTAAGCCCACTGTATTGACACAGTAACCCGTCGACTAAAAGTTGAACCCCTTGGAATTGCCTCGCTTCCTGATGTACTCTCGATGAATTCGAACCGCCGACGTTCCCTACAGTCGTCCGAGTGTGTACGCCACACTGTGTTTCGGGGGTATACTTAAACACATGTGGTCATGATCAAACATCGCATGCCCTTCGACCAACTCCACTCCAAATTGCTTGCACAGATCTTTCAATATCCCCCAATTTCCTTAGAACACACCGTATATTGCCTTTTACGACACTTCGGTATGATGATAGGGTGGCATTTACAATACCAATTCACATGGGATTGGCTCTGCCATTCCTCATCTTAAATTCTCCTCTTGAACTTGGCGGGTTCGGAGGGGAATCTACTTTTGTCGTTATACCCCGGAATGGCAGAGCCGGTGGCTTACAACGATTTAGTTAGGATTTAGTTAGTACTGTAAAAATACTGAGTGTACAATCCATATATTCTATAAAGGTAATTCTACTTAATTGCGTCGGTGCAGCAGGTCCTTATTGCAATTGACAACCATGGTAATCATCCGCTAATTTAGAGTTTGATAAATAGGCTCATTTTCTGTGCCTATACTTTTTAAGAATAGCAGAATTATGAGCACAAAGTCGTTTTACCTTACATGTTGAGTTCCCAACCGAATATATAGATTTAATCATGTCAAGCGATGCTAATCAGACTGCAGATGAGACGGGATACAAAGCTCACTATCGCGATGCCGTTGACCCCTTCTCGGCATTTCACACTCAGGAAGAATATCTAAAAGCTTTTGAAACCCGGTGGGCCACGCCATTTCACAATGGTGGGTGGACATATGAGGGTGATGCACTTCAAGTACTGCTAGACCGGCTGGCAAAGCATGTTGCTAAGAGGGGTAAGACTGTTGCTGAAGCTACAATACTTGATGCCGGGAGTGGGTTAGGACATTTATCAGTCTATCTGGCGTGCAAGGGGTATGATGTGCATGGCGTGGAGATAGCTGCGCCCGGTGTCGAAGCGTCGCGTCGACTTGCAGGTCGGTTGGGTATCGGGGACCGGGCGAAATTTCATGCCTGTAGTCTCGAACAGACGAATCTGCTTGATCAATCGGTTGATGTCATTATAGGTCGAAATACGCTGCATCATTTTATTAAGTATGAGAACGTCCCTCGGGAATTTCGAAGAGTCATTCGAGATGGCGGTATAGGTTTATTTACGGATCCGTTTGGGGAAAATGTATTTAAAAACGTCCTCCACAATAAGGAACGAATGCAACGATTGGGAGATGAACTACTAACGAAGAAACGTGTGGAGACATTCTTTCATCCTTCAACGGTGTATTTTATCCCGATGAATTGGTTTGGATTGTTCAACAAATTAATCAAACGCTATATCATTGGACGGAGGTGGAATAGGTCTAGGCGTAAACTGGCCAGTTTGTTCTACCGACTTGACCAAATGATCCCCCGTAACAGCCGCTTGGCACTTTGGTTTGCCGGGACAGTGGTGACCGAAGTCGATTTCTTTCGATCCAGCCGGTCCTATGCCGGAAGCCATAGCCTCTCTGATTAAGCCAAATCGTTTCTTCATCTCTTTGGCTACATACTTTTTCCAACACTGAATACGGATTAACGGCGATCGGCTGAGGGATATAGCCACTTCGTTTCTCGAAGTGAAACGGCAGCGGGAGCGTATAGAATGTGCTCAAATGTAGCCCGAATAATAAGGCAATGCGGCCGTGGGATTTTCAACGGCTTAAAGATGCTGCGTTTTGTCGTAGTGACCGAATGGTCATCTAACTCATAGTCAAGCCAATTTTATTCCTAATGTCTTTGTGTAACACGAAGCATGGCGTGTTTTTTGACAATGGACCCATTGCTATTCCATCCAATCAGCATAATAAGGCGTATAGATGAAACGTAGAGATTTTATGGTCAGCGGTACCCTGGCGTTTATGGGGGCCTCGTTCAGCGCTTCTGTTCTCGCGAATGCCTTCGAGAAACTCAATTCCCAGCTCAGTGTGCATCCCATTGTTGCGGATGGATTGCGGCAATTGCAGGCTATCCTTTCTACTCCAGATCATGCACGAGCGATTGGTAGAAGCTTTTTAGCGTCAAAGTACGCAATGCCCAGTATTGGCGCCCTCATAGAGGGCTCGGGTCTCATGCAAAGATCGGCAATGGAGCCTATTCAGCAATTTGTCAGAAATCGAAGTCGGGATGATTTCTCTCAAGGTAAGACTGTTATTGTGAATGGTTGGGTACTCTCCACCTCGGAGGCTTGTACTTACGCCCTTTTAGCCCTTCATGAGCGGGGTTGAATGATCCATGTTTATCGATTTCCGCGAGCTGGAAAATGAAACGACGATTAACGCTGATGTGTGCATTATCGGAGCCGGTGCCGCCGGGATAACCCTGGCCCGTGAATTTAACAATACGAACATCAACGCGTGCTTGCTAGAGAGTGGAGGGTTAGAGTTTGATTCTGCAATTCAATCACTCTATGACCTCAGGAGCGTTGGTTTAAATGGCGGTACGCTCCAATCAAGCCGGCTGCGCTATTTTGGGGGTACCACCAACCACTGGGTAGGTTGGTGCGCTCCCTTTTTGGATATAGATTTCGAGCAACGCGAATGGGTGGCCAATAGTGGTTGGCCGATCAATAAACAAACACTCGATCCATTCTATGAAAGGGCGCAGAAAGTCTGTCAATTGGGGCCATATCGCTACGATGTCGCGTCGTTGGCGAGAAACAGCAGCGATTTCCCCAACTACAATCCCGAAAAGTTGCAAACCTGTTTCTGGCAATTCAGCCCTCCACCTCCTACCCGATTTGGCATGGTTTATCGTGCCGAACTTAAAGATTCAAAGAATGTATCCGTTTATCTCTACGCCAATGTTACTCAAATTGAATCCGATGAAACGGCGAGTACGGTACGCTCCGTTTCGATAGAAACGTTGGCAGGAAAGAAGGGAAGTGTTAAAGCCAAGTTTATTATCTTGGCTTGCGGCGGAATCGAAAATTCACGCTTGCTGTTATTATCTAATAGTGTACAACGGGAAGGGCTGGGTAATAGTAACGACATCGTCGGACGCTACTTCTTGCGCCATTTGGAATTCGAAACGGCGGACGTGATTCTAAACGATCCATCCTCACACCTGTATATGGTATGCAGGTACCGGCATAAGGAATACCGTGTGCGTGCGGGCATACGTCTTGCTGAACAGATTCAAAGAGCCCGTCGGACACTTAACTACGGCGCTAACATTAAAGGGCGAAAAGGTGGAGAGAGCGGGAGTCATGCTTATACGGAGTTGAGGAAGGCCTTTTCGCAACGGCGTTGGCCAGACGAATTCGCTCAAAAGCTATGGGCAGTACTCACGGATCTGGATGATGTCATCAGTATGATTCGCAACACGAGTTCAGACGGGGGCTTGGAACAGTGTGAGGATTTTGTGAATTTTCAGCTTTCCACGTTCTGCGAACAGGTTCCCAATCCGGATAGCCGGATCTATTTGGATGAAGCAAAGGATCCACTCGGTTATCGAAAAAGCGTAGTCGATTGGCGATTGACCGAGCTTGAGAAGATGACGATTAAGACAGCCAATACCCTAATCGCCGAAGAGTTTGGCCGTCTAGGGGTAGGACGACTCAAATTACCGGAATGGTTATTGGATGAAGGCGATGCTTGGTTGCAATCGGTGTGGGGTGGTTACCACCTTATGGGGGGGACGCGGATGTCAGAAAATATACAAACCGGAGTTGTGGATCCGAATTGCAAGCTCCATAGCGTGGACAACCTGTTTATCGCGGGAAGTTCTGTCTTTCCTACCAGTAGCTTCGTGAATCCGACCTTAACAATCGTAACGCTTGCGCTGCGCCTAGCGGACCATATCAAACGGATAATTTAAGCCATCCTATCGGTAAATGGTAGCGGATAAGCCTATGAGTCTATTTAGGGAACGACTCCCATAAGAACGAGCCTTATATCGGGGCATTGCGCCGACCGATATTCTCGGTGCTCGGTCTTTTCACGTCCCTCACGCTAGGACAACGAGAGTGTAAGTCAACGCTAGTGGGAGTTCTGTACCCCAGATCGACTTCGTTATATTCATAGGCTCCACGGAGAATGCACTGTTTAACCGTGCTCGTAACTCCCAATATCAGCGAGACGGAAGAATCCTACGGCGGAACGTAACTCTCCGGCTTGGGTGGTGAGCTGTGCGGCGGTTGCGGCCAACTCCTCGGAGGCGGAAGCGTTCTGCTGCACGGCTCGATCCACCTGTCCCATGGCAGTGCTAACCTGGGACACACCACTGGCTTGTTCATGAGATGCCGCCGAAATCTCTTGCACGAGCTCGGCTGTGTTGCGGATATTGGGGACCATGCGTTCCAACATTGTTCCAGCCCTTTCAGCTACCGCCACGCTACCATGGGTCAGGGTTCCGATCTCGCGAGCCGCTTGCTGAGAATTCTCCGCGAGCTTCCTCACCTCGGTGGCTACTACAGCAAAACCTTTGCCATGTTCTCCGGCCCGCGCCGCCTCGATAGCGGCATTGAGCGCGAGTAGGTTGGTTTTATAGGCGATATCCTCGATGAGTGAGATTTTTTCAGAGATCTGGCGCATGGCGGTCACTGTCTCGGCGACGGCTTGCCCTCCCTCATTGGCTTCTTCGGCGGCGGTGACGGCGATTCCTTCGGTAGCACGGGCGTTATCGGCATTTTGTTGAATAGATGCGGTAATCTGTTCGATGGAGGCTGAGGTTTCCTGAACGCTGGCTGCCTGTTCAGTGGCTAATTGGCTCATATCTTGAGCCGTGGCAGAGACCTGTTGAGAGGCGTTGGCTAACTCGTCGGCATTGCCGTGCACATTTTGAATGACTTCCTTCAGACGGCCGGCCATGTTATGCAAAGCCAACAGCAACTGTCCGAGCTCATCGCGGCGTGTGGTCGTGATTTCCAGTCCAAGGTCGCCTTCAGCCAGGTGCTGGACCGCACCGACACATTCTCCGAGTGGTACGGTAATTCCTCGCGTAATTCGCCAGGCCAACACTCCCCCAAGCAACAGTCCACCGGCAAGGCTTCCGAGCAACAAGAGAATGGCCTGCTGAAACGTGGACTTGGCGTTTCGTTGCTCGTCGGCCGCCAGACTCAAATTGAGCTCCGTGAGCTGATCGAGGTACGCGCGCATCTGCTCGAATTTCTCCCGAGCCTGTCCTAGAGTCAGATCCATGGCCAGCGTTCGGCCTTGACGGGTGTCGGCCTGACGCCCCTCCACGATTTGCTGGGATAGCTGCAACCACTCTTTCCGGGCCGCTTCGTATCCGGCAAGCAGTTTGGTCTCTTTTTCGGACCGAGCTAAGGCCTGGTATTTGGCGAGCCGTTCCTGGGCCTGTTGCAGGTTCTGTTGGTAGTCCGCGACGAGCTGGTCGAACAGCTCCGAGTGGGCATTGGCGAAGATCATGGACCGCTCCGCTACCAGCAATTGCTGGAGATCCCGATCGGCCTCAATAAGGTCATCGACACTGGGCAGGCGCACTGAGAAAATCTCATCTACGGCGGCATTGATGGTGCGCGCGCTGTAATAACCTACTACCCCAACACTGGCGGCTACTAGAAACATGGTAAAGAAGGCGAAGCTAAGTCGCACTCCAATACGATGGAATAGGTTTTTATTCATGGAGTATTGCTCCGAATCCAAATTGATAGAGAATAAAAATCGGTTCGAGGGCCATTCCACACACCGCAACTTAGAGGACTTTATCGACATCGATGCTCACGACAAGCACACCGATGGCTTTGCCAGACTCCACCACCGGAACGGAGGCCTGCACTACGTAGGCCTGCGAGCTGTCATCGAATTTAACATCATCTACGAAGATCCGGCCGGCGCCACCGGTAAAAGACTTGGTAAACTTAGCTTCGTCTCCCTGCCAGTAATCCGAGGTCTTGTCCGTCATACACACATTAGCGCCTTGGTTGTCTACCACGAAAATTTCGCTGTAATACTCCTGTTTCGCTTGCGCGGCTTTGAGCCGCTTAGCGCACGGCGAATCCATCAGAGAGGCCATGAATGGCGCGATACCGGGGGTGGTCTGCCATTTTTTGTCCATTTTCTGGATGGCGTTCAAGCTGGATTTCTTGGCGTTCTGGGCTTTCACCGCTTCGACGATGACGGGGTCCGCGGCCAGGTTCGCGACCTCGGCCTGCACGAGTTTGAGCACGGCTTTGGGAGCAGGCTCCCCGGCAAAAGCGGCTAGGGAAAGGGCTGTGGTTGCGGCGAGGGTCAAGAAAGCGAACTTCTTCATAAGGATAATCTCCATTTCCAGCGGATCACGAATATGAGTGTCTTGCAGTAACCGATCAAAGAGGATCGGTTCTGAGCGAAGTTATCGGTGAATCCTTAAAAAACTTGAGAGATTGGGGGGGGGATCCAATGCGGAAATTCTACGGAATGGGTATTCCGAATGCCGTCCCGCCCATTACAATTAAAGGAAGCGCTAATCGGGAAAAAAGTTTGAACGGCTTCGATATGGAACGTCAGCAACCCTAAAAAATGATCCGCTCGCGCGGTTAGGAAAAGCGTCGGTGGCCTAGAGCGGATTATCGGGGATGAAGCCTAGACATCATGTGACGCTTTAGATAATCGGGCGTAGCGTTCCAACGCCGCCTTGTGGCTTGCCGACAGATCGACTATCGGCGCGGTCAGCTTGGTCACATCCAACCAGCGCGTGATATAACGGCCTTCTGGATCGAAACGCTTCGCCTGAATGAGTGGATTGAACACGCGGTAGTAAGGCGCGGCGTCGCAACCGCAGCCAGCCACCCACTGCCAGCCCAGGGTATTGTTGGCGAGATCCGCATCCACGAGGGTATCCCAGAACCAGCGCGCGCCGTGAATCCAATGTTGCCCCAGATTCTTGGTCAGCAGCGACGCAGTCACCATGCGCACGCGGTTATGCATCCAGCCGGTCTCCCACAACTCGCTCATGCCCGCGTCCACCAGGGGAAAACCGGTTCGGCCCCGCTGCCATATAGCTCTAAAATTGGGGTCATCAAACCAAATGCCGCTGTTCTCGAAATGGGCTTGAAGAGACCGGTTGGGACTATCCGGAGCGGTGTGCAGCAAATGGATCGCGAACTCGCGCCAACCCAACTGGCGCAATAAACTCCCCGCTCCTTGCGCTGCTGAAGTCCCCCATTCACCTTGATAAGCCGGTCGTAACGTCTCCACCAATCGCCACGGCGACAGCTCGCCGAAATGCAGCGCGGTTGACAGGCGCGAGGTGGCGTCTTGTGCCGGAAAATCTCGTTCTTCAGGGTAGGCTTCTAGTTTATGTAGCATCGCGTCCAAGCGTTCACCTGCCGTACGTTCACCGGCTTGCCAATAGCGATGGAGTTTGTGGTGCCAGGGGTGGGTATCGAGCAAGCCCAAACTAGTGATCGACAAGGTTTCCGCAAGGGCAGGCTGTCGCACTTTGGATGGGAACGGATACAATGCGTGGTGGGGCGGCGCTTCCATTAACAAGTTCTCCAAACGTCGCCAAAATGGCGTGAACACCCGGTAGTGGCCGCCCGAATTATTCTTGAGATCCCCCGGTGGAATCAGACTATGGTCGTGGAAAATCCGCACCTTTAAGCCTGCCGCCCGCAAGTTATCGGCCACTCGTTCATCACGATTCTTAATCGTCGGCTCATGGATCTGATTCCAATACACCTGCGTAGCTCCGGTGCGTGCGGCTACGGATAGCAGATGTTCGCCGCTCGCCCCGCGCGCGGTCTCGATCTCCAGTCCCAGACCGTGCAAATCGTGGCGCAGTGCCCGCAGCGATTGATGCAAATACCAGCGAGAAGCCGCACCGGGTGCCCAGGGCTGCTCTTCCTCGAGGGCTATAGATATAGACCGGCAAAACCGCCTCACCGCTTTTCAAAGCTGCATGTAGGGCCGGATTATCGCGTAAACGAAGATCCCGGCGGAACCAAACCAGTATCGTCATCATTCTCCCCCTTCATTATCGCCGAGCACTGTGCCCCTAACCGTTCCATTTTCCAGATTCATACCGCAAAAAGGGGGTGGAATCATCCCGATCTGAGTGGAATTTCGCAGAAAGTCGATTATTCTTAAAGTATTCACTTCTCACCTGTTATCGCAGCCGCAGACTATTAAAAAGGGGAGAACTGCTGTGACGGATATCTATGTGTCCTATTCGTGGGGCGCCGAAGACCAGACCAAGCTGGTGGAAAAGCTCGAAAAAGCCTGCCAGAAACGGGGCATTGAACTCAAGCGCGACAAGAACCACATTGGTTACGGAGATTCCATCCGCGAGTATATGGATCAACTCGCCGCCAGCGGTCATATCATTCTGGTGTTGAGCGAGGCTTATTTTAAATCGGAATACTGCATGTACGAACTCAAGGAGATCTACGAGAACCGGGATTTCCGCAAACGCGTGTATCCGATCGTACTGGAAGGGACTCCTTTCCACAAACCGATTGAGCGCATTCCTTATTTAAAGTATTGGGAAGACGAAACGAGCAAAGCTCCAAGACCGAGATCGAAACACTTAGCGATCCGAAGTATACGATAAACTTGAGGAAGTCACTCGACGACTATGCGGATTTCCGACGTCTGATGGATGAATTGCAGGCCATCCTTGCCGACATGAACAGCATTGACCGAAGGTATCCATGTCGAGACGGATTTCGAGGCGCTGCTGAATCGATTGATGCCGCCGGACTCATCGGAGGCTCATCATCCAGGACGCCATCGAACACCGGACAGCGAGTTCCAGCAGAAAATTCGTGATGAGATCCGCCGGGTGCTTGGCATTAACAACCATCTGAACGATGCCCTGCATAACGCGGCGACCAAATCGGGAGAACCCGTCATTGGGGACATGGCGGATCATCTGTGCAAGTATCGAGTTGGAAACCGCTCTCGACGAATTACTTTACCCCGCGACGAAAGTTAGCCTCGTTGCGCACCCACAAGAATTCGATGACATCTGGGCGGCTGCCAAGACCGTGCTGTGCTGGATGAGCTTGTTGGCGGTGAGCGATGAGTGGATCGAGCAGATGGAGCAACGCGAATTGCTGAAATCCAATTTCAGCTTCGAGATCGTCGTGAACACACCCTGCGGTGTGGAAATCGTCAGTTCGCGCTACCGCCAGATTCCACCGGACCTATGTACGGACAAAGGCAAGGCGGAGGTCTATGGCGGTCAGGTGATTACACGAACCCGATGGCGGCGCCAGTTGGAATGATGACTACGCATTGGAGCAGCTACTGCAGGCGATTTGGAAAACGTGTTTTTCCGGAGGATAGCCGCATCAAACTTTCAGACGGCGATCTCAAAACACTCAACGCTACTCTAGCACGGCGCGAGAAAAAGAAGACCCATCACTATTACATCCCTGTATCAGTGGATCAGCAAAGTCGGCTCAACCGGCAGGATTTCTACGAGAAGCTGATAGCGAAACTGTCTGCCGTCACGGTAATCTACATCAAGTCGAACCGGCGGCACGCCGTCACTGCGTATCAATGATGAGTACGATTTCATGAATATCATCCATGAATTCCTAACCTTCCCGAGTACTTGGGCAAGCGAGCATGACTAATCCCGAGATCGCCAGAAATCCCGATCGAGACTGAGATACCACTGCCGCCGCGTGGGTCGTGGCCCGAGTCGGTGCATCTGTTCGACGAACGCTCGGCATGGGCCATTCGTGCGGCGCTAGCGGCGCAGCGCCCGCTACTTGTCCGTGGCGAACCCGGTGCCGGTAAAAGCCAGCTCGCACGCGCAGCCGCGGAGTCGTTGGGTCGATTGTTCCTCTCCGAGGTGGTCCACTCACGCAGCGAAAGCCAAGACCTGCAATGGCGCTACGATGCCGTGGCCCGGCTGGGGGATGCCCAAGCCTTGGGGGCGACCCAACAGACACCGGAAGAAGTACGCGCGCAGTTGGATCACCGTATGTATATTAGTCCGGGTGTACTCTGGTGGGTGTTTAACTGGAAATCGGCCTTGGAACAGCACAAGCTGGGTGGTAGCCAGTCAGCCAAGCCCTTGCCGCCGAAAAACTGGCAGCCCGATCGTGGCAGCGTGTTGTTGATCGATGAGATCGACAAGGCTGAAGCCGACCTGCCCAACGGACTGCTGGAAACCCTGGGCAACGGCGCCTTCACCGTGCCTTGGTTGGATGAACCGGTAACAACCCAGTCCGGGAATCCGACACCGTTGGTGGTGATCACCACCAACGAGGAACGTGAATTGCCGGCCGCATTCGTGCGCCGCTGCCTAGTGCTGAATCTGCCGATGCCGGAACAACGTGAGGCATTTATCGCCATGCTGATAACGCGCGGCAAGACCCACTTCAAAACTAAGTGCCATAACGCGGTGTACGAGGAGGCAGCGCGACAGCTCTGGGAGGACCGCCAGTCTGCCGACACCCTTGGGGTGTCACCGCCCGGCCAAGCCGAATATATCGATCTCCTGCGCGCAGTTTCTGGGCTTGAACCGCGAGTGGACCACCAGATGGATTTGCTGGGAAAGATCAAGGATTTCGCATTGAAGAAATATCCGGCTGCGGAAGAATGAGAGCGAAGGCCAGGGTCGGCCGCGCCGATCTATTGCGGGTGCTGTCGGCGCATGGTGAAACCTTGCTTAAGCAATGGGCGGAAGTACTCGGTTATGAGTACCAACCGCCGGTTGTGGAGGTAAAACTTCCTGTAGGCCAATTGACCATCGAATCATTCCCGCCCGCCGTTGTCACCGAACCGCCGATACCCCTACCCGCCAAAACAGCAGCCGCCCGCTTTTTCTACGTCACGGTCCATGAGCATTCCAAAACGGAGAGCGAATCGGCTCAAACCGAAGCGCCGGAGTGGTTTAATCGTGCTCATGTACTCAAAGAGGATATTCGCCCTGATCCGAGCAGCGTGCGTCTCCCCACCCACTTGCCGCTCACCCGTTGGCCCCGGCTATGGCCCTTCCTGCGGCAGGTATTGAGCCAGGGTGTGCTGTCGCGTCAGCCCGATATCCCGCGTCTCATCGACCGGCTGAGCCGCGGTGAGGGGCTGCGCCAAATACCGCTGCGCCGGCGGCGTGATTGGAGCTCACGTATTTGCATCTTGCTCGATTTTAGCCGGTATGCCCAGCCGTTTCGCGATGATTACAATGCGTTGTGCCGCGCGTTGGCGTGGCGTCGTGGCGCTCACGGATTGGATGTGCGAATACTCCATGGGGCGCCGGGCCGTGCCCCCGATTACCGTCGCCCCTTCGAGAGCACGGTGCAGCGTTGGCGAATGCCGATGGAAACTACTCCGCTGCTCATCCTGAGCGACCTGGGCCTGCATGAGGGCAAACAGGAACAATTTCGCGGCTGGCGTCAGTTCGGTTGGCGCCTCCAGACCGCCGGATTGAATCCGGTCGTGTTAGCGCCTGTTTCCCCAAGTCGCCGCGATGCCACCCAGCAACAGCCATTTCCGGGTATTCGAATGGGACCGCCATAGCCGCCTTCGGTACAGCGACGCATCACGCCGGAGAGCTCGTCGCACGACCGAGGAGGCGGCCGAATCTTTGCTGACTTTGCTGGCACCGGCGGTTGTCGTCGAACCAGCCCTGTTGCGCGCAATACGCTACCTGCTCCCCGCCACCGAAGCCGATGTGGCGGCCGAAGCGACCGTATGGCAGCACCCGGATGTGGTCGCGAGCGCCCAAAGCTTTTACTTCGCCAATCTTGCCGCGATTGAAAAATATCAAAAGCGGTTCAGCGAAACTCGAAGATGCCTCGCTGAAAACCGAGGCCGTGCGAACCCTTCGTGCACACCATGCCGGTCTGCCCGATTCCATACGCCTGCGGGAGCTGGCTGCCTGCGCACGGCTCGCACCGGGCAGTATCGAGCCTTTGGCGCTGGACGAAGTCAAAGAATGGGAACGCAACCTGGTCAAGACCCGCTACCAGCGACTGGACTCGGCGGCGTTCACCCAATGGCTGGCTCACTTCGATACCTCTCAAAGCGGCCTGGCGCGTGACGGTAATCCAGAGCTTGCCGCCCTATGGGCACTGAGCCAACGCGATCGGCTGAGCCGGGGTGAATCGGTGGACATACCACCCGAGATCCGCGATCAGGATGTGAGCTTTTTCCTTCATGGCACCGCTGGATTCGGCCGATGACTTGTGTACTGCGCCAGCATGGCCAGGAATTGGTCTTGGAGCCTGCGAATGAAACCGTTTCGGCGGATGCGAATTGAACGGCAGTTTCTACGCTGAACTCAATCTTGCTGAAGATTCGGTTCGAGTCCGCGCGTTGTCCGTGGATGAGACAAGCCAAGGCGCTATGGCGATATGTCCCGGTTACGCACCTGCCACAGTCGCTGGCGAAAATGGATCAGCACACCGATGCGATTCGGATTGAAAGCGCACGGCGAGAATCTCACCATCAGCGCGTTAATCCGCCCCCCCTGGGCGCAGGCCATCGGGCGGGATGGGGACGGATTGTTCACCGAGGTGTTCTGGTTGCAAACTCGCCGCCGCTTGTATTGGCGGCCACCCGATGGGGAACAACCGGGACACTGGGCGGGCGATGATGCCTTGGGAGTGGATGAAACGGGTTTGTACGCCGATGTAACAATCGAAGGGGTGACCCAGCGTTTCCGCTGGATTTTGCCCGGCACTTTTCTCATGGGTTCGCCCGAGGACGAGCCGGAGCGTGGAGACGACGAACGTCAACACGAGGTCACGTTGAGCGCGGGTTTTTGGCTAGCCGACACCGCCTGCACCCAGGCGTTGTGGCAGGCGGTGATGGGTGAGAACCCGAGTGCACTTTAAAGACAACCCGCACAATCCGGTGGAGCAGGTGAGCTGGGACGATACCCAGCATTTCATCGCGGAGCTGAACCAGCGCATAGCAGGATTGCAGGCTCGATTGCCTACCGAGGCGGAATGGGAGTATGCCTGCCGGGCGGGCACCACCACACCCTTTTCCTTCGGCGAGAACATCACGCCGGAACAGGTGAACTACGACGGCGAATACCCCTATGCCGGAGGCGAGAAGGGACTTAATCGAGAACGAACAGTGCCGGTGGGTTCGCTGCCACCCAATCCTTGGGGTTTGTACGAGATGCATGGCAATGTGTGGGAATGGTGCGAAGACTGGTATGGCGAGTATCCGAATGAGCCGCAGATTGATCCACATGGCCCTGAAGAGGGCGTCTACCGCGTGTTGCGCGGTGGCTCGTGGATCGGCTACGGCAGGTACGCGCGATCCGCTCACCGCCACAGGTACGGGCCGGACTACCGCTACGACTACATCGGCTTCCGTCTTGCCCTAGGTCAAGCGGCATCCAAGGGGGCGGAGCCGGATAGGCAGGGAGCGAGCGGCCGGACAGCCGCGCGGGAGGCGCGGCGGTCAGGCCGAGCGCAGTCCTAAACCGGAATCGGTCGTGGACCGGATCAAGGATTTCTTTAAACGAAAATGAAATTTAAGTTTTTCACGGTATTCGCCCAGTTCCCCGAATCGGGCCAGCAGGCACTCAACGCGTTCTGCGCCCAGCATCGCGTGATTTCTTTCGACAAGCGGTTTGTCGCTCAAGGCGGGGAGAGCTACTGGTCGATCTGCGTGTATTACACCGAGGGCCCGGAATCGATGCGGGGCGCACTGAGCGGCAAAGCAAATGCCCTTCGGCAGCTTAGTAGGCGAGGTACCGAAACGCTGCCGAAGCGGCGCCTTCAGTGAGTCGTTTGATGTCTTCGTCTGCTCCCTATCACACCTCAGCTTCTTTCCCCGACCCTTTTCCGGCCCGCTGGGCCAGCGACTGGGGCGAGGATAAGGATACGGGGCTGTGGATGGCCTTCACCTATCGCGATGTCCGCCAAGCGTTCCGCTGGATTCTGCCCGGCACTTTTCTCATGGGCTCGCCCGAGGACGAGCCGGAGCGTCTGAGACAACGAACGCCAACACGAAGTCACGCTGAGCGAAGGGTTTTGGTTGGCGGAAACCGCTTGTACTCAGGCTCTTGTGGCAAGCGGTGATGGGGGATAACCCGAGTAAATTCAAGGATGATCCACGCAATCCGGTGGAGCAGGTGAGCTGGAACGATGCCCAAGGTTTTATCGCGGAGCTGAACCGGCGAGTGCCGGAATTGCAGGCGCGATTGCCCACCGAAGCGGAATGGGAGTATGCCTGCCGGGCAGGCACAACGACACCCTTTTCCTTCGGCGAGAACATCACGCCGGAACAGGTGAACTATAACGGCGAGTTATCCCTATGCCGGAGGCGAGCAGGGGCTGAATCGAGAGCGCACGGTGCCGGTGGGCTCGCTGCCGCCCAACCCCTGGGGTTTATACGAGATGCATGGCAATGTGTGGGAATGGTGTGAGGATTGGTATGCAGAGTATCCGAACGAGCCGCAGATTGATCCATGTGGCCCTGAAAATGGCGTCGACCGCGTGTTGCGCGGTGGCTCGTGGCTCGGCGACGGCGGGTGCGCGCGTTCCGCTTACCGCGTCAGGTACGAGCCTGACTACCGTATCGACTCGACATCGGCTTCCGCCTTGCCCTAGGTCAAGCGGCATCCAAGGGGGCGGAGCCCGTCAGGCAGGAGAGCGGAGCCGGACAGCCGCGCGGGAGGCGCGGCGGTCAGGCTCGCTAAATAGGTGCTGTGCGGTGATTTTATTCTCCACGATACGCTTGGTCCGCTTGAGCATTATCGTTATCAACAGTTTGAAGCGTAGTTTTACGCTTCGCCTGGGGTGTGAATCGGTTCCGTAGCCATGATATCCAGGCCCAGCCTATCGCCGTCCCACCTAGATAATAGGGAAAATCGAGCCAGCTAAAGGTGGTTCCCAGCAGCGTCGCGCCTAAAAAATGACTTCGAATGAGTGTCAATGCGGGCGGATGCCACAACTGCAAGACTTCCAAGGCGCAGGTAACCATCAAAACACCAATGGCCGCCATCCATGTACGCATTGTTGGGAATACTAAGAAGACCACCAGGCACCAGAAAATCTCGTAGAACACGCCTCCAAGAGAGTCGTTGACCCAATCGGCCGCCGGGCCGTCATAGAATTTGGTATAGAATCCCGTCGGTATTACGAGGATCAGCGACGCGAGTGTCCACCAGCGTTGCTCATGGGTCCGGAAAGCGGAACGGAACTTGTTTAAATCGAACATCGAATTCCTGTAGCGGCAGGTGTGGCGTGGTCAAACCGGAGGCGAAGGGTGAAAGTTCCTGATCGACTACCCTTTTTTTGACAGGATCCCGACCGCTTTATTGAGCGCCTGTTGGCGCTTCTCGCTGCCGCCGCGATCCGGATGGTGCCTCATGGCCATGCGCCGATAGGTCTTGATGATCGTCCCGTTATCCACCGGGTCCGCCAGGCCCAGTTCTCTGAGGGCTTCGGCCCGTTGGTCGTGGCGCTGCAAGCGTGTCCAGAAAGAGGATATCAGCTCCTGCACGTCTTGAGCTGTGGTGGTCTCCAGTCGACTCAGATCCAGATAATATTCCCGCAGTGGGTCCGGTGCAGTCAAAGCGGCTTGTCCCGGGTGATAAGGCCGGTAGCGTATGTTTAAGGTGTTGATCTCGAGATCCGCCGATTGCGCCTCCCGTAATTGATCGCGCAATCGGTATAGGGCATGAAACAGCAGAAAATGAGCGCGAAACAGCTCGTGTAAATCGGCCGGAGGTGGCTCCATAAACTCAAAATAACCGTGATGCCTCACGATCTTGATCAGTTCGTACTCACCCAATCCTTGTGGATGATCACTTAAGGATTGTGAAACGATTGAGATCAGTGAATCGATTGCATCGGGTTCGGCGGATGAATAATCGTCAGCCATTATTTAGTCCCGTGATTGAGCATTGATTGGTCTGCGTTTCCATGATGGGGTTGCGTATTGGGTAACCTAGAGTTTCCCTGTCGGCGGAGACTCTTATGTATCAACAAGGCCCGCTAGTTGATACAAGATCGATGGATGAAGGGTAGCGGATCTGCGTAATTCGAGGGTATCGCTCGTAAATGAAACCGATGCTCGGATGGAAATCGCTTCGCGTGTGGTTATTCGCAAACTAACAGGGGGTCAGAGGTAGATTGCCATTTCTGCTTGATGGCGCCCGATCTCCGGGTCGGCCACCGATTCGATACCGGCTATTGCTTCGATATAATGCTCGGGTAGCCCGTTCTCTCTGGCCCCTCTAAGCACGTGCTCTTTGTACCAATGAAAAGGCTTGAGAGACGAATCGATGTGGGTTGCATAATAGGTAATTGCGTGGAGCGGCTCGTCATCCGGAGAAAGTACCGTCACGTTTTTCTCTCCATAGCCGTAACCCAAACCTTCCTTTCGATCCAATCTGTATTTTTCAGACGCAGCAATTTCAAAGATCACACCATGCACCGTGTTTTCGAGTCGATTGGTCTCAAAAGCATCGCATTTAGCCGAACCGTCCATGCCTGATTTGTGGAAACGTAATTCATGATTCGCCAGCGTGGCGATACTCACAAACTGTGTTGACGGCACTCTCTCGGATAGCCTTCTCCTCGACATGTTGGATCCGTAGGCGAAGTAGAGCACTTATGGTTCCCCGGTTCTAAACGCGTTAAGGTTGCTGGTCAGGTGGGTAAGGTATGAAATAAATGTTTCAGAGCTCAAAATGCAAGGCGCTGGCTTAGAAAATGTTATGTTATACCATTACTGATATGATATTCTATTTCTCTATCCGGGCTCTAAATCCCGTTAATCTCGACCGTCGGCGTGCCCGCGCTGGTTTTGCAGATCGATTCTCACAGCCCTCTCTTAGACTGATTTCATGCGAAAACTGATCGTATTGATCGTGCTGCTCGTCCCGGCCTTGGGCAACGCGGATGCTTTGCGGGTGTTCGTGAGCGTGCTTCCGCTGAAGACTTTTGTGGAGAAAGTTGGGGGTAACCATGTCGCGGTCCAGGCGATGGTGCGACCGGGCTTTGACCCTCACACCTATGACCCGACACCTCAACAGATCAGTGCACTGGCCAAGAGCGCGCTTTATGTGCGCATTGGCGTTCCCTTCGAAACGATCTGGATGAAACGTATCCGTTCGACGAATCCCCACATGCGGGTGGTGGACGCCCGGGCTGGCATCGGCTTGCAGAAGCTCGAGCACCACGATGGGGACGAAGCGGCACACGCGTCAAGCCATGCTTGATGGCGAGACCGCTGCTCACGATCCTCACGTGTGGACCAGCCCCCCTTTGGTTAAGCGCATAGCCCAAAATATTCGCGATGCGCTCGCCGGGTTGGACCCGGCGCATCGCCAGGATTATGCGCGCAACTGTGCGGTTTTTGTTGCTGAGCTGGATCGATTGGACCACGATATCCGTGCGTTACTCAAGAACCTGCCGAATCGGAAATTCATGGTATTCCATCCCGCTTGGGGCTACTTCGCCGATACCTATGGACTTACCCAGGTGTCCATCGAGCACGAGGGTAAGGAACCCGGGGCGCGTACGCTTACGGCCCTGATTGAACAGGCGAAGCACGAGCAGTTAAAAGTTATTTTTGTCCAGCCCCAAGTCAATAAGCGCTTGGCGGCTCAACTAGCGCGCGCCATCGGTGGGCGTGTGGTCGCCATCGATCCGCTGTCTGCCGGAGTACGAAATCAACTTGCGCCGAGTCGCGCGGGAAATTGCCGGATCGAACCAACAGTGAAATCGCTGCAAGCCGCCGTTAAACTTCAGGATGTGAGCTTCTCGTACGGAAGCACCCCTGTCTTGGAACATCTCGAGCTCCAGGTGAACTCAGGGGAGTTTCTCGGTATTGTCGGTCCGAACGCGGGGGGGAAGAGCACTCTGCTCAAGCTGATTCTTGGCTTGCTCGTGCCCCAATCCGGCGATATCCAGGTTTTGGGAAAGACGCCGAGCGAGGCGCGGCGGGAGCTTGGCTATGTGCCGCAGTACCCGAGCTTTTCCCGGGAATTTCCGATTACCGTAGAGCAGGTGGTGCTGCTCGGGCGGATGGGGGTGCGCTCCCAACGCCGCTGGCTGGGCGCCCTATCGCCGGGCGGTTATACCCAAGCCGACCGCCTGGCTACCCTCGAGGCGTTGACCGAGGTGGAGGCCGATGACCTGGCCAAACGCCAGATCGGCAGCCTTTCCGGCGGTCAACTGCAACGGGTGTTGCTGGCCCGGGCATTGGTGGGTGAGCCGAGCATTTTAATCCTTGACGAACCGACGGCGAATATCGATCAGCGATTGGAGAGCGACATCTTCGATCTGTTAAAACAGCTGAACACGCGCATGACGATCCTCGTCGTGTCCCATGATGTGGGTTTTATTTCCAGCTTTGTCTCTAGGGTTGCCTGCATCAATCGCACCCTAGTCTGCCATCACACCGACGCTATCGATGGCCAAGTGATCCAGGATCTGTACGGTGAGAACGTGCGCATGGTGGCGCACCGGCACTAGGCCATGCATGAGTTTTTCATAGCCTTGTCAGAGCAATCCTTTCTGCAATCCGCCGTGTTTGCCGGATTGCTGGCGAGTATCGGCTGCGGGGTGATCGGGCCCTATGTGGTGGTGAAACGCATCGCATTTATCGCCGGCGGTATCGCCCATTCGGTGCTGGGAGGGATGGGCGCGGCGATCTATTTCGGTTTCGATCCCCTGGCGGGAGCACTGCTCGCCGCCATCGTGGCGGCGCTGCTGATCGGTTGGGTCCGGCTGCGCTGGCAGGCCCAGGAAGATACCCTGATCGGGGCCTTGTGGGCGATCGGGATGGCCGTGGGCGTTCTGTTTATCTCCAAGACGCCGGGCTATCAAGCAGACCTCATGAGCTATCTGTTTGGCAATATCCTGCTTGTTCCCGAACAAAGCCTGTGGTTTATGGCCTTGCTGGATGCCGTGTTATTGGTCATCGCCGGAGCTTATCACCGCCAGTTTCTCGCCGTAGCCTTCGACGAGGAGTTCGCCCGCTTAAGGGGCATTCCCGTGAGCTTTTTCTATCTGCTATTACTGGTGCTGGTCGCCGTCACCGTGGTGCTGCTCATCCAGGTGGTGGGCCTGATCCTGGTATTGGCATTACTGACTTTGCCCGCGGCCATCGCCGGGCACTATGTCTACTCCTTGGGGCCCATGATGCTGCTGGCTACCGTGCTCGGTAGTGTGATCAGCGTGTCCGGCTTAGCTCTATCCTACAGCCCTGATTTGCCGGCCGGTCCGACTATCATTTTGCTGGCGGGCGCGCTCTATGTGATTTCGGCGCTGTTGTCGCGTGTGTTGGCGCGACGTCGAGCACGCACGGCCGTCTTAGCTTCTGAGACTGGGAGCCAAACCAATGGCTAAGAGTAAACTTGCGGAGCGCTTAGGCCGCGCCGAGCGCCTCTGTGGCGAGCGCGGGGTCAAGCTCACCGCACTGCGGCGCACGGTGCTGGAACTGCTGTGCGTTTCCGGCAAGCCCCTGAGCGCCTACGAGATCCTGGACCGGATGCGCGCCACCACCCCCAATCCCGCGCCGCCAACGGTCTACCGCGCACTCGAGTTCCTGCTCGAGCAAGGATTGGTGCACAAGCTCGAGAGCCTTCACGCCTTCGTGGGTTGCGCGCATCCGGATCATCCGCATTCCAGCCAATTTTTAATCTGCGCGGATTGCGGTGAAGTCAACGAGATGGAAAACGATGCCATCGCGCAGAGCTTACGGACGGCAGAACAAACAGCGGGGTTCAAGACCAAGCGTCCGGTGGTGGAACTTTTGGGCACTTGTGCGCAATGCGCGGAAAAACAAACGGAATAGTTTTGAATTAGTCATTCATGTAGTAACTAATCGTATCCTGATGGATGTGGGGCGAAAGTGGGAATCGCAGCTAATGCGGGTAGTGAATTGCAACACTCTGTCCAACCGTTCACAGCTTCGCCCAAGGTTCCAGTAGACTAGCTGAGAACTGTCTGACACCATTAAATGCGTTTCGGCTCAGGACGACGATGAGTTATGGGCTACGTGTGTAGCTTTCGGTGTGTCTTCTAATGTGAGGCATCTGCTCGGTAGCCTAGCCCCAAAAAATAAGGATTTTCCCGAGGTGTTGTTCATGCCATCACTCGAACTCGAATTTTCAACAAATAGGTTTGCTCCTTCAGTGATGGTGTCTAAGACTCCGTTGTTGGCATTGTCGTAATCAATTGAATACTGGTAATCGGCTTGAAGCACGGCTTCAGTCTGGTATACGCAGCCACCGTGCTTGATATTATGAATGATTGCCGCTTCGCATCCACCCTTGATGTATTGCTCTTGCAGTTTGAGCAGGGCCTCATCGGAAGCTAGGAGTAATTTCGCGTTATGCAAAGATAAATAAGCTTCCCGAATGCGATTGGTATCGCCTTGAGAACTCAGCTTTTTAAGAGAACTATTCGATAAGCTAAATTTTTGCACGAGTCTTTCCCTTAACTCTCGATCGACTGTAGCCGATTCCCGCCACCATGTTGATATAGCGTTTCTATCTAATTCACAGGTAGGGTGCAGTACCACGGAGCCGTCGTTCCGCTTCTCAACCGTATTGAATGTTCCGGGGCCGTAAAATGTCGACGGAGGTATAATTTCCGTGAAGCCGAACTTTTGTAGCAACTCGGATAAGGTGATGGGCGGACGAAAATAATCCAGGGTAATCGTGGCCACATGGTAACTTAAGGGGCCGATAAGAGATAGAACAAGAATGGTTTTTATGATTCGGCTGGTGGAAGAGACATCCGTGTCAAGAGATAACAAGCGTTTTATTCTTTTAGATTGAAGTACCGGCGTAAGAACCTTGGTTAAACCTCTCGTCGTTTGGCGATCATGGTTCTTTATGGTTTATCTCCCATTGAAAAATAACGGAAACATTCAGAAGATAGTTCCAATTCGCCACTATCCTCTTCGAGAGTTAGAAATATCGCACGACAATTCGATATATGATCGTATTCATTTGGGGCAACACAATTGACCACGTTCACCGCATGCGATGTAACCATTCGGACACGCAAGTACCGAAGTTGAAGCGGCACCCAAACTTAAAAAGATAAATAGAACAACTATCAAATTTTTCATAATTAACTCCTCGTCTAGCCAATGGTGAATCGACGCCATCGTAGAACAGTGATTGTGCTGTCGCTTAGATATTTAATAAAACGAGTCCACTAGTACTCGTTTTACATCGTGTTCGGAATTCGACGAAGTAGTGTTTAAGAAATCCGATGTACACAACATTAGATATACCAACGCGGACATGCTGTGACTTATTCACAGTGCAATTGTGAACTATTCACAAAACCATGAGGTTTTCATCCAATTGTGCGGTATGCGATTGAGAATAGACTAGAAACTAGCTGGATAGCTATCGATTGAGAAGGGTCAGTCATTCCGGCACGACCCTACAAAGACCATGGATTGCCGTCGATAGGAAGACAAGGGGACGTTCGCAGCTTCTCGTCGGTAGGGTAGCCGTTGCCCAGTCAGCGCTCATAGGGTTTATTGTTAGTCTGAGAAACCTATGTTGATTTCTTGTCCCAAAGTCGGGATCCGGAAGTTATTGGCACCAGTGTAGCGCAGGTCTCCCTGACGTATAATGAGAAGGTTTCTATTCGGTAGAGAACGCAAACTTATGCGAGAAATATGACTGGGGCATACGCCGCACTACAGTGCATTTCTGGGAATTGATCACGTATGTTGAGCCTATGAGAAATACATTCCCAGGTACGGCTTACCCGATCATTTCTCATCGTGATCGCTATGAAACCCGCTATACATTTAAGCCGAGCGGAAGCCCTACCTCGCTAGTTATGAAGCGCTCGTGGGAAATGTTAACAAGTGGTTTAAACTGTCAAGATGGACCTCTTAGTGAGAGCTTCAGTCTTGAAGCTCAGTGAAAACGTTATATGTTTAACATGATGGATATTCGACATGCAGAAAAATGAGCATGGTTATGGTGTAAGCGATAACTCGTATAAAGCGGCAGGGGAATTAGATGGCATAAGAAAATTGGTTAATTCATTCTACGACTATGTGGAAAGTTTACCAGAGGCCAGGAAAATCCGAGGGATGCATCCTGAAGATTTATCGGTGTCACGCGAAAAGCTTAGCTACTTCTTATGTGGATGGCTCGGTGGCCCTCGTTTATACAATCAATATTACGGTCCTATTAACATCCCCGGGATTCACAGCCACTTGAAAATTGGTGAAGAAGACAGGGATGCCTGGTTGCTTTGTATGGCGAAAGCAGTGTCGGAACAACCCTACGCAGATTCATTTAAAACATACTTACTAGGGCAATTGTATGTCCCGGCCGAGAGAATTAGGATAGTCTGTGAGAATATAACCCTACATGCTACGTAGCCTTGTTTGCTAGTTAGAGTTAAGGTCAAAGCAGAGGTGGGTGTTGGTTCCACCGAGAAGCAGTTATAAGCCAGCTTGAGATCAAGATTGCCGTTGTGCCGGCAGCGAGTATGTCCCTTTAATATCTATCTTCCTCCAGAAAGCGCTTGAAAAATGCATTGCAAAGCTTAATGATCGCTGATTATTTTCGGTGTCACTGATTGTACTTCATCATTTAAGCAGCAGACGGCAAACCTGCCACTGCTGATTGCAAGGAGAGTTTCCAAGTTGAGTGCGTTACAAATTGCTGCGCTATACGAGGAACTTGTCGATCTAGTCAGTGAACTGCTGGCTACGGGCGATGAAACCAGGCTTCGGAACGAACTCGATCAGCATTTTCCTGCTGAGATTGCGCTGGTGATGGAGGCCTTGCCTCCGCCTGAACGCGCTCAATTGTGGGCTGTGCTTGCCCCCGAATCACAGGCTCGGGTATTGCTCCATCTTCGAGATATCGCTCGTGAGTCGCTTATCGACGAAATGTCCGACGATGCGCTGGTCACGACGGGGCAAAACATGGATGTCGACGAGCTGATCGAGGTTGTTCACGAGTTTCCCGGCGAAGTCAGTGAAACGTTGATCGGTGCTTTAGATGCGCAGGACAGGCAGCGGTTGGAAACCCTACTAGCCTATGACGAAGGAACGGCGGGCCGGCTGATGCGTACGGATCTGAGGACCGTGCGCCCCGATGTTACGGTGGATACCGCATTGCGCTACCTTCGCCGCTACGGTTTGACCACTCAGACCGATAGCGTAATGGTGGTGGATCGCGACAATAAATATCAGGGCAAGCTGTATTTCGCCAAGCTCGTCGCAGCGTTACCGGACCTGTTGGTAAGCGAAATTATGGAGATGGCCGAAGAGCCGATTCCAGCGGAGATGTCGGAACGCGATGTCGCCCTATTGTTCGATCGGCGTGATTTGGTCTCATTAGCCGTAGTGGATAGTGAAAATTGTCTCGTGGGCCGGATTACGGTGTCCGACATTGTTGGCTTGATTCGTCAGGAAGCCGACCATGCGCTGATGACTATGGCCGGCCTGGAACAAGAGGAAGACCTTTTTGCACCCATATTTCCCAGCACACGGCGCCGGGCACTGTGGCTGGGGATCAACCTGCTCACGGCGTTTCTTGCGTCGTGGGTTATTGGGTTTTTTGAGGCCGCCCTCGACAAAGTAGTTGCACTCGCCGTGTTGATGCCCATCGTCGCGAGCATGGGCGGTATCAGCGGGAGTCAAACCTTAACGTTGATGATCCGTGGCCTTGCACTCGGGCAGATTGGTACGGCCAATTCCCGTTGGCTCATCATGAAGGAACTCGCGATAGGTTTTCTTAATGGGCTACTCTGGGCGGTCGTTGTCGCGGTCGTTGCCGCGTTCTGGTTTTCCGATTACCGCATCGCTGCCATTATCGCCGTTGCGTTATTAATCAACATGCTGGTTGCCGCTTTGGCCGGTTTATTCGTTCCTTTGATCTTGAATCGTTTTGGAATTGATCCAGCGTTATCCGGGGCTGTGGTGCTCACCACGGTCACGGACGTGGTGGGATTTATGACCTTCTTGGGCTTGGGCACGCTTTTCTTACTGTAGAGCTCAAGGGGTGGCATGAAGGTCAATCGCTCCATAATCTTGGTTGGCCTATACCGGGCGGTCTGTCCAATTGTCTTTGAACATGTTAAACAAGCCCGATAAGACGATTATAGGATGGCGAGAGTGGGTTGCTTTGTCAGAGCTGGGCATCTCCAGGCTCAAAGCCAAAGTGGATACAGGGGCTCGAACTTCCACCTTACACGCATTCTATGTTGAACGTTTTCGCTCAAACGGGCGTGACCGGGTACGGTTTCGAGTTCATCCGGAGCAGAGAAGTAGGGCGGTCGAAATCGAATGTTGTGCTGATTTACTGGATGTGCGTCGCGTCAGGGATTCTGGCGGTCATCGAGAGAAGCGGATGGTGATCGAGACACCGGTAACGGTAGGCGGTCAAACCTGGCCCATCGAGTTGACCTTAACCGACCGGGACATTATGAAGTTTCGCATGTTGCTCGGGCGAACGGCATTGCGAGGTCGGTTTGTGGTTGATCCTGCCCGCTCGTTCTTGCAACCTAATCCGCATGTCGACATACATCGTACCTTGCTGACATTGAAACCACAAAACTAGGGGGAGCTAGTCTCATACATGAAAATCGCCATTCTGTCACGAGACAAGAGGCTTTTTTCCACCAGACGCTTGGTTGAGGCGGTGAAGCTGCGGGGTCATGAAGTTCAGGTGTTGAACCACCTGCATTGTTATATGGATATCGCCTCGCATAGGCCCGGGGTGTATTACGCAGGCCAGAAATTGGAAGGATTTGATGCGGTGATACCCCGAATCGGCGCTTCGGTTACCGCTTATGGCACGGCGGTGTTGCGGCAGTTTGAGATGATGGGTGTTTATCCATTGAACGAATCCGTGGCGATCACCCGTTCGCGGGATAAGCTGCGGTCTTTACAGATTCTTTCCCGGGCGGGGATTGGTCTGCCGCTGACCGGGTTTGCCAGCTCACCCGATGACACCGCGCACCTCATCGAACTGGTCGGTGGTGTGCCCTTGGTGGTAAAACTGCTCGAAAGCACCCAGGGTAAGGGTGTCATTCTCGCTGAAACCCATAATGCAGCCGAAAGTTTGATCGGCGCGTTCCGCGATTTAAATGTCAACTTTCTGGTTCAGGAATTCATTAAGGAGGCGCACGGTTCGGATCTGCGCTGTTTCGTGATCGGAGAAAAAGTCGTGGCGGCGATGATGAGAACCGCCAAAGAAGGAGAATTTCGCTCTAATCTGCATCGTGGTGGCACGGCGCGCTTGATTCGGTTGACGCCCGAAGAGCGCTCTACGGCTGTTAGGGCGGCGCGGAAGATGGGGCTTAATGTTTCAGGTGTCGACCTTTTGCGATCCAATCATGGTCCCGTCGTATTGGAGGTTAATTCCTCACCGGGGTTGGAGGGTATTGAAAAAGCCACCGGTAAGGATATCGCTGGCATGATCGTTCAATTCGTAGAGCAGAATGCAAAGCCCAACCGTACTCGTACCCGTGGCCGAGGCTAGGCATACGATGCATGGACCGCTAAAGATCAATGGTGAATGCATCGAACCGGGCACTCAGGATAACCCTGGAATTGCCGCTTCCAAGACTCTACACACACGTACCCATGACGATGCCGGTGCAGGTTGTGCGCGGTAGACGGGAGGGTCCACGGTTATTCATCAGTGCCGCGATGCACGGTGATGAATTGAATGGTGTCGAAATTATTCGTCGGTTGCTCAAGCGCGCGTTGTTAAAAAAGCTGCGGGGAACGATCATTGCGGTTCCTATCGTCAATGTTTACGGCGTGATCCACCATTCACGTTACCTACCGGATCGCCGGGATCCCAACAGGGCATTCCCAGGGTCTGAGCGAGGCTCTATGGCAAGCCGTTTAGCCCGTCTCTTCATGCAAAATATTGTGGCGAATTGTTCCCACGGTATAGACCTTCATACAGGCGCTATTCACCGCGCGAATCTCCCACATATTCGCGCCAAACTGGATGACGAAGAAACCATGCGCTTGGCTCGGGCCTTTGGCGTTCCCGTGTTGATCGACGCCCAAGTGCGTGATGGGTCACTCCGTCAGAGCGCAACCGAACGAGGAGTATTCATGCTGCTTTATGAGGCTGGAGAAGCCTTGCGATTCGATGAAATCAGCATTCGTGCCGGTGTGCAGGGGATCATAAACGTCATGCGGGCTCTAGGGATGTTGCCGGGGTTAAAGGTCAATAAATCGAGCAAAATCGAACCCTTTATCGCTCATGGCAGTGCTTGGGTGCGCGCGCCGGAGAGCGGGATTCTGCGCACGTTTGCCTCGCTCGGGAAGCGGGTAAAAAAGGACGAAGTCATGGGGGTGATCGCTGATCCATTTGGTGACACCGAGGTTAACGTGTTAGCTGCAAATAGCGGAATAGTGATCGGTAAGACGAACATGCCATTGGTGCATGAGGGGGAAGCGCTGTTTCATGTGGCCTCTTTCGAGGATGTTAAGGAGGTCGCTGAGCATGTAGAATCCTTTCAGATTGAGCATGCCGAAATGCCCTATCCCGTCGCGGAGTAATTGTTGATGTGATGACGGTTTCCCGGAAACTGCCAAGGATAAAGGGATCGAAGTTATCCTGAATGTTCTTTTCCCAAGCTTACCGTAATTTTTTCCTTAGTTTGGGTATCCTCAGGTATTGGCTTGGTGAGAAAAACGAGGTCTTTCACTGTAATCCCATCGAACACATTAGCCGTACTCTGTTCCATTTTTTGCATTAATTCAGCCACGATCATTTCATCATTCCCCGCTTGATTCATCATGGCCTCATCATGCTCGTATTTTCGAATCGCATAAATCAGCTCCGTCAACGGAGTAGCATCTAAAGGTCGTGCTGGGAGTAGCCGGGGTGGATCTTCCGCGGACTGGGTTAAAAAGCCGCGCGACGTTAGCATCGTAACAATGGATTCTACATAGTGTGTGGGGAATCGAAGCGCTTGCGCGAGCTCCTCGAGGCTGAAGCCGCGACTACGCTGGTAGTGTTGACGGCCGATATGGCGCATGGTGGCTAAGGCAAGCCATTCTTTAAGCTGATTGCTGAGTGGAGCTTGGCGATTGGGGATCAGCAAGTATTCAGGATGTTGGTGATAAAAAGCGATACTCGCGCCAACTAGCAGTATTAGCCAGCTCAAATATAGCCAAATCATGAACATGATGAGGCTGGCGAAAGCCGAATAGATGGCCGTATATTTAGCCGAGTTGGCAACGAAAGATGCAAATCCCCAGCCCGTGGATTGCCAAGCAATACCCGCGATCACGGCACCGATGAGCGCGGATTTTACTTTGACTTTGGCGTTGGGTATGAAGCCGTAGATAAAGGCAAAGGCGCCAATAATCATCAAGTAGGGGATTAGGTTTGTGATCTCGGCGATCAACGTACCAAAGGGCTCAATAAGAGCAAGCCTTTGGACGATGGTTGTGCTCATCAGCGAAGCCGTCACTCCTAGGGCTGAAAAAACCAAGACCGGCCCAATGATAATCACACTCAGATAATCACTGAAGCGTTGCGCGATAGATCGATGCTGCGTAACGTGCCAGACGTAGTTAAAGCTTCCCTCAATTTTTTGCATCAAAGCGATTACGGTATAGATTAAAAGCCCAAGACCCAGGGTGCCTAACACCCCGACTTGCACGTTGTCCACGAATTCAATGATCCGCTGGGAAATATCGGTTCCCTTAGGACCTAAGGGTTGCAATAAATTGAGCAGCATAGGCTCAATCTGATTGTGTACCCCAAAGGCTTTCAGGACCGAAAAGCTTAGTGCAAGCAAGGGCACTAAAGAGAGCAACGTCGTATACACAAGACTCATCGCTCGTAGAGTCAGCTGACCTTCGGTTAGATCCTGCATCACCATATAACCAATGCGCAACCAGCGCACGAGCCATTTCTGCCAAGGTCTCCGGTATACACTTGAAGATTCGATCCAAATTAAATCACTTGCACGACGAAACTGTTCTCGGATCACGTTCATCTATAATCGGCCCAATCTGATGCTCAGTGATAACTCGCGTTCTATCCCAGTTTTTCGATGAAAGAGCCTAGTACTGTCACTCACAGGGTGAGCGTCGACGTCGCCATTTCGTCCGTCGTGAATTTCCTAAATTCGCAGTTTCCGCATGCCCTCTCATTAATCCCTCGTCTTTATAGCCACCTCCCACACGCCAGGCGAACTGGGGTGGGGCATGACAAGCGTGACATGGCTTAAATCAATGGGGTATTTGAGGTAATTAGAATGATCCTCATCTGTAAACAAACCCTAGTTTGCGATGGTTGAACGGCTCTTGACTATCCCAATGTGCAACCAGCAATATTGTGACTTGTATTCTCGAATATATTTAATCAAAAGGATTTAAAAAAATCGCTTTACCTGGAGTTTCCCCTGAAAGGGACTTTTAGACAGAAAAAACAACGCCACAAATCCCTTAATGGTATCATTTGGGCATCCTATTTATAGGATGCATGGACAAGGGGGAGATTAAAAGTAGTTGTTGAGTCTAAATTAAAAGTATACCTGAGCATACGATGCTATATGATAAATTGGAGTAGGAAAAAATAAGGTTTTTACTGTTATAGAGTAGAGTTTATATGAATATTGATTCAAGTAAATGGGCCGATCGAGTACTTCGGCCACCAAAAACAGGCGCAGATTATACTTCTATTAAGGGAAACCAAGAGCAGGATAGTAGTGAATCGACGGATGAAATAGCGATTACAAATACAAAGGATAATGGTGCACTTAACAAAGTGCGGGTGCAAATGAGTGATATGCACTTGGTAATGCAACTCCTAGAACAGCGTATCGACCGCTTAGAAGAGCCTGATGTCCAACAGCGATTATTCGATACGGAACGAAAACTGCGGTTCGTACAGACAATGGTGCTTATACTCGCCGCCATACTTGCATTTTTCATGATCAGGGAAGCACTCGTAGCAATGAGCGTGAATATCGGTGCAGTGTTACAAAGCATCGTGGGAAAATAAGCGAGCACCAGTCTATTCGAATACAACAATATCATTCCGAGATATTGTCACGCCTGTTTGCCAGGACTAGACAAAGGGAGCTATTCGAGTCCGAGGGCGAGTCTGCTAAGAGATTTAGGACTTGACGGGAGTCATTAGTAGAGTTCATACGTGTGGGTTGGTGCCGAAATCGCCCACCCTGTCCCCAAATACCCCCATGAATTGTAGGAGGCAGTGGATGCCTAGTCAGATGTACAACGCCTATTGCAAAAGTCTGTAGTTGTGAAATCATCAATCTCTGGCTTTGCACTGATTGCTCGAACCTAGATCGGCAGGGGGTGACTGCCATCATCAGGCAAAAAGAGAGGGGGAATTGATTCAAATCAAACTACAAAATTCATTTGGTGCTAAATATTATTAGTAACGCTTAAAGGCAAGCTGCAGAGGCAGGTGAGCCTGATCTCTAGAACCACAAGCAAGAATAGTTAGTGTCAGTTCTTAGCGGGGGATTGCGCACGAATATCCCCAGTGAGATTTCGCTAACAAGTATAACTTACTAGAAGTTGGTGAACGTCTGATCACAGGCGATTTCCTCCCAAATAACTCACCAGCTTCTTCATCTTAGCCCGCCTTCGGACGGGCTTTTTTTCCCTAGTTGTCGATTTAATCAACGCGCATCAGGCATGTCTTTGCGTCGAGACTGGCGTTCGCGGATTCAACCAAAATAAAACCATTCCGCACACAGGGTGGAATCCTTATGAGCAACAGTGGTATAAGAATTGCCGACATTAATATTGAAGTAACTGAACCATTTGAGCGAGGTACCGGTAATCAATGGTTACACTATTGGATTATGGCGCGGGCAATGTTAGGAGCGTGATTAATGCCATCGAGCGCTTGGGGGAACAAGTTCAGATCGTTTCGAAAAGTGAAGATATCCTGTCTGCTGAGCATCTTGTTTTCCCAGGGGTGGGGGCTTTTGGCAGCGTGATGCAGGTCCTAAACGATAAGAACTATGTTGAGCCGCTAAAAGCCTACCTTCATTCAGGTCGCCCTTTTTTAGGAATTTGCCTGGGATTGCAGGTATTGTTTGACCACAGCGAGGAAGCTCCAGGTGTGCGAGGGTTGGGATTCCTGCAAGGGTACGTAAAAAAATTCGCCATTAAATGCTCCGTTCCCCACATTGGCTGGAATGGTATCGTTGCTAAGCAGCCCTCCCGGCTCTTTAATGGTCTGAACGGTGGAGAGAAATTCTACTTTGTTCATTCCTACCATGTTGTCCCTAATGACGGTACCTGTGTTCTGACGACAACGGATTATGATGGGGAATTTGTCAGTAGTATCCAACAGGGAAATCTCATTGCTACCCAATTTCACCCGGAAAAAAGTGGGGCAGCGGGCCTGAGTTTACTAAAGCGTTTCTTTGAGACGAGTATTCAACCGGGTTACCCTCAGCGAAACTTGCCGTCGACTGGACTGGCCAAGCGAGTCATTGCTTGCTTAGATGTGCGTTCGAACGACCAAGGCGATCTGGTGGTGACCAAAGGAGATCAGTACAATGTCAGAGAAAGGGGTGCCGTCCGGAATCTAGGTAAACCGGTTGAGTTGGCGCGCCAGTACTATGAAGACGGGGCCGATGAAATTACCTTTTTGAACATTACGGGCTTCAGAGATTTTCCTTTGGAAGACATGCCCATGCTTGAAGTCCTAAAGCAGACATCTAGAAATGTCTTCGTACCCCTGACTATTGGTGGCGGTATTCGGGATTATACCGATAAGAATGGCCACTACTATCCGGCACTCGATGTGGCTGCCGAATATTTCCGTTCGGGTGCGGATAAAGTTTCCATTGGTAGCGATGCAGTGCTGATTGCCGAGGCGTATTTAAAAAATAATAGAAAACCATTGCCTAACGCCATTGGGGACATTTCCCGTGTTTATGGCAATCAAGCTGTGGTTATTTCAATCGACCCAAGAAGAGTTTATGTAAATTCACCGGATGACGTGAAGCATCCTGTTATCGAAACCGCTATTGCTGGCCCCTCTGGTGAGCGGCATTGCTGGTACCAGTGTACCATAAACGGGGGACGTGAAGGCCGGGACCTGGATGCGGTTACTTTAGCCCAAATTTGCGAGACGCTGGGTGCGGGTGAAATCTTACTGAATTGTATCGATCGGGATGGAACGAATCAGGGATTTGATCTGGAACTGATCACTGCGGTAAAACGGGCCGTCTCTATACCTGTTATTGCCTCTAGCGGCGCTGGTAGCGCGCAGCACTTCTATGAGGTGTATACTGGTTCGCAAGCGGATGCAGCGTTAGCCGCTGGTATTTTTCACCGAAGAGAGGTTTCTATCTTCGAGGTGAAAAGCTACCTGAGGGACAAACTGGAGATCAGACTTTGAATCCTAGTTAAAAGCAAAGAAATAGAGTCTAAATCAATAGGGTCTAAATCAATTGTGGCCATCATGAATAAGCTATTGCGTTGTTACGGCTCAAGCCACGAGGTTGTGTTGTGCCTGTCGGGTATTGGATATTCAAGGGCGCTTACTAGCTCACTAAAAGGGTTCTCGCGATATGTCAATGGTAAGGATTATCAAAAAATACCCTAACCGCAGGTTGTACGATACCAAACTGAGCCGGTACATCACTTTAGCTAATGTCCGTGAACTGGTGATGCAGGGTATCAAGATCAAAGTGGTCGACGCTGTTACCAATAAGGGCTTGACGCGTAGCATTCTGCTTCAAGTTATTCTCGAGCAAGAATCCGCTGGCAAGCCGCTATTTACGACTGAGATCCTATCAAAAATGATCCGATTTTATGGCGGTTCCGTGCAGGGGGCGTTTTCAAGCTATTTGGAGCAGAGTTTGGATTTATTTATCGAACAGCAGACTCGGGTACACAAGCAAATAAAAGATATGGTATCGGGCAATCCAGTCGAATCCATGGCTGATTTGGCCAAACGCAACCTTGACATCTGGCGTGAATTCCAAGAAAAACTGATGCGTACTAGCCGTCGAGCGGCTAGCTCGATCAAGATCGATGAAACCCCTAAACAGGACTAGGAACGACTAAGCTGCGCGTATCGATTCTATTCTGCTCCCACCTAAATTGAAACGACTCCATCGACTGGCATAGCGCCACAGCCCTCTCCTCCTAGAGACATTAAGTGCTAAAAAAGCCTTGACAAATTACGTGCTATGCGGCACGGTTTATATACGGCAATGTCGCATTGCACAAATGTTTTTTAGACTGTCAGTTGCGCCATCGACCCTGGTCCTTAACGATGTTTAAAGTCAGAGGACGGATAAGGATGGCTATATAATCGAGGAGAATATAATGCAAATTAAAGATAAAGTCGCGATAGTGACTGGGGGAGCAAGTGGTATCGGTAGAGCTGCAATCGAGGAACTGGTCAATCGGGGGGTAAAAGCGGTCGGATTGGTGGATGTTAGCGACAATGTTCCTCAGGTCACCGAAGAAATTAATAAGCAAGCGGGTAGTTCGGTTG
This sequence comes from uncultured Gammaproteobacteria bacterium, assembly GCA_963731655.1. GTDB lineage: Bacteria > Pseudomonadota > Gammaproteobacteria > JAAEPA01 > JAAEPA01 > CAVSWL01. The sequence goes on along the minus strand of CAVSWL010000014.1, from coordinate 142,881 downwards.
TTCAAGCGTTTCAGGGGGATGTCACCGATTCGGAATTCCGCACGAAAGTGTTCGATACCCTTTGTGATCAGTACGATGTCGTACACATTTGTGTGCCGTCGGCAGGTATATTCCGTGATCGTCTAGCCATTAAAATTGATAGGGAAACCGGTGAGCCGGATGTTTATCCGATTGATTTGTTCCATAAGGTTCTGGAAGTCAATCTCGTCCATCCGATTTACTGGTCCATGGAGCTGGTCGCGCGGATGGGGAAATACCGTCATAAACAGGGTTTAAAGAAATGGCATCCCGATGAGACCGTACAGGGAACTATCGTTTTTATTGGCTCCGTCGCCTCTCAAGGTAATAAAGGTCAGATCTCCTACGCCACGACGAAAGCCGGTCTCGAGGGTGCGGCCACCACACTCATGAAGGAATCCATGTTTCATGGTGTAAGAACGGCGGTGATTCACCCTGGTTTCGTCGATACACCGATACTGCAGGGGATGCCGGAAGGTTACGTCGAGAAATATGTGTTACCGGACATCCAACTGGGTCGCTTGATTCGTCCCGCGGAAATCGCTGATGCGATCTGCTTCCTGATTTCCAACTCAGCAGTCAGTGGTGAGCTGTGGGCCGATGCGGGCTGGCATCCACCAGTAGGCTGATAAGCTCGCGTTGTTGATATCGGCCTCTTGCAGGGCTGGGGGCAAACATGGCACCAGCCCCGTTTTATTGGAATAGTAAAGCTTCATATCCCCGATTCCCAGGTTTTGAGGAGGAATCGGGGCTTAGTAGCGGCGGCTCCACTAGTGTAGTTTACTTTTGGCTATAACCTAGATTCGGCCAATGAATGTACCCACACTGCCAGGCGTTATTGCAGAACGAATCACCACGGATCGGATTCAAACGCGTGTTCTTTTCTCCGGTCCTGAAGACGGACGGCCAGTATTGCTCTTGCACGGTAATATTTCGTCGGCGACGTGGTGGGAAGAAGTGATGTTGAGCTTGCCGACGGGTTTTCGCGGCATCGCGCCCGACCAGAGGGGTTTCGGTGAGGCAGATCCGGATAGGAAAATTGATGCTACGCGGGGCATGGGTGATCTCGCGGACGACGCTATCGCGTTACTGGATCATCTGAATATTGATCGAGCTCATGTAGTGGGAAACTCTATGGGGGGCTCCGTGGTCTGGCGCTTGCTCATGAATCACTCGGCACGCTTTTTGGCCGTGACCCTGGTAGCACCCGGATCGCCCTATGGTTTTGGTGGAACTAAAGACGCGATCGGTACCCCATGCTTCGAAGATTATGCGGGCTCAGGTGGTGGATTAACTAACCCCGGGTTGCTGCAATTGATCCAAGCGGGAGATCGTGGCATGGAGCAACTGTTCTCTCCCAGAACCGCGTTACGAGCCCTGGTATTCAGGCCACCCTTTATCCCGCCGCGAGAAGAAGAATTGTTGTCGTCCATGTTACAAACCCACATCGGTCCCCAGGATCTGCCCGGCGATTCTGTAATAACCACCAACTGGCCCTATGTTGCGCCAGGAATATGGGGAATGGCCAATGCGGCCTCGCCCAAATATGCTGGAAAGGTTCGAAGCTTATCCACAATCAATCCAAAACCGCCCATTCTTTGGGTACGCGGAAGTGACGATCTCGCCGTTTCCGATACGGCAGCGTCTTGTCCAGGGGCACTGGGCGCGGCTGGTCTTATTTCCGGATGGCCGGGGGCGGAAATTTTTCCTCCGCAGCCTATGCTCGCTCAAACACGTACTGTGTTGGACCAGTACGCCAAAGCCGGTGGTGTCTACCAAGAAGTAGTGATACAAGATACCGGGCATGTACCCTTTATTGAGAAGCCCGAGGAATTTAACCAGGTTTTTCATCCCCACTTAGCAAATTTCTGATGCGTTTAGCTTATTCCGCTAATCAGCTAGGTACTCGCTACAAGTTGCGCTCAGCCAACGCATAGATCTCGTATTATAGTATTCAGATATTCGGATCGCGTTTCGAGAAACGTTTCCAATAACAGGCTGAGTCGTTTCGAAAATGGCGGGTATTTATCCGTTAAAGCCATACCCAGAATAGAATCGCCGCCAATGCGCCGAAAATCGAGCTGATGAAATTTACCGCGTCATTCTGTAGCCACGGCCACCCCTTAACGAGCACCGTTGGTTTACCGCAGGTGTGTAGAGGATAGTGTTCCGTTTCAGTTGAACATCGGGTGCATTGGTATCTGGCCTGCCCAGTAGCCCCCAACATCGAATCCATCAGTGAACCCGCTAATCCCGCTAGCGATATGGCGCACAGACTTGTACAGAATGCGAAGTGTGGATTGATCAGTTCCCCAAGCGAAGCAATAAGCGTCGCTCCACTCAGAGCTGCAACCGTGCCAAGAAAGCTTATACCTCCTGATGTACCGCGTTCAACTTTTTTGCCTGTAGTGATTAACCGTGGCGGGCTAGAGTTTAACACACCAAGTTCAGTGGCCCAGGTATCGGCATTCACCGTAGCCATCGCTCCCGCATAGCCGATCCAGGGCCAATGCTGGTCCGGAATAAGGAACTGTGTGCTTGCCAACAAGGCGCCGAGCCCCCCATTGGCAAACACTTGAGTCGCGTCACGTTGGTTCCCTTTGGCAAATTTCTCGCTCAATGCGGCTTTATGCGTTTTGAATGCCTTTGATAAGAGGCTGGATGAGACGAAAAAAGCGATTAACAATAATGCCCACGCAACGCCGCCCAGGCTAAAGATGAGTCCGCCGATCGCAATCGCCATCCAAGCCCCACCGTACGTTAATGAGTGCAGGCGCCATGCAAGATAGCTGATCAAGCCGCTGAGTAAAAAACCAGTGAACAAGGGAATGACTGTGTTCATCCGACTAACTGACTGACCCCCTCATTCGCCTAGCCAGTACAAAGGCCAGCTCTAAGGACTGCTGGTAGTTAAGCCGGGGATCACAAGCAGACGCATAATTCACCGAGAGATCGCCTTCGGTCAGTCCCGAAGCTCCGCCCACACATTCAGTCACATCATCCCCCGTGAGTTCGATGTGAATCCCTCCCAGGCGGGAGCCTAGGGCGCTATGCACGTCCCAGGTGGTTTCCAGTTCCGCGCGCACGTGGTCGAAGCTCCGTGTCTTGATGTGCTTCGCGGTGAGCATGGTGTTATTGTGCATGGGATCACAGACCCATAAAACGCGTAGCTGACGTTGTCTAACCGCGTCAATCAGTGAGGGAAGCAAATCTTCGACGCGCTTCATACCGAAGCGTGTGATAATCAAAATCTTACCTGGCTCATTCTTCGGATTGAGTCGTTGAATAAGTTCGATTAATTCCCCCGCTTCGATAGTTGGCCCAATTTTTAATCCTATTGGATTAGCGATGCCTCGAAAGTATTCCACATGGGCGCCTTCAAGCTGTCGCGTGCGTTCGCCAATCCAGGGAAGATGAGTCGTTAAGTTATAGATGCCCTGGCGTCTTGGTACGCGGCGGGTTTGCGCGCTTTCATAGAGTAGATTTAAGCCTTCGTGGCTGGTAAAGAATTCGGCGCGATGGAGTTCGCTGATGTCTTGTTCCCCCAGGGCTTCGGTGAACCGCAGACCATCGGACAGATTCCTTATCATTTGCTGGTACTCTTCTCGCAGGGCCGGAGATAGCGCGGCGTTCGATAAAAATCCTAGATCCCAATTTTCCGGATGGTGTAGATCGGCAAATCCGCTATCCATCAGAGAGCGGATAAAATTCAGCGTCAGCGCAGCATGTTTGTAACCCCTGATCATTCGGTAGGGATCGGGTCGGCGTGATTGGGCGTTGAACTGGGCGCTGTTGACTAGATCCCCGTAGTAACTCGTCAAGGTCAGGCTATTTCCTTCAATGATGCGGGTTTCGGTAGTGCTGGAACGCGGTTTGGCATACTGGCCGGCAATGCGTCCTACCTTGATTACCGGTTGTTTCGAGGCGTGTACCAACACTAGTGACATTTGCAATAAAATTTTTAGCTTGGCGGTAATGATATTCGGGGTGCAATCAGCTAGCGTCTCAGCGCAGTCCCCTCCCTGTAGCAAAAAGCGTTTCCCGGCTTGGGCGTCAGCCAATCGGGATCTGAGGCGCTCAATCTCCCAAGAGGTGACCAGCGGCGGGAAGTTCCGTAGGCGTGCAATTGTGTTCTCCACAGCCATCCGGTCCTGATAGATGATCTGCTGAGATGTGAGCTTAGTGGTCCATGAATCAATGGACCAGGGCTCCTCTGGTGACGGGGTTTGGTGAGGTGGACGCGACATGAAGAGATTATATAGGCTCGCGGGTAACGGGTGCCAATGTAAAGTGATACTGGCCGTTGATCCGGAGTGGTGGACACGCCCCTTCTATGGTCTAGCGTCTTTTTATTTAGACAATCTATGGCAAGGCTAAGTACAGAACGACATATCTGGCTGAATAGTTACTCGAGTTTAACAGAATCCCTACCTTTCCCTCTCTCCTCGCTGGCAATCTCCTTGCCCGGCTTGGGGGACAGGGAGCATCGCAGAGACTGGAGCCCTTTTGGTAGATATTGTCATTCTCCGGGTCGCGCTGCGCCAATGGGTGCTGTCGATCCCCAATTATGATATCCATGTGCAAACCTGCCCTCCTGTGGCGGTGCGCTGAAGATTCTCGCCACTATCCAAATCCCGTTGGCGCAGGATCCTCGGCCGTCTCGGATGTCCTACTGGGCGCCACCAAAAGCCCTAACAAGGCCCTTAAATCAAATCGTTATTACCTGATACCACAAGAACACACTCCCCAAACTGGCTTCACTACCGAGTCGGCAATCGCCTATAGCCTATAACTGGTCGATGCCCCGCAGTTATCCTATATATTCTGCTAGTACAAACGTGCAAAATGATGCGATATCAGATCAATAATTCATTCCATTGACAGCTCCATACTATTGCGATACATTTCCGCTGAATAAAAAAAGGGGGCGTTTATAATATCTATCTGCTGTCTGCAGGAGGGTCTTCCAGGACGTTAAACAATCCTGGGTGCGGGAGGATCCGTCGACGTCGATAACGAGAGAAAGCCTGAGGCTTAGTCCATAGGACGGAATAGTCTAATCATTTGCTTGAATGGGCGATTCTAATCTAATCGACACGTACTCTCAAATAGCTTTCCATACCTTGCTCTGCGCTAACATTCTGGTACAAGACGTTCAATCGCTGTTGCCCTAATCAGTTAGGGTGATTGAAAAACATCCGGAGGCGGTTTGGTGGGGGCAGGTTAGCAGATTCGATGGCGACTTCGAACGTGATTACCGTCCAGCAATGAGAAAGTGATTGTTTACGGCCGGTTAAATCTCATCAAAGTAGTGGTTCTACCGCGACCGAATACTACTCGGTTGTTGCTAAAGGCTCTTTTCTAACTCCTGGTTTCACACGATGAACTTCGCTTACGGAGAGCATAAAGCTGAATTCGTAACGCGAAACTCCGACGAAAATTTTGAGAAAAGTTCCGTTCTAGGGTTGCCGGCAAATCATCGTAAGTCTCTCGGTGAGTATGGAATTGCAGGATCCGCCTCACCGCTTCTCGCTTCTTGGCATAACTTGCGAAATAGATGTTCTGGTGCACCTAGTACGCCCAATCCACTAATTGAACATCAATGCAAACATTTCGGGCAATTAGGCACTTCCGGGTTCATGAGTTGGCCCGGCTTGCGCTACGTCGCGCCACATACTTTAACCACTGTTATTTACTGCATAATCGTTTGCAAGGGCTGCCATCAGTACCTCCGAGGAAAATTGGTGGTGGCAAACTTCGTCGCGTAGAAAGCTTCGAGATCGAAGCGCTGTATGAGCAATTGTCACGGCTTACGTACGACGATAAGCGCGAACTGTTACAGCGAATTGATTTCTACGAGAGTGGTTTTAGGAACTGCTATGCGCTTGATGTCGACCGGTCGCTCGCCTATCTGCAATGGATCATTTATCCGACCGAGAATGAGATCATTCAGAATAAATACAAGGGGTTACTCTTGACCTTAAGGGAAACCGAAGTCGCCATTGAGGACGCCTTTACATTTCCTGAGTACCGCGGAAGAGGATTTATGGCGTACGCATCGTGGCAGCTGTTGCAGATGGCAAAAAAAGAAGGCTATCGTCGAGGCGTCACTTATATTCGCAAAGACAGTATTCACTCGTTAAACGTGTTGATGAACGTGGGCTTTACAACCACGAAACTGGTTCGCGAATTTAAATTTCTAGGATACTCCCGCAGGGTCTTTTAGGTGCACTATCATGCAAGCACAATCCCGGCTAACCTTACGTAAATTGGACTTTCCGCCAAATCTATTCTGGGCTGGTACGGAATCAGACTTCTTATCAAGAATCGTTGAAGATCGTCGTCCGTGTCTCGCGTTAGGGCAATTCGCGATCGTCTACGAAGACTCGCGATTCATCTATCTGTGCCGCGATCGCATCGGATTGAACAAGCTATTCTATCATGTTGCAGTTGATACCGGTCTCGTCACGGTGGGTCACTATCTTCACGACGTCGCCCGGACGACGGAAGACGTTAACGCCGTGATGTCGGTGCCTACCGGGCATTACGCGAGGCTTGATAAAGAAACGGGTGAGTCGCAATTGTCGTGTTATTGGGATTTGAGTGCGATTGAAACGGACACCCATTTTAATGCGAGTCGATTTTCCAGTGAGCTCAACCGGAAATTGACGAATTTTTTTGTTCAGTTGGACACACACTTTCCTGATTGCCGGTTTTTCGTCTGCCTGTCAGGGGGACTCGATAGCACGATTATCGCCACCTATGCCCGTCGATACCTAGGTAACGCCACGGCTGTGACGTTTTCATACAAATCACTAAGCGATGATTATCGAGCCGCCAGTTCCATTGCCTCCGCACTGGAAATGCCATTTAGATCCGTGGTGCTGAAACGTGAATTGAACCAGGAAACACTCGATCGGGTTCTCCTATATTGCCAGGACTGGCGCGACTTTAATGTGCATTGCGCCTGGGTGAATTACCATATCGCAAAACACCTTCGTAGCGAACTAGGCAGCGAACCCGCGATCGTTCTCACTGGCGATTTGATGAATGAGTTTGTCGCCGACTACTGTGCCGAAGAGTTCGACGGCACTACATACTATCGGCTGCCGAACGTCTCGCGGGGAAGACTCCGTCGTTTCCTGGTCTATGGGTTGGATGCGGGTGATCGAGAGATGGGAATATTTCATCATTGGGGTTTCATTCTGATCCAGCCATTTTCAGTACTCGCCGAGGACTACCTCAGGGTGCCGCCGGAACTGTTGGATTCGGAAGACCTCAAGCGCAATCTCAACTTGCCCTTAGTCGATGATCGCGCGATCGTTCATTTGTTGCCAAAAAAAACACGGGCGCAAGTCGGATCAACCGATGGGGGAACCTTGGGATTATTTCACGAGTCCGAGATCGGTCAGCACGATCTTAAGCACCGCTGGAACGAACTCCTGCTGTCGCATGCAAAGGAATCATCGGTACAGCCAATTATCGTTTCGGGGAGGTATCGAGGCTGATATGTGTGGAATTGCAGGACTATCCGCCGATGGCATCGATGAGCGAACCGTCGATTTGATGTTGGCCCTATTGGAACATCGCGGCCCAGATGAATTTGGGACGTATTGTGACACGCATGTCGGCATGGGGACGGCACGCTTGGCGATTATTGACATCGAACAAGGCCAGCAGCCGATGCGCGACGAAGATACAGGTGTCGTGATGGCATACAACGGAGAGGTTTTCAATTACAAAGAGCTGCGGGCGGAGCACTTCGAGCGCAATACGAATCTTCGGACGCAATCCGACACGGAAGTCATTCTCCAACTTTATTTGAAGTATGGGCAACGATTTACAGATCAGCTAAACGGCCAGTTTGCCATTGCGATCTGGGATCCGCGAATCGAGAGTCTTTTTTTGGCGAGGGATCGGTTCGGCATTTGTCCATTGTTCTATTACTACGGTCCCAATACATTTGCCTTCGCATCTGAAATCAAGGCGCTATTTACACTGCCACAGATTCCCCGAAGGATTGAGCCTAAGGTACTTGATCAAATCTTTTCCTTCTGGGTTCCCGTACCTGGCGCAACGACGTTTACGGGAATTTGCGAATTGCCGCCAGCACACCGATTGATCTATCGGTTGGGGGCGCCACCGCGGGTGAGCCGTTACTACCAATGGGGTTTCCCGGATCATCAAGTTAAATCAATGCTGGGATTCGAAGCAGCCAAGGATGCTTTGCGAGAGTCACTTTCCCAATCTGTTTCGCTGCGACTTCGAGCGGACATCGAGGTGGGATCTTATCTAAGTGGTGGTATCGATTCTTCGGCAATTGCAGCTTTAGCCAGTCGCCACCAGACCTCTGGGCTGCGCACCTACTCAGTCGCATTCGCCGATAGTACCTACGACGAAAGCGAGTACCAAGATCGGGTTGCAAAACATTGCGGAACTGATCATCGGCGTCTGTTATGCAACTACCGGGACATATCCGACCATTTTCAGCGCGCCGTATGCCACGCCGAAGTCCCACTGTTTCGCACCGCGCCAACCCCACTGAACCTGCTCTCGCAATTTGTCCATAAAGATGGCTTGAAGGTCGTGCTTAGTGGTGAGGGGGCGGATGAAATATTATTGGGTTATGACATTTTTCGTGAGGTTAAAATTCGCAGGTTCTGGCAACGTTTTCCAGAATCTGACGTTAGACCTCAGCTGTTCAAAAGGCTGTATGCCTATCTCCCTCAGTTCTCCAATCCGCGATATGCAAACCTTGCGATCCATTCGTTCAAATCGTCGCTCATGTCCGATTCACCGTTCTATTCTCATCTGCTACGTTGGGCAAACAATGCCGCGAACAAAGTCTATTTTTCGCCGGAGTTGAAAGATGAACTGCGGGATTATGATTGCACTGCGGCGTTGCAAGCGACTCTGCCTGAAGAGTTTTTCAGCGCGGGTGAAATCGATCGCGCACAGTATCTCGAACTCGTGACGCTATTGCGTGGTTACCTTTTAGCATCGCAAGGGGATCGCATGACGATGGGTAATTCAGTCGAGGGGCGTTATCCGTTTCTTGATCACGAGTTTGTCGAGATGGCTAATTCGCTTCCTAGGAAATACCTGGTTCCTGGCCTTAAGGACAAATGGGTTTTCCGAGAAGCGTTTCGCGGCCTATTACCCGATGACATTTGCCATCGTCCCAAGTTTGCATACCAGGCTCCGGAGATTCGGGCGTTCTGTTTTATGGACGGAACGCATTCCTCTTTAATCGACGAACACATGAATGCCACCGCGATCCGCGACGCGGGCTTCTTTAAGGAGTCACTAGTGGCGGCTCTTTTTAAAAAAATTGCGTCTTCGGAACTTTCTCGAATGGGGACACGAGACAATATGGCCCTGATACAGATGCTTTCGACTCAGATTCTATATGGTCGATTCATCAAAACGGATTTGAAGATAGACGCAGAAAATCGGCTGGGGCATATAATTTTTAAAACTCGGATTCGAAATGGGGAAATCCAATGTCACACGACGAACTAGTAAAAGAATTGCTGCAGTATATTTACGATGCAAATCCACTGGCCGAGGACGCCAAACCGCTACCCTTAGACAAGTCCCTTTACGACCTTGGAATCCTGGATTCGTTTGCTGTGGTTGAACTGGTCTCATTTATCGAGAGCCATTGGGATATTCGAATTCTAGATGCAGAGTTAACCAAAGAAAAATTTGGTGGGGTCAATAAGATGGCTCGCTTAATCGGCGAGAAGGTAGCACAGCGAGATACCTACGAGATAGATGCTCACTAGCAATGCGATCTCAGTGCGTGTCCCACGGATGTATAGTGACGGCGATATTGCATCGAGCTGATCAAAGGTAACATCCGACTTGAGAAGCTGTTTTAAAATCCCTCAGCAAGCACGATACGGCGTTATAAATCGGTTCAAAATGCTCATTTACTCCCGTGTAAACTGCGCGTTATTCCAGCCGTCCTGCTCTACGCTCCTTCGGACCAGCCGAGCTGTTCAAAATCGCTTCAGGCGATTTTGTATCACCGGTTTATGCCTTGCCGTGCACTCACCTGAGGTGTTTAAATCAGCTTCAAATTTTATCTTGGCTTTCGTTCGAACCTTATGGGTAAGGCTATTGATCGAGGCGGGTATAGTTGACCGGTACTTAGCGTTCTGTCGGGAAGTTATATTACGAGTTATTCCCTCCCTGATTTCTTACAAACCTCGCTAATTCGTTCGGCAAAACATGCCAATATTGACCTTCATATTTTGTTTTAATGTATTCTAGGAATTCGGCATAATATCTTGCTGGGTACTCCTCCGATCCCAATTTACCTTCACCGAAATTCATATAATCAGGATGAGCAATTAACAGTGCCATTCCATTCCGCTCGACAATCCAATCTATTTTTTGTTTCCAAATCTTAATGCTGCGCTCTCTCATCATCACAAATAGGCTAAAATCCTGGGCAAGGGTATAAGGCAGTTCTACATAGCCCTTTCCATTAGAGTAATTGTTCACAAAAAAGGGGAAAATTGTGTTTACGCCGTCCGCTTGAGGTTCAAACGGATCAGTGTCGAACGTGGAGGCGTCATATTCGATATTTAAATCGTGAATCCAATCTAGGTTGTGGTGCATGGCGGGAGAACGGAAACCGACGGATTGCCAAACTTTCAGGTATTGATTTATTTTTGCGGCGCGGTTTTGAAATATATTTTTCGATTGGTACAATTTGCCGTCGTGTTTTAATCCATGTACTCCGACTTCATACCCTCTTTGAACCAGTTCGCTTCGTAGATCTGCAGAAACATCATAACGCTCCGGCACAAAATTGAAGGATGAACGAAAACCATACGCTTCTTCCAGGTTCATTAAATCACCACATTTTGCCTGGCCGGCAGCGGTTTCTACATCATGGGTTAAAACGACGGCAAATTTATTATTCTCCGGCCATCCGCTCCAGCCGGGGGGTGGAATGCCGGCGCTTTCATTAATCGGCCAGGAGCTTAAGTGGGTTCGTCGCTGGTGTAAAATATATATTCGACGCGTCCAGAGCTGCAGTCTTCTGGGAATCAATGGCTTTACCGTATAATAAGTTTTTGTTAGGGAAAGCATTACCTTATTCTTTATTTTTTATACTCTTATTATCAATAAGTATCGCTTCTCCCCGGCAGTTCTTGCCAGGTTTGTCGATATTCACCGTTGAGGTAATTACCAGGGTTACAAAACCCCTAACTCAGCCAATATGCCGGTAAAGCAGATATCCAGCAATTTTTAATAAAGGAAGCGGCATTTCTCGGAAAATGAGGTATCCCCCCGGGTTTGCTTGTCGCTCTTCCTGAATAAAAGCGTTTTTTCTAAGATCAACTTTGAAATAATCTAAACGATTTCCCGGTGCTCCCCACCCCTCTTTAAAACGGATCAAACCTTTGTGATCGGGATCCGTTCTGCCAAAACAGAATTGATGGTAACCATTTTGAATGGACCATCGAATGGCATGATGCATCACCAGGTTGTTGGCACGCAGGTGTTGATAACGCATATCCGACGCACCGAATTTGTATATAACTTCCTTGCCAAAATGAAAGTACATTGCCCCGCTAATATATTTATTCTGATGGGTTGCTAAAACCACAAACCCGAGGTTTTTAGAAATGATATGCTTGTAAATGTTCTTAAAAAAATAGAAGGGTTGGGGCGGCAAACCCTGTCTGCTGCGCGTCAAGCAATGCAGCAGATAATATTGCTGTACGGATTCCAGCGAGTTATAGCGTCCGACATGAACACTATTCTTTAGCGCTTTTCTTATATTCCTCTTGGTGCTATCCCGGAATTTTGAAAACACCTCTTTCTCACCTTGGTCAAGCCCCAAGGTATGGGTGTAGTAGTGTGATGATGAAGTCGCGTTGATTTGAAGGTCATTACCACCCCGAAATTCAAAAAATTTCCATCCTGCTTTTCTGCCGTATTGAATGATAAAATTTAATATCTCCTGGAACTGAATTTTATCGGAAACAATGGGCTGACAATAATCTGTAAAGGGAAGCGATACACCGCGCCGGCCCGTTATGACGCTGTTTACTTCCATTACCGGAATCAGGGCGGATAGTTTTCTCCTGTCAATAATGGTGAAGTAAAGCGGAGCGTATTGATAGGAATCGTGCAGAACCCGCGCCCAAGCTTGCGAATGGAACAGCGAATAACCGTTGGCGGAAGTTAACAACTCATCCCACCCTTTATAGATTATAGGATTTACGATATTTATCTGTAAATTTCTTGAACCCATTTTCCCGAGTCTTTCCGGATGGTGTTTTGTGAGATTAATAATTTAATCACTATGGGATCAGTATCCCACAGCTTGCTGCGTATCTAAGTAGATGTTTTAAAACTCCTCAGCGGGCACGATACGGCGTTATAAATCGGTTCGAAATGCCCATTTATTCCCGTGTAAACTGCGCTTTATTCCGGGCCTCCTGCCCTACACCCCTTCGGGCCAGCAGAGCTGTTCAAAATCGCTCCTGGCGATTTTGTCTAGCCGATCTATGCCATGTTTCGCACTCACCTGAATAGTTTTAAAACAGTTTCTAAGGATAGCGTTGGACCAAATAGTTATGATTTTCTTGCAAATTATATTTTTCTTCCGACTACTTGCAGCCGGGTAGTTTATTTGTAACTAAGAAACGGCACCTCCCTCGATGCGGCGGATCGGGATAGTGAATAACGCAGTGGATGTCCGGCTCTCTCAGGTAGTCAATCAGGCATCCAAGCTCCCTCGTCCGCACTGCATAAAGACGCTAGACATAGCTGGCGCCACTCAACCCTGTCGAAAAATACATCTTCACAGTCTTTCAAAAACTCGTTAGACAGCATACAACAGGGTATTGTAGCGGAGCATCTCTCGGTCCACTTTTTGATATCCTTCAATTCTACGCTCAGCATTGCCGCTTGAGTACCATCCATACAGGCATTCCAGCCCACCACCTCATAGCAATATTATTGTTGCCATGATTTCGATATGTGCGGATTTTTCCGCCAAGTCGTTACGGTTGATTCCCTCCCCACTAGCTTATCCTTTGGCGCGGAACTAATCACCATGATAAAACTGAAATAGCTCAGGTTTCCCATTGCGCCTGCACGCTCCCCTATCATTAACAGCTGCCGCGCTATTTCAGACTCATCTTGTGTTAGAAATAAGCTCCTCTTTCAGACACATCTTGTATTGGAAGAGACTGCGAGTCGCCGGTTACACCACTTCCAAGCTACAATAGCTCGAGCCTGCCATATGTCTGGTAAGCGTACCTTATAAACCTGCTTAGTTACTCACGCGAAAACAATAGTCACCACGCCCGGACCCATTAATGCAATTTAAGGTCATACAGCGCATCCTCGGGTTATTACTGATGGTCTTTAGTCTTACCCTGTTGCCACCGGCGCTAATCGCATGGACGTATGCTGATGGCGCCCATATGGCGTTTGTGTACAGTTTTGCGGTTACTTTTATGACGGGGTTGTTGTGTTGGCTGCCGGTGATGGGAGTCAATAAGGAGATGCGGCTGCGTGATGGGTTTGTGGTGGTCGTATTGTTCTGGACCGTTCTCAGTTTTTTTGGTGCAGGGCCGCTGATCATCTCCGAACAGCCTCAGGTATCACCCACCGATGCAATTTTTGAATCCATATCCGGACTGACGACAACCGGAGCTACGGTACTGGTCGGTTTGGATTCGCTACCGAAGTCCATTCTTTTTTATCGACAACAACTTCAGTGGTTGGGTGGAATGGGTATCATTGTGTTGGCGGTGGCGATACTGCCCATACTGGGGGTAGGGGGCATGCAGTTGTACCGTGCGGAAACTCCGGGACCGGTCAAGGACAATAAGCTGACTCCCCGGATTACGGAGACTGCCAAAGCTCTGTGGTATCTGTATCTTGGTTTAACCATTCTTTGCGCGATCGCTTACTGGTTGGCCGGTATGGATTTATTCGACGCGGTCTCCCATAGTTTCTCAACCGTGGCCATCGGTGGGTTTTCTACCCATGATGACAGTATGGGCTATTTTCACAGCGCGACCATCGAAGCCATCGCAGTGGTGTTTATGTTGCTTTCAGGTGCGAATTTTGCCCTGCATTTTTCCGCTTGGCGTAGTCTAAGCCTTCGACCCTATCTCCAAGATGCCGAATTTAAAGCCTATGTGGGTGTGTTAGGCGCGGTATCGGCAGTTTGCGTGGTTTATCTTTATATCACTGCGACTTTTCCAGCTTTCGGCAGTGTGCTTCACCATGGGATATTCCAAACGGTCTCTATTGGCACGACCACTGGGTTTACCACGGCAGCTTATTATACTTGGCCTGGCTTTTTACCGGTGCTGCTGTTGTTTCTGAGTTTTATTGGCGGTTGTGCGGGATCAACGGCTGGAGGAATGAAAGTAATTCGCTTTTTGCTCTTGACGAAACAGGGCATTCGCGAGTTGATACGATTGGTTCACCCTAAGGCGCAGATCGTGGTGAAGATCGGTAACAAGCCGCTGGATAACCGGGTAATCGATGCGGTGTGGGGGTTTTTCTCCGCCTATATTGCGGTTTTCGTGATGATGCTATTGGCATTGATGGCCGCGGGTTATGATCAAATCACCGCCTTTTCTGCCGTAGGTGCAACATTGAATAACCTCGGGCCAGGATTGGGGGATGTGGGAGCCAATTATGCGGGCCTTAATAATGTTTCAAAATGGATCCTGTGTGTCGCCATGCTGCTTGGTCGTTTGGAAATCTTCACCCTATTGGTCTTGATTTCTCCCGCTTTTTGGCGAAACTAGGCATTGTCCGTTTACCGGGAGGCAAGTGGGTCTTTGTCTGATTCATCGTCACGATGGAATACACGCTATGAGAGCGTGGAAATCGCAGCGGCAAAACCGTCTCGTGTGATCGAGGAGAACGCGCATCTTTTACCCAATTCGGGTAAGGCGCTAGATTTGGCGTGTGGTCTTGGCGCCAATGCATTATGGTTGGCGAAGCAGGGTATGCAGACCAGCGCTTGGGATATCTCAGATGTAGTGATCGGCAAGTTGCGGGACTACGTGCTTCGCTTTGACCTGAAGGTATCTCCCCAGGTGAGGGACGCGGTGTCTAATCCACCTTTGGCTAACAGTTTTGATGTCATTGTGGTATCCCGATTTCTCGAACGTGGACTCATGCCACATTTAGTGGATGCCCTTAATACGGGGGGGCTGATTTTCTACCAGACATTTATTCAGGATGCCGTGAGTGGTACCGGTCCAAGTAATCCAGCCTACCGGTTGCGATGCAATGAGTTGTTAATGCTATTTAAACCGTTACGGGTGTTGGTGTACCGTGAGGAGGGGACTGTGGGTGACCTGAGCCAAGGATTTCGGGATGAGGCGATGTTTGTTGGGCTCAAGCTCTGACAAGCGGGCTGTGTGTAGCGATTGGGAGTTAGTTTATGGGTATTATCGATAATTTTGAAGCGATGTTAGCTAAGGGGCAGGATAATGCGCTGCTGCGCTTCTCGTTGGGAAATGCCCATTTGAAAGCCGGTAATCCGCAAGCGGCCCTAACACATCTGCGGGTGGCGGTGGAGATGGATGCGCTCTACTCGGCAGCCTGGAAATCGCTCGCTAAGGCTTTATCCCAAATCGGTGAATTAGCCGAAGCGGTCGGTGTTTATGAGCAGGGCATCCAAGTTGCCGAGGCTAAAGGAGATATGCAAGCAGTTAAAGAAATGCGGGTATATAAAAAGCGATTGGAGAAAACATTGGCAGCCGGCGAGTGATTTCCCCGTGATTCCACTGGTAGTGGTTAGGGCTCTGCTACTACGGGAACAGTACCCGGTATTTCTGTTAATTCTTTAGTCATTAGAGGCCGCATGGTGGAGAGTAGGCTTTTGAACAATTGGGGATTGGCTTGCTCCTCAGTGCTCAACAAGGACTTCATGTGTTGTCGTTGGGTCGGAGCTTGGAAACAGGCGGGACAGCTTTCGGCAATGACCGGTAGCTTGTTGGCGTGTGCGAAGTCTTGAGTTTGACGCTCACGCACATATACCAAGGGGCGGATAACGCGCAGATCGCCGGCATCGATGACATAATGGGCTTTCATGGTGTTGAGGCGCCCACCATGAAAAGCGGACATTAGAAAGCTTTCCGCTAGATCGTCGAGATGTTGAGCAAGCGCGAGTACATTGTATCCAGCCTCACGCTGAATAGCATACATTAATCCCCGTTTCATACGGGCGCAGAAGGCGCAGTATGAATTTTTAGTCATGTGGGTCTGGGCAAGCTCCAATATGGGCTCACGCCTATAAAAGTAGCGCAAGCTCATTGATTTCACATAGGGGATGAGCGGGCTGGGGTCAAAGCTAGGGGATTGAGGGTCTATAGTGACCACTCCAAGCTCAAAGCGTATAGGGGCATGGCGCTGGAAGTGTAACAATAAATGCAACAGGCTAAGGGAATCTTTGCCACCAGAGAGTCCGAGTAAAATTCGATCCCCGGCTCGGATCATGTTGAAATCAGCGATCGCTCTACCGGTAAGCCGCAGTAAGGATTTCGGGAGTTTCACGCTCGGTAATCGGTCTGGAAGGGGAATTTAGATAAATATATTAGTCGTGATAGGGTATCACATAGGGGATGGATTGTTGGACCGCATCTGAGTTAAATAGATTCTTTCTGTAATGCTCTCCTGCGGCTACAATGTCGCTATGATTGCTCTGATTCAACGGGTGCGAAAGGCGCATATTGAAATTGATGCACAGGTCATCGCTGACATCGGTCGAGGCTTATTAGCATTCGTGGGAATTGAACGGGACGACTCACAAAAGCAAGCCAAGCGTTTAGTGGAGCGGATCTTAGGATATCGCATATTCCCTAATATGACAGGTAGGATGAATCTAAGCGTTTCTGATATCAATGGAGGGGTATTACTGGTTCCGCAATTTACCTTGGTTGCAGATACCCGAAAGGGTATGCGCCCCAGTTTTTCAAGAGCGGCAACCCCTGAGCAGGGAAAAAAACTATTTAATGATCTACTCGAATATGTCGGTCTGCGACATGATTGCGTGGCGTCGGGTCGCTTCGGCGTTGATATGCAGATTTATCTGATCAATGATGGTCCGGTAACTTTTTGGTTGCAAACATCACCTTCTACGCCTATGTGAGTAACCCTATGCCTCTATCCGATTCTAAGGCTTATCTTGAACCGGGATTGAACTGGCTAGTGTTCAATGGATAATCATCGGTGTTATGCTAGATATGGTCGTTTTTTAGTCGCATCAAACCTAGTTTAATGGTCCAGAGAACCGCTAATATTCAACGTAATACCCTGGAGACCCAAATCAGCGTTCAATTGAATTTGGATGGTGAGGGTTGTGCGCAATTACAAACGGGTTTGCCTTTTCTCGAACACATGCTCGAGCAGGTTGCAAGACACGGTTTGTTTGATATTGCGATAGAGGCTAAAGGGGACGTTCATATCGATGATCATCATACGGTGGAAGATATAGGCATTAGCTTGGGGCAAGCCTTCAAACAAGCATTGGGCGACAAAGCTGGAATTCAGCGCTATGGTTATGCCTTTGTGCCCTTAGATGAAGCTCTTTCCAGGGTGGTTATCGATTTTTCTGGCCGCCCGGGATTGGAATATGGGGTAAGTTACCCACGAGCGAGAATCGGACACTTTGATGTTGATCTATTTCAAGAATTTTTCCAGGGCCTTGTCAATCATGCGCAGATGACTTTGCACATTGATAATATTCGCGGTCGGAACGCGCACCATATCGCAGAGACGATCTTTAAGGCATTCGGGCGGGCATTGCGCATGGCGGTGTCCGTTGATCCGAGAATGGCGAACCAGGTCCCCTCGACAAAGGGTAGTTTGTAGGTTGCAATCACATAGGCATGAAAAGTTGAACTATTGCGTTTGAAATTTTCAACCAAAGCATTGCTCCGCATTTAACAAACTAGTCTGAAGTTGAATCCTATCCCGATTCCCTCGTGTGATTACGCAGTTAGCTTCCGAGCTGAATCCAGCCCATGGGTATTAAATCCTCCGCCATTTTAGAACGCGATAAGAGTCCATGAGATCGGTATCAGTAGATGTCGGGCAGCACAGGCAAAAGACTACAGCGTGTTCAGCTTACTCAGATTGCTGAGGGAGTTAAAGACCACTTGATACCTAGAATTTCAATTCGAGTGTAAACCGTTCGTGAAGTGCCCAATGACGAGAATTTAGCCATGTTGATTATTCCAGCCATAGATCTAAAAGATGGTAAATGTGTGCGTTTGCGACAAGGACGTATGGATGACGTCACTATTTTTTCGGAAAATCCACTGGATATGGCCGTCCGATGGGTTGATGCCGGGGCCAGGCGATTACACATTGTGGATCTTGATGGCGCTGTGGCGGGTAGCCCAGTGAACACTCATGTGATCCAACAGATTGCTAATAGGTTTCCTGAAATCCCGTTGCAGATTGGCGGTGGAATCCGTGACGCAGACACTGTGCAGACTTATTTAGAAATTGGGGTGCAATATACGATTATCGGTACCAAAGCCGTTAGCGCCCCTCACTTTGTGAATGATCTTTGTCTCGAGTTTCCAGGCCATATCATCGTTGGCTTGGATGCCAAGAATGGAAAGGTCGCCATCGATGGATGGTCTAAGCTTTCAAATCATGATGTAGTCGATCTAGCGCGCCGTTTTGAGAATGACGGGGTCGCGGCGATCGTTTACACGGATATTGGCCGGGATGGTATGATGAACGGTGTCAATGTGGATTCCACTGTCAATTTAGCTCAACAGATTAATATTCCCGTTATCGCTTCCGGGGGGGTTTCCACATTGGATGATATTCGCGCACTCTGCGCCGTACAAGGGGACGGGATTGAAGGCGTGATTGTGGGCCGGGCTTTATACGAAGGGACAATCGATTTTACTGAAGCCCTGAGTATCGCAAATTGACAGCTAAGTTGAATGGCTTTAGGTGTCGCTTGCATGTAACGCGCGCACCGAACGCAACAGTATATTTTTGAGCGAGCATCGCTGAAGAATTAAGCTTATGTTAAGCTATGGTGATGAGTACGCAATGGTTAAATCAAATTAAATGGACGAGCGATGGTCTGGTGCCTGTTATCGCTCAGGAATCCAATACGGGTAGGGTATTAATGTTCGCCTGGATGAATCGAGAAGCCCTCAGTCAAACGGTTGAAAAAGGACAGGCGGTTTACTGGTCCCGATCCAGACAGCGCTTGTGGGCCAAGGGGGAAAGCTCCGGACATGTCCAATGGGTTAAGGATATCCGATTGGATTGTGATAAAGATGTCCTTTTACTGCAAGTTGAACAAGTCGGCGGGATTGCCTGTCATACAGGTAGGCATAATTGCTTTTTCCATCAACTAAAAGCAGGTGAATGGGTCGCTGTAGAGCCTGTCCTAAAAGATCCCAAAGAAATCTATTCATGAACGGGGCCGAGGTGTTGTACGCCTTAGCGGCGACATTGGAAGCGCGCAAGCAAGCCGATCCTCGCACGTCCTATGTGGCAGGCTTATATAGCAAAGGAATGGATGCCATTCTTAAAAAGATCGGCGAGGAATCCACGGAAGTTGTAATGGCGGCCAAAGATGGTGAGGGTCGACACCTCGTGCAGGAAGTCGCGGATCTTTGGTTTCATTGCATGGTGCTCTTGGCTCATCAAGGTGTTGGCGTGGATCCGGTTTTAGCTGAATTGCAACACCGATTCGGGACTTCTGGTCTTCGAGAAAAGTTGGTTGAACCGAAGTGATTTGATCTGGGTTTGGACACACGATTCCAGTGCTGCCGGGTAGATCTAAACGCGTTTTTCGCTGGGCGGTTAAACATCGAGAAATTTTGACGGAGAACTGTTATGGGATTCGGTGGTATTAGTCCTTTGTCCCTGATATTGATATTGGCGATTATCGTACTCCTTTTCGGCACAAAAAAACTGCGTAATATCGGTGGCGATCTGGGTAATGCGATAAAGAATTTTAAGAATGCCATGTCCAGTGGGGAGCCGGAGAATGAGGCATCAATTGAGGCAGAAAAAGGTAAACTGGGAAATCCTAGCGGTCGAGTCATCGATGCGGAAGTTGATGCCAGAAACAAGGACAAGGTTTAGATCGCACATTCTTGCTTTTATCGTATTGACTTATAGCTTAGGTGTGCGAGTAGGTCACCATGTTCGACTTTGGATTCTGGGAACTCGTACTGGTTATGATGGTGGCTTTGTTGGTGGTGGGGCCAGAACGCCTTCCCGGGCTGGCAAAACAAGTGGGTTTATGGATTGGTAAAGCAAAACGCTTTGTCAATAGTGTGCGTTCCGATCTTGAACGGGAAATTCGAGCCGAAGAATTAAAACAAATCTTAAATCAACAACAGAATGAAATCGAAGAGCTTAAAGGCATGCTTGCGGAAACTCATTCGCGGGTAAAGAATGAATTCGAACAGACAACCACCGTAGCGGACGCCGTTCAGGATCAATTGGCTTTTCTGCCGGAAGCGGAATGTACTCAACAATCCCTCGAAAAACCAAAATCATCATCTACGACGTCTCAGCATGACGCAAAACGGCCCTCAGGAAGCTGAGACAGATAAGGAGCAATCGTTTATTTCCCACCTAATTGAGCTGCGCAACCGGTTGTTGCGAATGGTGGTGGGTGTGCTGGTTATATTCATTGTTCTAATTCCATTCGCCAATCCATTATATAGTTTCCTCGCTGGGCCCTTGACGCAACATCTTCCACAGGGCAGCTCTATGATCGCCATCGAAGTGGCTTCTCCCTTTCTGATCCCCTTCAAGCTTGTCCTGCTTTTATCGGTTGTGATCGCCGCACCTTGGATTCTATACCAGGCATGGGCGTTCATCGCGCCGGGGTTGTATCAACAGGAACGTCAGTTGGTTATGCCCATTTTGATTTCTAGTACCATATTGTTCTACATCGGAATGGTATTTGCCTATTATGTGGTATTTCCGTTGGTGTTCGGATTCTTTACTCGTACCGCGCCAGAGGGAGTGGCCGTCATGACCGATATCGGCAAGTATTTGGACTTTGTAATTTTGCTTTTCTTAGCCTTTGGAGTCGCTTTTGAAGTTCCCATCGTGACGCTAGTCTTGGTGAGGATGGGATTGACTACAGTGGAGTCCCTTAGTAAGCAAAGACCTTATATTATCGTAGGCGCCTTTGTCGTCGGCATGCTTCTGACGCCACCGGATGTGGTTTCCCAGGTTATGCTAGCCGTTCCAATGTGCTTGCTGTTCGAATTGGGTCTTTGGTTATCCAAAAGGATGCCAACGTCCGTTAAAGTTAAGAGTGAGCCATCCGAACAGGCTAGTGAATCTAAACAAGCGTATAAACCCTTGTCCGATGAAGAAATGGAAGCAGAATTGGATGCTATCGAAGGGACTGCGGTCGATAAAACCACGAAAGAAAATCCGGAGAGAAAAGTCTGACCTAACGATTCTGCAAGAGTAAAATTTCTAGGGCAGTTCATGTCCCAATTCGATTCCCGAGCTGACACAGTCTGCATTATCCCATCTTGATATGGTCTTTAACTCATTAACTTCAGCCACGGCCTCATTTAGATTGAATTCCACTCCCACTTCGGTGAGTGGGTTGAGTCTCGGTCAGCGACTGCCTGTGATTGCGCTGACATCCGGTAATCACGGATTGGTAAGTCTGCAGACTACCCAGGGGATTCTCGAGGCACACACGAGTTTCCGGGTAACAGCTGGACAGCACTTCGTTCTACAGGTTGTGAGTGTGGGTGAGAAAACGGTAATGAAAGTGCTCGAGACGAGTCCGCAGCCGGAATCCATTGACCTTACGAAGGTGTTTAGAACCCTGCTTCCGCAACAACTTGGATTATCTCCATTACTGGCCAATCTCACTGCAATTTTTCAGGCTCCTGCGGCTATTCCATTTTCGGCGTCACTGCTCGATGCGCTTAAAGCCTTGATGAAGGCTCTGCCGAATGCACGCCAGGTATCCACGCCTCAGGGCCTCAGGCAAGCTTTGCTGAATTCGGGGCTATTTTTTGAAGCTAAGCTGGCAAAGGAATTGGCGGGACAGCCGTCTACGCTGTCTGGAGATATCAAAACTGCTTTGCTAGCACTTCGACAGGCATTGCTTAAGGATGGGGTAACTACCGGGCCAGGCGAATTAGCGGCAGATATTAAGCAGCAGCACCTAGATGTTTCACCCTTACCAATTCGTGGTGCTGCGCTGCACCCTCAGCCTAGAGTACCAACGTGCATCTCGCCACAATTGTCTTTGGATAAAGTGATAAGAGTGCTCACCGATCAAGTTGACGGCGTATTAGCTAGGCTACAATTAGTCCAGATTGCTTCTATTTCACCCCGTAAAGACCATCCGTTGGCGTGGTTGTTCGAGTTGCCCATATGCCGAGCCGGGAAGATCGACGTATTGGCATTAAGCATTGAAGAATCAAGGGAAAAAGAATCTAGAGAAAAAAATCGACGCAGTCCATCTGTGGAATATATAAAACATTGGGTAGCGACGTTGGCCGTGGATATGGAAGTTCTTGGCCCGTTGCAAGCTAAGATAATCGTATATGAGCAGCAAGTTACGGTGGATTTATGGGCGGAACGGCCTCTGGCTGTTGAACTTTATAGCAGTACTTTTGATTTGCTAACCGAATCGCTGAAACAAGCTGAAATGACTCCAATGAGGCTTGCTTGCCACCAGGGGAAAATGCCAGTCGGTACACCATCAAGAACCCATTCTACACTTCTGAACATACGCGCATGACTAAGAGCAAAAACGAGTTGGGAAAAACTACGGCGGTCGCATTGCAATACACTAAAGACGAAGCGCCAAGAGTTTGCGCCAAAGGAAAAGGAGAAGTCGCTCAGAGGATTCTTCAACTAGCTAAGCAGCATGATATTCCGCTGCATGAAGATCCACAGCTTGCAGCGGCGTTGGCGTCCATTGATCTCGGTGCTGAAATTCCGCCAACACTTTATCTCGCCGTGGCGAAGGTGCTTGCTTTTATCTATTTGGTTAACGACAAATCAGCGCCATCGAGTCATAGTGAATCGAAATCTAAGGCATGTGCAGTGCCAACTGAGTAGTTCGTGGCTTTTCAAATGGATCGTTATATGCTCCGTTTCACATGCCATTTAAATAATATATTAATAATCATTTGCTTAAGGTAAATCAAGAATCCTACGGAAGGCTCATTGAGTATTTTTAATGCGATTAATTGAAATGCTCAAGCTAGGAAGTTCTGTTGACTATTCGATTACAGGCGTTCAAGATTCGAGGAACAATGTTGAATGTATCGAATAGTTGAGATTTGATTTTTTCCGATCTAATCACTATAAGGATTTACGATGCCACCTGGAATTGAGGCGTTCCACTACTGTTGGGAATATGGGTTTAAATGCCATCTGCACTTAAAGCTAACGGATACGCCGAATTTATGGCTTCCTGAAATGGCTATCGATTGAGGAGGCGTAATGATCAAGACTGCAAGCCTTACATCGATAAAGGATAAATACCAAAGGCCATTGCGTGATTTGCGGATTTCAGTTACAGACCGGTGTAATTTCCGCTGTACTTATTGCATGCCTAAAGAGGTATTCAATGCCCAGCATCAATTTCTACCACGTCATCAAGTATTAAACTTTGAAGAGATCGCACGTCTGGCACGATTATTTTCTGGGTGGGGCATACGTAAGATTCGTTTGACCGGTGGCGAACCTCTATTAAGGCGAAATATTGAGAACCTCATTCAGCAACTTGCGAAGATTCCTGGAATCGAGGACATTAGCCTAACTACGAATGGTTCATTGCTTACCCGGAACAAAGCACACACACTCAAGATGGCGGGCCTTAAGCGGGTTAATATAAGTCTCGATGCGCTCGATGATGCCACCTTCAAAGCTATAAATGACGTGTCGTTCCCCGTAAAACGTGTTCTTGATGCAATAGACAACGCCGCCGCTGAAGGCTTGATACCGGTGAAGATCAATATGGTGGTCAAGGCTGGTGTGAATGATCACAGTATTCTACCTATGGCGCGTTATTTTCGCGGTTCACAACATATCTTACGATTTATCGAGTATATGGATGTGGGTCATTCTAACGGTTGGCGGATGGATGAAGTTCTGCCCGCAGCTAGTATCGTGCAAAGAATCAATGACATGTTTCCCCTTGAGCCTATCGATCCAAACTACGGGGGCGAGGTTGGCCGGCGGTGGCGTTATCGAGATGGGGGCGGAGAGATCGGAGTGATTTCCTCTGTTACTCAACCGTTCTGTGGGGGCTGTACCCGCGCGCGCCTCTCCCCTGAGGGCTCATTGTATACGTGCTTGTTCGCAATGCAGGGGTACGATTTGCGAAAACTACTCAGGAATAGTGGGACCGATGATGATCTACGGAGAATGATTGCATCCATCTGGACGCATCGCACCGATCGTTATTCTGAGCTGCGCACGACAAAGACCATTGATTTACCTAAAATTGAAATGTCCTATATCGGTGGATAGGGCGCCTTTCGAAGGTAGATGTAAGTTTTTAGGGGATACGATATTCTTAGGCGTCAATCTATATCTATTCTGCCTAACACTCAGCGTGACCCACGAGAGGTAACACGGGGTTTTCCAGTAGGGATAAAAGAAGCATTCGTTTATACTCGCTCTATTATTTCTTGACGATGCGTTAGGAAAAGCTGAGATCGTCGTTTAATAAGTAGTGAAATATAGTGTGTGTCCTCATACATGATGAGGAGGTCTTGACGCAGGCTGAGCAGCGAGATCATATTCTACGTGATACAAGATATACTAGCGGAAGCTATGACGCTGCACATTAACCACATATCCTTCGTAAACTAAAAGACTAAGCTTCATCCTCTTGGCATTCAGATGTTGGGATGTGGCGTAAAATGCTCTTGTTATTAGAAGTTTGACGTCTATACACTTGTGTATTATAGCCGGGCTTTTTGTTTCAATAGCTCCGCCTTATCAGTATTCTCCCAAGTGAAATCGGGCTCTTCTCTTCCGAAGTGTCCGTAAGATGCCGTTTTTAAATAAATCGGCCGTCTTAGGTTTAGCTCTTTTAATATGTCTGTAGGCGTTAATGGAAAGTATTCCCTAATAAGTTTACTAATATTACTCTCTGGGATCCTGTTGGTACCGAAGCATTCCACATAGATGGAAACCGGTTCAGAAACGCCAATCGCATAGGCTAATTGTATTTCGCACCTATCGGCAAGTTCTGCAGCAACGATATTTTTAGCGATATAGCGTGCAGCATAAGCGGCAGATCTATCGACTTTTGTAGGATCTTTCCCGGAAAAACACCCACCACCGTGTCGGCCTACTCCCCCATAGCTGTCAACAATAATCTTTCGTCCTGTACATCCAGCATCAGCGTATGGACCTCCTCTTACAAAGTAACCGGTCGGGTTAATATGATACTTGGTATATTCGTCTGTCCAATCGCTGCAAATTGGAGCGATTACCTTTTCAGCGACTTCCTCAGCGATCTGCTCATGTGGGATACCTTCGTCGTGTTGCGTTGAGATCAGAATGGTGTCAGCTCTTTGCGGAACTCCCCTTTCGTCGTATTCAATTGATACTTGCGATTTCCCATCTGGTCTAAGCCACTCTATCAATCCTTCCTTCCTGGCCTGCGCAAGTTGCATCGTCAATTTGTGAGCGAGCATTATAGGTAACGGCATTAGTTCAGGAGAATCATTACATGCATATCCAAACATCATGCCTTGATCACCCGCGCCTAGAGCCTTGTGCAAACCTTGACCTTCAGTGACGCCCATGGATATATCGGGTGACTGCTCAGTTACCTGCGTCCATACTGAACAGGTTTCCCACTCAATGCCATAGTGGGAATCTGTATATCCTATATTTTTAATAGTTTCTCTTGTGATATGAGGTATGTCTACCCACGCCTTTGTGGTCATTTCTCCAAATACCATCACACCGCCATTTTTGGCCGCCGTTTCTATGGCTACCCGGCTGTTAACATCTTGCCTTAACGCTTCATCAAGAATTGCGTCGCTAATCTGATCGCATAGTTTGTCAGGGTGACCTTCTGTTACCGATTCAGATGTTATGATTCTTTTTTCTGTCATTTGATTAACGTCATTTTAGCTTAAGTGTAGTTTGAAATAGTTGCGAAATACAGGATGAATTGTATAACGACCTTATTAGATAGAGCTCGCTGTTCAGATTGTTGGTGAGTTTTCAACGAGCCGTATTCCGTAATTACCCTATCAATCAAGAGCGATATTATTGGGGCAATAGAACCCACAATTGTGAATATAAGGTAAGTATCGATGTGCTGCCAATCATATAACTGAACCTGCAATATTCAGTAAATCAGTTATTTATTCGCAGTTAATTATTCTATACATAGTCGATTATCAGATATTTGATATTCAGAAGGGCAACATAGCGCCTTCATCTAGTGTTCACTGTCATTGTGTCCCTTAATATAACAAAGTAATTATAAACGATGCAGTATAATAATTCTGGTAAAAAATAGAAAGATAGTAAAATTCGACCACGGATGGAGTGCTATATTTCTAAAAGATCTCCCGATTCATGTGGACTATGACAATAGGTGATATGAAGGGGAAGCAATTACCTTTTATTTCTCTATATCCAGGATTGATGCAATAACGTTTATTCTTTTAGTGTCTAAGCCCCGGAAGATCCCACCCGAGACGAGATGATGAAATATGTAATCATTTTAACTGTAAATAATAGTAACTGTTGTCAATTGTACTTAACAAACGCCTTATGCAGCAATGAGTAGGATTAGCTTATAAACATAGTCTCAGTAGTTCCAAGTTTGCCCCTTAATAAGGGGCAAACTTGGAACTACTGAATTTAGCATCTAGAGCTTGGCCAGAGAAGATTTATTTGTATTGTAATTATTCTGCGCGTTATTCATGGCCCTTTCTATTAACGAGTTAAGCACTATATTCGAATCGAAGTACTCTTCTGCAAGTGCGCGTGCCGCTTCCGCATGTTCCGCATAGTTAGATTCAACATCATTAATGGCGCGAACCGCCTCGTCCATTGTAGTAAATGCAACTATCCCTTTGCCGACGGGGAAGATCCGAGAAAATCCAGTATCCTGCACGATCACTGGACGTCCCGATGCTAAGTAACACGCTGACCGACAGCTGAACCAACCTGGTTGGCCAACTACATACCCATTTTTTGCGATGCTCCACTCCGCTTTCGATGATGAGATATAAGCTCTGTAACTATCCATATCGGGACAGACGGCATCTGGGTGTGTTATCCGCCAACCTTTTCGAGCTAGTAGATCACGAGGGGTGCGCTTTGTTTTGCCAGTATTGACCGCAAGTTCAAGCACTATCTCTGGAACTTTTTTTGGCAATTCTAGAAATCGAGACAGTTCGATATCCTTTTGTCCATAAGTTTGGCCTTGATAAGAGACAGGCTTATAGCTCGTCCAGTTCATAATCGTGGTATACACCTCGCGATAATTAGCTGGCGGTTCCCACTCGGAAAGTAGTATGGGCTGTCTCGTGGGTAGCCATGTATGCCCAGTTGAAGGCACGATTGCAGATAAATCCTCGCCAAAGCTGAAATGAATGTGGTGTGCGTCGATCCACTGCCTAAAATCATCTTGGCCGCGCGCCAATTTCATCTGAGTAAAAACAGGATCTGAGTCAATATAAGCAAGCCGGTTAATACCACTATAATCACTTGGGCGCCATAAAGTACCGGAGACGTTGATGAGTAAGTCTGCGGTTTTAATAATGTCATTTCGTTTTCTATCGGTGAGTCCAAACCATTGCGATTGCCACGGAAACCGATAAGCCCATTGCTCTTGCAAGCCGAAGCGAGAAAGTAGCCTCGCTAGATAATTCACATTGAACTGGCAGTCCTTGGCTACTCCTCCGCTAAACGGATTGAATGGCCACTGCCCGGTGTCTTCGAAGTAGTAAACATCATGCCCCAATTGATGAAGCCCTGCGACATATTGTGCATAGTCCCAAGAAACCCCTCCGAGAGGATATTGAGCGAGTAGACCTGTTACGATGATACGGAGCATGTGGAATATACGTTCTAGTTGATTAATCAGTAATCAGTATTTCATCGAACATGGACTTATAAGGCGTGCTCAAATAGTGAGATCGAAGTTCGTCAAAATTAGCGATTGCGTGCCGTAGGTCGTCGCTCGTGGTTTTTAGCGCTTTACCTTGGACTGGGAAATCACTAACGCCGAGGAAAGCGAGTGTGCGTTTAAATAAACCGGGTGAGTCCATTAAAAAATCTTCGTAGTAAAGCGTGATCGTGGGTAGTTCTAATCCAGTCACAAATTTTGTTTCTTCATTGACTCTGCTTTCAATGCGTTTTAGCCATGTGTCGAACTTGTTTAGTTCAAGTGTCAGAGCCGTTGGCCGATGTCCTTCATCATAAAGATTCCAATCCCCGGTTTTATCTCTTAACCTAACCGAATTGAAATAAGATACCGTTGACTTAATCAGGTTACGTCGTTGCAGATGAATAATGTGTACAGATAATTCTTGAAGGACTTGAGAGAATCTATCTACATCCAATACGTCACGAAGCTTGGTTTTGAAACCTATAGCTTTATAGGGACTGCCTTCTTCCGGAGCAAGGAAACGGTGAATCCATTCCAATTGCTCTTGAGGGCTTTTTTTCTTCTCTTTTAGCGCGCAGAGAATTTCCATGTTTGCTCGAATTTGTGGGTGGCTATCGAGACATTCTGTCAAGTAGGTGCTGCCACAGCGTCCATCGAAAATCAGAACAAAGGGTGTGATTTCGTCACGGTGAAATATCATGGTTTACTCTTGTACTCCGTGTATTGAGGGCATGATGCTATTAAGTGCTCGCATGATGAGCTCAATTGAGAGCAAAACACAATCGGTCCCTCATCAAGGGGCTAGCTAGGCGTTATCATGCCCCCGTCGATTGGTCACCAGTATGGCAACTGGCCTATCAAATCGAGATGGGGGTAGAATTTAATCCGTATCGCTAGGGCATAGATCGAGCTCTTCCTGGACTTCCAATAAAACATTTGCGGAAATCGAGCATTCTCGACCTCCCCGCCAAGCGAGTAACAAAGCGAGTCCTCCCAGTAATACTGCCACCAGTTGTGATCGGTCGAGAACTGCTATTATTGATAAGATTGCCAAGAGCAGAATTAGCGCTAAGCTGGAAAAGTGGCAGCTGGGCCAAATGCGAAAGCGTAGCAACTGCTTGTTTGCGCCGTGCTCTTCTATCGCCATCAATAAATGTGCGCTGCCAAATAGTCCGCCGCGAACCCGAAGATCCCACGAATCAAAATTACCTCCGGCTACTGCAGGCACTTTTCTATCTCGAAGTTTATTTTCCAGGGTATGTAACCACTCATCAGCAGGCCGCCAAGTTTCGCTCCACAGCGCTATCGATCGCGGCCATAGGATTAGCTGCTTGTGCACCCCGCGTTCCCGCCAGGGGGTGAGTCCGTGGCGCAAGCGACCAATAAGCCGTGCTAGAGGCTGTGCCAGATGAAGAACTGAGGTTATTCCGTGTAACGCAAGGCGCTGTCTGCGCTTATTCCACTGCGAAGGAAAATTTGCCTTGATTCCACTCAGCACAGCTTGGGTCAGCATAGTCGTGACGGCAATGGCGAGTAGTGGAAGCAGAAATAGCAGGGGCTGCCAAGCTAAACCAAACAGGGAGAGTAATGCAATTGCAGCAGTTACCAGATACCATTCTGGCATAAGTGGCAGCGAACGTAGTGTCCCTACAGTAGGTTCGTAGATTGACTGAAAAAGTGCTGTGCCCCACGATCCTTGGTAGATTCGCCACTTACCGCCGGGTAATGCTTGAGTGAGTCCCTTGCCATATAACCGACCTGCCCATGTTAAATGACCCGCAGCATTATAGCGGTGTGGCCATTTCTCTTCGAGTAGGGCTTCAGCTTTACCGTATCCTTGCTGCTGGCGCCAATACATGCGGATAGAGTTCCTCCGGTGGTGCCACACTACGGCGGCAGGCGCGAATCCAATAACTCCACCTCGATCTTGTAATCGCCAACACAGGTCCACATCGTCGCCGGCGGCACGATATCTGGGATCAAATCCGCCAATGGCGATGAGATCCTTTCTTCGAAATGCCATATTACAGCCTGGAATGTGTTCCGCTATCTGATCTGAAATGAGGACATGCACTGGGCCGCCCGGTGCATTCGCTACACAGTCAGCAATGGGTCCGTCCCCGGGAGGGGCAAGATTTGGGCCTCCGACACCGACATAGCTGCCCGACATGAAAGCCATTGCAAGATAGTGCAGCCAATGGGGGTCTGGATAAGCATCATCGTCAATGTAGGCCACGATTTCGCCCGTGGCATTTTCAAATCCGGTGTTGCGGGCACTGCTTAGTCCACGATTTTCTGTGCTTATCAGTTTTACTGGGTACTTTGTTGCGACTTCAGGAGTGTTATCTACCGACCCGTCATTGATGACAATGGCTTCGAAATTTGGATAAGTGAGATGTTGAACTCCTTCCAAAGTATCGCGAATAGTAGCTGCCCCGTTGAAACTGCATACGATGATGGAGATCTTAGGCCAGTTGTACTGTGTGGGAAAAGGCGCCTCAACGAATGCAGCTTTGACCGCTCCTAGCGCTGGTTTGGGACTGCGGCTGCGTGTGGTTAAACCAAAGTCCCAGTCTTCGATATCGAATCCTCCACGGTACCATTCATCGGTCCAAGCAAACACGAAACCTCCACTACACCCTGATTCGAATAGGGTTCGAAGCTGCCAATTCAATACAGTAGCTTGGATATCTTCCCCGTTACGTTGGCTATCTAAGCCAATTTCCGCCATGAGTAAAGGGCGGTCATCGGCCAAATTATGCAAGCGCGCGAGGTAACTCTGGAGTTGTGACTGAGACTCTAGATACACGTTAAAACAGACTAGATCGATAAAAGGCAGTTGAAGGTATTCAGTTGTGGGAAAATTCACGTAAGTAATTAAGGCTGAGGGATCCTCTTTTTTTACGATTAGATAGAGTTGGTGTAGAAAATTTTGGATTTTTTTTCGACCATGCCAACGGACGATCGGAGCCGGAATCTCATTGCCGATGACATAACACAGTAAAGCCGGGTGACCTGAAATGCTCTGAACGTATTTTTGTACCTGGCTTTTAATGGATCGAGCCAGCTTTCGGCTGTCCAAGAAGGTGATATGTTGTTCCCATTGCAGCCCAACCATAACCCGTAGCCCTTGCTTTTGGGCTAAATCTAACAACCAGGGTGACGGAACGGTGTAGGTCCGGATGGCATTGAGTCCGTTGTGTGCCATCGCCGCAAAATCTTTAGCTACAACTTTTAATTCAGGGAAGTGATCCCCGGTCGTATTCGGACGAAAAGTTCCGTAAGTCGTGCCTTTAACCCAGAATTTTTCCTTGCCAACATAGAGAAATTTTCCTTTTACTACGGGGCGCAGGATTATTTCGGAACTTATTAGTGTATCGGGACGAGACACGAGTTTGCTAACGTTCTCATTCTGCCGGGGACTAAGATTCATAGATGGGATTGCGATGCGTGTCCTTCAATATCACAAGAATGTTATTCTTGGCGTGTTTGCGGCAAGAGCTCACTTCGGAAAGGAAAGATTTAGGTGCGGTTAAGATGTGGTTTGTCACTTCTCAACCTGTCGACTATGCCAATCCCAAGCGGTTCTGATAATGGTATCTAAATCTGACTCAGTTGGCTGCCACCCCAATTCTTTATCTGCTTTGGAGGCATCGGCCACCAATACAGGTGGATCTCCGGGACGCCGCGGGCTCTCTTGAATGGAAATAGATCGACCAGAGTATTTTTGTATGGCGGAAATAACTTCTCGCACAGAATGCCCTCGACCTGTTCCCAAATTGAATTGGTTGCTAGATTGCCTAACCCTTAAATACTCTAAAGCGGCGACATGGGCTGTAGCAAGATCGCTGACATGGATGTAATCGCGAATAGCTGTGCCATCGAGTGTGGCATAATCAGTGCCATAGATGGCAACAGAAGCTGTAGCGTCAAGGGCTGCTTGGATGACTAACGGAATCAGATGGGTTTCCGGGTGGTGGGCTTCGCCGATTAACCCGTCTGGATCGGCCCCGGCTGCATTAAAATAACGCAATATTGCTGCCTTTAAACCGTATGCGATGTCATACCAGCGCAACGTCTTTTCGATAAATAGTTTGGAATCTCCATAGGGATTCACAGGTTTCTGCGGGTGATCTTCACTGATCGGAATCTGGTTCGGTATGCCATAGGTTGCACAGGTGGAAGAAAACACGAAGTAATTGATGTCGTTGGCAATGATACTGTCTAGAAGGTTGAGTGTGCCGACGACATTATTATGAAAATACTTTGCGGGTTTTTCCATAGATTCGCCGACGTAAGCATAGGCAGCGAAGTGGATTACACCTTGTATATCATAAGTAGCGAATACACGATCGATTAAAGAGCGGTCTGCAAGATCTCCTTCAACTAGCGGCCCCCATTTCACGGCCCACTTAGGCCCGTGAACAAGGTTGTCGAGTGCTACGGGAAGGTAACCCGCTTCAGCCAATGCTTTGCAAGTATGGCTGCCGATGTATCCTGCGCCTCCCGTTACCAGGATGGTTTTCTGCATTACAAAATTCCCTAACAGCTATGCTACCGTGAGCCTTAGCCTATCTTTCGCTGGTAGAGATCGTTTGCCGAGTTGTTTTTCGAAATAGTCGATAGTTTGGAGTAGTCCTTGTTCGAGGCTTACATTAGGCTGCCATCCCAATGCGGCTTTTGCAGCGGTTATATCAGGTTGCCGCCTCGTAGGATCGTCCGAAGGCAGGGGTTTAAATTTCAACTTCGCAGAGGAATTCGTTAGTCGGAGAATTTGCTCCGCGAGCTCAAGCACAGTGATTTCTGAAGGATTGCCAAGGTTCAATGGTCCGATTACGTCATCTTGTGTATCCATAAAACGAATCAACGCTGCGATGAGGTCGTCGATATAGCAAAATGATCTAGTTTGTGTGCCTGATCCGTAGATCGTTATCGCCTGACCTTTCAGTGCCTGTACAACAAAGTTGGAGACCACCCTACCATCATTCGGGTGCATGCGTGGACCATAGGTGTTAAATATCCTGCCAACTTTTATCTGTAGGTTGTGTTGACGCTGGTAGTCAAAAAATAAAGTCTCGGCACATCGTTTCCCTTCATCGTAACAGGCGCGATATCCGATTGGGTTGACATGGCCGCAATAGCTTTCGGACTGGGGATGCACTTCTGGATCCCCATAAATTTCGCTGGTGGAAGCTTGAAATATTTTGGCTCTATTCCGTTTTGCGAGCCCTAGCACATGGATCGCTCCCAGCACACTGGTTTTAGTAGTGTGCACAGGATCAAATTGGTAATGAACTGGAGAACCCGGGCAGGCCAAATTGTATATTTGGTCAACATGGAGGTAGAATGGCGCAGTGACGTCGTGGTGAATGGCTTCAAAAGACGGGTTTTCGAGTAACTTATGGATATTGGCTTTTCTGCCCGTGTAGTAGTTATCGACACAGATAACTTCATGGCCCTTGGTTATAAGGGTTTCGCACAAGTGCGATCCAATAAAACCAGCTCCTCCCGTAACCAATATACGCCTTTTCTGCACCTCTTGCATGTGCTTCTCCTCGCATTGAATTGATAGTTCGTTCCGTAAGGTTGCGATGTTGCGGCCAAATTTTCAAAGAAGGTTATTGTAGCGAACAACCGTCGCACATCTTAAAGAATAGATAATAAGGAATTTAATTGTACGTGTCTAATGTTCTCTCTCTTTTTCTTTCTCTTTTTTCTTTCTGATCATCTTATTATCCATTTCTCATCCAACTCTTGTTATCCATTTTTCATCCAACTCTTGCGTTTAAGCACTATCTTCTCTGAATACGCTTCTCACTTGCATGATATGCGATATGTATGATTACCTATTGGGAATACAGACGCTCGTTCCTAGTATATGCTGTGCTGGTAGCAAACTTCCGCATCATAAAAGCTGAAATTGAATTTGATTCACAACTAATAAGGTTATGAGCGGTTCAAGAGCTGTAAGTTCAGTCGGCGAGATCTAAGTTGTGTGCGGATTTTCAATTAGGAATGTGATGGAAGAACTGAATGCTAAATTGATTAGGACACTGGAAAATTCGTTTATCGGCGGAGTAGATGTAACGGGACGTGGCGCTGATGCTGAAATCGGCATACCCTTGAAGGATGCGCACTCACAAAACTAGATTAAAAGGGCTTTAGACGGTGTGCTAATACTCTGGATTTAGGCTAGGCTGGCCGGGATTAAGAGGAAGCCCTACGCCAATAACTTGAACGATCTCCGGTGGAATCACTTCGATCGAGAGAGTAGTAGCACTGCAAATTCCAGTTGGGTAAACTTTGTGTAACCTGTTGATTTATTGGTGCGCTCGGAGAGATTCGAACTCCCGACCACCTGGTTCGAAGCCAGGTGCTCTATCCAACTGAGCTACGAGCGCACATGGATGAGATATTATCACGAAAAAATACTAGGTATCGATAATTAGCGTAGATTAGCTCTAATCGCTTCTAAGCCTATTTGGGTATTAACGGGACAGTGGTCCTTAAGCACCACTCGCTGTATTGGTCGGTGAATTATGGCTGAAGGTGCATTACGCTAAAGTTAATATCACGATAATTCTCACTACTTCTTGGCCTTTTGGATAAATAAGTCCAACTGGACTAATTGAGACTCGGGTGTGAAATATCGACTGAGAGCCCTAAAGTTACATTTATATGTCTGAGCTATGTATGATGATAATCATGGACAAGATCTCGATCGGGTAGTTTGGCTTTTTTTGTTAGGAGTCCTGCTGTTCGCATCACCTCTGACGAATTGGCTTATCGGTTTTAAGATTTGGTATTTGCCTTACGCACAATGGTTCCTCCTCATTGTTCTCGGGGCGTGGTTAGAATTTTTACGAGGACATCGTGATATTTAACCTGCCGCTGTTGGTGATGGCGGCATTCAGCTATATGCTTCTACTGTTTTTTATAGCTTATGCGACCGATCAGGGTTGGATATCGAAGCGTATTGCCACTCATCCAGTAACGTTCTCTTTATCGCTCGGTGTTTATGCGACCTCGTGGACTTATTATGGTAGTGTCGGATTTGCGCAAGAGCAGGGTTACAATTTTCTTGCGATTCACATCGGGGTGTCCCTGGCTTTTCTGCTCACACCAGTACTGTTGATGCCCATTCTCAAGCTCACCAGTGACTATCAGCTAACCTCATTAGCTGATCTATTTGCTTTCCGTTACCGCAGCCAGTTGGTTGGAGTCTTGGTAACGCTCTTTATGTTAATTGGTGTGCTTCCTTATATGGCCTTACAGATAAGAGCAGTCACTGAGTCTATCCATATCGTGACCAAAGAAGCTTCGCCGGATCTGCTCTCACTTGGTTTTTGCGTGTTTTTGACAGTTTTTGCGATTTTGTTCGGGGCACGTCACATTACCCCGAAAGAAAAACACCAAGGGTTGGTGGTTGCCATTGCATTTGAGTCGGTTGTGAAGCTGCTGGTACTAATGGCAGTGGGGGTTGTGGCTTTGTTAGGTGTGTGGGGAGGATTTGATGAATTATCACAATGGCTTGCTAGTCATCCGCAAGCTACAGAGGCGCTTTATCAACCCGTTCAGAAAGGTCCTTGGAATACCCTTCTATTATTGTCGTTTGCTGCTGCTTTTCTGCTACCACGACAGTTTCACATGATATTTACGGAAAACAATAATCCACGGGCGCTCTCCATCGCAGCTTGGGCCTTTCCTTTGGTACTGTTGCTCTTAAACTTGCCCATTCCCTTATTGCTCTGGGCCGGAGAGAATCTCCAACTTGAGATGTCCGCAGATTATTATGTACTTGGAATCGCTCTAGCTAAAGGCGCGCATTCCCCGCTGCCGGTGTTGGCTTTTATCGGAGGCATTTCGGCCGCATCTGGGATGATGATTGTTACTACCTTAGCCTTGGCATCTATGTGCCTTAATCACTTGCTGCTTCCTGCGAGCTACCCTCATCCCGTGCTCAATCTTTATCGATGGCTACATTGGGGAAGGCGAGCAATTATCGCGCTGATCCTAATGGCGGGCTATGGATTTTATGAGCTATTAGAGCATCGGCAAGGATTGGTACAGCTCGGTCTGATCTCGTTTGTTGCCGTTGTTCAGTTTCTCCCAGGCATTTTCGGTGTGCTTTGGTGGCGCCGTGCGAACCGGGCTGGATTAATTGCCGGTTTACTGGCAGGGTTTGCTGTTTGGTCTGTGACTTTACTACTCCCCCTGCTGGAATCCTCTGGCATTATTGGGACACAATGGCTTTATTTGCCTGCTACAGCTGGACAAGATAAATGGACATACTCGACCTTTTGGTCACTCATGTTAAACAGTGTTCTGTTTGCTTCGGTTTCATTGATGGTTCGTTCACGCGAGGAGGAGTTGGAAGCGGCTCAAGCTTGTATCCAGGATCCACTAACTCCCCCATCTGGCAGGGTTATCACCGCAAGATCTATCCAGCAGGTTAAGGATCAATTAGCACGTGTCATTGGGCATGAGATTGCTAATAAAGAGGTTGATCGGGCATTGAAGGATCTGGATATGGATCCTCAAGAATCCCGACCTGCTGAGTTGCGACAGCTACGCGAACAATTGGAACGCAATCTTTCGGGGCTGATAGGACCTCAACTCGCACATATGATCGTGAATCAGCGGCTACGACTAACAGACGGAGCCCAGACGGCGCTGGCTTATACCATGCGCTATGTGGAAGAAAGGTTGGTCGAGTCCCGTGCCCGCTTGCGTGGTATGGCGGCGGAGCTGGATGTGCTTCATCGCTACTATAGGCAGATTTTGTTGGATTTACCCTTGGGTGTGTGCGCCTTAACCCCGAATCGTCAGGTGAGTATTTGGAATCTTGCGATGGAACAACTCTCAAGCCTTGAAGCTACCCATATCATCGGGCAGAGCGTAGAAGCATTGCCGAATCCTTGGGGAAGGCTGTTGAGCCGTTTTGCGCAAGCGGAGGAGAATCATGTCTACCGCATGCGTCTAAAAATTGGCACCCAAGTACGCTGGCTCAACCTCCATAAGGCGACAGTGCTAGAACCCAGTAGCGTGAGCGTGGTAGAAACTGAGCCGAACTTCGGATTGGTCATGTTGTTTGAAGACCGGACCGATCTAGAGACGCTGGAAGCCGAATTGGTGCATAGCGACCGACTAGCTTCTATCGGCCAGCTAGCCGCGGGAGTTGCCCATGAGATCGGTAATCCAGTAACGGGTATCGCTTGCCTAGCTCAAAATCTGCGTGGTGAAACTCAAACCGAGGAGATTAACTCGGGTGTGCAACAAATACTGGATCAAACCAAGCGTATAACCAACATTGTGCAGTCGTTGATATCATTCAGTCATGGAGGTGGTAGCGAGCACGATCACCACACGTTGGATCTATGCGAAGTGATACGGCAGGCTATAAATTTTGTGAACCTTACCCATCAGGGTAAGCAAATGGGTTATCGGTTATGCTGCCCAGAAATCGCGAGGATCAAAGGTGACGATCAGCGCTTGGTGCAGGTGGTTGTTAATCTACTAACCAACGCCCGTGACGCTTCGGAGACAGGTTCCCGAATTGAGGTTGACGTGGAACTAACGAACGATTCGGTTACAATGACCATAAGCGATCACGGGAAAGGTATTGTAGAGCAAGACTTGGGAAGGATTTTCGAGCCGTTCTATACCACTAAATTACCTGGACAAGGCACTGGTTTAGGGCTTTCATTGGTCTATAAAATTATTCAAGATCATGGTGGCCGTATCGATGTAATAAGCCGATTGGGTCATGGCACCCGAATATCGGTTAAATTGCCAAAAGCTGATTAGCGTAGGATAAAGTTAGGAGCGACAGTGAACAAAATCCTGATTGTGGAGGATGAAGCCGTCATTCGCTTGGCGTTGAAGCGACTTTTAGAACGCAATGGATACCAGGCCGATGAGGCTTCTTCGGCCGAACAAGCGGAGCAGGGATTCGAGCTAAGCGCTTTCGATTTGATCATTGCGGATATTCGGTTACCCGGTGCGCCGGGTACAGAGATCATCGATCGCTGTGGAAGTGTACCGGTATTGATTATGACCAGCTATTCGAGTGTGCGAACAGCGGTTGAGGCGATGAAGCAGGGCGCCGTGGACTATATCGCCAAACCTTTTGACCATGATGAAATGCTAATCACAATTAAACGGGTACTGTCGGAGCAACAAACTTCACGACAGAATCGAGCTTTGAAGGCGGATTTGCAAAGGTGTTATCCAATAGGAGGAATGATCGGAAGTTGCACGCTGATGCAAGCTGTTTTTAGTCGGATCCATAAGGTTTCGCCGACCGATACCACTGTCTTGATTCAGGGCGAGTCGGGTACGGGAAAAGAGTTGGTGGCCCGCGCGATCCATGAGGAAAGTCAACGAAGCCACGCACCGCTTATAACAGTAAACTGTGCCGCTATCCCCGAGGGGTTAATTGAATCCGAGTTGTTTGGACATGTAAAAGGTGCTTTCACTGGCGCCACAGAAGGACACCAAGGTATGGTGGAGGCGGCGGACGGCGGTAGCTTGTTTCTCGATGAAATAGGGGAACTTCCCTTACCGG
This sequence comes from uncultured Gammaproteobacteria bacterium, assembly GCA_963731655.1. Classification (GTDB taxonomy): domain Bacteria; phylum Pseudomonadota; class Gammaproteobacteria; order JAAEPA01; family JAAEPA01; genus CAVSWL01. The sequence goes on along the minus strand of CAVSWL010000014.1, from coordinate 104,155 downwards.
CTCAATCCCGCTTGCTGCGTGTGCTCCAGGACGGCGAAATTCGCCGGGTGGGCTCTTCCAAGTCCCGCTTTGTCGATATTCGCCTCATTGCGGCGACAAACCGCAATCTTAAGCAATTGGCGTCACAGAGTTTGTTCCGGGAAGATCTCTATTTTCGTTTACAGGTAATGGAAATTAGCCTGCCCCCACTAAGACAACGCGGTGAGGACGTCATCGAATTGTCTGAGTACTTGTTAACCAAAGTGTGTAAGCAGCTTAATCGCTCTCCACTTGTATTTAGCCCCGCTGCCCTGGAGGCCATTCGCCATTATCATTGGCCAGGTAATGTTAGAGAGTTAGCTAATGCGATTGAGCGGGCAGTTATCCTGGCGGATACCTGTACGGTCACTCCGGAGCAACTGGCTCTAGAGCCTATTGATGATCCGAAGCTTGAGCAATTTATGCATGAAGGAACGGAGTTTTCCTTGGATGAGTACTTTCGCCAGTTTGTTTTGGAGAACCAAGAAAAGCTTACGGAAACAGAACTCTCGAGCCGGTTAGGCATCAGCAGAAAATCCCTGTGGGAACGCAGAAAACGCCTGGGTATTCCACGCAATAAGGTTCATTAATAACTTTTCCGCATTTTGCAAAAATTGCACAAAATTCCACTCACTGATTGTAATGTCATCTTCTGATACAGCGGTAGTGATCCAGAGTAGGGGTTGATGCTACGGCTGGCTGTTTTACAGGCCCGCAAATGGTAGATAAGAAACAGCGCAGCTCACGAACTTTAGCTTTCAGCGAGCTGGTGAAGGATCACATGGATTGCTCTCCGCCAGTGCTCCAAGCCACAACGTCCTGCGCCGAAGTCGTGCGGGTTATGCGTGAATATGCATCGGATGTGGTGCTTATCCTCGATAAAGATCAGCGCATCAAAGGTATTGTTACGGAACAAGATATCGTTCGCCAGCTAGCGTGCCTATTACCGGGTAAGACGCCTATTGTCCAGATAATGAGCGAACCGGTATACTCTGTCCAGAGTTACGATTATTTATTTCACGCCATTGCAAACATGCGGCGTCGAGGTCTGAGACACATGCCGGCGGTTGATCACCAGGGACATGTGGTTGGATTAGTATACCTGCACAAAGCCTTGGCTGCATCCGCAAGTCAATTGATGGAGCAAATCGATGAGTTAACCCATGAAGAGACCTTAGACGGTCTACAACACGTAAAACGCGCGCAAGTTGAGGTGGCTGAAGCACTTTTTGAGGAAAGGGTTCCTGTACCAGAGATTCAAGCATTACTTACACAGGTGAACAATGACATCTATCGTCGGATTCTTGAGCTCTTTATTAAGGAGATGGAAGAGGGCGGGTGGGGGCAACCGCCCTGCATGTTTTGCACTATTGTAATGGGATCTGGTGGCCGTAGAGAGAGTTTTCTATTTCCAGATCAAGACAATGGTTTTGTTCTAAATGAATATCCCCAGGATCAACACACATCGGTCGATGCATTTTTTATCGAATTAGCCTCACGTATGAGCCGTGCGCTCGATAAGGTGGGGATTCGGTATTGCAGCGGTCACGTTATGGCAACCAATCCCCTATGGCGAAAGACCTTGTCACAATGGCAGCAACAAATTGGCTATTGGTTAAAACAACCTCATTCCAATACCTTGCGACTAACCGATATCTTTTTTGATTTTAAACCAGTTTATGGTGCGTTGGAACTTGGCGTTATGCTGCGGGAAGAGTTGACCCGGCGCGTTAAAGGCCAATTTGGCTATCTACGGCAGATGCAGCAAGTGCAGGATAAGCACGGTGTTGCCTTAGGTTTATTTGGCAGATTAGTCCCTGATTCAACGCCTGGTCCAAATAAAGGCAAGCTTAATCTTAAGTACCATGGTTTATTGCCTTTAGTCGAAGCGATCAGATTGTTGGCGCTGCGGGAAGGCGTCTCAGAGACATCTACGCTCGATAGAATTCTCGCCCTCCACAAATTGGGGATTCTGAGCCACGACGAACAAGATTATCTCTCTGGAGCTTTTCAACTCATTACGCGCTTGGTGTTGCGACAACAACTTGCGGACTTCAAGGAAGATCTACCGGTGAGTACGTATGTGGCGCCGCAGACGTTGTCTAAGCGGGAAGAAGATATGCTAAAGGACGGCTTACAGGCGATCAATGCATTGAAGCAGCGGGTGAGGACTGAGTTTACGGGAAATATTTTCTAGAGAACTAAGCGTATCGATTCGGTAGCCTTGTTAGTGGTTAATGGATGCTTCAGCCGTTATTCGATATATCTTTGGTAGCTTTTTCAGACCCAGGTCGTTTGGGCTTAATGCCCGACGATTCTAAAAATTTTTTCTGCATTTCCTGCCAGATTTCGAGATTGCGTTTGGTCAGATCCGACATGGTATCGAGAGGGTTGGTCGTCATCAAATCCTGAAACTGATGCTGCAATCGCGATTGATGCTCAACAAACAGTCCGAGAATATTTTCGAGATAGTTTGAAAAGATGTTTTGGGCGGAGTCCCCGTAGAAGCGGATCATTTTCGATAAAATCTCAGCGGTAAACAGGGGATTACTATCGGACTCTTGATCGACAATAACCTGCAGTAGGATGCTGCGCGTGATGTCTTCCTGGCTATTGGCGTCGATCACCGTAAACTCTGTTCCCTGCTTTACTAAGTCACGGACATTCGCTAAGGTGATGTATCGGCTAATTTCTGTGTCGTATAATCTGCGATTGGGGTACTTCTTGATGATTCGTGAATTTGACATGCTCTTCTCACCTTTACAATTATCGAGAGCTTGTGAAAACAGTACGTTCTATAGCAATAGACAAGGAGTTTTTTGCTCAGACCATTCCCATTTGTTGGCCCCATTATTCTCTTTTAGTAGAAGTAAGGTCCTCGATTATGCCATCTCATTAAAGCAGTCGTCTCAAATCCGATCGGTTTCGGAATATTAAAAGGTAACACAACTGAGTGGCCGGCGTCCGGAGATTAACGTTTATCTTCCATGAGCAAAGCGTCAAATTTTAATGCCAGATCGACACAGATCGAGCGCCGTATGGAGCGAACAGTATGGTAAAGATACATGCAGGTGATCTTTTAAGCAAACGTGCTGAACTGACCCCTCATCGAGAGGCGCTCTATGAACTGCATAGCGGCAAACGCTATCATTATGCGGCGCTTAACGCTCGGGCCAACCAATTGGGAAATTTTCTACGCGACGGCTTGGGTATTCAAACCGGTGATCGCGTTTCAATTTTAGCTTATAACAATATTGCCTATATCGATCTATTATATGGTGTCGCAAAAATAGGTGCGATTTTCGCACCATTGAACTGGCGTCTGGTGGTCGATGAACTGATCTATATCGTCAGAGATTGTCGTCCTCGTGTGTTGATCTGTGGGCCAGAATTTATTCAGTTCTTGGAACGTTTCAAGCAAGAGACGGATATCGAGCATTACTTAACCCTGGAAGGAGTAGAATTCCCTGGGGCCGATAGCTATGAAGAAAGGTTGACGGCTGCTGCAGATAGCGAGCCAGAGCGTCCATCACTGGGAGCCGAGTCGGCGTATTGCTTACTCTATACTTCCGGTACCACCGGACGACCCAAGGGCGCTGTGATTCCGCACCGCCAAGTAGTATGGAACTGTATAAATACCGTGGCCAGTTGGGGGCTTACCGAGCAAGATGTTTCGCCGGTCTTTCTCCCTTTGTTCCATGCAGGTGGGTTATTCGCATTCATCTCGCCTTTATTCTACTTGGGAGGCCGTATTGTCTTAGCCCGAAGCTTTGATGCGGAAGAGTCTCTGCAGGTTATCGAGCAGGAGCGTTGCAGCGTTATCCTGGGTGTGCCGACCCTCTTTCAGATGTGGATGAAAACCTCGGTATTCGGCACGGCAGATTTTAGTGCTGTGCGTTGGTTTATCAGTGGTGGCGCTCCTTGCCCAGAAAGCTTGATGGCTGTTTGGCGAGAGGCTAAGGGGGTGGTGTTTCGTCAAGGCTATGGACTTACCGAAGTGGGTCCGAACTGCTTCAGCATGACGGACGAAGACTCCGTTGCTAAATCGGGTGCCGTAGGTAAGCCCATCTTCCACAGCCAGATGCGGATCATCGATGAAAGAGAACAGGATGTGGATGCCAATCAAGTGGGGCAACTTATTATCGCGGGTCCACACGTCTGTTCTGGATATTGGCAAAATCCCGAAGCGAGCGCACAAGCTATCAAAGAGGGATGGTTTCACACCGGCGACATGGCTCGTAAAGATGCAGAAGGCTATTTTTATCTAGTGGGTCGCTATAAAGACATGATTATCAGTGGAGGTGAGAACATCTATGCTGCTGAAGTAGAGGCTGTGTTTCTCAATCATGCCGATGTCGCCGAGGCGGCACTGATAGCTCAGCCAGATGAAAGGCTGGGTGAGGTTGGGTTGATGGTCGTGGTGCCACGAAAGGGCAGTACACCGTCTCAAGAAGTTTTGTTAAAGGTATGCGATGGCCGGTTGGCGCGCTTCAAGATCCCCAAGCGTGTGGTATTTGTTGATGCACTACCCTATTCTCCTTACGGGAAGGTTGAGAAATCCACATTGAAAAAGCAGATCCTTGGAGAGGACTAACAGTAATCTCCACGGGCTTTCTATCAAACTAAACGGCTCTACGACCGAATCTTGTACGGATTTTCAAAACAGGTTTAACAAGTGTCGGTTGCATTCGTGCCGCGGAATCTATTTCGCCCTTTCATTATTTTTTTCGGTTGTCAGCATCGGGCGTAATTCTCCCGAAATGGCTTGGCAGAGCTCGTTAATCAATGCCTTCTCCACTTTAATCAGCTCGGGATAACCTGGGTGTGGTAATGCTCTGGTGGCTGAGAAACGGAAAAGTCTCTGCGAATTATCTGGCCCGGTGACTCGCCAGGAAGCCACGATGCGTGCCCCGCCTTGGGAGGTGCCATGCAGTTCGTCCACATGTATGTCGATGCGGTAGTCTCGATCGCCGGTATCGGCGAGATTGGTGCTGACCGGAATCTTTAATTCATTTTCTAGTTCGGTCGCGATCAGGAACTTCAATCCTTGATTCAGTGGCTCGGCCCACAGGTGATAACGGGCGGCCTGTATCTGTCCATCCGTCATTTCCACCACCACGCCTGTCTGGTCAAGGTACGGAGCCACAGAAATCTGACCCAGGGCTAGATGCAGCGATCCGGTAAGTTTGGTGAGACCGGGTCTGAATTCCGGGCGAAGCAGGTAGTAATGGCGTTGCTGTGGATTGGCAGCGCAGCCCACTAGCGCTATTCCGAGGATCCCCAGGATCAGCTTAGCCCCTTTCATCGTTCGGCACCTCCGGGAATTGGGTCATGCTGCGGTGGTGTGGGAAATATCAGCGAGCTGGGTTTTTCCTCGAGCGTTTGTGCCAGATTTTGCAAGCGTTGTAAGGTGTGATTCAGTTCGGTGACCGAGCGGTTCAACGCACTGTACAAGGGTGAGTTTGTGGAGAAACCTTCGATCGTCTGGCGGAGTTCGATTAGGGTTTCATGCAGTGCTTTAGGCGCGTCCTGTACACCTTCGCTGCCCGCGACTTTCGCGATGCGTTGCACGGCCAAGTTGGCCGAAGCCAGCGTTTTGTCGAGTTGGTGGAGAGAGGCATTGATCGAAGTTATCGTAGTCTCTAGCGGAAGCGCGTTGGCTTTGTCCAGCAGGTTAGTTACCTTGCGTTCGATCTGAGCCAGGCCGGTGGAAATCGTAGGCAAGGTGCGGTAGCCTTCAAATTCACCGATTTTGGCCGCTGGCTCACCTGGGTAGTAATCCATGGCCACATAGAGACGACCGGTGAGTAGATTTCCTGCTTCCAAAGAGACCCGCAATCCTTTAGCAACTGCTGTTTCGAATGCCCGCTCGATCTGTTGAACGGCGTTAGGATCATCGCCCATATGTACGCGCCCGGGTTCGACACGTATTAATACCGGTAAAGCCTCATCCGCTCCCTCAACGCCCTGGGCCACCAATTCATCGAGCAGCAATCGCTCCACGTGGCCGATTGGGATGCCACGTACTTCGACTGGAGCACCCGGCCTCAAACCTCGTATCGAATGTTTGAATGCCACCACGTATTCTGCATAATAACGATAGGGCTGTTCACGTGCCGTTTCTTGGTCGGCGTACAACTCAAACTCCGCACCGTCCGCCACTCGTTTGCCGGGCTCCGTACCATCGGGAACATCGAAGCTCACTCCACCCACGATTAAGGATTGTAAAGAACCCGTGGTGACCTTGACCCCTTCCGTAGATACATTGACTGAAACTCCGCTCTCATTCCAAAATCGTGTGCCTTCGGTGACTAAACCATCGAAAGGCGCTTCGATAAATACACTGTAGCGGATATGCTGAGTGTGAACATCGAATTCCACGCGTTCGATGCGGCCGACCTGATAGCCCTGATAGGACATGGGATCGCCCGCGCTGACCGAACCAGCGCTGCGGCTAACCAGTGTCAAGTGTACCCCAGGAGTCCCCGCCGCGGTGATGGGAATATCTTCTTGGCCTTCGAAAGACCATCGGCTTTCTTCGCTCACGCCCGGCGACAGTTCAATATATCCACCCGATAAGACAGTGGAAAGCCCGCTGACACCGGTCATGTTGATGCGTGGGCGGACCACCCAAAATCGAGAGTCCTTTCTGAGCAGTGGCACTGCCGAGCGATCCAGCTTAGCGGTTACGGTTACATGTTCGCGGTCCTCGTCCAACATCACGCCTGTTACCAGCCCCACATCGACACTGCGCGCCTTGACTTTGGTTTGGCCGGCTTCGATTCCTTCTGCGGTTGAGAAAGTTATAGTGATAGTCGGGCCTTCGGTGATCAGGTTGTAGATTACGGCCCAGCCGCCCGCAAGGATGGCAATGATGGGTAACAGCCAGATGGCTGGAATTCGTCTTCCCGAGCTTAGCTCTGCTTGAGGATCACTCACGGGAGGAGTCTGTTTGGTCCCAAATGAGTCTTGGATCGAAGTGCTCTGCCGCCAGCATGCTGGTGATGACCACGCCGGTGTATGCCAACGCTGCGGCCCCGGGTTGGATGCTCAGCAAACCGCCGAGTTGAATGAGCGCCACCAGTGTGGCGACTACAAACACATCGATCATCGACCAACGCCCAAGTGCAACCAGCAGGCGATAGATCATGACGCGTTCTCGTTGACTGTTTACATGGCCGCGCGCCACCGTCCAGCATAGCAGCGTAAGCGCGACCAGCTTACCCAGAGGCACTAATACGCTGGCGATGAAAATAATCGCTGCAATCGGATAGGAGCCGAGCTTTATCAGCAGCATGATACCACCGAGGATTGTGCTATCGATGGACTGTCCGAACTGCGTGGTTGTCATGATGGGCAATACGTTGGCTGGGACGTAGAGCACGGCGGCGGTGATCAGAAGTGCTAGGGTTCGGTGCAGGCTGTCGGGGATGCGTTCATGCAGTGTCGCTCCACAGCGAGGGCATCGGAGGTGCGTATTCGCGGCGAGCTTGTGGCAGATATGGCACAAGGCTAAACCTTCGCTGGCGACAGTAGCTGGCGTAGAAGCATTCATCTACTGAGCCGCTCGATAGCAGTCCATACTTCTAGCCGGTCGAGGCTTGCTGCTGCAGCGGTGAAACACAGGGTAAAGCCGACGTATTCCCAAAAGGAAATTCCGAGCACCACTGTTGCCATCCCTTCCATTTTCACCAGGCTGACGATTACCCCGATGATGAACACTTCAGCCATACTCCAGGGGCTCAATCGATAAATGACCCTGCCCAACAGCGCCAGATAGGGCTGGGGTCGGTTCAAGTATACCGGTCCCAGCAAGACGATGAGCGTTGTCAACATCGCTCCTGGCACCATTACGATAAAGCTAAATACGAGCACGGCGAGTCCCCTAAATCCCTCTTGGTAAAGCGACTGGGAGGCTTGCAGCAACGTCATTGTGTGGCCCGATCCAGCCGCATTAAATGAGAGAAATGGGGAAAAGTTGGCCAAACCCAGAAATACCAGCGCCGTGACTGCAAAGGCCAACGCCCGGCTAATGCCGTCTTTTATTTTGACGGTTAGCAAAAAGCCGCAACGCGGGCAGGTGGCACGTTCACCCGGTTTGAGTTCTGGTAGATCCACGAGTAAATCGCACTGCAGACAACCGACGCGCATGGCCGCGATTTTAACCTATATCGCCGTCAACCAAAACGAGCTTTCCGAATGTATGACCTTGTTCAATGAGGGCATGGGCGGGTTGTTCCATGGGATGAATTTGATTCTCGATAATGTTTGAGCCGCCCTACATCGAACCATCAGGCGCATCGGCAAAGAATTCCCCCCTGATGGGTTAGGACTTGGGGTAAGTTTTGTAGCATGGGGTAAGCATGAGTTCGAAACCGATTCGTCCACCGGAGTGTGTTCGGCATGGACTCCTTAATTCACCGCCTAGACCGCCATTACAAAAATAATCCTCGCCTCTAGGTTCGAAGCGGATGCGTTCCTTCCCTAGTTCCACTACTTCACCGGATCTATCACAGCCGAGAACGGCTGGCAGCGCGTCGGGAAAATGCATCGCGGACCTGCGAACTCGTGTCGATGGGGTCGATTCCCGCAGCTTGGAAACGGATTTTAAGTTGTATGCCGGTCAGGTTCTATGGCTCGGTTAGCTCTTGACAATTTTGGACCTTGAAAGATCCTGGGGTTGGCATTAGTAGGGTTTTCATAAGCATTTAACTCGATGGATAAGTTTATGGCTTACGTGCCATCGGCCGAGTATGGCATAGGGTCACTAGGATCGGCGTGGTGGAAGGAACAGAGATGTGGTGCCCCGGGTCTGCTGGCCGTCCCTGGCTTTCAAGGGCTCATGGAGTGTAGGCCCCAACTTCCCGATTCGAGCGGCCGATCTCCGTTTACTTGTGGGGCGGAGTCGCCGCGTCAGGTGCGGTTGTCGCTCCCTCCGCCTCCGGTTTCATGCCACTTGCGGATCCCGGCGGTGTCTGCGTTGCGGCGTCAGCACCGGTAGCCGATTGAGTTGTCGGGCTGGGTTTCGACTGAGGATTCGGCTCGGAATCGAGCTCCATGGAATGAGCCTGAGGTTCTCCACCAAATTGAGGTCCTCCATAACCAGGGCCAAACCCGGGCCCCATACCCGGCATGAACGGCGCTCCGACGCCTTGCTCAGGACGTCCTCCTGGCCCAAACCTAGGATCCATACCAAATCCCGGAGCGGCTTGAGGCCCGGGTGCTGCCTCAAAGCCTTGACGTGATGCTGGATTCCCCATTGGACCGAAATCGGATCCAAAACCGCTTTCTGGGGGGGGTGGCGGTCCAAAAGCCGGATTCATTTCAGGGATTCCTCCGAATCCCATGCCTGGTTCTGGTTCACCTTCGAAACTTGGAAAGTTTCCGGGACCCATCTGGGAAAACTGTCGACTGAGTTCTTCAGCGTGTTGCTGTATTTCGTTACGCTCTTGAATCAATTGATTACGATATTCTTCCGGAGACAAACCGTACATCTTGGCGCGTTTTTCGGCGATAGAAGCGTGTTGGTCCATTGCGCGTTGATACATTTCCTTCTGGCGTTCGGCGATTTCAGACTGCCGTTTGAGGGCTTTTTTTAAAAAATCTTCGTGGTGTTGCTGCAAATAGGCGCGCTGTTCTTCGGCGCGTTTGCGCATCTCCTCGTACTGCTTCGCGAGCGCGGACTGACGATCAAGGGCTTGTTGCAAAATCTCTTCGTGGTGTTGCTCGAGATAGGTCTTTTCGGCATCAGTGCGTTGGCGCATGGCTTCATAGTAGCTGGCCTGATTGGCCTGCTGTTGTTCCATACGATTAAGCTGTTCGACTTCTTGCCATAGGCGATAGGATGGTGTTTTGGGGGAAGATGGCGTCGAGCTTTCCCGCTGGGGAACAGGCCGGCCTTGGGGTGGGGCACTGTATTGGACGCCAGGAGAAGGCATTTGTGCAGCTGTGGTTTGTACCCAAACCAACGAGGCTAGCGATAGTGATGTAATGACCGTACTCTTCATGAGAGCTCCTCTTTGTAGGTTGATATTCTTGTATTAATACCGCTGCTATACCGAGCAGCCAAAAGTTGGTGGCCCAACGCGTCGTCGCAGGTTTAACATTGCAGAGAACCACCTGTGGTGTGTGATACTCGTCAATTGACCAGTTTCACCACTCGAACAGTTCTAATTGAAGCGATTCCCCGGGGTGGCAAAAGTTCAAAAGACCGATTGCTCGGTGGACGGGGTGGTGACGATTAATTCTACTTTCGGCTAGTTTAGCTTGCTCATTGCCGCTGATGCAAATCATGATGGGCTCTAGCTTCGAATCGACCCTAATATGAGCACTTACCCTGCTCATGCAGCCCCTCGGTTCCCCCAGTGCGATCATCCAGCACGACGGTAAGTCCCAATGAGCTCAGCATGTTCGAGGAGGTGTCCTTTGATGGCAATTTCCAATTGTGCTTTGTTTGGCGCGTCTAATTCTGGTAACACTGTATCAAGGGCATAGAGATTATGGTAATAGCGGTGCCGGCCAATGGGCGGGCAGGGTCCTCCGTAGCCGGTTCGCTTCCAGTCATTAAGTCCTTCTAGGGTGCCCGCCGGCAGATCCTCAGCGGTCACTGCTTCCACTAGTCCGGTGGTGTCCGCTGGGAGGTTATACAACACCCAGTGAACCCATGTCATTTTCGGGGCGGCCGGGTCGGGTGCGTCTGGGTCATCCACGATCAATACCAAGCTTTTAGCCTCCGCGGGGACATGGCTCCAGCTCAGTGGCGGTGAGATGTCCTCACCATCACAGGTATACTTAATGGGAATGGAGGCGTTATGCTGAAATGCCGATGAAGTGATTGTCAGGGACATTGGGGTGTAACTCCTCAGTACGTTGGGTGAGTTGTCGTGGCTTATTCGTTAATTATATTCTCTATTGTTTCTTCCACTATTTATTCTAGCAGGGTTCGATTACGAATCCCTTAAATGAATTAGGGTTCGGGGTTACTACCTAGATTAATCGCTCCCCAAGAGAGCTGGTGGTGATAAGGATTGGTAATTTACCATGCTATCGCTAAGGATGAACTCAGTGTCAGGGATATGATTCCTTTTTTCCACAAGCTTTCCCCCCGGCTTGTTGAACTCCATCACCGATAAAATGTGTCGAACCAAAACAGTTGGGCAGGCTGCGGGATCTCCGGGTGATTAGGAGGCAGAGTCTAAATCCAACATGCGTTCTAAGGCGATGCGGGCGCGTGCGGCGGTTGATGGATCGACCGTTATCTCATTTAAGGGCTCATCGTTTACTAAAGCATCCAACTGATCGGTGAGGTTGCGCAGTGTGGTTTGTCCCATGGTACTGCAGTAGGGTGCCACATCGGCAAGAGATAAGATCCGTTGTTCCGGATGCTGTTGCCGGAGGCGGATTACCAGCCGGTTTTCGGTGCCGATGGCCCACTGGCTGCCGGCAGGCGCTGTTTGGACTTGCTGAATGATCTGCGCAGTGGAGCCAACAGCGTCAGCCAAATTGACAACATCGATACTGCATTCCGGATGCACGCAGACTCGGATATCGGGGTGTTTTACCCTGATTGAGTGCACGTGTTGGGCTCGGAAACGGTGATGCACGTTACAGACTCCTGGCCAGAGAACGATTTTCGCTTGGCGTAGTTTCGCGCTCTCGAGTGGATAGCGGGTGTCCCAAAGGATCATATCGTCCAAGGGAATGCCTAGCCGGTGAGCGGTGGTGCGTCCTAAATGTTGGTCAGGAAAGAAAAACACGCCGGGTTTACGCGCCAATGCCCATTGCAGCACTTGCGGCGCATTACCCGAGGTGCATACCACACCCCCATGGGTTCCGCAGAAGGCTTTGAGGTCGGCGGAGGAATTGATCGTCGTTATGGGGGTGAACGCTGTGTCGGCTTCACAACCCAGGGTTGCGCCCAATGCATCCCAGGCATTCTGTACCGCGTCGATGTTGGCGGTGTCGGCTAGATAACACCCGGCGGCCGGTTCGGGCATAAACACCCGTTGACCCGGTTTCGCTAAAATAGCAGCTACCTCCGCCATAAAGCGAACGCCGCAGAACACGATAAACTCCGTGTCGGCTCTTGCCGCATCTTGGGCCAGCTTAAGAGAATCTCCCCGAAAGTCTACTAATTCAAGGACTTCGTCGCGCTGATAATGGTGCCCCAGCAGGGTTAATCGACCGCCTAGGATTGCCTTAAGCGAGTGTGCGCGTTGGGCCAAGTCGTTCGCGCTCTCGCCACTTTCAGGAGAGGCCACCTTCATGCTCAAGTCGAGCGCCTGGACCGAGTGAGTTAACGCTCCCACCGATATAAACGTTACACCAGTGGCACCGATCTCTGCAGCACGTTCCAAAGTCACGTTGCCTGAGGCCTCTAAAGGAACGCGCCCTGCGGCGAGCGCCACCGCCTCACGCATCGTCTGCAGATTCATATTATCGAGTAAGATCCGGTCTAGGGGAGGGGAAAGGCTTAAGCATTCCCGAAGTTCATCCAGATCGCGCACTTCGATCTCTATGGGCAATTGGGGATAGCATTTACGCGCTTGAGCGGCGGCAGTTGAAATGCTTCCCGCGCCGTCGATATGATTGTCCTTGATCAGCAGCATGTCGTAGAGCGAAAAACGGTGGTTGTCACCGCCGCCCATACGCACCGCATATTTGTCCAACACCCGATAACCCGGCAGGGTCTTGCGCGTGTCGAGAAGAATGGCTCCGGTTGTGGCGATGGCGTCCACGTATTCCTTGGTTATCGTGGCAATTCCCGATAGTCTTTGCACGAAATTCAGTACCGTGCGTTCCGCAGCCAATAGTGACCTTGCAGACCCGGTCACATCGGCGATGAGTTCTCCCGCCACCACGGGCTGCCCGTCTTGGATATGACTAACGAACCGAATCTCTGGATCGATCCGTTGGAACACTCGCTCGGCCACGGGCAGGCCCGCTATCACGCCGGGTGCTTTGGCGACAACGCGCCCTTGCAGCGTAATGTCGGCATTTAGGGTGGATTCACCGGTGGCGTCTCCCGGCCCGATATCCTCGTCAATGGCCAATTGGATCAACGGCTCGGCCGCCGCCAAGAGGGCTTCTAGTTCTCCGGTATCCATCGTTCTTGTTTAGATAGTATCCCCTGAATCCTACATCGAGCGGCTGTGCATCACAAGATTCTCTACCGTAGGGCCATTCGAGTTAGACCGCTTGCCCGGCCAGTAATGTAGAAGCAATATCCTCCCATTCTTCTTCCAATGTACTGCTCGTGGCGGATCGTCCGGCACGCGAGTACCAGTAGTCGGCATTCCACGCATCACCTTCTTTGCGGTGTAAATAGGCATGAACCCAGGCGGCGTCACGGCTGGAGTCAGATTGTGCGAGCTGGTGCGCGGCATCCCAATCGCCTTGCGCGTCGTGCCAGAGTGACTGCAGCGCCCGATTCAAGCCTGACGGTGGCGCGTTGTTTGCCAGTGAGTCTTTGAAGTCATTTAGATTCATAGCCGTCAATCGTTCGTGTTCATTGCTGGAAATTTAGGATTCGGGACTCAGGACGGAACATTATTTAAAACTCTGGTTTAGCGCTTTACCGGCCTCTTGCTACGAATGCGCCGATGTTTTTTCAAGGCGCGTATCGCTGCGGATAGATTAACATTATGTTGAATCCGCATCTTCTGTAAATCTTTCCGCTCCCGTCTCTAAATAGATAAGCCGCAGTCCGGAAAGCACCGATCAAGCATGGGGGCTATTTTACCAACATCCGCTGCGAACGCGAGTGCTTTTGGTGTCGCTGTGGACGCGTCTGCCAGGGGGTAAGTACAGGCTACTTCAGCTGGGTTATTCTTACGCGGAATAGGGCGGATTTTCGACTCTGAAAGGCTTGGGAGCAGGGTGACTGACGATTTGATTGGTGCGGCTATGGAATACCTTTTGAAGTTGACAGTGTACGGGTTTCTACGTTAGTTTACTTTTCAACTCGTGCCCAGGTGTACCAGCTGGCATTCGCCTAAGGGATGAAACAGGAAGCCGGTGCGCTCCGAATTGAAGGTTCTCGGGCAATGCCGGCGCTGCCACCGCAATGGTAAGCGAAACAATGAGCAACTCCACGCCACTGTGTCGATGCATGGGAAGGCGTTGCCTTTTAGGAGATTTTTTCACTACTCGCAAGCCCGGAGAACGGCCTGAGGCTACCAATTGCAACACTGCGGACGGTGGTGTCGCAGAAGTGTGTCCAAAATATGCGCGCGCCTCGCTACCGCTGCTCACCGCAGTGGACTCCACCGCCACTTTAATTCACGAGTTAAACATGGGAAAGGTATGGTTTGTGGGCGCAGGGCCAGGCCATTGGCCTGGTTTGCAAGCATCCAAACTCTGCGATCCAGCCTTCTCATACGGTTTTCGCAAAGGTATCCAATCTAAAAATAAGACATGAACTGCAGCGGTTGTTTAATCGGTGTTTCCTTAGGTCCGGGTGACCCGGGACTCATCACCCGCCGTGCTTATGAGGTGCTAGAGCGGCGAGATGCCCATTGGGCTTACCCGGTACGCAAGACGAAGGGTAGCAGTTTTGCGCTGGAGATTGTCAATCGTGCTGGCCTGAACCCACCCGGCCCAGCCAGTCCTTTAGTATTTCCCATGACCAGCGAGCCACTGGAGTTAGCCAAAGCTTGGCAAGTGGCTGCCCAAACATTGTTGCCGGTGCTGGGCGGGGGCCTGGATGTGGCTTTTCTGGTGGAGGGCGACGCCTCGACTTATGCCGCGTTTGGATACTTATCCAAAGCTGTGAAGGCACTCGATGCCTCCGTGGTCACTCAGACGATACCTGGCGTGAGCGCTTATCATGCCGCTGCGGCACGTCTCGGCACGCCACTGGGTTACAACGATGATGCCGTCGCCATTTTGCCGGCCGCCTATGGTGTCGCTGTGTTGGACCGATTACTTAACGATTTCGATACACTGGTTCTGTTGAAAGTGAAGCCGTTGCTTGATGAGCTGATTGCCTGGCTTCGCCGGCGCGGTTTGCTAAGACACGCTCGATTCGTCGAGAAAGTGGGAACGCCCGAGGAACGGATTGTGGAGGACATCTCCGTACTCGAGGGGGAAGTTGTTCATTACCTTTCATTGTTGTTGGTAAAGAATCCAGCACGGCCTCGAGGTCAACTAATTCGCGGTTGCCGTCCGAAGTCGTTCTATCACGCATAACAAGCATGGCCAGGCCGTTGCTCCGCATTGCCATCGGGAGGATGGGAGCGTAAGCGTATGAAGTGAGGGAAAATACTAAAAGCAGAATTTCTTCGTTTAAAACTCGAAGGCATTCGTGACTGTGCCTAACTCATTGCCGTGGTGCAAGCGCCTGATGACGGCACCGTATTGGGTCGCCGCGCGTTGCCCGCCGAGATGGCGCTCTGGTCGACGGCTTGCGCCATCCAAAACATGTGGTTAGCGGCGCGCGCTGAGAAGCTCGGGCTTGGCTGGGTCTCCTTGTTCGATCCCCCAGAGTTGGCCGACGTGCTCAAATGTCCTGTCGGCGCCTTATCCATTGCCCTGCTATGGTCTGGGGCCGGTCGCCGAATTCTGTCGTTCACCCATGTTGAAAGCGATGGGGTGGCGAAAAGGCAAACCGCTTAGCCAGGTTCTATTTAAGAATACTTGGCCGGCGTCATGATTCAGGGGCAACTTGCCGAGGTTCACTGAACGCGCTTAGCGTGGTGTCATTCCTTATTGAGAGATCGTTACCTTCTCGATGATGACAGGCTCAACGGGGACATCTTGATGACTCCCATGATTCTCGGTAGGGACCTGTTCGATGGATTTAACGATATCCATTCCCTCGGTGACTTTGCCGAATACCGCGTAACCCCACCCGCGTTCCGTTTTGGACTTAAAATTTAGAAAGTCATTGTTTTGCACATTAATAAAAAATTGAGAAGTGGCTGATTGGGGGTCGGTCGTCCGCGCCATGGCGATTGTTCCCTCATCATTTTTCAAACCGTTATCCGCTTCATTGCTGATCGGGGGATGCGCCTCTTTCGGCGACATGTCGACAGTAAATCCGCCACCTTGTATCATAAAATCGGGAATAACGCGGTGGAAAATAGTGCCATTGTAAAAGCCTTCGCGGGCATAGCTTACAAAATTTTTGACGGTTTCCGGAGCTTTTTGGTTAGCCAATTCCAGGGTGATAGTGCCCTTGTTGGTTTCCATCTGCACAGTTGTGGATTCGGTGTTTGCCATATCGCTATGTCCAATGTTGATGTATAAAGCGCTGATTATCAGCGCAAGCTTGATGAATGTTCTCATGGTTTCTCCTGGAATCATAGTGTAACGGTTCCTTTCATGATAATGGTTTGACCCTCTTCGGGTAAACCTTTGTGAAGAGATTCTCACCGCTATTCTCGGTGATTCGGACTGCGCGGATTTGTATGGGCTCCAACTGTATTGATTAAATAATCAGGAATCGCCGCGAAGGCGCGCTTCAACGGGTGCCTGGCAGGTTTGCTAGACTAGTGACTCACCGGGGAATCTATTATAAATGACCGATTGCATAGGGCGGCGTTCAATAGAACACACTCTAACAGATAATCCATTCGCTGCGTTTACATTGCGCTCGGTTAATCAAGGTTATGCATGATGCTAAAGATTTATAACAGTCTGACCAACGCTAAAGAGGTGTTTAAACCCATTCAGCCCAACCATGTAAGAATGTATGTTTGCGGTATGACGGTCTACGATTACTGTCACTTGGGGCATGCGCGGGTCCTCGTGGTATTCGATACCGTGGTGCGTTATCTGCGCGCTAAAGGTTTCAAGGTTACGTATGTGCGTAATATCACCGACGTTGATGACAAGATCATCCGCCGGGCTAATGAGGTAGGTGAGCCTATCGGGGCGCTGACTGAGCGATATATACAGGCTATGCATGAAGATGCTCGAGTGCTTGGAGTTTTGGCCCCGGATGTGGAACCGCGCGCCACCGAATCCATGGATCAGATTATTGGTATGATCAATACGTTGATCGATAAGGGTTACGCCTATCTCAGTGCCAACGGCGATGTTTACTACGATGTTTCCGGATTTTCCAGCTATGGCCGTTTGTCGGGTAAGGAACTTCATGAACTACGTGCGGGAGCCCGGGTGGAGGTCAATGAAGCCAAAGATGATCCCCTCGATTTCGTGCTATGGAAAGCCGCTAAACCGGGTGAACCGGCTTGGGATTCCCCCTGGGGTCCTGGAAGACCGGGCTGGCATATCGAATGTTCGGCTATGTCTACCGCGCATTTAGGGTCACATTTCGACATCCACGGCGGGGGCATGGATCTCCAATTCCCTCACCACGAAAATGAAATCGCCCAGTCTGAGGCTTGTACCGGCGAACATTTTGTTAATGTGTGGATGCATAACGGTTTTGTGCGTATCAATGAGGAAAAAATGTCCAAATCACTGGGAAATTTTTTCACGGTGCGCGATGTCATCAAATGCTATCAGCCGGAAGAAGTACGTTATTTTATCCTCAGCAGTCACTATCGTAGCCCACTCAACTACAGCGACGACCAATTGGCACTTGCCCGCAGCGCACTCATGCGGTTCTATACAGCGCTTCGGGGTTTGCCCAATGCTCAGCCGGTCGCAGACGCTAACGCTAAAGAACGGTTCGATGCCGCTATGGATGATGATTTCAATACACCTGAAGCGCTGGCGGTATTATTCGACTTGGTACGGGAACTCAATCGAGTCCGTGAGACGGACTTGGCGCGGTCGGCTTCAATCGGCGCCTTGATGAAACAGCTTGGGAGTAGTTTGGGCTTACTTCAAGCGGAGCCCGACGATTACTTGAAGGGAGGTTCTCAGACCAATGCGCTTACTGATGAAGCCATAGAATCGTTAATACAGCACCGCAATAAAGCCCGGGCTAACAAGAAGTGGGGCGAGGCGGATCGGATTCGCGACGAACTCAAGGCGCAGGGTATCGTTCTGGAGGATGGTGCCCAGGGAACCACCTGGCGACGAGTATAGAGTCGCGATCGGCTAGTGCGACGGTATTCTCAGTGATCCGAATTTAGTGCTTTAGGGGATCAGCTTAGATCGCGCTTAGAGAGTCTTGAGTGTCATTACAATGCGGTCCGAAAAACTGATTTATGGGATACATGCGGTGTTGTCTGTAATCCGCAATGATCCTGCGAATGTGCTGGAGCTATGGGTTGACCGCAATCGCAGCGACGAGCGCATGCGATCGCTCCTTGATGCGGCGCGTCGCCACCGTGTGCAAGTGTTATTCGTGGGTTCCAATGTTTTGGTGCGGCGCGTCGGACGCGAAAGCCACCAGGGGGTGGTGGCGCGATACCGGGCTAACCGAGAATTGGATGACACGGATCTCCCGGAGGTGCTGCAATCCGCTGGTAAACAACCTCTATTGCTAATATTGGATGGGATTACCGATCCTCATAATCTAGGGGCTTGCTTGCGTACCGCAGAAGCGGCAGGTGTCCATGCGGTCATAGCGCCGAAGGATCGAATGGCGCGGCGGAGTCCGGTGGTTGATAAGGTGGCTAGCGGTGCGTCGCAGCGAGTGCCCTATGTAATGGTAACCAATCTTGTGCGCAGCCTAAGTCAGCTGCAAGATCTAGGCGTTTGGCTCTATGGCACAGATAGTGGGGCTAAACACAACCTGTTTGATGTGAATCTCGCCCGTCCCTTAGCCCTCGTCATGGGAGGCGAAGCCAAGGGTCTGAGACGGTTGACGAGGGAACAGTGTGATGAGCTGGTTCGTTTGCCGATGGCTGGGGAAGTGGAAAGCCTCAATGTGGCGGTTGCCGCGGGGATTTGTTTATATGAAGCCCTCCGGCAGCGGAGACCAAAGGCTTAGATGTTCGATATCGTGTACCTATAGAGTACGCTATAGTCAGGCGATTTTTATTCAGAGCGTATGAAAATTGTCTGCGGTACAGCTTGAGAGCTGGTTTTTGAGCGAGTGATGGAAACGGGAAGACTAGGAACGGGAAAACCAAAGGGGTTAGTGAGTTATCGACATCAAATAAGATGGATTGATGGAATTACATTACGGACTAGAATTTGCTGGAATTTTACAACAGGATGCGACGGGGGAGTGTCATGGGGTCTGATCTAGATCGCAACGCGCGAATGGAAAACGATGAATGCAATAATTCGCAGGACGTAATAAAAAATGGAAGTGTAAGCAGCCAGAGCCACTCAGAAAATACTCTCCTGAAGCCGAGAGGGCGAGCGATGATGCTACCTCATGGAGGATTACCAGAGGCGATTCCCCCCTATCTTAGGGAACTAATACGAAATACAGGAGGTATCGATGGCCCGATTGGAAAACAGTTTATTGCTCGCCCCAAACTGGAGCGGGCCAATGCCGTTCATGGCATGGTTGATCCGTTGAATGAGGATGAAGAAGAAGTAGCTCCTGGGCTAATATACAAATATCGAGCCGGGGAAGATGAGCAGGGAAGGTATCCTGGGCGAGCGCTATTCACTATCGCCCGAAACTGCGCCGCATACTGTAGATTTTGTACCCGTGGGCGCAAAGTTGGTATTCCAGCGAACATGGCGAGTCCATTGAAAGGCGCACTTTCACGTACTGATCATCTATCAATAGCCCAAGTTGACGAATCGTTGGAATACATTGCCAGCAGGCCTGAGATCAATGAGGTCATTCTGTCGGGTGGCGACCCTCTGATGGCGAAACCGATCGTATTAAAATATACCTTAGATCAGCTTGGAAGACTGCAGAGAAGCGGAGACTTGGATATCGTTCGGGTCAGTACGCGTTTGCCAATTCAAAATCCGCGATTAATGAAAGCGAGACACTTCGAAGCCATATCCAAGCTCATTGTCCCCAGAATAATGCTTCATATCAATCATCCAACAGAACTGACTCATGAAGCAGTCAGTGTGTTGAATCGATTGAGATCTGATTGTGGAGCTATCATCATGAGCCAGACCGTTCTTTTGAAAGGTGTCAACGACGACGTGGATACTCTGACAAGCTTGTTCAATAAATTGGTGACTTTGGGAATCATTCCCTACTATGTTTCGCAGAATGATCCGGTTTATTGGGCGGAGCATTTCACCGTCGAGATTGATCGTGCCATTGAAATCTGGCAAATGATGAGACCTCGTCTCTCGGGACTCGCTGCAACGGCTCGATTCGTAATTGATGCGCCAAGTGGGTATGGAAAGGTCACTGTCCCCGAAGGTGGTGCCTGGGAAATTAATTTCGCACGTGGCTATCGAGACCACCAAGGCCGCCGCTTCAAGCTCTATTAGATACGCTTAGAGACGCTTCTTAGGTCTCAAAAAAGCTGAGACAATCATCGGCAGAGTGAGGTCAAAGGGCCGAAATATTCATCGCCATCCTCATGGAGTCGACCAAGCTCGAGATTATGCCGACAGAATGCTTGAATAGGTTGGCTAGTCGTCCAAAAACGAGCTTGTTACATTGTTCGCATGTGTATAACCTGTCTGGCGCTTCTCGCCATGAGAGTATGGATAGTAGTGCCCTTATGGCCAGGTATATGTCCTTGACAGCTTGCGCACCCCGATTAACAAGCAAAAACGAGAGGATGGGATAGTATGAAAAAAGTCTTGGTCTTGGGTGGCGGTATTGGTGGTATCGAGGCAGCGATTCATCTTTGCAAAGCAGGTTTTGACGTGGTTTTGGTCTCCAACCGGGACTATATCTACGTCTATCCCACATCGATTTGGGTGCCGACACGGGAGGTTGAATTTGAGCAAGTCTGTATTCCGCTAGAAGCCATAAAAAAGGCTCATGGATTTGATCTTATCATCGATGATGTGGAACACGTCGTTGCTAAACAACGAGAGGTCCAGCTGCGAGAACGAGTGCTGAGCTATGACTATCTGGTGGTGGCAATGGGCGCTCACAAGGTCCAACACTCAGGTATCCAGCATACGCTGTCCATATGCGGTGATCCTAAACAATCACTCAAGATTCGCGAACGAATAGATATGTTGATGGCCCGTGGTTCTGGGAAAATCGCTATGGGTTTCGGGGGCAATCCCAAGGATCCTAGTGGTGTGCGTGGAGGACCTGCTTTTGAGTTGCTGTTTAATGTCCACAACCTGCTGCGTAAAAAGGGAATTCGGCAACAATTCGAATTGACATTTTTTGCGCCGATGGCAGAGCCCGGTAAGCGTATGGGTCCCCAAGCGCTCAAGCTTATGAATAAGCTATTCATAAGACTCAATATTGATCGCCGGTTCGGACAGAAAATCAAGGAATTTACGGCCGATGGGATCGTGTTTGCGGATGGCAGCAAGCTTCCGAGTGATCTTACGATGTTTATTGCTGCGAATGCTGGACACCGGCAGCTAGCCGGATCGGACCTACCGTTGACTGAAGCCGGATTTATTAAAATTGATGACTATTGCCGGGTTGAGGGTTTTGAACGGGTTTATGCCGTGGGTGACGTCGCCAACTTGGAAGGGCCTGATTGGCGCGCTAAACAGGGACATATCGCCGAGGTAATGGCGCGCAACACCGCTTTCAATATCGCTGCCCAGGAACGAGGGTCAGATAGACGTAAAGGCTATATAAAACATCTCAATATCCTCTGTGTAATGGACAGCGGCGATGGGGCCGCATTCGTTTATCGTGATGATACGAAGGCGATGATGATCCCTATGCCCGTGGTTGGCCACTGGTTGAAAAAAGGCTGGGGTTGGTACTACCGAAATTCAAAATTAGGGCGAATTCCCCGGATACCGGGAATGTGATTCCTAGAGGTAATCCTCTATCGCAAGCGCTATGTTTAGCCGCTTCCCTCCCCAGTTCACGAAATATTATGCTGGTATTCAGGTATTGAGTACGCGGAACGTTAAGGACGAGCAAGGGCCATTGAAAAATCTTAAACCTTGAACATCGCACCTATAGTTTCTGAGGTGTCGATCCGCTCCTTACTTCGGTTGGTAGGGAGTGGATCCTCGGTTATTACTCAGCTTCGACCGCATTGGTGATCACTAATGAGCTACTAACAAGCCTCCTTTGCTCAATAGCGACATTACAGCTTTTCGTCAAACCTCCTCGCTATGACTCAGCGTTTCATGCCTTGCGATCGAGTACAATCTTGGTGTATTAGTTTTCCACAAAATCCAGGAGGCTAAGGTGAGGCCTCAGAGATTCAACTGGGTTCGTGGTAAACCTGATTGAGTCATGACCTAGGGGAGTTATCTAATCTTGATCGTCTTTTTCATAAGGAAAGCGAACATGCCCAAACCGAATTATTAATACCGCTGTGGCTAACAGTAGGGCAGCACCCGATACTGCCAACATTCTCCACGTATCCATATTTTTCATGTCTAAGATCAGGTAACGAGCCAACGCCACTATTGCGATATACAACGGAATACGGATAGGCAGTTTGCCCGACTGGAGGTAAATTGAGATCATCGCAAGCACTTCAAGATAGATAAATAGCAGTAGTAAATCTTCCAGAGCTACAGTGCGTTTCTCTAGCATTGATAGCACTTCCATGCCCACGGCCATCAGGGTTGCAATGGCAATAATCAGTAATCCGACATCTTCCATTATGATGAGGAATTTCTTCCCAATCGTTTGTAATGTTTTCATAAAAGGCTCTCGCATTGCTTAGCGGACGCAGAGTGTGGTTAAACATATAATAACTACGACTAGCATCCGTGCGTGGGAGTTAACGCAAGTCGTACCAGATGAGCCCACCTAAAAAGCTTTTATCGTGACTTATGGGAGCGTTTCGGATACGGCGCCCCCGTGATTTCGCGCCGACCTATTTTTCGATTGACCGCCATGTTTTTTTCCCTTCTAATCTTCACATGGCGTCAAGCTTTACTGCTCCTTTGATATATGGGGAGTAGTATGGATTTGATTGTAATGATGAATATCCTAAGTATAGGCTCTATGTTGATCCAACCCGATGTTGATGAACAACTGAGCTATAGTGTATTGGCTACTGAGACTACGCCTGAATCAAGCAAGTGACTATGCTAGTTTTAACAATCGACCACTGTTGAGTCATTTCCCGTGCATTTTCTTATCTCTAACGTTAAATTTTCAGCCAAAGGTGGAATGCTGGGTCAATATAATCCTGAATGGTTGCCGAGGCTAGAATGATGCAACGCTTTTGGGTAGAACTTTGGACTGTAATGCAGGAGCTTTCACCCTCTCTCTTATTCGGTCTGGTAATTGCCGGTGCCATGCACGTGTTTCTGCCAAAGGGCATGGTTCAGCAGGGATTGAACAGGTCTGATATGAAGAGCGTGCTGCGCTCGGTACTGATTGGGGTGCCCTTGCCCTTGTGCTCTTGCGGAGTGATACCAACGGCTATCGGTCTTCGAAAGCAGGGTGCGTCGAAGGGTGCGACTACAGCCTTCTTAATTAGTACCCCACAAACGGGGGTGGATTCCCTATTCGTAAGCGCCGCGTTTTTAGGGTGGCCTTTTGCAATTTTTAAGGTGGTGGCGGCATTTGTTACCGGTTTGGTCGGCGGTCTACTCGCAAATCGCCTGTCCGGCAGTACGTCGGAAATTGAACGAATGGTCGAGGTGGAGGTAGCTCATGATCCGTTTGATGGCAACCGTTTTGCCGAAGTATTTCGTTATGCAGTGTTCGATCTTTTAGCAATGATTGATCTATGGATTATTTTGGGTATTGTGGTGGCGGCGACCATCTCCACGCTAATTCCATTGGAATTCCTTAGCGAGGTTAGCTGGATACAGGGAATTGGTGGAATGCTGCTAGTGCTTCTTATAGCCATCCCCTTGTATGTTTGTACCACTGGATCAGTGCCCATTGCCGCATCACTGATTGCCATGGGTATGCCGATGGGAGCCGCATTGGTCTTTTTAATGGCCGGTCCTGCAACCAATGTAGCGACTATTGGGGCCGTATATAGGGGACTGGGATGGAGAATTCTAATGGTGTATTTGGGGACGGTGGTGACGATGAGTCTCGTGTTAGGTCTGAGTTTTGATTTTGTCCTGGGTTCCGTTCAGCAAAATACTGCAGGGCACAGCCATGAGTCCAGCTGGCTCGGTATGGTTTCGAGTTTGGTGCTTTCAGGTTTATTGATTTACCTTCTTACAGGACGCATCGCGAGGTGGTTGAGAAAAGCCGATTTACAAATAGGAGGAGATGACGTGGAAATGATATTAGAGGTTGAGGGTATGACGTGTCCGCACTGTGTGGCGAATGTGAAACGTGCGTTGGAATCTATCGATGAAGTGGTAGAGGCTCAACCTGATCTCGCTTCTGGTAGAGTACAAATCAGTGGCCAGGATCTTGATTCCGAATCCTTGACTAAGGCTGTGGAGATCGCCGGCTATCGAGTCAAAAGCTGCCTCGTTCCTTAGTCTAATCGGATCGATCCAGTCATACCGGTCAGATTTAGTGCAAAGTTGCGGGTGTTAACATGAACTGCATGGCCGGAATGCTATGCGAGGTGAGTTCTTCCTCTCTATCTTGGGCTCGTCGCGTGCTAATTTCTACTTCCGACGCATAACGGACGCTAACAATTTCAACATTGATCTGCAATGTAGATCCCGCAAGTGGGTGATTGGCGTCTAGTGTTACATGATCTCCACTCGTATCGATGACAGTCAGCAAACTCGGATTGTCTTCAGAATTTATTCTGAAACGCATCCCGACTTGCAATTTGCTCGGCTCATCCAGAAGGTGCTTGGGGATACGCTTGATTAGGTCGTTGCGGTGACGGCCGTAACCCTCTTCCGGTTGAATTCTCACAGTAGTGCCTTCTCCCGGGGCTAAGCCTTCCAAGGCTTCTTCCAGACCGGAGATCATAATGCCTGTGCCATGCACGTAGCATAGCGGATTGGATCCAATATTGGTCTCAAATACCGAGCCTGAGTCGTTGGTTAGCGTGTAAAATAAACTGACGACGGTATTTCTCGTGATGATCACAATAGACTCCTTCCTAGTTATTTGACAGCCCGCAGCTTTAGGCGTTCAGGGTTGTAAATAGCGTTTGCGTAAACACTGGCTGCGGTCTTCGCCGATTGGCTCTGGGCAAGTTAATCATACCTATAAAGTAACGATTCAGCTACCCGGTAAGGGCTGTATTAGTGGAGATTGCTCGAGCGGGCGGAACAAAAACCTTTTGGGCTTCAGGCGAAATGTGGGAGTAACCTCGGCTTGACTTCTTCATGGCGTGGAATGAAAACGTTTCCCATTGCAGACTGAATATCATCGAGTACAAAAAATAATTCGAATCGGCTCAGTGTGACGAGCAGCAGGGATTGAAAGTGAAAACTTTTTGGTCGCATTAGCGCTGTTTCTAAGTCATTGGCTGGGACTTAATAAGCGGTTATTAACGATGGGTAGTGTCGGATTGTTGTTGCCTGGGCTAATAGGGTCTCAATCCGGCAGAAGTATTGAAGCGCTGACCTACGGCCTATACGAGCCGGTTTGGTGAAACTTTTTATACTAGGAAGCTGCTTGTAAAACGTCTACCATAGCGAGCCTCAGAATAAAATTCGGTGCGTAGGTACCTGGTAGGGTTCTACACAGCTATAAAAATAACGGAGTGATGGGGCAATTTATGGACGGGTTCAAATCAATCCGCAGCAGTTTAGTTAACCGATGGGCACGGTTTTGGTTGCACTATGCAGGTATCACGATCTCAGGCCGGTTTGCTAGTCGCATGGCAAGTCTATTTGTGCCACCTTATAAAGGTTGCGCAATACTGGCTCGTCTGAGTCCCAGGGGTTATATTGCTCCCACAGCACGAATTCATTGCGCTCAGTTGCAACTCGGGGCTCGAATATTTATTGGTGAGCGGGTTACGCTGTACGATACCGATGGTAGCGGTAGTATCACGATAGGTGAACGGAGCAGTATTCATCAAGACAGCATCATTGAAACCGGATTGGGAGGCAGACTAAAAATAGGTGAAAACTCACATATTCAACCTCGTTGCCAGTTTTCAGCCTACAAAGGTTCGATCCAGATTGGTAATGCGGTTCAAGTGGCTCCGAATTGTGGCTTTTATCCCTACGATCACGGTTTTTTAGCCAATGAATTGATCCGCAACCAACCATTGAGGACCAAGGGTGGAATCGTTATTGGAGATGATGCTTGGCTAAGTTTTAATGTTACGGTGTTGGATGGCGTTCAAATCGGTAAAGGCGCTGTAATTGGGGCTGGAGCCGTGGTAACCACCGATATACCGGAAGAGGCGATTGCTGTGGGAGTGCCTGCCCGTGTGGTAGGAAACCGAAAGCAGTTGGGCAATGTGTCGAACGTCTAACGCGTAGCTAATTTCTAATGAATAAGGGCAAACTCCGTCTGGAAATCGACGAATATGGAAACTGAACAGCCCTTCGTCAGCATCGTCACCCCGGTATACAATGGGGATAAATATCTTGTCGAATGTATTGAAAGCGTGCTAGCCCAAAGTTACTCGAATTGGGAATATATTATTCTGGATAATTGTAGCACCGATAGCAGCATGGAAATTGCGCAACGTTATGCTGCCGTGGACTCCCGTATCAGGATTTGCAGGAATGAAGCTACGTTACCCATCATGCAGAACTGGAATACCGCATTACGTTGCATCAACCCTGAAAGCAAATACTGTAAGGTGGTGCATGCGGATGACTGGTTGTTCCCTAGTGGTATCGAACTAATGGTGGCTGTAGCCGAGCGTAATCCCTCAGTAGGTTTGGTCGGAGCCTACCGTCTTGATGAAAATCATGTGAATCTGGATGATCTCCCATTTTCGAATACAGTCTTTTCCGGACGCGAAATCTGTAGAAAAAGACTGCTGGGCGGACAGGATTTATTTGGCTCACCGACCTCCTTGATGTATCGCGCTGATCTGGTGCGGTCTAAAAAGGATTTTTATAATACAGCCAATCTCCATGCGGACACGGAGGTATGTTTTGATCTATTGCGAGAGACAGATTTTGGATTTGTGTACCAAGTGCTTTCGTATACGCGAAGACACAATGAATCGGAATCTTCGTTGGCCCGAATTATCAATACGCATAAGTTTAATCACTTATATTTGGCACTTAAGTATGGGCCGGTCTATCTTACTGATCAGGAGTGTGCCAAAGTGCTGACAAAGGAAATAAAGATCTATTACCGGTTTTTAGGAAAGAGCTTTTTAATGCTCGCCTATACAAGGCGTTGGAATGTAATAAAAAAATTTTGGCAGTACCATTCCCGATCGCTTGGGGAAACACAATACCCGCTCAATCGCTTTAAATTATTAGGTTCTACCTTAGTGGTTTTGTACAATCAAGTGCTGCATTCGTTGAGTATCTCGTAGCGCGGACTGAAATAAGGAGTTGCGCAGGTATTTGTACAAAGCCCTGGTGGGGTGCTACAGTCCGAAGGTATCATGCTGTACTTACTTAACCAGAACAATAATTATTAGGGGTTTTTATAGGGATCTTAGGCTGGCGGTTTATGGAACTATCGTAAAACTTCTCAGGCGAGTGCGAGATAAGGCATTAACTGTCGAAATGGCGCAGTATACGCCGCAGTAAGTGGATTGTTTTACGCCGGGATGTGCTGGCTGAAGAAATTAAGACCTGAGGGCTAAAGATAACCCTAGGACAATGGTAGGTTACATCAATAGTGCTCGGTGTTCGGAGTCCTTAGAAGCGTTCAATTCGAGCAGTTGATCGGATTACAAAATGGTGCAGAATCCTCTTGTGTCAATCGTCATCTGCTGTCATAACCGGCGAGACTATCTAAAGCAAACGTTGGAGTCGGTATTTGCCCAGCATTATCAACCCGTAGAGATCATCGTTATGGACGATGGATCAACCGATGGAACTGACAAACTCGTAACGGGTTATGGTGAACGAATCCGATATTTTTGGCAGGAGTCGCAAGGGATCTCCGCGGCACGCACGGCAGCATCGCGTTTAGCCACAGGTGAATATATTGCCTATCAAGATGATGATGATCTGATGCCACCCGAGCGGATTGTCAATCTGTATCGGGCATTACAACAATATCCTGAAGCCATATTCGCTACGGGGGATTACGCTTTAATCGATAGCTCAGGTGAGATCACTGGCGAACGCTGGTTGTCAGGATCCCTAGATGAAATCGGTCCGCCAAAGCTGATTGATGATGGGCAGATGGCCGTCTTGTGGCCTAAAGTGCCTGCTGTACCTCATACCACGCTTTTCAAAACTCAGTACGGCCGTGATGTTGACTGGTTTGATCCTGATTTCAAGTATGCATGTTCCGATGCAGATTTCTTAGCCAGGCTAGGTCGTAAAGGGCCAATCATCTATTTACGGGAAGTCGTTTCTTATTATCGCCGGGGGCATAGCGCCATTTGGAATAATGATCTTAAGGCGAACTACAGTAGATTACAGCTTTGGGATAAACATCTTCATATCATCGCAGATGAGAATCCAGAACTGAAACGGAGGCTGTTGACTCGAATCCACATGGCTCTGAGAACGATCGCAGTCTTTAAAAGCCAAGGGGTCACTCTTAATGATCCTGATTATGAGAATTTTATCGATCGCGGGCTATCTCACCTGTCATTTAAGCAGCGACTGTTGTTACGTTTGTTTAACGCTGTGAGCCTGCCAGCTAAGAATTTGATCAAACGTCATCTATGATCGCCTTTCAAGATGAACTGGTACGGAAATTAGGGTTACTCAGTCTAGTAAGGTAGATTCCCTCCAAGGCAAACTAATAAAACCCGCTTGTGCTCGATATAGGCCACTACTGGCCTTGGACGGTATGGAAAGAAGTCCTACGAATCGGGTTTTACAATAATCGTTTATAGTAATGATAAAGAACTCTCCGATAATTGAACTGCAGTAGCGCTGAGTAGCAGGATACAGTTATGGCCAATCCCACTCAAATCCTGTTCACTACGGGAGTGGTTCGTTAACCTCGAGCAGGGAGTGGAGATTAATGGCTTAAGTGTGCTAATAAAATGAACACAGGAATAAATAAGATCCACAAAACAATATATGTGTTGGATGCCCACCATGCACTTAATGATCGGATCGAAAAGGTGGTCGGTTTACGGAAATGCTTTGATAAGTTAATTGTCGCCCAGGCGGGGCGAGAGTGCATTCCGGGAGAAAAGATAGTTATACGTCCATTAATTAATCCAGAGGCTGTGCTCCTACGATTAAAACTGCGCAGTTTGAATAAGTTATTGGATAAATATCTATTTTTCCCATCGGGAAAAATATTTTTCGTCAAGACGGCTATAAAGCGATTAACAGCAGAAATTGAGCGAGATCTGAGCCATAGGCGCAAGGTGGCGCTTATTACCTGTCTACCGCCACACGATTTAGTGGCAGCGGGTTTGACGTTGAAACGATGCTTTCCAGAAATTCAGTGGATCATCGATTGGCAAGACTTGTGGAGCTATGATGAAAATTACTATGAGCGGACAGCAGGCTACTATAAAAAAAAATTGCACCAATTGGAACGGGACGCTCTGTTCAATAGCGACCTTAACTTAACTACTAATAACTACGCAAAACGAGTACTTGAAGAACACTATAAGGTACCTCCCGAGCGCGTAGTGGCAATCAACCATCATTACAGTAGTAATGATTTGAACGATGTGGTAGCACTCGAGACACCCACGAAGTCCGACACGCCAAAAAATGTAATTAAAATTGGCTTTCTAGGCACTTTGTTTAAACCTCCTCGTGTCCCAGGCCAAAAGATAGCTGAAGCAGTTAAATATGTGCGAAGTCGTGGATTGAATGTCGAGCTCCATGTCTATGGCAATATACCGAAAACGTTTAATCAGATGGCGAAGAAGCATTCTTTCGAGGGTGTGGTAATGCATGGCAACACTGGGCATACAGAGAGCCTTAGGAATATCTCCCAGTGTGATTTTTTATTATTGGTACTAGCGGATTTACACAATAGTCGGGTTGTAATGAGTATAAAACTACCCCACTATTTGCTGATTGGGAAGCCCATTATTGCGATCGTTCCAGAACCCTCTGCGGTGGCTGATATCGTGAAGAGCACCGGATCTGGTTACGTGATTCCCTTAAATATTGATTGGTTAAAAGCTTTCGAACAAGTGCTCCGGGAAAGCCATAAAGATGGCTTAGCACTGAGACGGAATGTGCAGGCAGTGGAGGCGTTTGCGTGGGAAAATATTTCCAGGCAGTGGATGGAGATTTTACGAATCTGATGCAAGGCGTAGTTAAGATCAAACTAATGAGTTACTAAAAAGGTGACATTTTGCAGTTACCTTTAAAGAGCCCAATGGATCAATTCCTTTCCGATATCTGGATAAATGTCTTTACTGGCAGGGGATTAGGAATGTCCCTAGTAAAATTAGCTCGCTTATATGACAAATATTAAAACCTGGAAGAAGTTCGCGACTAAGGTGCGTTCCAGAGGCTGTCATTTGTTGATGCGTCTGGATGATTTTCCTGGATCGATTCTGGTGACTGGATGCCAACGTTCTGGTACTACCGCACTTGCTCGACTTATAACCTCTAGCGAGGGGATGGTCAGTTATTGGCAGGGAAAGGATGACGAGTTGGACGCGGCATTAATTCTGTCGGGCGAAGTAATACATGAACCTAAGGGCCGATACTGTTTCCAAACCACTTATGTGAATGAATGCTATTTGGAGTATCTTAACTATACTAAGAGCCATAGAATGATTTGGGTAACAAGAAATCCTCATTCTGTCGTCTATTCTATGTTAAATAATTGGGGTAGGTTTGCATTTAACGAATTGTTTAGATCATGTGGTGCGAGGTATTTGACTGGTAAAGACAGTGTGCGCTATCAAAAATACGGAAGATTTTCCATTCCACGAGTCCGCCGAGCGTGTCTATCTTATATTGGAAAAACCAATCAGCTCTTCGAGCTTAAAACAAGCCACTGGAAAGATCGTTTGATCGTCATTGATTATGATGAGCTAGTGCTTAACAAAGGATTAATTCTACCTGAATTATACAAATTTGTTGAATTATCTTATAAGCAAAAATATGGTGACAAGCTCAATGCTGGTAATATCGACAAGGCAAAACAACTAAAGCAACACGAATGGAGCATTATAAAAGAATTGTGTTCGCCTATATATGACAAAGCCAAAAAATTAGCATTGAAGTATTAACGCATTAGACTTGAAGAGATCAATCATAGCTCAGTGTTGGTCTGGGTTAACTCGGATAATGCTAGATTCTAACGATGTGATGGGAATGGATACGCCTGAAAGGAAGACATGTTCTAAAAATATCCATGTTGGTTCATCAACAGTCTACCTGCTGTTGACGGTCACAATGCGGGTGGATCCGTTCTTTGTAGCCCGGTTGTAAATGTGAAAAAAAGCAATCATAAACTGAATATACTATTTTTATCTGAGGATAAGTATCCACCGTTTAGGGTGGATGTTGCCGTTCTGTTTGGCAAAGAAATTATTAAGCGAGGACATCGTATTGACTGGATTCTTCAATCTGAAAATGATTGCGAGAAGTCCTATGAGACATTTTGGCAAGGGAGTCATGTATGGGTTGGAAAAACAAATAATGGAGAAACACGCTTAGCAAGGCTTAAAAAGCACATTTATAGCTTGCTCATAGATTTTAAATTGTTTGGTCTCGCGCGTCACAATCAATATGATTTCATTCAGGTCAAAGATAAGTTTTTAATAGCATTATTCGTCGTTATGACGGAAAGTCGATTAAAAAGCAAATTTATATATTGGTTGTCCTATCCCTATCCCGAGGACTACCTCTATAAGGTTAAGACAGGGACCGCGCGTTATCCGATATTCTATTTTATTCGAGGATGGATGTTAAAGTTTCTTCTGTACCGCATCATTCTCCCAAAGGCAACACATATTTTTGTACAGAGCGAGCAAATGAAAAAGGATGTAGCCGGCCACAATATTCCGATTGAACGAATGACGTCCGTTCCGATGGGAATCTCGCTCGAGTCCTTTCCATATCCAGAGACAGAACCGTTACCTGAACCGCTTAAAGGTCTTTATAGGATTGTCTACATTGGAACTCTGGCTAGAGTTCGGAGAATTGATTTTTTAATCCGCGTATTGAGTTTGGTCCGCCAAGAAAATCTGGACGCGGTGCTGTATCTAGTCGGAGATGGCGATGATCCTACAGATCGGGATGCTATACATAAGGAATCTTTGAGGTTGGGTATGAGTCCATATGTGATAATTACGGGATTTCTCCCACGTAATACAGCACTAGCCTACGTCGCGAATGCTGAGGTGTGTGTTTCGCCATTTGCTCCGTCACCTATATTAGACTCAACCTCACCAACAAAACTTATAGAATACATGGCGATGGCTAAACCTGTCGTGGCAAATGACCATCCTGAGCAAAGCTTAGTCATTCGAGAGAGCCAAGGGGGACTTTGTGTACCGTATTGTGAAGAAGCATTTGCAGAAGCAATTATTAAAATATTGAAGGATCCTCAAGCTGCGAGCGTGATGGGTCAGCAGGGTAGGCGCTATGTTGAACAACGCCGTGATTATAAAAGTATCGCGGATAAAGTTGAGTCAACATATATGCAATTATGTCGAGCAGGCTGAGGATAAATGCGACAGAGTCATATTCGGAACAAGACGCATACTGAGGCCAGCAATAATTTCATGCGGTATGCATATATAAAGAATGGTGATGCTATTGATCAGCTACAGAGAATACACTCTCATAGCAATTACAAACCTACTAGTGGGCCCGACGCCTTTATATTCGATTTTCTAAAGAAAATCGGTGATTCGCCGTGTATGGTATTGTCTCTATTTAAACGGGGCCGGAGTTATACTCACAGAAATATTGATGCAAGAGTCTTTGCTATTAAAGGGGGCCTAGTTATGAAAATGCTTCTGGAAGGCTTAGCATCGTTAAAGATACTTCTTCTACTCCTGCGATTTAAACCCGACCGGATTGTGTGTGGGGTAACCGGTGGCCTATTTTGGATGAGCTTTTGTGTCGCGCGTTTTTATTCTATTCCGTTTGTGCATTCTGAGCACAATCAACTGATACTGCCTGATGCGAGAATGAGGAGCAGAATGAAATCCGCTGTTAATTCCTGGTTCATTCGTAAATCGGGCGCTCTGGTCTGTCATGGACCTTTTCTGAAGGATCAGTTAAAGAGTTTAAGAGTTCCAGAGTCGAGCATATTCGAATTCGATGTATGTTTTGATGACATGCTATCGCTTCGATCTGAGCATCAGACGGATGTATTACCTAATAAGGAACTAGTAGATCCTAAGATTATTCTTTATATGGGGCGTATTGAAGCGGATAAAGGTGTGTTCGATTTGCTTGCGGCATGCTCCGAAAGTTTGATTGATGACACACAGCTAAGACTGGTTTACGCTGGGGATGGTACTCAAAGACAAGCGCTTTACAACGAAATCAAATTCCGGAATCTTGAGAAAAAAGTGTTTATGCTCGGGCCCATTCCTCATAATGATTTGGTTGGACTATTGAAAAAATCGAGGGTGTTAGCGGTTCCGACTCAAGGACGTTTCCCAGAGGGCCGTTGTATGTCAGCGATGGAAGGCTTGGTAATGGGAATTCCGGTGATTGCGCCGAACTTTGGGCCATTTCCTTATTTAGTTAATAACGAAGTGAATGGGCTATTATATCAAGTGGATTCCATTGCAGAATTAAAGCAAAAGATCCATCTGTCCATACACGATGATACGCTATATGAGAAACTCCGAGAGGGGGCGCAGGTAACCGCAAAGCGGCTAATTCATCCCGCACTCACTTTCGGTGAAGCTATCGAACGCGCATTTGCAGTTGCAACGAAATTTTAATGGGGAAGCACATCGGAACAGTTAAATATGGTATCTATAAAGTTTTGGCGGCAAAGATATTATTGGGTTTATATGCGCACGATGCTTCAAGCTTCTGATTGGCATCGAGCGATCGATTGGCATTTTTTAGGAGGGCAGCGGTTTTTTAATCGCTATTTACAAGAGTTGCTGGAGTCACATCAATGGTTTTTTATAGTAGCGTGTAATAACTCGGGTACTAGTCTCTTACAAGATATGTTAGGAAGTACGGGACAAGTATCTACGCTGCCTCATGAAGGGCAACGGTATACGAGTACGCTTGTGCGAGCTACCAAAAAAGGTTATGAGCGAGTATGGAGTGAGTATTTGGCTGACTTGAGGATGACGGAGAAGAGTCCAAAGCGCGTTGTTTCTCGGTTAGTACATGATTGGATGCAAGAGATGCAACAGCCTATTAAGAAGATAATCATAGAGAAAACAACTGCTAATGCCGTTAGGATGCTTTGGCTTCAAGAAGTTTTTCCAAACAGCTATTTTATTGGGCTTGTCCGCAATGGCTATGCCGTAACAGAAGGAATCCAGCGTAAAGGACACAAATCAGTGGAAAGAGGCGCTAAACATTGGAATGAAGTGAATAAAATCATGGTGGGAGACTCCCAAAAAATAAAAAACTATTTCCAATTATATTATGAAGATTTAGTCGGTAATTCGGAACAGAAAATGAAGGATCTTGCTGATTTTGTTGGAGTCGACTATGAAAAGCTCAAAAGCTCAATGCGTAAAGACTATGGATTTGATACCATCCGTGGTTATCAACAACAGAAAGTAATCAATCTAAATTCTGAGAGTATTTCTAGACTAAAGCCTGAAGATATTAAAACCATCTATTCGTGTGCATCAGAAATGCTCGATTACCATGGCTATAAGGCAACGTAATTGTTAAATAGTAATTTAACCAGTGTGATTGTAAACGATCCGAGCATTGAACAATAAACAGAAAAAGATATGTTTTGTCATGGGGAGCCATTGGTCTGCCGTAATGGGTGGGGCTCAATACCAGGCTAAATGTATCATCGAGGAACTTCTTCAAAATAGACAATATAAGATTTACTATCTGGCGCGAATTATCGATAAAACACAAGATTCGACAGGCTACCAAATCATTCAGATCGCATCCAACAAAGGAATCAGAAAATATGGTTACCTATTTGATGCATATCCCCTAACAAAAATACTTTCTGATATAAAACCTGATGTGATCTATCAGCGAGGGTTGAAAGCGTATACTGGGATTTTATCTTATTACGCGATGCGACATCGATGTCGGTTTATCTTCCATATAGCTCATGATTATGATGTGATTCCTACAAAAAGCATGTCTATTCACCGGCTTTCTAGAGCGCTTGAAAAAATGATAGGTGAATATGGGTTAAGAAGGGCGAATTATGTAATAGCACAAACGAAAGAGCAGCATAAGTATTTAATAGCAAATTATCATCGAACGGATGGAATAATTATTCCAAATTTCCACCCATATCCTCTAGAACCCATAGAAAAATCA
Organism: uncultured Gammaproteobacteria bacterium; assembly: GCA_963731655.1. Classification (GTDB taxonomy): domain Bacteria; phylum Pseudomonadota; class Gammaproteobacteria; order JAAEPA01; family JAAEPA01; genus CAVSWL01. Next base: position 68,809 of record CAVSWL010000014.1, on the reverse strand, counting down.
CAATCTATCATTCGGGTTGTATGGGTGGCAAACTTCAAGTCAATTAAACGACCTGAGCTTTTCGTAAAACTTGCTGAGGAATTGAAAGACTATAGTGATGTGGAATTCGTTATGATAGGACGGCATGGCGATAATAAGCAATATGGAGATCTACATGCAAAGATATCGAAACTAAAAAATCTCCACTATTTAGGCGAACGTGCAATAGATGAAGTCAATAAGATTCTAGCGAATGCCCATCTATTTGTTAATACAAGTATTGCGGAGGGATTTCCTAACACGTTTATTCAAGCATGGATGAGGCAGGTTCCTGTGATAAGCGTGAGTGTGAATACCGATGGGGTTTTGGATGGAAAAACCACAGGCATATACGGCGGAGACTATGATGGTATGAAAGAAGCTGTCGTGAAACTAATTAATAATAGTAGCCTGAGAGACTCTATTGGGCAACGAGCTCAAGCCTATGCTTTCGAAAAGCATTCTACTAAAAATGTGCAAAAGTTAATTGAATTGGTAGAACACTAATTATTGACCTTAATCATCATTTATCTGATTGGGGGAGATAAGGAAAAATCACACTAGTATCTCAATATGGGTAATAAGTATTCGAACTATACCGATAATGGGACGCGGTGAAGGGCTAGGAATGTCTAATATTTTTTTACATATAGGGCTTCATAAAACTGCAACGGGTACACTCCAGAGACAGTATTTCCCGGCATGTGAGAAACTGCGGCTACTAACAACGCTGGTACCGCAAATGAGGAATTTCGTACATTATGTCACGAGGACGGATCCAATATTTTTTGATCCAAGTCGTGCATTAGCCTATTTAGATACGGTAATGGAAAACAGGATTCCCAATCTGTTATCCAATGAGTCCTTTTCCGGGCCTCCCTATGCCGGAGTTATCGAAGGTGGCCTGGATCATCGATCACCGATATTAACTAATTTAAAATCGGTATTTCCGGACGCAAAGGTGATTCTAGTTATTAGAAGACAGGATTCTCTGGCCAAATCATTCTATCGTCAATACTTAAAATCTGGTGGCACTCGAAGAATTAACAGATTCTATGGTTTGGAGGGCACGGACCATTCACCGCTCATGTCGTTGGATCGTTTTAAGTATGGTCCCTACGTAGAGGCGGTAACAGCCTCGTTTCCATCAGGTGTTCTGATATTAACTTTCGAGGAGTTCGTGAGACAGCAAATCTCTTTTTTAGAGAAATTAACAAATTTTCTTCAAATAGATGCGCCAGCCATCGAGCTTAAAAAGGAGAATACGACGACTTTAGGGCCTGTTGGTATGGAAGTCACAAGGATTCTTAATCATGCATTCCGTAGTCTGTTAAATCCATCTGGGATTATTCCAGGAATGAAAATGAAGCGCTTTGGGATGGCTGCAAGAATATCTCCTGTGGAGATTATCCACGATAAATGGCCCAGTAGGAGTAATAAGTTAACTAAGGGTGAAATAGTTACGGCAACTAATCATATATTTGAGGCGGTGCGGGAAGACAATCGAAATTTAGATGCTCATTATCACCTTAATCTAAAAGAATATGGTTACTACTAGATAAGTTCTATCCGTAGTAGACACCTCTTTTTAACTGAAAACGAAGGTATCACGAAAACTACTGAAGGCGTGAATCATGCAGATGTTGCTTTATATATTGTTTTCTGTGGTATTCATCTCTGATTTTACCCAACAAGGGCTCGTCATTCCCAAAGCAATTCGACTTCTACCCGAAGTGGTGTCATTGTTGGGTACCTTCGCCGTTGTGGGTTTGGTGTCGAAAAACAAGATGCTTTCACTCAGTACCAAGTATTGGATATTCTTTCTAATATTTGCGGTACATCTTCTCAATGGTATCGTAATAAACGATACTCCAACCGGGGCGATAGTTGCTGGATTGCGAGTCTATTTAAAATATATTCCATTTTTTGTATTACCTCTAGTGTACGAATTCTCGGAGGACCAAATACAGCGTCAAATGAAAGTTCTGCTCACGCTTCTAGTGTTTCAGTTACCTATCGCGTTGATGCAGAAATTATTTATTGCGACAAATGAGTCGGGCGATTGGATCAGAGGTACGTTCTCAACTTCTTCTATCTTGTCCACCATGCTTATTAGCGGGATTGCGATACTGTTCGCACTCTATTTGAGAAAACGAATACCATCCTTCCAGTTCGCGATATTTTTTGTACTGCTTTTAGCTCCAGCGATGTTCAACGAAACCAAGGGTACTTTAATATTATTGCCGATTGCGATGTTCGTCCCGTTGTACTTCGATAGAGACGAAGCAGGAAATAAACGAAATATACTGCCCTTTACGTTTGCAATAGTGTTTGTTATGGGAACGTTTGTGACGGTCTATGATACATTCTGGGGACAGAGATATGAGCAGCAGGGCGGAAGTGTGGTTGACTTTTTTACTTCGGATGCCTTGATTCGTTATCTTGCCCCGCGTTCCGGGGGGTTTGTTGAAGAAGATCGAGAGCAGGGACCCACGGGACGAATTGATAAGATTCTAATTTCATTGGCGAATTTACAGAGAGATCCGGTGCTCGTGGTGGGGGGGTTGGGAATGGGAAATGTGACTCCTTCACCCGTGGATTTTCTTTCCGGTGACTATCAAGAATATGAGCAAGAAGGCCTAGTGAGTACGAGCTTCGCGTACTTATTGCTGGAAACTGGTATATTGGGCGTAATACTTTCCTATATCTTTTTATATATGGTGTTTAGGGATTCTTTGTACATATCTAGGCAGCGAGATTTAAGTGGTGCTTTAGGGTTAGGGTGGATGGCTGTGGTTTGTATTGTGGGCCTCACTTTCTTTTATAAGAATACGATTGAACAGAATGCAATGATGTATTTATTTTGGTTCTATTCTGGTTGTGTTGTTTCCCGTCGTTTTAGATTAGAACGAAGTGCAACGGAGGCATTGAATAAAGAGAAAGCAAAGCCGGTTGATATCGCGGTATCAGCGAAGCCTAAAGTCGCGCGCGTTGTAAGGCAGGATTCCAGAACCAAATGGCTAGTTCCCCGCAAGTAGTTTATTTGAGTTCACTAAAGCAGAATTGAAGGTACCAATGCATTTTTAGTAGATATGAACAGTTGTACCTGTACTGCTCGTAAAACAATCTATCGCCACATTTCCAATAATCACCAATTAATAGGGCATTGACGAGCGACTAGCGATTAACCGTTTTTCTTAGTGTTCGTCGCTAGACGAGATTCTGTAGGAATTTCGGCCTGCGTGTACAGTGAAAGGATAGGAAGGTGGAGTCATCGTAATAAAACCTTCGAGTCGTCTTAATGCTTGGATAAGCAAGATTGTGTATGTTCGAGCTGCCCGTCAATCTTAGAAGCTATTTTAAACTATTCAGGTGAGTGCAAGATAAGGCATCAATCGGTGAATAGGTGTAGTTTACACGGGAGTAATATTTGCTGCTTTCGAACCAATTTATAACGCCGTATCATGCCAGCTGAGGGGGTTTAAAACAGCTTCTTATGGGCTTTTCGACGCCATCCCGTTCCCGTAGTATAACGTGTTATATATGCGGTCTATTCAATTTATCAGCATGGTCAACCGGGTGTACAACAGGCCTGCCGGAATAAAAGTGAAGCAATTATAGGTAATGAGGAAACTTGGTTATGACGGCCGATAGTAAGTCCTACAGATTTGATACGCTCGCGGTGAGGGCTGGCCAGGTTCGAACGCCAGAAGGTGAACAGGCTGAGCCAATATTTTCGACTTCCAGTTATGTTTTTGAGAGCGCGGCTCAAGCAGCTGCGCGTTTTTCGGGCGATTCTCCAGGGAACATCTACTCCCGATTCACCAATCCCACTGTACGAACCTTTCAGAATCGTTTAGCCGCACTTGAAGGTGGTGCGGCTTGCGTGGCCACCTCGTCTGGGATGGCGGCAATTTTGGCCACTTGCATGGCATTACTAAAATCGGGTGATCGCATTATTTCATCCAGCAGTATATTTGGTTCTACCACGATTTTATTCAATAATTATCTGTCTCGGTTTGGAATCGAAGTCAATTATGTCTCGTCCACGTCTACGGACGTTTGGCGCGAAGCTATGGCGGTTAAGCCCAAGCTATTGTTTGTAGAATCCCCTTCCAATCCCCTCACTGAAGTGTTCGATATTGAAGCACTTGCTAGTCTGGCTCGGGAGCATCATGCGTTGCTTGTGGTTGATAACTGTTTTTGCACGCCAGCCCTTCAACGCCCACTAAGTCTGGGAGCAGACATTGTGATTCATTCAGCGACAAAGTATATCGATGGTCAGGGGCGTTGCATCGGCGGGGCCGTGGTCGGTGATCAAGAGCGGGTTGGCAATGATGTCTTTGGCTTTCTGCGTACGGCAGGTCCCACTATGAGCCCATTTAATGCTTGGATCTTTACGAAGGGACTAGAGACCTTAAGTCTAAGAATGAGAGCACACTCAAAAAACGCCCAGGGTTTGGCCGACTGGTTGGAGTTACAGCCGCAGGTGACGCGAGTCTATTATCCGGGCCTTGATTCTCATCCGCAACATGAGTTAGCTTCGCGCCAACAAAGCGGATATGGTGGCATCCTGGCGTTTCAAGTGGAAGGTGGTCGTGAGAACGCATGGCGTGTGATAGATGCGACAAAGCTGCATTCGATAACGGCTAACCTTGGTGACACTAAGTCGACAATTACTCATCCTGCCACTACAACCCATGGGCGTTTAACCGATCAACAGAGAGCGGAGACCGGAATTGGTGAAGGCCTAATCCGGATAGCCGTGGGATTGGAAGACCTCGATGATATTAAAGCCGATCTTGCGCTCGGTTTGGGAATACTTAGATGAAAAACCAAAGAGCCTAGGCCAGTTAGAGATTGAGCTGAATTGATGCCAAATATTTTTGCCCACTGGCCAGTTTGTCTAATCATTTTCGCTAGCTAGAGGCAGCTTTATCCTCCACTTTAATCTTATCCTCAAACTACGAGGAGCTCTCTCTAATACTGGTTTTTCAGCACTATGATCTCAAAGTCTGGCAGATTCCAAGACGCTGTCTGTGATGGATAAGCGCTCACCCATGTAGTGTCAATGCTTGCGATTTGAATAGTGACTACAACCTGCTATCGCAATGATTTATTAAAAATTTATCAGGCCGCCCTTACAAGAGTCTGTGGTTATAATGCAGTAATAAAACAACTTGAAGAAACCCCACTGCAGGGGCAATATCGTTTAGTTGCGATAGGTAAGGCCGCTGCTGCTATGACTCGAGGCGCATTGGAAGCCGGAGCTGATAAAATCAACGAAGGTTTGGTTATCACCAAAACTGGATACATGGATAATGCGCTTCGAGCAATTGCCTGGTTGCAGTGCCTGGAATCTGAGCATCCCGTTCCAGGCGAAAACAGCTTAGTCGCGGGTCGTTTTCTCGTCGATTTTCTTAGGCGTTCGCCATCGTCTTGCCGATTTCTATTTCTAATTTCCGGCGGTACTTCTAGTCTGGTTGAAGTACTTCCCCAGAGCATGACCCTTGATATGCTGCAAAGGGTCAACAACTGCCTCATACGGGGTGGAATGGGAATCAGCGAAATGAATCGGATCCGTAGCGCGATCTCATTGATAAAAGGGGGACGGCTTATTCCCTACCTGCGGAAAAGGCCGACTATTGCACTCTATATATCCGATGTTCCCAATGATGACCCAGCCATCATTGGATCGGGATTGCTGGTACCTCCAGATACAATCTCCTCAAAACTAACTTTACCTGCAGATATCTCATCGATTCTAGGGAAAATCGCATTACCCGCTGAGAGCGCCTTGTCGAGTCCGCCAAGCCTAGTCAATTATATTGTCGCTACCCTTGAAGATGCTAAACATGCCGCTGCAGTCAAAGCGCGCGAATTAGGGTATGCCGTAATCGTCCATTCAGAGTTTTTGCGAGGCGATCCAATCAGGGTGGCTGCTCACGTTGTAGCTCAAATCCGCGAGTCGGTTCCAGGTATCCATATCTGGGGTGGTGAAACTTCCGTTAAATTGCCCGAAACATGCGGCCGTGGTGGACGAAATCAACATCTGGCGTTAGCCCTGGCCTTAGAATTGAAGACGGATCAAGACATGCTGATACTGGCGGCAGGTACTGATGGCACCGATGGGCCTACAAAAGATGCTGGCGGTTTAATTGATGGTGAAACACTCCAACGCGCGGACCGCTTAGGCCTGGACGGTCAACAGTATCTGAATAATGCAGATTCCGGCCGTTTTCTCCAAGCCACGGGAGACGTACTGACAACAGGTCCTACAGGAACCAATGTAATGGATTTAGTCATTGGATTAAAAATGTTTAAGGATCGCTAAAAAAGCTTCAGTGCGATTCAGAAGGCTAGCCATACATAGTTTATCCGGAGCCATCCGGTTAGGCCGTTAACTCGAAGTGTTCTGTATTTACTGCGACAATGAGTCAGTGTTCACCGGATCATGTCTCTCAAGAATAATTCTGTGTAAATAACCTTTCTTTATTGATGTACCGCTTGAAACCTGGCGTCGTGGTGTTGACGCTACCGGTGGCGGATACCCTACCGTCTGTCCCCATAGTTTAAGTTTCCATCGTAGCCCAAACGTATCGCACTGGGATACGCGAAGGTTTAGTTTAGTTTTTCTAAAGAATACCCGAGTGCGGCCGTTTATGCTGGAAAGCGCTAATTGTCTGCCTCGGGAGGGCACTGCTCCAACTGTGCTAGATAGATGGACAATATACTAGATAGATGGGGACAGATATACATCGCCGAAATGCAGATTGTTGGTATGATCATAGGGTGCGGAAGATTATTGATTACTAGGAGTTATAAGCAGATATGGAGTGCGCCACAGAAGACATTATCGCGAAATGTTCCACCGATCAGTATACCGAAATGGGGGATATACTCGTTGAGTATCTCCGGCAACTGCAAGTTGAATATGTATTCGGAGTGCCGGGGGGAGCTATTGAACCGCTCTACAACGCCCTGGCGCGAAGTGCGCATAAAGGTGGACCTCGATCCGTTGTGGCGCGCCATGAGACGGGAGCGGCGTTCATGGCGCAAGGTTATGCGCGATACACTGGGCGGCTTGGCGTTTGTTGCTCTACCACCGGGCCAGGAGCTACCAATCTAATCACCGGTGTATCCTCAGCATATGAAAATCGCACTCCATTGCTAGTTATTACTGCCCAAACTGCACTAACCACTTTTGGAGCAAGGGCGTTTCAAGAATCCTCATGCACGGGTATCGATACCGTAAGCATGTTCCATTATTGTACTTGTTATAGCAGTCTGATCTCCCACGTAGAACAAGTCGAACGCAAGCTAAGCGCCAGCATAATGCGAGCTTTTCAAACTTCAACTCCTGCGCATCTGAGTATTCCATTAGATATTCTCAGGAGTCCGGCACCTCAAGTCCATCCCAAGTGGGATTTGTCTACGCATATGCGGCAATTTGATTTGATTGACGATGCCGAAGTTAAATCTCTATGTCAGCAGTTAATGAGGGCAAAAAATGTGGTTATCGTGCTTGGAGATAGTGGCTTTGAAGGGATCGGTAATATTATTGATACGGCAATTCTAATTGGTGCAAAGGTGCTTGCTACACCACAAGGTAAGGGGTTTATCAGTTCATTCCATCCCCTATTCTTTGGAGTTATCGGGTTTGCGGGACATCGAACAGCTAATCAAGTTCTTTCCGATCCAACAGTAGATCTAGTACTTGCAGTAGGTACGCCGTTTAGCGAGTGGACGAGCAATGGCTGGGATCCGCACCTGCTCAATAATAAGCTTATCCATATTGACCCTATAGAATCCAATCTTACACACTCGCCTATGGCGAAACTTCATGTCCGGGGTAATATTCATGGTGTATTTGGACGGGTTGTCGACTATCTGAATCAGCACGATACTCCTAGGTGCCTTCGTAATGGCTTCAACATTGATGAAATTCGCCAAGGCTTGGCTGAAGCTCAAACCCGAAAGCTGAAGATGAATTTTGAACTCGATGATGAGGCAAAGTGCTACGATGAGTCGACACCAATAAAACCCCAACGTCTAATGCGGGAGTTGCCTCGACTGTTTCCGCCGACAACTTATTATGTTGCGGATACGGGTAATAGCATGGCGTGGGCCATTCATTATTTACATCCCTACGACCGCCGTATCGCGGGGCACCGTAATGTCCGTGGAGGACGATTCGGCACGTGCGTGGAATTCGCATCGATGGGATGGGCTATAGGCTGCTCTGTAGGAATCGCATTGGCGCAACGAGAACATCCTGTTGTTTGCATAACGGGTGATGGTTCTATGCTCATGTCCGGCCAAGAGCTTACCGTAGCCTTACAAAAGCACCTTAGCGTTGTATTTATCGTTCTTAATGATAGCGCCCTGGGTATGGTTAAGCATGGGCAGCGGTTATCAAATGCCGAGTCTATCGGCTTCGAGCTGCCGTCCATCGACTATGCGCAGTTCGCAAAGAGCATGGGTGTCCCCGGATATACTGTCCACTCACCTCAGGATCTATTGATGCTTGATATCGACGCGATATTATCACGCGGAGGTCCCGCTTTGTTCGACGTCAAGATCGATCCCGATGAAGTGCCTCCAATGATCGTACGTATTCGAGGGCTGACTGTCAATGAACCCCATACACACCAAATACACCTTAGTTGAACTGGTATGAGTAGCTATCGCTTATTGATTGGCTTGGTATTATTTATGGTCTATCAAGCACATGCAGTTCCCGAGACGGACGACGAGGAAGCATTTGTCACCGCGTTTGGCAGTGAAGAGATGATCAGTTTGGCGACAGGGAAAAATCAAACTCTATCGCGTGCGCCCGCAGTGGCTACGGTTATCACAGCGGAAGACATCGAAGCGATGGGAGCTACCGATCTGGATCAGGTTTTAGAAACCATTCCAGGCGTTCATGTTTCGCTATCTTCAACACGGTTTTCCCCCATTATTTCCATTAGAGGTATTCAGACCGATAAGAATCCGCAGGTATTGATGCTCGTAAATGGTGTACCCATCACCCAATTATATTTCGGCGATCGCGGTCCGCGCTCCACACTACCGTTGGCCAGCATAGAGCGCGTGGAAGTTGTCCGTGGGCCAGGATCCTCAATCTACGGTGCGGATGCCTTTGCAGGAGTCATAAACGTAATCACGAAAGATGCCGCAGACATCGAAGGTATCGAAAGCGGTGTTCGGTATGGTTCATTCAATACGCTCGATACGTGGGCACTTTACGGTGGGCATTGGGGCGATTTTGATATCGCGCTGAGTGCTGAATATAACCGGACTGATGGCGACGACGATCGTATCATCGAATCCGATGCTCAATCCTTGTTTGATTCAATAATGGGGACAGAAGCATCACTGGCTCCAGGTCCGGCATCCACCGGGATTAAACGGTTGGACCTTCGTTTGAATGTAACATATGAAAAATGGAAACTCCGAGCTTGGAATTGGCGCCAAAGGGATCTTGAGCTCGGCCCAGGACTCGCGTTAGCACTTGATCCTAACAGCAGTACCGATACGAATAACTACCTTGTAGACCTAAACTATCATGATCCTGTTTTTAGTGCTAACTGGGATCTTAGCACACGATTTAGTTACATGAGTGTTGACTTTGATTCAAAACAGCAGCTATTTCCACCCGGAACTGTTCTTCCTATAGGAGAAGATGGCAATATCAATACGATCAATCCTTCTGGACTAGTATTATTTAGCGATGGCTTGATTGGGAATCCGAGCTATGAGGAAAACCATTATCGGTTCGATCTCGCCGGTTTCTATACAGGTTTTGGCTCTCACCAGTTAAGATTTGCCGGTGGTGTTCACTACGCAACCTTGGATTCAACGGAGACCAAAAACTTCGGTCCCAGCGTTCTCGATGGTAGCACGCTGCTCCCACCAAGCGAATTAAATACAGTCGATGGAACACTAACTGACGTGTCGGACACGGACTTCGTGTATATCAAGTCAGAGGATAGGATGGTTTATTATGGTTCTCTGCAAGACGAGTGGTCGATTGCCTCCGACTGGGATCTTACGGCAGGAGTACGTTACGATCATTATTCGGATTTTGGTAGCACAATAAATCCGCGATTGGCCTTGGTTTGGGATGCTCGTCATGACATGACAGTCAAATTGCTCTATGGGCGTGCGTTCCGAGCGCCATCATTTGCTGAACTCTTTGTTATCAATAACCCGATTGTTCTAGGCAATCCGGATTTAGATCCAGAGACCATACATACCATTGAGTTGGCCATAGATTATCGCCCTAGTTTTACTATTCGAACTGGAATCAATCTTTTTGCCTATGAAATTCATGACTTAATTCGATTTGTCCCCGATCCGTCGGGCACTTCCGCGACGGCGCAAAATGTGGGTAATCAAGAGGGTTATGGTTTTGAATTGGAAGCCGAGTGGAAGGTGACTCAAGCGCTGAGTCTGTCGGGTAATTATGCTTTTCAGAATTCTAAAGATACGGATACGGGTTCAAACGCGGGCGATGCACCTAAAAATCAAATTTATCTAATAGGAAAATGGCGTTTTTCGCCTGACTGGTCCCTAAGTTCTGAGTTGCTTTGGGTAGCTGACCGAAAGCGGGCGCCTAGCGACCCACGCCCAGAAATCGATGATTATACTCTTGTTGATCTTAGTTTAAGACGAGACCGGATTGTCGACGGCTTAAGTGCGGCCCTAATTGTGAAAAATATATTTGATAAAGAGGCGTATGAACCCAGCCCGAATGTTGCTGATGTTCCTCAGGGTTCATTAATTCCTGGAGATTTTCCTTTATCAGGACGTTATATCGGAGGAGAACTTCGGTATCATTTTTAAATCCCGCCAGATTTAATTTATGCTGGTTATAGACCAATGAATACAAGAAAAATGAAGGTTGAGCGCCGCAAAGAACAGTACGTTCGAAAGGCGGCGACGCGAATATGGAAAGAGATCCCTTCTACCTCTAACCCATATGTTGCGCAGCGTTGCCTTTGTCACGGCTATGATCTACTCGATCTTATGCAGCAGCGAAATTACGCAGATATGGTATATCTGCTGGTGCGTGGTGAACTTCCCTCTAGCAACCAGCGAAAGTTATTGGAAGCACTAATGGTGGGATTGTGCAATCCAGGGCCGCGGCACCCCGCTACCCGCGCTGCTATGAACGCAGGTATAGGTAAGACTGACACGGCGCATATTTTACCTATCGCATTATCCATCATGGGTGGGGCGCATTTGGGGGGCAGTGAGGTACAGGCGTCGATGAGATTTGTACGGCGTAACATTCGGCGATCTCCGCAAACAGTGGTAAATGAACTTTTGGAGAGCGTCCCCTCTCAAAAGCGCGGCGATGTTCACATTGCGCCAGGATTTGGTACGCATTTTGGCGCTATCGATATCATGTCGGAACGCATTGTCTCTATTCTAGTTCCATTTAAAGCAGCCGGAAAAGCAATTCAATGGGGGGCAAAATTGGTTGATCAGTTGCATAACTACGGCTATGGATGGTTGATATCAGGAATCGCTGCTGCAGTATTTCTTGACCTGGGTTTCCATCCTAGAGCGGGAGCCGGACTATTTCAATTGCTCTGTGCCCCCGGACTTCTGGCGCATGGTTTAGAGTTTGTCAATAAACCCATAACGGCAATGCCGTTCATAGAACAGGATCACTATCTGATCGGTGAATGACAATCGGGAAATCATCATAGACGGGCCGTAACCAATGAAGCCGAACAAGCAGGCGACTCCAGACTTTTGGGATGAGTATCGGGGTGTAATTCGAACGCGTAGAGGCGGTTGGGTGATTGGCCAAGGTGTTCACAGCCATGGTTACTCATTGTTGGATGAATTGGTTGGAACTGCAAGTTTTTTCCAAGTCATGATGCTGAATGTTACCGGTAAACTACCTGAGTTGCGTCTAGCAAAATGGCTCGAGGCAGCTTATATCTGTCTAAGTTGGCCGGATCCCAGGATATGGTGTAATCAGATAGGATCTTTAGGTGGTACTGTGAGAACCTCCCCGGTTGCCGCGATATGCGCGGGTACTCTTGCGGCGGATTCAAGCCTCTACGGCCAGGGAACCTCATTGAATGTCATTAGATTTATTACCTTAGCCCTTGATAAAACTAAAAAGGGACAATCTATTGAGCAAATTGTTGATGCGCAGCGTAAAGGCTTAGGTCAATCCCTTAATATTCCAGGATTTGCCCGACCAATTGCCAAAGGGGATGAGCGGGTAACCGCGATGGAGCGCGTAACTAACGCGCTAAGTTTCCCAATCGGAGATCATCTAAAATTAGCCTATAATATCGACGCGTATATTGATGAAAAATATAGTGAAAGGATGAATCTAGCAGGTTATGTGTTCTCTTTTTTATTGGATCAGGAGTTTAGTGCCGATGAGATATACAGAATATTCAGTTTGTGGGTGAATGGTGGGATACACGCCTGTTACGCGGAAGCCGCTGACCGTCCATCCGAATCTTTTCTGCCCCTTCAATGCGAAGACATTGACTATTGTGGTCAGCCTGAAAGGCAGATTCCACGAGCAGACACTGAATAGAATGCTTGGCTACGATGGGGGTACATAGATACAGTGACTGGGCTACAACTTTGTTTAGCTGTTAAGCTGTACTTAAATCCTCTTGAGTACAATGTTAACAGTACGTGGAAAGCCAAATTTGTTCAAACGTACATCCTGGAGTTCGGCTGTATTTTCACCGATCATATTCTCTTTGACAATAATCCTGTTTACGCTTCCACGTGTTAGTACAGCAGTTTCCCCTCGTATCGGGGTGATATATCCTAATATGCGTCCCCCCTATCAGAATGTTTTCAACAATATTATCCAAGGAGTAGAGGAGATTACCGGAGAATCAGCTAATTTGTACGATATTGAGAACGGTTACGACAGTGTGGATTTGCTGAATGATTTACAAAATGATCATATTGAAACAGTTATAACACTTGGTCAACGCGCCTTGAAACTAGCGATGAGAATACCCAAACGTTTCGACGTGCTTGCGGGCGCTGTATATATTTCACCTAATACAAATGAGAACCTAGTGTCCGGTATTTCATTTGACGTTGACCCCGAAATCATATTTTCTCGATTAAAGAAGCTAGCTCCGGGAGTAAATAAAGTATCTGTTGTCTATAATCCAGCTCAAAGTGATTGGTTGATCGAGCGTGCAAAAAATTTAGCTCCAAACTATGGCCTAACTTTCGTTGCACTGTCGGCTTATAATTTAAGGACTACAGCCACTTTGTATCGAGATATTGCCCAACATGCCGATTCAAATCAGTCCATGTGGTTGCTTCAAGATCAGGCAAATCTTGATCAATCGGTTATATTGCCGATGATATTAAAACTAGCCTGGGATAAGCAGTTTGTAGTGATATCGAGTAATCCCGCACATGTTAAAAAAGGGGCCTTGTTTTCATTATATCCCGATAATGTCGCTCTAGGTCGGAGGCTTGCAAGCATGGCTGTGAGGCGGTTTCAAGAAGGTGTTAGGACGCATGAAATCCTGCCTGCTCGAGAATTGCTCATCGCAGTCAATATTCGCACGGCGAAGCGGTTGAACCTGGATTTTTCCATTGCGCAGCAACGTGAATTTGATCTCGTGTTTCCCTCAGAATAATGGGTGTAAGAAACATGGATCTGCATAATCAAAGCGCCCCCAGGCGTAGATGGTCGTTAGGATTTAAAAACCAACTAGTATTAGCTTTTTCCGTTGGGGTGATAACCGTTGCAGTCATTTCTTCGTTCGCCATCGCACACTTTTCTAGCCAGGCGGTCCGCCAATCGCTAATTGAGTACGGCAGACAAGCGGTCGAAACGCTGGCAGCGCAAAGTACTCTTGCTCTTCTTTACGGTAGTCCTGAAAATGCCCAAACCCCCGCAATGGCTACACTTGCTTTTCCTGACATTCATGGGGTGTCCATCTATGACGTAGATGGCAGGGAATTAGTGAGTGTCGGGAAACGACCTGCTATGACTCCTGGGATGTTGGTAAGCTCTAAAGCAGAAATGGTCGCAGATCGGAAGGGAGAGTGGTACTTTTCTGCACCTGTCTATGTAGGTCGTTCGGCAGCAAGCCAAGCGGAATCTCCATTTGCAACTGTAAAGGTTGAGCGGGAGCTCATTGGATATGTGCTTGTCTCTATGGGGAAAGAGACGGTAGCGACTATGGAGAAAAACATACTTCGTACAAATGTGCTTGTCTCAACATTGCTTGCAGGCCTTCTCTTAGCGCTGTTATTAATTATCACAGGGCGCATGACCACACCGTTAAAGAACCTTGCAAACAAGATGCGTCGAGCAGAAGAAGGTGAGGAGACGGTTCGGGCAGATCTCAATGGCCCGAAGGAAATTATGATTATGGGCATGGCGTTTAATACGATGATGGAAGTTCTGGAAGAACGCCAGCAAGCGCTTAAACGCGCCCGAGATGCCGCCTTGATTTCCGCCAGTGCTAAAGCCGAGTTTGCCGCTAACGTGAGCCATGAGATCCGTACACCGATGAATGGTGTCCTTGGCATGATAGAACTCCTTCAGGGTACAGACTTGACAGAAAAACAACGAGAATATGTGGAGATGGCACGCAAATCCGCGGAAACGCAGCTCGTACTAATAGAAGATATCTTGGATTTTTCGCGCATGGATTCCGGTAAATTGAAACCCAATCCAGTTGAATTTAGCGTGGCAGAGCTACTTGATGAGGTGATCCAAATTAGTTTTGGGCAGGCGCGGAAAAAAAATATCGACTTGGGGTTCCTTGTGGAACAAAACGTACCGAATGCTTTGCGTGGGGAACCCACTAGGATCCGTCAAGTGCTGACTAATCTCGTGAGTAATGCCATCAAGTTTACACATGAAGGAGAGATTGCCATTAAAGTTCGCTTGGCCAAACCGGTAGGCGACCGTTTACTGATTCGCTTTGAGGTGAAAGATACGGGCGTAGGGATACCTGAAGAAGCGAGGCAACGTATCTTTGAGCCTTTTGCTCAGGTGGATGGTTCCACTACCCGTAAATACCGAGGAGTCGGTCTGGGTTTGGCTATCTGCCGCCAAGTGGTCGACTTCCTGGGCGGAGAAATTGGGGTAGAGAGTGTGTTGGATGAAGGGAGTACTTTTTGGTTTGAGCTTCCTATGGAGATCGCTAAGCAAGCCGGTGGAATTGTTCAAAAACACCGACAGGTTTTCGCAGGTTTGCGCGTGCTGGTGATAGATAATAGTGAAATTAGCCGCAATTCTATTGAACAGACACTCGCATTATGGGGGGCTCAATGCGAAACAGCAACCGAGTACTCCGCTGCCAAAGAAATCCTGCGAAAACGTGGTAAATCGAACAATCCCTTTAATCTAGTGTTCGTAGATGAATCCGTGCCTGATATTAGCGTTAAGGCTCTGATTCGCGAGATCAATGAGGATGAGTCCATACCTATGGTGGGCATCATTTTGATGACAAACCAATCCCTGGAAAAACGCAGCAATGAATATAGAGGCGTCAATGAATATATCATAAAACCAGTACGCCAGAGCGTGCTTTTTAATACGCTGAATCATCTATTAAATCCAAAAGTTTGTAGCGATCGAGTTGTCCCGGAAAACGGTGTTACCACTTATGACTCGGTACATCGTGGCAAGCGTGTTTTAGTGGTCGAAGACAATCGCACCAATCAGCAGGTGGCACTGGGCATGTTAGAGCGCTTAGCTTGTCATGTGAAGATCGCAGAAACCGGCGAGGAAGCCCTGAAGGCTGTTGCAGGTAGTGCTTACGATTTGGTGCTGATGGACTGTCAAATGCCTGAAATGGATGGCTACGAAGCCACACGGCGTATTCGGCTTCAAGAAAGCGGTAACCAGAGGGTACCTATCATCGCTATGACCGCCGATACTCAGCCGGGTGTTCATGAACGATGTATTGATGCGGGTATGGATGACTATCTGCTTAAACCCGTTCGGCTTGACGAGTTGAATGAAAAACTTAGTCTTTGGACTGCCGTTCATCAAGCACATGACGACAATAAATCCATGCGGCAAAGCGGCTCTTCAAATCAGGATGCAGAAGGTAATAACAACCATCTAAGGCTGGATGCGCTGGACCAAGTTGTGATTGATCGACTCCGCGACTCGATCGGAGATACCTTTGTTCGAATGGTTGAAGTCTTCTGTGAAGACGCTCCGAAATATCTGCGGGATTTATCCCAAGCGATTGCAGCCTCTGATCACCAAACTATGTTTTCCATCGCCCATACACTTAAAGGTGGAAGCCGAAATTTTGGAGCGCATCGTCTTGCGGAGATCAGCAAACAAATAGAAGAAATCGGGCGTAAAGGCTCTATGGATAACGTAGATCAGCTACTCTCGGAGTTGGAGGGGGAGTGTACTCGAGTCATCGATGCTCTCCACTGTGAGATCGGAAAAGAAACGACACAGAAAAGCAATATTCTTTACGAGGGCTCACAATGTGTGCTTGTCGTTGATGATGATCGCGCAACGCGTTTAGCTGTGCGCAAGGTACTGGAGGAGCAGGGCTATCGAGTCGAGACGGCGTCTGATGGGTTTCAGGCCGTAATTCACTGCAAGAGACAGATGCCTGATCTAATCCTCATGGATGCCGTTATGCCGGAACAAGACGGGTTTACAGCCTGCGAACGGATACGCGATTTGCCTGGCGGGCGCAATACGCCTATTTTAATCATAACCGCTTTAGAAGATGATCAGTCAATTGAACGAGCGTTCTCAGTAGGTGCTACTGACTATATCCCTAAGCCATTACACTTCGGCGTTTTACGCCAGCGGATCTACCAGCTACTATACGCCAGTCGAGCCGAGCGGCGTGTCAAACGTCTTGCCTACAAGGATCCGTTAACCGGTTTACCTAATCGCGCGATGTTTATGCATGAGCTCGGTGAATTGCTTACTCAAAGGCGCAATAAGGGCGATTGGCTTGCTCTGCTGTTTCTAGATCTTGATCGCTTTAAGCGGGTGAATGAGACCATGGGACATGAAATGGGGGATCGCCTTTTAAAAGCGGGTGCAGAGCGGCTCGTATACTGCGTACGCGCCGGAGATTTGGTCGCCAGGTTGGGAAGCGATGAATTTACGATAGTGCTCAATGGTTTGAACTCAATCCAACCGATAGCTGCAATTTCTGAGAAAATTTGCAAAGTGCTTTCAGCACCTTTCAGTATTCTTGATAAAGAGATCTATATTTCAGCGAGTATCGGCATATCAATCTATCCACAGGACGGCGAAGACATTGGCAGTTTGATGAAACACGCCGATACCGCAATGTTCCGAGCCAAAGCAAAGGGAGGAAGATTTCAATTCTATGAGACTGGAATGGAGGCGGAAGTTACCAAAAAACTTGAGCTTGAAGCCGATTTACGCCATGCATTAGAAGGGAATGAGCTTTTATTACACTATCAGCCCCAGATGGATCTAGGAACGCGCGCGATTGTAGGCATGGAGGCGTTGGCGAGGTGGCAACACCCGGAGCGTGGCATGATCTCGCCAGCTGATTTTATTCCACTTGCAGAGGAAACCGGCCTCATTATCCCATTGGGTGAAATGATACTTCGGCGGGCCTGCGAAGAGACGCAATCTTGGCTGAAACAGGGCTTACCTCCTCTACGGGTTGCTGTAAACCTATCTGGCCGGCAGTTGGAGGACCAATATTTGGTACAAAAAGTAACCTCCGTGCTAAAGGATACCGGTTTGGACCCTAATTGCTTGGAATTTGAGATCACGGAAAGTACCGTTATGGAAAATCCAGAGGAGGTAATACGCGTACTCTCCCAGCTTAAAAAAATGGGATTGACGTTAGCAATCGATGACTTCGGTACCGGATATTCGTCATTGAGTTATTTAAGACGATTTCCAATCGATTTGCTTAAGATCGATGCCTCCTTTGTTCGGGATATTGCCAATGACCCCGATGATAGGGCGCTCATTAGTGGTATCATTGCGCTCGCTAAAAGCATACGACTCAAGGTAATAGCGGAAGGTGTCGAAACTTCGGCGCAGGAAGCGTTTTTGATCGAGCAGGGGTGTGACTCCATTCAAGGCTATCTCATTGGTGCTCCAATGGAAGCCAGCGTATTTCGACAGAAGGTGTTTGGTCTGATTACGGGCGACACTTCGCCTAGGGGCAAGGTCATAACCCTACACAATACTATTAATGGCAACTCAAACGGATTACTAAAGGAGCGTTTTTGACCTAAGTCCGACCGGTTCCCAGGCTTGTCAAATCTGTATAGTAAACCCCAATGCTTTGTGTATTACCGATCATTAGTCTTTGTTGGCCTGAGTAGGGTTTCCGGAATGTGCATTGTTATTGAAAGGCTAAGAAGTCCTGTTGCCCACCAGTACGAGGGATTACAATAAAACAAGGGTGGCTAATCCGAGGAACGAGAAGAAGCCAATGACATCAGTGGCAGCCGTCAACACGACACCACCGGCAAGCGCCGGATCGATTCCCAGACGCGATAAAGCCATGGGTACCAGCGTGCCGGCAGCGGCACCGTTTATAAGATTGATGACGACCGCCAGAGCAAAAACACCGGCAAGCAGCCAATTGTCGAACCATAGGCCAGCAATCCCGGATACCAGGAGTGCGAGTAGAATCCCATTGAGGAACCCTACGCCGAGTTCCCGCAATAGCAGTTCACTAAAATTAGCGTAGCCTACCTGCTCCAGTGCTAGACCGCGAGTGACCAAGGTTAGTGTCTGGGAACCCGCTACTCCGCCCATACTAGCCACGACCGGCATGAGTACAGCCAGCGCCACCATTTGCTGAATGGTGGCGTCGAAGTGCCTAATTACCCAGGCCGCTATGAACCCATTGAGGAGATTCACCACGAGCCATACCATGCGCCGACGCACGCT
The DNA here is from genome assembly GCA_963731655.1 of uncultured Gammaproteobacteria bacterium. Taxonomy (GTDB): domain Bacteria; phylum Pseudomonadota; class Gammaproteobacteria; order JAAEPA01; family JAAEPA01; genus CAVSWL01. The sequence continues at coordinate 49,881 of CAVSWL010000014.1, read as the reverse complement.
TCGGGCAATTGGCGCAAACATATCCGTATCTTCATCCAGCCCCGCGCTATTCATGATCGAACGTTCGCTTTCCTCACGGATCACGTCGACTATGTCATCGATCGTAATACGGCCGATCAAATAGCCGGCATCATCGACCACAGCTGCCGATACCAGATCGCGATCTTCGAACAAGCGGGCGACTTTATTGGCGGGTGTCATGGCTTCAACAGGTGCGATATTGCGAAGCATCACGTTGGCAACTTTTTTCTCCGGCTTTACCGAAACTACATCACTGAGCGCAAGCAGTCCTTGGTAACGGCCGACACGGTCCACTACCATGAGCATATTGATGTGTTCGGGCAGTTCGCCATCTCGGCGACGAATCCCGCGCAAATAGCGCAACACCGCTCCAAGTGTGACGTCAGCCCGCACGGCAAGTGCGTCGACATCCATCAAACCACCTGCCGTGTCTTCTGGATACTGCTGAACCGTTTCGAGGCGTTGTTTTCGTTGGGCGTCCATTGTCGCCAGTACCCCTGCGACAACCTTGTTGGGGAGTTGGGCTATTAGGTCGGCAAGCTCGTCCGGCTGCAGTTTCTGAACCGCGGCTTGCAGCGCCTTTGCCTTGGTGGCGTCGATGAGTTCCGTCCGGGCTTCCTCGTGAGTCTCGATTAGTACTTCACCTTTTTTGTCTAATCCTACGAGAGCCCAGAGGCGCAGACGTTCGTCTTGCGGTAAGGCTTCCAGCACATCCGCGATTTCGGCCGGATGCATCGTTGAAAGTAAATTACGTGCGCTAGAATCGTCCGCCTCTCGCAATTGATCGATTTGAAGCAGGCGGTCGGTACTCGTGGATCTCTCAATATGGGTACTCATGATGGTATTTGTGGGACGTTTTAGGCGTTGCAGAATGCTAACATTACTTGATCCTCTATCGAATTTGGCGCGCACTGGCTTGGTTTTTCGAATAACGACTATAACTATTAAATATGGAATAAAATCAATGCAAACGTGAAGAATTCTTGTCTTATAGAAAAAGCACCACGGAGTGCTTGGTCGACGTACTTATCTCTCACTTGATTCCATAGGGCAGAGCTTGAAATTTTTTTTTACGGTTGTGATGTATGAGAAACTGAGCTCATGTGCTGCAAAGTATGCGGGCGCCGTCAAAAAGAATGACACCATTCTCTGGCCCTACATTGGGTGGGAAAAATTTTGAACTCTCTGTCAAGAGGGGCATGTTCTTTGTGTCTAACGTTGTGCTAGTGACTAACTACGCTTGAATTATTTATTGGGTCACTTAAGGTTCTGTTCCCGGATAAGTCAACCCAAGATTCTGCTGCTCATTTGCTTTGAGAAGCTGTTTTATAGCTCCTAAGTTGGCACGATACGGCGTTATAACTCGGTTTGAAAGCTCATTTATCCCTCATGCAAACTGCGCTTTGTTCCGGGCCCCTGCCCTACACCTCTTCGGGCCAGCAGAGCTGTTCAAAATCGCTCCAGGTGATTTTGTCTCACCGATCTATACTTTATCCCTAATCTCGCGCTCACCTAAGTAGTTTTAAAATCGCTTCTGAGTTCGTCGTCGCCTTGAAGCTGCACTTTGATCGCTTCCACCCGAAACTTCAGCGTGTGGCTTTTATGCAGTTGCAGTCTGCTATCTTCTTCATCGGTTAGTGTTCCTCCCAAGAAGATCCATTTTTTCAGGCTCTCTCAAGTGAGTGAGATTCAGAAACCTCAGTTAGAAATACGTCTGCATCACCCATTTTACAATTGAGGCTTAAGCGCCGATTTACTGCCCGGTTCGTTTGAGTGTGGGTGTACGCGTTTTGCGGCGCGATTTTTTATCTTTCGGCCGTTCGCTTAATTCTAAGTCAATCCTGCGTTCATCCAGGTCAACCCGGGCGACTACGACTCGCAACATATCGCCTAATCGGTAGACCTTTCCACTTCGTTTTCCGGTTAAGCGGTGTCCTACGGGATCGAAATGATAGTAATCTCTAGCTAGTGAGGTGACATGTACTAGCCCGTCGACGTACACTCCAGTTAATTCGATGAACAACCCAAAGGAAGTGACTCCACTGATTACACCCTCAAATATCTCTCCGAGTTTATCTTGCATGTATTCACATTTTAACCAGAGCATGGCGTCACGAGTAGCTTCATCGGCTCGGCGTTCGGCCATGGAACAGTGTTCACCCAGCGCGACCATGTCGTGGTGACTGTAATTAAAAGTTGCCGGTTTAGCTCCGCTTAAGCTATGACGGATGGCACGATGTACTAATAAATCAGGATAACGCCGAATCGGTGAAGTAAAATGGGTGTATACTTGATGGGCTAAGCCAAAGTGGCCTATGTTGTCCGGCGAATAGACAGCCTGAGATAATGAGCGTAGTAGTACGGTTTGTATAAGGTGGGCATCTGGACGCTCACCAATAGAGCTGATTAACTTTGCATAGTCCTTGGGGGACGGTTTATCTCCGCCTCCTAGCTGCAGGGCAAGTTCACTTAGAAAGTTGTGCAATTCCTGCAGTTTGTCTTCATTCGGTCCGTCGTGGATACGATATAATGATGGCATTTTTGCTCTGCTCAGATACTGTGCCGCCGCCACATTTGCGCTAATCATGCATTCCTCGATGAGTTTATGGGCGTCATTACGTTCGGTGGATACAATTCTCTCTATTTTTCGATTCTCTCCAAATACAACTCTGGATTCTGCGGTATCGAAGTCGATGGCACCACGCCTAACCCGCTTTTTGTGCAAGACTTTGAATAGCGTATACAAGTGGTCGAGATGGGGAACCAGATTCTTATATCGGCGTCGCACCGCGATCTTCCGGTCAACTACGATGGCGGCGACTTCAGTGTAAGTCAGCCGCGCATGGGAACGCATCACAGCTCCGTAAAACGCATACGTCTTCAATAGACCTTTAGGGCCGATTCTCATATCGCAGACGATGCATAATCGGTCTACCCCGGGCTTGAGTGAGCACAAGCCGTTCGATAGAACCTCCGGCAACATGGGAATCACTCTGCCAGGAAAATAAACGGACGTTCCCCGCTTAAGCGCTTCCGTATCCAGAGCCGTTGCGGGTAGTACATAGGAAGATACATCCGCGATCGCCACGACTAAGCGCCAGTCATTACCGTCAGGTTCGCAGTAAACGGCGTCATCGAAGTCCATGGCGTCCTCGCCATCTATCGTTACCAATGGAAGATCGCAAATATTTTTGCGTTGACCCTTGGCCATCTTGTCTACCGCGCTGGGTAGGTCGATTGCTTCCCGCAAAGCTTCTTTGGGCCATTTAAAGGGCAGCCCATGGCCGCGTACGGCTATATCGATTTCCATACCGGGTGCCATGTGATCACCTAATACTTCCACTATTCTCCCAACCGGCTGGGAGTGGTGGCTGGGTTGCTCAATAATGGTGGCAATGACAATCTGACCAGAATCTGCGTCACCAATATTTTCGCGTGGTATGAGGATATCCTGATGGATGCGATTGTTGTCGGGGATGACAAATCCAATTTCACCTTCACAGACAAAGCGGCCGACCGTTTGTTCGTTATGCCGCTCAAGTACTTCCACGAGTGCGGCTTCCCTGCGTCCCCGTCGATCGAGTTTGAGTACTCGCACCAAAGCGCGATCGCCATGAAGCAGTGAACGCATCTGACGCGCTGATAGAAATAGATCAGATCCACCTTCATCGGGAACTAAAAATCCAAAACCATCCGGGTGTCCAACGACTCTTCCGCGGATCAAATCGTTGCGGTCAACCGGAAGATAGCCTCCGCGTCGATTACAAATCACTTGCCCGTCTCGCTTCATGGCTTTAATACGGCGCGCTAACGATTCGATGTCGATGTTATCTTCAATATTTAATAGTGTGGCAATTTCATCGAATACCAAAGGCTCTCGTTCCCGATTGAGTACTTGAAGGATAAGTTCTCGACTGGGGATGGGACGTTGGTATTTGAGCGCCTCGCGTTCAGCGTAGGGATCGATGAGGTTCCTGTTTTTCTTCATAGGTAGGTGAATGTGGTAGCCATAGGATAAGTTAGCTTGTTTTACTCAAAGTGATAGCTATATGTATTAATGTATTAAGGTATACGAGAAGTTAAATTGAACAATACGCTAGTGGTCGGCAGTTTCACATTTTAAGTCAGCCGGAAGTTCGTCCCTAGTAGCAGGCGGCACTCGAGGAAATCCCCTTGCCTTATGATTTGTTGCGGGGAACAGTACGATAATCGATAAAGGAAGTTATCAATTGACAAGCTAAACGCTACTAGGTAAATTCTGCGCTCCTACGGGAATCCATGGAATGAATAAGGCGAATGGTTTGTGTACACTATTTACTGACGATAACGTATTGTTAATGCTCGATTCGGGAACATTATTACGCAGATAGATGTGGGTTGCGATTGCGTACTCAAGTGAATGGTTAATCAATTGTTTATACTCCGAGGAAATTAAGCACAAATATTAGGACTATTGCCGAGGTGGCGGAATTGGTAGACGCGCTAGCTTCAGGTGCTAGTGGGGGAAACCCCGTGGAGGTTCAAGTCCTCTCCTCGGCACCAAAATTTTGTTGGTTAGACAAGTATATTTCGCATTCTACGCAAGAGCCTTTCAAGAGCTGACCGTTGATTGCGAAAAACGACGAGTAAATTAATGATAAAAACAACCCTCGTTACAAAATAATTCCATAGACCATAACGAACATCATGGGGCTCAGGGATGCAAACGCGATTAAACCAAAACCATCGACCATTGGGTTGCGCCCCTCGATGCTCGAAGCGAGTCCGACGCCAAGCGCGGTGACTAAGGGGACTGTTACCGTAGATGTGGTTACCCCACCCGAATCGTAGGCAAGGCCAATAATCTCTGGAGGAGCGAAGAGGGTCATCACTACCACGCCAACGTAACCACCGATAATGAGGTACTGTATCGGCCAGCCTTTAAGAATACGGATCACTCCCACCACCACTGCGAAGCCTACCGAGAGCGCAACGGTGATTCGCAGTCCAAGGGCGTATTGAGTCATCGCGCTTTGGTTGTTGGCGATGGCGCCGGCTTGAGCCGCTACCTCTGCAGCTTCATCCGCAATCGCTATCAACGCGGGTTCGGCTACGGTAGTGCCGAAACCTAAGGCAAAGGCGAATATTAATAACCAGAATAGGCTACCTTTACGTGCGAATCCATAGGCCATTGACTCACCTAAAGGAAATAAGCCGAGTTGAAGACCGCGAATAAAAAAGCTAAGACCCAGGACCACAAGTACGGTGCCTATTAAAATCTTACCTAGATCTGGGATTGGTTGTTGTAGAACGACGACCTGGAAGAAGGTGATCACGAGGATGATGGGCAGTAAGTCACGAATGCTGGAGCTTATCGAGCCAAAAATACCTTCCAGTAATTGCTTCAATGCTAAAGTGAGTACTTAGTTGTTGGGTATGAAAATGTAGACAGTTTCCCTCTATTGTGCAACAAACGGTCAACACTCGTCGGAAAACATCATACTCAGATTTCGAAGTTATGTGAACTTAGAGACTTTTGTTTGACTCTATTGACTCCGTTGCCGAGAGTGCGTTCGTGTGCTTCACAGGTTGTTTTAAAAATCGTATCATAAGTTGCGGCTCGCAAAAATCCCCTTGATTGTGGGCCCCTAAGCGCGTATGCGTCTTGTGTCTGAGTATAGACCCCCAATACTTGCTCAAGCAGATCTCAAGTGTGCGTGTACGGTGAACCGCTCTGAAACTCTCAGGCAAATAACAATTCGACAATGACTGTTCGTGCTTTTGGAGATAAATCTCCTAACGTTCATCCCGACGCGTATATCGATGAAACCGCATTGGTTATTGGTGATGTGCTGCTTGCGGAAGACTCTTCTGTGTGGCCGATGACGGTAGTACGAGGCGATATTCACCACATTGAAATCGGCGCGTGCACCAATATTCAAGACGGCTCGGTGCTCCACGTTACTCATGCCAGCGAATACAATCCTGGAGGAAGGGCGCTCGTCATCGGCAGCGGTGTGACCGTGGGGCATGGCGTAGTATTGCATGCTTGTACACTGGAAGATTTTTGTCTCGTAGGCATCGGGTCGGTGATATTGGATGGTGCTACCGTCGCTGAGAAAGCAATGATTGGAGCGGGTAGTTTGGTGCCACCTGGCAAACATTTAGATGGCGGCTATCTTTGGGTTGGTCAACCCGTAAGACGTATTCGAGCGCTAAAGGCCAAGGAACTCGCCTTTCTGGAATACTCAGCAGAGCACTATGTGAAGTTGAAAAACCGACACTGCCAGGTTGCGGGCTAATATAACTTATCGCCTAGATTGAACTGTTCAGAGCTTGTATGACGAGGCGGGTATCCGGTCGTATCCCTCGCCAAAGAAAAAAGGATTCGGCAGCCTGTTCGACCAGCATGCCGAGCCCATTCAAAGCCTTAGCTGCTCCGTGGCTTTGGCCCCAAAGTACGAACGCGGTCGGTTGAGTGGCATAGAATAAATCATAACAACAACCGCCAGGGTTCAACAGGTTATCCGGAATAGGCGGTAACCGACCGATAACTCCCGCCGAAGTCGCGTTGATAATCAAGTCAAATTGTTTGTGTAACAGCTGTTCAAATCCACAGGCTTCTACGCTTCCCAGATCTTGAAATTGGGTACGGAGCTCTACAGCCTTGCTTATCGTACGGTTGGCGATGACCACCCGCATCGGCTCCGCGCATAATAAGGGTTCCAGAATTCCCCTAACGGCACCACCCGCTCCGAGGATGAGAATATGGCACCCTTTAATTTCCACTGCATGATTATCCATTAAATCACGCAGCAGGCCCATGCCATCCGTGTTGTCACCAAATATCAAGTTCTTCTCAAGGAATACCAGGGTATTGACCGCCCCAGCCCGCTCCGCCCGCGCGCTACGTTGATTAGCTAATGCCCAAGCGTTCAACTTGAACGGTAAAGTGACATTAAGCCCTTTGCCGCCCAAGTCCCGAAAGGTGTGCACGGTCTCTGCAAAGCGATCAAGAGGAGCTAACAGAGTCGCGTAACTTAGGTTTTGGCACGTTTGTTTGGCGAATAGTGCGTGAATCTGAGGAGAAAGACTGTGGGCTATAGGATTGCCTATGACAGCGTAACGGTCCATGCTGAATCTAATCATTGAATTAGGGACACTGAAGCTTAGCTCGTCGATATCTCACGGTGAGGGTGACTCGATGGCCGCGAGATGGGTGTTCGACTCCTGAGGAAGAGTTTGGGTTTCTCCAATTCATTGGCATGGGATAGGCCTAGTCCGCAAGCCTTAGTTTGATTCCTTTAACCATACAGCAGCCTGTTTGGCGTAGTAAGTCAATATACCGTCCGCGCCGGCGCGCTTGATGGCTGTCAGCGCTTCTAATACACAGCTGCGCTCGTCTAACCACCCCTGCTGGGCAGCGGCCTTCAACATGGCGTATTCTCCACTGACTTGATAAACCAGGGTGGGTGCCTTGAATTCGTTCTTGATGCGGTGAACGATATCAAGATAGGGAAGCCCGGGTTTTACCATGACCATGTCGGCTCCCTCACGTAGATCCAGGGCGACTTCTCTCAGGGCTTCATCAGAATTTGCAGGGTCCATCTGGTAGCTGTATTTATTCCCGGCTCCCAGATTGGCGGCGGAACCAACGGCGTCCCGGAATGGGCCGTAAAAGTTGGAGGCATATTTGGCAGAATAGGCTAGAATACGTGTGTTCAGATGGCCGTTTTGTTCAAAGGCTTTGCGAATCGCGCCGATGCGTCCATCCATCATGTCGGAAGGAGCAACGATGTCCGCGCCCGCGTCAGCATGCGACAGAGCTTGCTCTACAAGCACCTCCACGGTTGGGTCATTGACCACATAACCGGACTCGTCGATCAATCCATCCTGACCATGACTGGTAAACGGGTCTAGCGCCACGTCGGTGATCACTCCTAATTCGGGGCACGTTTTTTTCAACTTACGCACCGCCCTCTGCACCAACCCATCAGGATTATACGCTTCGCGTGCATCGGCTGATTTCCTTTCGGTAGGGGTTACGGGGAACAGCGCAATGGCTGGAATGCCGGCCTCGTGGAGTTGCGGCGCTTCCTCGAGTAGATCTTTGATTGTTATACGTTCAATCCCGGGCATTGAGGCGATGGGCCCTCGGCTATCTCGGGTCTCGCAGACGAAAACGGGATAGATGAGATCATCGGTGGTTAATACGGTTTCGCGCAAAAGCCGTCTTGAAAACGAGTCAGTGCGCATGCGGCGTAGGCGGGTTTGCGGATATTCTTGTAAAAAATTCGACATGGAGTAGGTTCTCGATGAGAATGAGTCGGAAACTCGCTGGTCGAGTCAATCGGATGATGGCTATGATATTACTATGGGTACAACGTTCGAATAGTTAAGTGAAGCGATAACCCAGTGATCCAGACAGAATATATCGTTCGGGCAACGGTAGGAAGAGGGAATTGGGCCGTGTCGCATTCTGCTCCCGAGATTTTTTTCAACTGGGTTCGCATCCATATGGGATATCCAACCGTATTAGTCGAAGTGACGCGTCGTCACTAACTCAACCATTTTTACGGAGATTAATCATGCGCAAAAATATCCCTGTCAAACCTCTGGTGGCGCTTATCGGTTCGGCCTTAGCGGCTTCGTTAGTGAGCATGCCAGCGGCTAATGCCGATGAGAATCCCTTCAGCATGACGCAGCTGTCTAGCGGCTACATGATCGCTGACGCCGAAGGAAATTCCGGTGAAAAGAAGGAGGCCGAGGGTAACTGCGGCGAAAATAAAGTCAAGGAAGAGAAAAAGAAAAAGCACGGCGAAGGCCATTGTGCGGGGCAGAACTAGTTTAGACGGCTTAAAGCGCGCCACAGTAAATCCTGTGGTGCGCCGCTTCTCAATAAACCACATTGAGTATCTTGAGCTTTATTGCGTGGACTTTCCGAGCTTAAACCCAATCTCTCGGTTTCAAAAACTCCTGGTAGAGGCGTTCCTCTTCACTCCCCGGTTCAGGGTGCCAGTCGTACTCCCATCTGACTCTGGGGGGTAAGGACATCAAGATGGATTCGGTCCGTCCCCCAGACTGTAATCCGAAGAGCGTACCGCGATCGTAGATTAAATTGAATTCCACATAACGGCCTCGGCGATACAGTTGAAATTCGCGCTCCCTCTCCCCAAATGGCTGTTTTTTCCGGCGCCTAACAATGGGCAGGTAGGCTTCAATGAAGTGATCGCCCACACTGCGCATAAAGCGAAAACAACGCTCGAATTCCCATGCGTTCAAATCATCAAAAAACAGACCACCGATACCACGAGGTTCTTGTCGGTGTTTGAGATAGAAATATTCGTCACACCAAGCCTTATAACGGGGATAGACTTCCTCACCGAAGGGCTCGCAAGCTTGTCTCGCGGTTTGATGCCAGTGAATGGCATCTTCCTCAAAACCGTAATAGGGCGTTAGATCGAAGCCGCCGCCAAACCACCATATGGTAATTTCTCCCGGTTTGCTGGCTGCGAAATAACGGACATTGGCATGCGAAGTGGGCACATAAGGATTATGTGGGTGGATGACCAGGGATACGCCAATCGCTTCAAAATTACAGCCCGCAAGCTCTGGCCGGTTGGCCGTGGCGGAGGGAGGGAGTTGGCCGCCAGAAACACGGGAATAGTTAATTCCGGCCTGCTCAAGAATGCGGCCATTGCGGAGAATTCGCGTACGGCCACCCCCTCCTTGGGGACGCTGCCAGCTGTCCTGTTGAAATCGACCGGTCTCATCCTCATTTTCCAGGGCTTTGCAGATGTTATCCTGCAGGTCCATCATGTATTGGCTGATGCGCTTAGCGTGAACAGTATCCATGTGCGGCTCGATTGTTTGGTAAATGAGCTGAAATGACTTAACCTGGGCGGATGATTCTACCGGAAATCGCGTCACGAATCGTGCTTGGCACCGTCGCATCACCGAGCGGTTTATCCAGGATGAAATCGATCCGATTGCCAAAATAAGCTTTTACCTGTTCCGCAGTACGAGCGGGGGGGCATCCGCTTGGATTGGCGCTGGTTGATACAATGGCCGTTGCCGTCGAGCGACACAGCGCGGCGGAGGTTGTATGCGCTGTCACCCTCACCGCGAGCGTAGCATGTTGGCCTCGCAGCAGTTTAGATACTTCGCGGTGAGCGGGGATGAGCCAGGTTATGGGTCCCGGCCAGCTTGCTAGCACACGTTGTCGGATCGAATTTGTGAGCGGTTCGAGATAACCTTCTAATTGCTGATATTCCGCAGCGATTAAAATCAATCCCTTCTCCGCAGGACGATTCTTTAAGCGCAGGAGGCGCTGCAACGCCGCTTCATTCGAAGGGTCGCAGCCCAACCCAAATACAGCCTCGGTGGGATAGGCTACTATCCCACCTGTACGAATAACCCGGGCGGCTTGGGTGATTAAGTCTGCCGGCATGGCTTGGCGTGAGGAAGATTGAGTGTTTTGTCAGCTAAACCCGAATGCGTCGGGTTCGATATACGGAAATTTAACTTCAGTTAAAATTGCCGCAAACCACAGACTTCAAGTTTTTCTCTGGGCCGTTGTGCGTCGGCGTGATTTTTTGGCCGCGGGAGCAGCGGCGAGCAAGTGTTCACATTCGGCTAAAGTCAATACAGAGGGATCAACGTTTTTAGGTATCTTAGCGTTTTTCTTTCCATCGGTGACATAAGGTCCATAGCGCCCATTTAAGACTTGGATATTGCTGTCTGCATACTGCAGAATGACCCGATTTGCGTCCGCTTTCTGCTTTTCATTGATGAGAGTCAGTGCCTGCTCTAAGGTAATGGTGTAGGGATCACCATTTTTAATGGAGACAAAATTTTTGCCATATTTAACGTAGGGACCGAATCGGCCAATATTGGCTTCCACCGGTTCTCCGCTGGGGGTCTCTCCGAGTTGGCGCGGTAGATCGAACAGGGAAAAGGCTTCCTCTAAGCTAATCGTATCCATTTTCTGTCCCGGCCGTAGCCCCGCAAAACGGGGTTTATCCGGATCATCCCGCGTGCCGATTTGCACAAAGGGCCCATAACGGCCCATGCGCACGCTGACGGGTTTGCCGCTCTTTGGGTCGGTTCCCAGCTCCCGAGCTTGCACCACTTCTTCGCGTGACACGCTGGACGTTTTATCGTCAATTAACGATTTGAACGGCGTCCAAAATTCCCGCATCACAGGTAACCAATCTTTTTCCCCACGCGAGATTTCGTCAAGTTCGTCTTCAAAATGGGCAGTGAAATCGTAATCGACATAGCGGGTAAAATGTTGGGTTAGAAAATTGTTGACGATTCGGCCCATGTCGGTAGGGAGGAATCGGCGGCTCTCGAGTTGTGCGTAATCTCTAGCTAAAAGTGTGGAGATGATCGTGGCATAGGTTGAAGGGCGACCGATGCCATGTTCTTCCAATGTCTTGACCAGGCTAGCTTCGGTATAACGGGGAGGTGGTTCAGTGAAATGTTGCTCGGCGCGTATCCCTAATAGATCCACCGACTCCCCTTCAACAAATACGGGTAATTGCCTTTCGTCACTTTCTGCCTGTTGTTCATCGGTGCCCTCCAGGTAGACCAGCATAAAGCCGGGCTCTCGTACTGAGGACCCGGTAGCACGGAAACTGTGTTGACTTCCGCAGGCGAAATCGACGGCTACGGTATCTAACGTAGCGTGAATCATCTGACAAGCAATTGTGCGCTTCCAAATGAGCTCATACAGCTTGATCTGATCGGAACTCAACTGTGCCTTGATCTCATCAGGGGTTCTCTTTGCGGAGGTGGGTCGGATGGCCTCATGGGCTTCCTGAGCATTTTTTGCCTTAGTTTTAAATTGGCGCGGTTGATCGGGTATTTTGTCTTTGCTAAAACGCTCAATAATATAGGCTCGAATATCACTTACGGCTTCTGAAGCCAGTACTACAGAGTCCGTACGCATATAGGTAATCAGTCCAATCGGGCCTGAACCGAGGTCGATTCCTTCGTATAGTTGCTGTGCTATCCGCATGGTACGTTGGGTGGAAAAACCGAGTTTACGCACGGCTTCTTGTTGTAGCGTTGAGGTCGTGAAAGGGGCGGCCGGGTTACGGCGACGTTGTTTTTTCTCGATCTTTGCAACTTGCAGTTTGCCACCGGCGGCGGCGATCAAGCTCTGCTTTGCCTGCTCGGCAGCGGCTTCGTTGTTCAGTTCAAATTGTTCGAGCTTGCGACCTTGATAGATGTTGAGCTTGGCCGTGAACGGCTGGTTGGTCTTCACTGCATCGGCTTCAATCGTCCAATACTCCTGAGTGTTGAAATTTTCGATTTCCTGTTCCCGCTCAACAATCATCCTCAGCGCTGGGCTCTGCACCCGGCCGGCAGAAAGGCCTTGTTTGATTTTTTTCCACAGCAATGGTGAAAGATTGAAACCGACAAGGTAATCCAGGGCACGGCGCGCCTGTTGTGCGTTGATCAGATCCATAGAGAGTTCACGGGGATTGGACACCGCTTCAAGTACGGCGCGCCGAGTAATTTCATGGAATGCGACCCGGTAAACGGGTTTTTTGCCAATTTTATGTTTAGCCTTCAATAGCTCATAAAGATGCCATGAAATCGCTTCGCCCTCCCGGTCAGGGTCCGTTGCTAGATACAGTGCTTCGGCATCGGTCAAGGCCTTCCCGATGGCAGCGACATGCTTTTCGTTCTTATTGATGACTTCGTATTTCATGGCGAACGCATGATCTGGATCTACGGCGCCTTCTTTAGGGACCAAGTCCCGGACGTGGCCGTAGGATGCCAGCACGCTAAATTCGTTACCCAGATATTTTTTCAGGGTCCTAGCCTTAGCGGGAGACTCTACTACAACCAAGTTCTTGCTCATAAGTTCGGAATTCAGATTTTCGTGCTCGAAATTTAAAGAAGATGTTCGTCGATTGCCTACTGTAGACTTAATTTAAGCAGCGTGCGAGTTCTCGATCGGCATGCATACGAGGAGCTGTTTAAAGCCTGCGAATCACTGGCTGTGATTAGCGAGAAAACCGAATCGCGTTGGGCAGCCTACGGGCTATTGGTTTATTGTATTGGGAGCAAAGTTCCCCATCAATGAAAGCCTATGAGACTGTCGGACATAGGACTAATCGATTGCGGAACGCCAGCTTTAGTTAGATATCCCAATCCTTCTGGCTAAAGAGCTACGCTCCAATCCATGCACTTACACCTCATAAGCTATTGGGAAATACACTCCACTCCAACGTTCACCCGCCCTTCTAGCCCGAGTTGGGCCGGTTTCTACTTTTGGGTTTGAGGCTGATACTTTGGACCTGATTCGACTCAATACTGGTTCGTATGCTCCTAAGCACAGAGCTTAGCGTGGAACTCGATGCACAGTTCGGTATTATCGGTACCGATTGCTCTGGCAAACTACGTTTTAGGGTTGAAATTCACCCTAGTGGTCATCTTGGCCGGACCCTTGCTGAAAGCCCCCAAATTAATGCAAATAACTGGGTGTATTTTCAAACACGAGCTCTTCCAGCCAGTGGTAGGCCGTTTCCTCTCCTGGCACGTTGAAGAGTACCATCAGAATAATCCATTGAAGCTGCTCTAGGTCGATGTTTACTGTGTCGAGTGCCATAACCCGATCAATGACCAGTTCCCTGCTAGCGGCAGAAAGTACCCCAGATTGTTCTAAAGATAACAAGAATCCACGGCATTCGCTGTCTAGTTTTTCTATCTCACTAGCGTCATACAAACGTATTGCTTTGGGTGCAGAGAGTTCTAAACTGCGCATTTCACGGCAGTTGGATAAATCATCAAGCCAGCTGAACGCTTTTTCTATTTCAATGTGAGAGAATCCAGCACCAACCAGTTGCGCTTGTAATTCCTCCCTGTCTGGATTTGTATCATTATCTTCATCCATATAACTCTCAAACAGGTACATAAGAACATCAAATACTGATTCTTTCATTATCGGTTTCCTGGCTAAGGCGAGTGTAAAGGCCTCCGGGGCTACAGGCAACATAACCTTTTAGCTCCAGTATGAGCAGCATGGAGGAAACTTCCTCTACGGTCAATCCGCTACGCTCGATAATTACATCAATAGGAGTGGGATCATATCCCAAATGACCTAGTAACCGAACATACTCCTTATCTAATCCTAGCGTAGCAGGTTGTGTGGTTTCCAACATTGCGGATGGTGCGGTGGATGGTGATGCGCTGCAGAGACTAGGTGTTATGTCAATCAGTTGTGACAATTCCTCAAGCATATCGGCGGCGGTTTCAACTAGTTTTGCGCCTTGTTTTATGAGCTGGTGACAGCCACGTGCCATCGGATTGTGTATGGAGCCGGGTATGGCAAATACTTCGCGTCCTTGTTCCACTGCGAATTGCGCCGTAATTAGGGAACCACTGCGATGTGCCGCTTCGACTACTAAAGTGCCCAGACAAAGGCCGCTGATAATACGATTTCTGCGAGGAAAGTGCTTGGCTTTAGGAGCGGTGCCTAGTGGAAACTCGGAAACGATTGCCCCCTGGTTCACTAGGCGATGGGCAAGTTCGCGATGATGAGCCGGGTAAACTTTATCGAGTCCGTTGGCGGCAACCGCGATACTTATACCTCCACAGTCGAGCGCGGCCGCATGGCTGATACCATCAATGCCGGAAGCTAAACCACTGGTAATGACGATCCCATAGGTGGCTAGGTCGCGGGCAAAAGCTTGAGCGTTCTGTTCGCCGCCGGGTGTTGGGTTACGGGTCCCTACGATGGCTAATTGAGTTTGATTCAGGTATTCGGGATTACCGTTAACATACAGTAGAGGCGGTGGGTGGGCGATTTCGCGTAAGCGACTGGGATAACTGGCTTGCTCGATAGTGAGGATATGGTGGTTGGGTTGCTGTGCCCATTGGAGATCGCGGCGAACGCCATCGAGGTCTGGATTTAAGACACCCGGTAGACATGGTTTTGGCAAACCTGCTTGTACCAGTTGATTCCTCGGTGCATCGAGTGCCTGACGCGCTGAACCGAAGTGCTGGACAAGATTCTTGAAACTTACAGGTCCTATTCCTGGAACCCGCCAAAGTGCGATCCAGTCACCAAGGTCGTTCATAGTTGAGTTCAGCTTAGCCTGAATGCTTTAATGAAATGCAATCACTTCCAGTATGAGCCAACCCCAGTTAATTTTAAAACGTATATTCGCTATCGTTTCTATGCTCGATGGATAAACAGGACCATTATGTTAACAAGGGTCGACCAATGCCATAATCGAGGAATTTCAATGAAATTACATGTTATGTTACACCGATGCTTGGCGCAGTCTATGGAGAACAAGCTTTATAGTTACTTACTTATTCTACCAGAAGCCCATGAAACCGTGCTCGATCGTCGCCTTTCTGCGGTAACCCAACCACCAGCCGATTCTAGGGTCGCACCTACAGTGGATATTAAAGATAATGAAGTTAGCGGGATTAGTGGGTAATTGGCCCTTGAAGCGCTCTTTGGGAAGACTAAGGATTAACTACAACGTCTCCGATGTGGATGGGCCGTTGAGTATCCATAACTAATCCATAGCTCAGTTTATCGAACACACGGAATACCATCATGGTTCCAGAACGTTCACTGGGTAACGTCACCTTGCGGTTGAGAGCGTCGTCGGTAAATGGGTCTCTGACGGTTCGACCGGCTCTTAGCGCTGCCAATACATCGCCTTTTTCAATGCCATTACGGGCACCTAGATTCAGCACCCCAACCTGATATTGACCGATCTGGCTAATTGCGTTGAATAAAGAAACAACACGACCCTTGACTTGGGAGGAGGGTGCGCGTGGGTAATAGGTTTGATCGTCATCGGCATTATCGGGGGGTAACAACCGATCGCCTAACAATGCTTCACGTTCGGTGCGCGTCAGTTTAATGGTAGCCGGGTCACCGGCTTTGAGCACCTGGGCATCGCCAACTCGAATCGCTTCATATCCCAGGAGTTCATCGGTATCGGGATCCCTCAGAGGTTTTCCCGGTCTGTATACGTTGTAGCGGCTGTCTGCATCGGATTCGGTGAGGTGGCGGACATAAACGACATCATCGGTACCGTAGATCAGCCGATCATCTTGCGAGCCCACAAGGTAGGGTGCCCGATTAAGTTCTGCTTCACTCACGATACGCGGGCGAACGATAAACTGGCGTATCGCTTGCGCTGGAAGAGCGTTTTCGTTTTTGTCTAGGGCTTCATAGCGGATCTCCGGTGAGAGGCGCGTCGAGCTCACGAATCGCGGCCCACCGGTAATTTGCAATTGAGGTTTACCACCGACATAAACTAAAGAAATGATATCACCCGGATAAATCAGATGCGGATTGTTAATTTGAGGGTTTACCTGCCATATCTCCGGCCAATACCAGGGTCTTTGTAAAAATTTGCTGGAAATATCCCACAGCGTATCTCCTTTGACTACTACGTACTGTTTGGGGGCTGTTGGTTTTATTTCGGTTGCGGGGTCAACCGGGGCAGGTGGCGGCACCTGGGTTAATGCAGGTTCTGCCGTTGGAAGTGGAGTGGATGAAGCACTCGCTACCGGATCGGTGGCCTTCGGTGCGGTAGAGCATGCTGAGCTTAAAAGCGCTAGAATAAGCATCGAAATCAGCAATGCTTGGTTATTGGGTATAAATTTGGATGCCAACATCGGTTTACCTTAGCGTATGGAATGCAAAGACCGTATTACCGTAGAATTGAAGACAGCTCGGAGTTGCTATCCGCTAGTCTACAGTTCTTGTTAACTTTCTGTAAATTCGGCGAAATGTGTGAGTCAGGTCATGCCTATACTGGAAATACTACACTTCCCCGACCCTAGGTTGCGTTTAATGGCGACACCGGTGGCACGGGTGGATGATCAGGTGAGACAAACGGTCGACTCGATGTTGGAAACGATGTATCAGGCCCCCGGCATAGGGTTAGCCGCAACTCAGGTGAACATCCAGAAACAAATCATTGTGATCGACATTTCTGAGAAGAGAAATCAGCCATTATGCTTAATCAATCCGGAGATAATCGCGAAAGAGGGCGAGGAGGAAATGGAAGAAGGTTGTCTTTCGGTACCCGGCTTCTATGAGATGGTGCGGCGCGCCTCACAAGTGCGGATCAAATCATTAAACCGGGAAGGAACTCCGTTTGAGTTCGAGGCAACGGAACTGTTGGCCGTGTGTATTCAACATGAAATCGATCACCTGAAAGGTAAGCTATTTGTCGACTATTTGTCGCCTTTAAGGCGGCAGCGTATCCGTAAGAAATTGGAGAAACAAAAAAAGCAAGGAATAACAGATACCCATCCCGCACGGAATATCATTTAGTCATTACCGCATTAATCGCTCTGGATTCAATTCCCCACCGTTTGCTGCGTATTAAAAATGCCGTGCAATGAAAATCTATGCTATTAGAGCTACTCATTGTAATACCCCGGCAGCTAGCAGAAGGGTAGTTTATATTCTACTCGTTTAGTCCGCGCTCGCATCTTCTCGGGCGTTGGCTAAACTGACTTCGCAAGGGCCGAAGAAGTTAAGAGAGTTTGCCTGTCCTAGATGTTTAACTGCATAAGTCTCGTTCTTCACTTTACCGCTTCTGTTCTCTTCGGCCATCGAGTGCCATGAAGTGAAAGATCTCGAATCTGCCGCGAGCTAAAAGGTATGCTGTGAGTGACAGATTACTGGGTTGAGTAGAGCACCCTGAATATTGATTTGTCGCCCAGCGCCGTCGCATTCTCGGGATCGCCTGCGACCTGTAAACTGCGGGTCGTGCGTTTTCGGGTGGCGCCCCAGATTATGTTAGTCTATCAATCTGCAGAGTAGAATAGACAGAGGCTTCACTACAGCACATCTCGAGCCGATAGGTCTCATTTGCATGCAATAGTTGAGGATTTCTAGCAATCGACCGGTTAACAATTGATCGATACGTCCGTGAGGACGAAGTTCGATGCACTCTAGTACACGATGACTATGCGTATTATCTACGCGGGAACTCCACAGTTTGCAGTACCAGCGTTGAACGCTCTGATCAGCAGTAGGCACACCGTGGTGGGCGTGTTTACACAGCCTGATAGACCCGCTGGCCGAGGGCGTAAGTTGCAGTTTAGCCCAGTAAAGCGGACCGCACTCGCATCAGGCATATCGGTTCATCAGCCAAGAACACTAAAAACCCCGGATAGTTGGAAAACGATTGCGGAGTTGCACGCAGACATGCTGATTGTGGCGGCTTACGGTTTGATCTTGCCGCAGGCAGTTCTGGATATTCCTCGGCTTGGCTGTTGGAACATTCATGCCTCGTTGTTGCCTCGATGGCGCGGTGCGGCACCCATACAACGCGCCATACTCGCCGGGGACCGGCAAACCGGAATTACCATCATGCAGATGTCGGCGGGTTTAGATACCGGGGATCTGCTGCTTAAACGTACTTGCCCGATCTTATCCACCGATACAGCAGCGGATCTTCATGATCGTCTCTCTGTATTAGGGGCCGAAGCGCTCATGGAAGCGCTCATGGTTTTGGCCAACGATGAGCTTCAGCCAATAGCCCAGGATGAAGCCGCGGCTAGTTATGCACGGAAAATCGATAAGTCTGAGGGGGAGCTCAATTGGTTCGACGGAGCAGTGGAATTGCAACGCAAGGTTCGGGCATTGAATCCATGGCCGGTGACTCAAACGCGCTATCAAGGCAAAGCTTTACGTATTTGGGAAGCTGTGGCACTGTCTGATACCTCCCAGAAAAATGCACCTGGTGTAGTCATTCATTCGAGTCGATCCGGCATCGATGTGGCTACCGGTGACGGCGTGCTGCGATTGCTCTGCCTGCAACTTCCCGGAGGGAAGCCCATTTCAGCTGCAGATTTTCTCAACGCCCATCGTATGAATGGGGTGCATCTACCGTGCTAAAGCAAGCATTGGCTTATGTTGAAGGTTTGAAGGAACGAATTCAGATGTGGCGTGATGCACATGCTTTCAGAGCTGAGCGCTGCAATGGGTGCCCCAATTTCGTGATGGGAATCATTTGCTTCGCTATGCCATCAGGAATTTTGAGCTGAAAGAGCCAATGGATGATTCCCGGGCCATGGCAGCAAAGGTGTTGTACAGAGTGATCGGACAGGGATACTCCTTATCATATGCCTTATCCGCAGAGCCCGCTGAAGCTGCCGACCGAGCAATGATTCAGGAATTGAGCTTCGGAGTTATGCGTTGGCATGAGCGTTTAGCAAGAATTCTCGCGGCGTTGTTGCATACGCCTTTGAGACGCAGAGATCTGGATGTGGAGTGCTTGTTGAAGTTGGGTCTTTATCAGTTATTGTACATGCGTGTCCCAGCTTATGCGGCGGTCAACGGGACGGTGCAGGCAAGCAAAAGTCTCGGAAAATCATGGGCATCAAATCTTGTTAATGCGGCATTGCGAAGTTTTATACGTCGCAAATCAACCTTGCTGACACACGTCGATCAGGATCCCACGGCAAAGTTTGCGCACCCACGATGGTTGCTGAAACGGCTCCAATCCGCTTATCCGCAAGGCTGGGAAGGAATTTGTCTCGCTAACAATCAGCATCCACCCATGAGTTTGAGGGTGAATCAGCGTCGTAAGGACATCGACTGTTATGTAGACGAACTGCGCGCCCTGGGATATGCCGCTGACCGCCATCCAGTGATAGCTAGTGCCGTGGTATTACAACGGGCAATCGCAATCGACCAATTGCCTGGATTTCGCCAGGGTATCGTCTCAGTACAGGATGGTGCCGCGCAATTAGCCGCACCATTGCTTGATTGTAGGCCCGGTATGCGAGTATTAGATGCTTGTGCCGCACCGGGGGGTAAAACCGCTCATATTCTGGAATCGGTAGATAACCAAGTAGACCTGTTGGCACTGGAGGCCGATGCATCCCGCATCCAACGTTTAAAAGAAACACTCGAACGTACTCAAACTGTGGCACGAATCGATCAGGCCGATGCCGCAAGGCCAGAGCAGTGGTGGAACGGTAGGGCCTTTGATCGCATTCTACTCGATGCCCCTTGTTCGGGATCTGGAGTGATCCGTCGACATCCGGATATCAAGCTGTTACGCCGAGCTTCGGATATCCATGCTTTACAGCACCAGCAGTACCGACTGCTGAGTGCACTATGGCCCCTGGTAGCTGAGGAAGGGATTCTGCTATATGCTACCTGCTCCGTCTTTCCTGAAGAAAATAATCAGTTAATTCAATGGTTTTTGCGCGAACACCTGGATGCTGAACTTCTGCCAACGGAAATTGAATGGATGGATGACGCTACAGCAGACTGCCAGATTTTGCCTGGACAAATGCAATTGGATGGCTTTTATTACGCACGTTTATATAAATCATCTTCCAGCCGATCTCTGCGCAAAACAGGCGAGTGTGAGCTAAATGATCCTTAGACTGTCTTATTAAATGTGCCATTAACGTTAATATGTGGGTTCGAAATTGTTTAGTCCGGAATTGTTTAATCCTATGTTGGATTGCGGGGCAGCTTATGGCCGCAGCGGGGGCTTATGCACAACAACCTCGATTTGCAATACGGCACATTGACATCGACATCGACCGAGGCGTCTATTTGTTGGATGCCAATATTGATTATAAGCTGAGCGGACCGATGACCGAGGCGTTGCTCAATGGAGTTCCCTTGGTATTCGAATTAGACATGGAGGTTCTCGAACTCAATGATTGGTGGCTGAATTCTACCGTAGCCACGCTTAAACAAAGTTATCAGTTGGAATTTCATGCGCTCAGCCGCCAGTATGTGGTCGAGAACCTCAACACGGGGGTGCAGGAGGCGTTCCCGGATTTGGGTTCCGCGTTGCGCCACCTTGGCACGGTGGATAACCTCCCCTTGCTCGATTCCGCCCTGCTTGAACCCGAAGCACATTACCAACTCAATATCCGCGCGATTTTAAATGTGGATGCCCTCCCTCTGCCGTTAAGGGTACGAGCCTATCTATTCTCTGAATGGCAACTTGATACGGATTGGCAGACTAAAAAGCTTCAATGAAGCGCTCTCCAGCAGGCTTGTTTTCCATGCTCGGGCTATTCAGCCTCGTGCTCTTCTCGCTCTACATGATGAGCGATGCCAGCCAGAATTCCGAACGATTCGGCCGCCTTTATATCGGTCTATTGATTCTCAATGCATCGATCTTGGTGGCTTTGTTTATTATTATCAATTTTCATTTCATCAAACTTGTGCTGCGGGCAAAAAAGCGGCAACCCGGTTCGCGGCTAACCCTTAGGGTCGTGCTTTTTTTTGTGGTTTTGTCCCTCATTCCAGCGGCTACCGTGTACATTTTCTCCGTTCAACTACTGCAGCGGGGTATCGATAGCTGGTTTGATGTGAGCGTCGAGCGGGCGTTGGAGGATGCGTTGGATCTCAGTCGCTCTTCGCTCGATCTGCATATGCGGCAGCTGCGTAAGTTGACCATACCCATGGCCGAGACCCTGGCTGAGACTCCGAACTCCCTCGCATCCCTCACCCTCAACGATATGCTGCGAAATAGCGGAGCGGTGGAAATGACCTTATTCGGCCACAACAACCGGATCATTGCTTCCAGTGGTGAAATCGCTTCTTCGATTGTTCCGCGGATTCCGAGCGAGAGTGTATTGAGATTGGTCAATGATCGTGTCACCTACATTGGTTTAGATCCGGTCAAGGATACCGGCCTACAGATCCGGTTGGTTGTCCCGGTTTCGCCGACCTCACAGAATGCCGAAAACCGAGTGTTTCAGGTCTTGTATCCTTTCAATGAGCGGATCAATGATCTGGCGAATAGCGTGCAAGGCGCCTTTGGCAAATACAATGAATTAGTGTATCTGCGAACGCCATTAAAACAGAACTTTCTGTTAACGTTGTCGTTAGTGCTATTGATTGGCATGCTGTTTGCCGTTTGGGCTGCCATTTTCCTATCTGGCAAGCTGATGTCGCCGATCAGCGAGTTGGCTCAAGGCACTAAAGCGGTGGCGGCAGGCGATTATCATAAGCGTCTGCCGGTGGGGAAGAAAGACGATCTGGGGATGCTGGTACTGTCTTTTAATCAGATGACCGAACGCCTTGCCCAGGCACGGGACGCGGCGGAGCACAGCCAACGTATCGTGGAGGGGCAGCGGGCACATTTGCAAACCGTGCTCGAACACCTTTCATCGGGTGCGATGAGTCTTGATCTCGATCTGGTCTTGGATACGGTAAACGCCGCAGCAAGCCAGATTCTAGGTGCGAATCTGAGCGAGTATGCCGGGTATCGATTAAGCGATCTGGGTCGACTTAATCCTCTATTGAGCCGCTTCTGCGAAAGTCTCGAACCGCATCTTATAGAAGATAAACAAGATTGGGCGGAGCAGGTTGTGTTGTTTAGCTCAGGGGGACGCAAAGTGCTCATGTGCCGCGGAGCACGCTTGCCCAATCATGCCAATTTGCCGGGCGGACATGTGGTGGTATTCGATGATGTAACCGCCTTAATTCAAGCTCAGCGGGATGCGGCGTGGGGTGAAGTGGCCCGACGTTTGGCGCATGAGATCAAAAATCCTCTAACGCCTATACAGCTATCGGCCGAACGATTGCGTAGAAAGCTTCTGCCCCAGTTGAATCCTTCAGAATCCGAGATTCTCGATCGCTCCACGCGAACGATAGTGCAGCAAGTGGAATCGATGAAAACCATGGTCAATGCCTTTCGTGACTATGCTCGGCCACCTTCCATGGAAGTCATGCCATTGGATCTTAACGAGCTGATCTCCGACGTGATCGAACTTTATCACTCCAATCCCACGGACGCGGAATTGGAGTTGTCCCTGGATCAGCGGTCTCCGCTGATCAAAGCCGACGGCGTTCGAATCCGTCAGTTATTGCATAATCTAATCAAGAATTCGTTGGAGGCATTACAGAGTGTCAAGGGCGCTGTATTGTGTATCCAAACGCAGTGTAGCAGCGAATCCCCTCTGGTGAACATTACGGTATCAGATAATGGTCCGGGTTTCCCGGCGGAGCTCATGGATCGGTTATTCGAGCCCTATGTGACTACTAAGCTCAAGGGCAACGGTCTTGGACTCGCGATCGTGAAGAAGATCGTAGAAGAGCATGGCGGCGTCGTGGAGGCAGAGAATAGCCCAGGGGGTGGCGCCCGTGTGCACATTCGACTGCTTTCGATAGAACGTGAACTAGCAGATCTTCCGCCCACAAAGCTCGTAAAGGGAATGGATAGCTAGACTACTCTTTACAGATCCGTTGTGCCCAAGATTGGATTCTTTGGTGCAGTTCTTTGAGTCCGACGGGCTTGCCAAGGTAGTCATCCGCGCCAGCTTCCAAACAACGTTCACGATCACCCGGCATGGCCAAGGCGGTTAGGGCGATGACCGGTGTTTTGTCAAATGCTGTGTGTGCACGCAAACGCGCTATTGCCTGCAGGCCATCCAGCTTAGGCATTTGAATATCCATTAGAATAATGTCCGGCCGTTCCCGCCAAGCCTTGTCGACGGCCTCTTCCCCATTTTGAGCGGAAATGACCGTATAACCGGCGTTGTTTAAAAAATGAGACAACATGTCCAAGATGGCGGTATCGTCTTCGGCGAGCAGGAGCCGGAGTTGATTCGACGCATCGCTAGCCGAAGTGCCGGGCATCCCGGTTAAACGATGTGGTCCTTCAGAAGGAGGCGAAGCGGTAGGAGAGGGATCCCATGGCAACAGCACGTGGAAACGGCTTCCTTGGCCTGGGGCGCTATCAACGGAAACCGTGCCTCCGTGAAGTTCGGCCATCCGCCGAACAAGTGTCAGACCGAGTCCGGTGCCGCGGTATTGACGCGACAGTTTGCTGTCGAGTTGGATAAAAGGCTTGAATAATTGATCCTGCTGGTTGCTATCGATACCGATACCTGTATCCCATACGGTAAAGCGGACTCGGCCGGCGCTCGGGATTCCCTCCAAATCCAGTCCAACTGCTCCGCCTTGGGGAGTAAACTTGACCGCGTTGCTCAGCAAATTGACCAGTAACTGTTTTAATCTGCGGCCGTCGCCCGTTATGATCTGGACTTGGGGATCGATCCGAGAAGAAACGTTGAGCGCTTTGCGTTCCGCGGATTGACGGATTAGGCGTAAACTGGCCTCACAGATTTGTTTGACGGGGACCAGGTCCCATGTCAAGTTCATCTTACCCGCTTCCACCTTGGCGACATCGAGAATGTCGTTAATAAGCGCGAGCAGATGATTGGCACTTTCCTCGATGGTTTTCAATGCCTTAGGCTGTAGCCCCTGCTCTGAGCCATGGGACTGACTGAGCAAAATTTCCGTATTGCCGAGGATAGCGGTTAGGGGTGTGCGTAGTTCATGGCTCATGGCCGCTAGAAATTCATCTTTGGCGCGTGCGCTGCGAGCGAGTTCCGCATTGGCAATACGCAGTTGCTCGGTTCGTTCCGTTACCCGTTGTGCCAATGCGGCCCGTTCATTAGCGAGTGCCGCGTGGGCCGCTTTAAGATTTTCCTCCGCCCGCTTGCGTTCGCTGATGTCCGCAAAGCTGACGACGGCCCCTACCAGATTCTGATCGTGATAAATAGGGAATGATCGGTACTCAACGGCAAAGCAGCTACCGTCTGCGCGCCAGAAGACTTCGTCATCGACATGGGCGGGTTCTCCGGTACGATAGGTCTGCGAGGCTTTGCACCGTTCCGGGGGATAGGGGCGGCCATCAGGATAGGTATGGTGCACGAGAGCGTGCACGTCGTTGCATAGTAAGGTCGCATCGCCGGAGTAGCCTAACAGATTTAAAGCGGCCGGGTTACAGAATGTACATTGTCCCGCGGTGTTCACCCCATAGATGCCCTCGCCGGATGAATTCAGCAGTAAGCGCGTTTGCTCCTCGCTCTTACGTAGTGAATTGCGGAACTCTTCCAGGCTGGTTTGCATTTTCTTAAGCGCTTGGAGCATTTGGGTGGCTTCATCCTGGCCTGGGATAGTAATCTCACTAGAGAAATCTCCTAAGGCAATCTTACGCGCAATTTTGGTGGCGGCTTCGATGGGTTTCCCCACGCGGCGATCGATCAGCCATATCGCAAAAACCAGCGAGCCAATCAAGGTTCCCATCATGGTGAATAGAATCTGCTTTTCGGCCCGCGCGATAACTGAGCGAAGCGCTGTGATCTGTTGATCTCTTAGTTCATGAGCAAGGAGGACCACCTCATCGAGAAGATCTGTGGGTTGCCGGTCGATTCCGCGCACGCGTTGATCGACCGCGATATAGGGTGAACCTTCATCAACAGAGTAGTGCTTCAGCGCCTCCCGGTACTCGCGGCCCAAGCGAATATGGGCTATCAAGAACGCTTTAGCGTGTTGCTGTATTGCGGGATGAGCCGCAATCATAGGAATAAGGGTTTCTATCAGTTCGCGAGTCGCGCTCTCTTCTTGGTGAAATTGATTTAGGTATTTCTCGTAAAACTTTGGCTCGTGACCCCGGAGCAGGACATTTTTCCACTCTTGAACTTGTTTTTTGAAATGGACCTGAGCCGAAAGGCTCGTTTCTACGATACGAAAAAAATGTGCGCAAAGCCGAGCGGCTTTTTCGTATTGGGTTCTGTGTATCCAAAACGCATAACCACCGACTCCGAGATTGACGATCAACACCGCGAGTAGCCCCAGGATAAGCTTGGTGCGTATATTCATTATAAGACCGATCACTACAATGCTAGTAATCAAATCAAGTTGATTCTGCCTGGGCGGCTTCCAGATCTTCCCAGGTTGCAAGCCAAGCGGTCTCGGCTTCAGCCAGTGCTCTGGCTATTTTTACCTGTCGTTGCAATGCTTCTTGCAACCTGGATTTAGCATCGGGCTGGTAGAGAGCCGGATCGGCTAGGCAACGCTCTAATTCAGTTCGTTCAAGGGATAGTCGATCGATATCCGCTTCAAGTTCGCGAGCCTGCTGCTGCAGTGGCTGCAAGCGTTGACGTTGCCGGGCTTGTTGCCTGCGGCGGGCTTTACGTGTTGGCGTATCCTCACCTGTGACGGTACCCTTTATGTCCCTTCTATTGCGCTGCTCTGCCAGCCAAACCGCATAATCATCCAGATCACCATTAAAAGGCTGGCAGTTGCCTTCATGTACTAGCCAAAAATCGTCCGTCACTGTACGCAGTAGATGACGGTCGTGTGAAACGAGCACTATGGCACCACTGAAATTCTGCAAGGCCAAAGTTAAGGCGTAACGCATCGCGAGATCAAGGTGGTTCGTGGGTTCATCCAAAAGCAGTAGATTGGGACCCTGATAGACGAGCAGGGCTAAAACCAGGCGGGCTTTTTCTCCTCCTGAGAACACCGCAACGGCTTCTTCGACTCGATCATTTCGAAATCCGAAGCTACCCAAATAGTTGCGCAAGGCCTGTTCGGTGGCGCGTTCATCGAGGCGCTGCAAGTGTTGGAGTGAATTCGCCTCAGTGTCCAATTGGTCTACTTGATGTTGGGCGAAATAGCCCAGGTGTAAATCTTTGGCGTACTCGCATCGCCCCACACTAGGCTTCAGTTCACCCGCCATTAGTTTAATCAAAGTGGATTTGCCTGAGCCATTACGGCCGAGTAGCCCAATGCGTTGACCCGGTGCGAGACTTAAGCTGAGATTGCTGATTACGGGTTGCTCCGCATAGCCCACCGTTAGGGCTTCAAACGTGAGAAGTGGGTTAGGTAATTTTTCCGGTGGGCGAAATTCAAAATGAAATGGGGAATCCACATGGGCTGGTGCGATTAGTGTCATGCGTTCCAGAGCCTTTAGCCGGCTTTGCGCCTGCTTCGCTTTGCTAGCTTTAGCCTTAAAACGATCAACAAACTGTTGCATATGCGTGATACTACGTTGTTGCTTTTCATAGGTAGCTTGTTGATTGGCAAGTTGTGCCGAGCGTAGGATCTCGAAAGCCGAGTAATTCCCTGCGGTAAGTCGTATTGAATGTTGCTCGATATACAGGGTGTGGTCGGTCACTTGATCGAGAAAGTCCCGGTCGTGGGAGATCAGCAATAAGGTTCCAGGATAGGCTTGCAACCATCCTGCAAGCCAAATGATTGCATCCAAGTCCAGGTGATTGGTGGGTTCATCAAGCAAGAATAGATCGGAACGGCACATCAAGGCTTGAGCGAGATTTAAGCGCATGCGCCAACCACCCGAAAAGTGGAGCACCGGGATTTTTTCTTGATCTGACCTAAAACCAAGCCCATGCAGCAGGCAAGCTGCACGTGAATGGGCAGTATAGCCACCCATCAATTCCAGGCGCTCGTGCAGCTGGGCCAATTGGACGCCATCGGCCTCAATTTCGGCTTGCCGTATGGCGCATTGCGCCGCGCGCAATGCGATATCGCCATCCATGACGTAGTCGATGGCAGGAGTTTCCACGGCCGGTGTTTCCTGGGCTACGTGGACTAGGTTCAGCCCCCTAGGAATGTCCAGTTCCCCGGCATCCGCGTGCAACTCGCCGCGGATTAGACTTAATAGGCTAGACTTGCCACTCCCGTTGGCGCCGATAATCCCGACCTTAGCACCGGCTCGGATATTAAAATTCGCCGCCTCAAACAATATTCGTGATCCGCGGTGCAAACTAAGGTTAGAAAATTTCAGCATACGGTAAGACAGCGTTATCGAGTTCGATTGTTGATAATTACTTGTAGTGGATTAGCCGTGGTTATCTCAGGTCTATAAGAAGTGTTAAAACAACCTAAAACGGTGTACAGAGAGGCCATCGAAATTAGGGATACATAACAAAGCGTGTAGCCGGTAGGCGTTAATTTATGATCGTATGAGGTAAAAAACTAGGGTGACTAATGAACGGAATATGTCAAAAAAATGGACTAAGTCCTTAGCGTTGTGGTAGAACAGCCTCCGTTTGGCAAGTTCCCACCGCTCAGATCGAACGTGTTGGGTAGTCGGAAACTATCGTTAGCAATGGTGTTGTTAGGCCGGTAACTATGGGATGTAAATTAGCTCGCTGGTCTATTAATCGTACGGTGATATTTTAAAAAATTATTTAGAATTAATAAAATATAAGTAAGCTCGAGGTGCTCTCTTGTATGGCTTAAAATATGCTGACTATTTCTGATTGCCGGTGCAAGTCCCTCGGCTACCCCTATAAGCTGTTTGTAATATTCTAAGGAAAACCATAATGCCAAATATTGCAATTCTCGATCTTCCGGAGGCTTTCGAGCTGGACAAAGAAGCCTTATCCAAACTATTAGGTGGCCGTAGTTGTTCTGGAAGCTGGACCAAGGTTATTGGTAGTCCGTTTACCGGCAAAAGAAAAAAGAACGGTAGGCATTTCTTCTCCCAGAAAAAAATCACATACAGGCAATATCAATGCAGTTTTCGTGATTACGATCGCTATCAATGGATACGGTGCTAACCGAGCGCACCAAGCAGAAAGACTTGTAAACGGAGTCCTATACCTCCTAAGGCGTGTTTCTACGGTTCCTCAATGACAGGGCTGTCAGATATTCACTGTGTTAGTCTTCAGAAGGCCGGTTTGCGCCGCCCGCATCGATGTTATAGCCGGAGACCAAATGCCGATCACCGGCTAGATCGGTCGCATGAGCAAGCTTTAAAGGACTTGTGACTGACCAACGGGGCCCTCACATCTATCTATTTACTCACGTATCTTATTAACTGCGGAGATCTCAGAATTTTATGGTGAACACAACAAAAATCGGGCGTAGTAAAAGCAAAATTATAAAGGGACGTGCACTTGAACAGAACTTAGGCGATGCTAATAAACCCGATCATGCCCGAGTGACTTCTAGGGAGAGATCTGAACTTGGTCCACGAATGGCATTGGTGAAAATTGAGACTAATCTAAGGCCTGAAGAAATTGCGGTGGCCGCTTATTATAAAGCTGAAAGGCGAGGCTTTGTTTCTGGAGGTGAGGTTGAGGACTGGCTAGAGGCTGAGAAAGAAATGAGCGGGCTCGCTCGCAGGAAGTGATGATGGCTGAAAGTAATTAGGAGGCGATCATCTTCCCTTCCATGCAACTCCTGACATTGAGCGGTTCGAAATAGCAAGTATTTCGGAACTACGCCATGGGTAACGTGGGTTTCAGACGGGCGGGCCGCATGTGCTAACCTCGTTTTAGGTTAGGTAGACAGGCTATAGATAGGTATACCTGTGTACTCGCGCCGGCGAATAACGCCGCAACAGAACTTGCCACTACTCAGTTGGGGCGAGGATTACGCCGGTACCGGGATGGAGGTGATATGACCCTTGGGCTGGTACTCTGTCTAGCCCTTGAAGATCCGCAGCTGGCGTGGCGCCATCTACAAGCACTTTCCAAGCGCCTTTAGGTAAGCGGAATTCCGTGCCGTACCTGCTGCCATTGAGTAACACAATTAGCTCGGGTTCTCGCTCTGCAGGTGCTTGCCAGCGAAATTCGGTGCGGGTAGGGGGGCGTAATATATAACCGATGGCATTGACGTTATCGTGATGAGGATGCCCTGTTGGGTAGATCCAATCGATATCCCACGCGTCCCCGGACTGATGATTGCGTCTACGTAATCGGTTGGTATATCGGAAATGGGGGTAATGTTTACGCAGTGCGATAAGGTCTGCCACAGCTTCAATAAGATCATTGTGGCGCCGCGACAATTCCCAGTTGATTTGATTCAGATCAGGCCGATTATAGCTATTATGCTCCCCTTGCTTGGAAAACATAAATTCACTGCCCTCATAGAGCATGGGGACTCCCTGTGAGGTCATAACAAGCAATATACCTAAAAATACTCGCCGTTTGTCCCCGCCCAATGCATCAGCTAGGGTTTTACCGTCGTGGCTGGACAAATAATTAATGGATTGTTGCGGCCTGAGTGTCCATCCACCATCGTCGATGTGGCTACCCTTTATGGCTCGCATTAGCCGGTCGCGGTTGTGTACATCACCATACCCAGAGACAAAGGTCATCGCGGAATTACGAAAATCGTCATTCCATACCGCCCAACGTGTGTTGGCGAAGCGTTTGGCCATGTCTCCCTTGCCCCACTGAGCTCCACCTAGTGCCCAAGGTTCTGATATTAGATAGATCTGTTTGGGTAAACGGCGGTCGATCTCGATCATCGTTTCCACATCATGGAGTGCTCCCAGATCAAAGCGAAATCCATCGAATCGATAAACTCGGACAAGATGGTCGAGCGCGTCGTGAATCATCGTGCGTATGACTGGATGCTCTGTTCGTACTGTGGGGCCACATCCGGACCCATGGCAGAAATACCCATCCGCTTGTTTGCGATAGACTAGGTCCTTCCCCCAGGCCCGAACCATCAGCTCAGCTCCGTGATTGAAGACGACATCGAGCAACACCGGTATCCCACGGCTATGCAGTGCGTCGATCATCATCATCACTTCGCGGTTGGTATTGTCCCGGTCCCGTGCATATCGTGAAGTCATTGCGTAGAATGACATAGAGTAATATCCCCAATCTTGGCCGAGTAACGGATCACTCTCATGAAGGGGCATAAATTCAACCGCAATACCCAGGCGCTCAAAATGAGAAAGAATTGTGGGTGCACACACACCTAGGTAAGTGCCGCGGTGTGAATTATCAGGTAAATCGGCACTATGGTGCCGACTCAGCGCGGGTACATGGGTTTCGTAGATAACCACGTCGCGCAGTGGCGGCGCTTGAAATCCGCAGTGTTGCCAGTGATAGTCTAGGTCACTGAAGAAGGCGATGACGCCTTGTTCTCGGCGTTCTGTGCGGTGGGCTAGGGGATCGGCCACCCGGCTTACCTCGCCATTGCGTTGTACTTCGAAGTGATATGCTCGTCCATTGAGCTGTCGCTGGGTTAGCCCGAGGCGAACACACCACATACCTTGACCACCCGGTCGCATGCGTAGCGGCTTATCTTGGCCTTCGATTACCAAGGACACCGCATCCGCTTCAGGGCTGTACAAATGCAAGCCAGGCCTGCGCCAGAATAACCAGCGTAAGAGGAATTTCAACGGCATACGATCAAAGATAGATAAACTATAAGCCATTGTTGGATACTTCCCTAGCCATCTTGCGATATGTTCGAGGGTTTGGATACCCATTCAACCCGGTCCGTTAAGCTTCATCCCATGGCCGAACGGGGTCCATGATCCCCACTCGGGTGCCCCGGCCACACATTCCGCCAACTTGCTAATAATGCCTCGTCTGGCCTATTAAGCTGAACAGGTCTCGTCATCACTAGGGTGCTCATTCTATGCGAGGGTTGCGAATATCGTACTAGCGATCTAATCTGAGCGAGACATTGAAATCTAAAACTATTGATTTGGGATAAATTTGGTGCGATCCAGCAACGATTTAGAGTGAATAAACTAGATAGGGCGTCGCCCGTAGCATCGATGTTTGGGTGCAGGATCGGAGTTGCGTAGTATTGAGCATGCAATGTTGGGTCTGAGCTACGCAATGTTACATTCAAGCTAACCTATCAGCCTACTGCAGACACATTGTAAGATCAATACTGATTGACGTCATACTGCTAAGCAAACGTTGCCAGTTCATTCAATGTGCTCGCTGCGGTCATAAAACAAGCACACTAAGTCTGGTTTATGGACGATCGGCTATTAAGACGATCCGGTAACTACCGCATGAGACCATTCAGCAGTTTGCAATCCTGTTGCTGTGGAGTGAACTAGATGAACAAGAGAAGGCGTTGAATTGAGGAGCTTATCGATCTGCAAATGAGTTATAAGTAAATACGCTTGAGACCAACGAAACTCTCGCCATTTCTTGCAACATCACCTACATACCTTGGCTCGGGATACCCGGTTAAGGATTCTCTGATCGGTCTTGAATAACTACAGTGTGGACAACGCGAATTGGCACTGGTAGAGGGTCCCGAAGATTTGTGGCGCTTTGACTGCAGTTTCCCGGTCAAGTAACCTTAATGATGAGTTAGTTATATTGACGCGCCAATCTCGTGACCACATCGATAGAAAAAATAACTCGATGAAGTGAAAACCTGTGGGGTTGGCGTGGCTTGGTCACCGGGGCGCTTCATCCCAGCCCAATTATGATGTGTATGGTGGCTTTGGTTTAAAAAAGTAGACCCTATTTGTGATCCTGGCGATTCTGGATTAGCACCACGAAGCAACCAGGGTCCGACCATTGTTACCCAGATACATAGCAGCAATTTCTTCAGTCCATCGGCCATAAGAAATGGGTAGCAATTCAGGTCTATCTTTGGGCGAAAACAATTTGGAGCTCGTATAGATGGAAAATTTAGATCATCTGGATCTACTTGATAGCACGCATAACCTTCACTACCGAATCGGGAAGCACTACAAGGTCTTCATCCCCCTACCTTACTATCTCCGCTGTTTAAAGGCTAAGTGCTTCAGCTCGGACAAACTTAGAAAAGAATGTTCTAATGTCCAGTAGGAACCTTAACGATTAAGCCAGTTTGGCTAGATCAAATTAGCTGATTGAATCTAGCAAATGATTTTGAATGCAGGAGAGTGGAATATTGTCTTGGCTTGCATGGTTTTGATTGTTTAGGCTAAATTTTTTATTTCATCGATAATGTAACAACCAACCGGGTGCGGGGCCAAATGGCGCTCGAAGTAATCCCGAGAGTTCTGCCGATAATAGTCCTGAGCTTGTTCATCTTTTAGTAAATCCTCGACTGTCTTGCTTATATTCTCATACTGCTCAGTTGGGGGGAAATCAAAGTCAGGGGTGAAGCCGCAATTGCAATTGGCAAAATGTTTGCTTTCTTCCAATGGGGCCGGCCATTGTGGAAAAGGTGCTTGATCCATGACAATGCAGGCGCCCATACAAAGGAGATCTGTCATACGCCAAGAAATACAATGGTGATTGCCTGATCGTTGAAACACAATCTTGGCTTCGGCTAGATTCTTCCAGAAAACGGCTGAGGTGATCTTTCCCCATGTTGTGGACCATTCCACTCCTGCAGCATCCAAGCGATGCAGATACGGGGTTAACTGATCCCGCGAATTGTCGAAAATGATGGCTCTAAGATTTTTGCTACAGTCGAGTTTCGCGAGCACTTCAAAAACACGGATCTGATGCTCCAATATATTGTCAAAATGGTCAGCTCTCGACCATAGTTTGGACATATAGACAAGATCAAACTTTTTTGGGGTATGACGGTGAGCTTCAATAAGCTTTAATTTTCCGAAATCGAGCCTCCCATTAGCATTTACGATAGGTCGCACTTTACTTGGATAGTCGATAGATGGCCATTTGTTCGCTTTAAAATAGATATCACACCATTCGAGCGCCTCCTCGTCGCGGATCCCTCGCACATCCGCAACATCAATTGCCATCCTAAGCCGATGCGAATCTACATCAACATCATATCGTCCTACATGGTCTGATTTTACAGAGCGCTTATTTGGGCTCATTTTAATAAGCTTTTTCCAGACCCAGTCTACGCCTCTTACATTGGCGTCGCGCAAAGTTGCCAGGATCTGACTTGAGAACGGCGATATATTACAGGTAACCCCCTCTACCGTCTTCAGACCTTGCATATAGTAATTTTGATAAGATTGATAAGTTCTAGGTGTCAGACACGGATCGAAATTTAAGGTAAATTTTACATCCAACGTTTTACTCCCCCTATGGTTTAGGGATAAAAGCTTCCTTCTCTACAGTTGGTTTTATCTTACATGATAGTGTGTTGCAACCACCAATTGGTTGCGCTTTGTGACAAACTGCAGGGGAGAAATTTTTTCGCTTTTTTTGTGGTACTATCAGAAAGTTAAATCTGGCCCCTAGGGTGTGTCCTATTGGAGTCAGGACATAAGAGACGATTGCAAATCATCTGGTATGGAATGGTCGTCTAAAACCAGATGCGTCCTTTGGGAAACAGTGCCTGAGCGAGTAAAGCACCAAGCGAACAGAATCTTAGCCGCACAGAACCGCGTGCGACGGCTGTGTTGGACTATTGCTGTTGGGTTTTGCAATAATGTGCTTAGAGGATCAGTTCAGTTTTATCGAGTCTGATGCCTCGTCGCATTTATCCTGATCGTCTTGTATGCATACCCTGAGTATCATGAACGCGCCTTTCCGAGAGATTAAGGCGTCAAGCATATCATGCGAAGGAGTGCTATTGTCTCCATCGCATTCGATGGTTTCGTCGTTACTGCTAAACTGGCAGCTTACTGCTCCTGTTTCATTGTCTTCGCATTCTTTCGGCGAATCGGATTCACCGCACACTTCATCATAGACTTTTTCATCGTCACTGGTGGAGAGTTTATCGTTTTCGCTCAAATATAGTTCTACGGAATAACCATTGGAATTGTTTTTGAAATTAAACAGTTTCCCGGAGTTAATATTGACTTCCCATTCAACCGTAAATGGATCGTTATGGCCGACTTGGTTAACACCGTTGATCTCAGGGGTTGTTCCCTGTATTGAAAAGCTAGTCACCTCGATATCTTCACCACAGCCGTACAGAAAGCCAAGGCATGCACAAATCGTTAATGCGCGAGAGAATTTTAATCGCTGTATCATTATTTTCACACGATCGGTTAATCAAAACCTTTCACTTCAATCTAATAAAAAGGAATTCGCCTCTCGACGTACTGATATACATCCACCGATCCCCGTTAGAGGCTATCCTTCGTCACTGCTGGTTTCGAAGTGGATCTCTTCATGCCAGGATTTGTTATTGATGGCGGGTTCGTTTCCGCTACAAGATTATACACAGGAAATCGGTTGGCCGCCGGTCCACGTGGCTGGATAAAGGCCTAAATTGTAAGGCAAATTTTACTATAATTTCCCGTCATTCATCAGCTCAACCTACATTCTGTAGCGTGAGGGTCTTCAGCTTTATTGGGGAATCGTAACGCTACGTTTCTGCGCTTTCCGAGATTCTACAGATAAAACACGCGTAGTACGATTAATAGCTCGCCCAAAATCTCACGTGGTTTGTTAGCCTACTGGCCTATTAGAGTTCTATACGAGTTCCCAGTACGTCTAGGAATTTCGCTAGCCAAATGGGGTGGGCAGGCCAAGCCGGGGCGGTGACTAAGTTGCCGTCCACATGAGCTTCGTGTAAAGGTATCTCCATATAGCGACCACCTGCGCGATTAACATCGGGACCTACGGCCGGGTAAGCGGCACAGCTTTTCCCAGCGACTACACCGGCTGCGGCCAATAGTTGAGCGCCGTGACAGATCGCGGCAATCGGTTTATCTTCTCGCGCGAAGTGTTGTACGATTTCCAGGACTCGCTGGTTTAGCCGGATATATTCTGGAGCTCGTCCGCCAGGAATAATCAGAGCATCATAAGCTAGTGGGTCGATACTTGCGAAGCTTGCGTTCAACTGAAAATTATGCCCTCGCTTTTCGCTGTAGGTTTGATCGCCTTCGAAGTCGTGTACCGCTGTTCGGACAATGTCACCGGCTTCTTTATCGGGACAAACAGCATGGACCGTATGCCCTACCATCTGCAAGGCTTGAAAAGGTACCATCGCCTCATAATCTTCCACGTAGTCCCCAACCAACATTAGCAGCGTCTTTGTACCCATGGTGATCTCCTCTTTGTATGTCTTAACTAATTTAGGGATAGCATTGCTTATTTTCAGCCGTCCAGTATTTGATCGCTTCCAGTCAGTAGTCGCCTTACTTTATTAGAAGTTCCTTTCCTTATATCATACTAAATTACCCTGCAAATTATCCCCGCGTAATTTCTGATTACTAAATACACTAAATACATTGTGCTTAATGCCCCGCTATCAAACACGGCTAGGAATCATCTTAACGCCTTGTTCTTGGGTGAATTGGGTCGTTTGCTTGTTGCAATTTCTAGCGAGGCTAAATTTACACTGATGTGGTCAGCGGCAACGCAGGTTAACAGTCTAATGATAACCGAACTCTTTAACTCCAGAGCGTCTTAAGTTTAAATTTTTGTAGTATCCGAAACTCCCAAATTCAAATCCCCACTTTATTCCTTGAGTTTGGGCAGTTGAGTCTCTGGGGTGAACAAAGCCCAGCGATCATCTCAAGCTAAAGTAGATCGGAAAAAATATATAATTCCCATGAAAGTAGGGATGCCAGGGGGTAAAGTCGGAGCGATTTTATACAATCAAAATTGCGGAATCTGGTAATTTTTAACTCTATAACTGCCGATCCGCTCCAAGTTCGACAGAGCTTCAGGCTTAGAGCGGCATGCTTGCAGCCGAAGAGTTCAACCGGTTGGATTTATGTTCCCGTTCCGGGTGGTACCAGCCAAGGTCATTGACGGCATGTAACTCGCCGTTTAGTTATATATGGGCGTGTTTACACCCTTCCCGAGCAGTAGCGGCCAGACTGGTTGTGGTGGGAAACAGAAGACGAGTTATATTTTTAGCCGAGCGATCACGGTAATGAAAACACGATTTCAAGCCAACAATTCTCGCAAGTGGCTAATACGGAGTATATATAGCACGGAATTTCAGAACCGAGGGAAGTCCAAATGGGGCCTGTTTGCGAGGTGCATCCCTCACAAGTGGAATTTATAATCGCTTATTTTTTATCGGATTCGGCAGAGTGGATCGCTTAACAATGAATCACTTCACAACGGAACCAATGACTGACAGCGCGAGCTTAGCTAGGCGGACTGCGAAATCCCTGGCACGTCTGATGCCTCGATTGGAGGCGCGTTTCGCGGCGCAAGTCGAGAAGGCTGAATGGCAAGCTTACAGCGAGCGTATAAAAGTGCACTTTCCTAAACTATTTAAGCTGCTTCACCAGCTTTATGGGCACCAATACGACTTCTTCTTCCATCTGGAAGATATTTTGGCGACAGCTACGCAGATGTGGCTCACCAGATCGGATGAGTTAAAAGCGCTGGATGTGATGCGTGAAGCCGATCCGCAATGGTACCAATCCCACCGCATGGTTGGGGCGATGTGCTATGTAGATTTGTTCGCCGATGATCTTAAGGGGTTAAGGGAGCGCATCGCTTACTTTGCCGAACTTGGAATTACCTTTTTGCATCTCATGCCCCTATTTAAGTGTCCGGAGGGCGACAACGACGGTGGGTATGCGGTGAGCAGTTACCGCGAATTGGATCCTGAACTTGGTACCATGGAAGAACTGGCAGCGCTGGCCTCTGAATTGCGACACCATGGTATCAGTCTCGTATTGGATTTCGTGTTTAATCACACTTCCGATGAGCACGGTTGGGCGCTTCGCGCGTTATCAGGGGATACGGAGTATCTGGAATATTATCGCACCTTTCCCGATCGCCACCTTCCGGATGCCTTCGAGAAGACGATTACTCCAATTTTCCCGGACGAACACCCGGGTTGCTTTACGTATCGCTCCCGAATCAGGCGCTGGGTTTGGACTAGCTTTCACAACTACCAATGGGATTTAAACTACGAGAATCCAGTGGTGTTTAGCAGGATGGCGGAAGAGATGCTGTTTCTGGCGAATCAAGGTGTAGAAGTGTTGCGGCTGGATGCTGTAGCGTTTCTCTGGAAACGTTTGGGCACAAATTGTCAGAATCTTGCCGAGGCGCACCTGCTCATCCAAAGCTTTAATGCCGTCATCCAAATTGCCGCACCTGCATTGGAGTTTCTCTCCGAAGCGATAGTTCATCCGGATGAGGTCGCAAAGTATATAAATGAAGATGAATGTCCGCTCTCCTATAATCCAAATCTCATGGCGTTGCTCTGGAATACCTTGGCTACACGCGATGTGAATTTATTGCGTTATTCCATGCAAAAACGATTTGCCTTGCCATCCGGGTGTGCCTGGGTGAATTATGTGCGTTGCCATGATGATATCGGGTGGGCATTCTCGGATGAAGATGCCGAAGAGCTTAAAATCAAACCAAGCGATCACCGCCAGTTTCTGTCCGAGTTTTATACTGGGCGATTCGAGAACAGTTTCGCTCGTGGCTTACCTTTCCAAGAGAATCCCGACACCGGAGATATGCGTATCTCGGGAACCACAGCGTCCTTATGTGGATTAGAGAAAGCGATGGAAGATGGCGACGAAGAATCGATCCTACTGGCGGTTCGCCGTATTTTACTGCTTCACGGCATTCTATTTACTATCGGAGGGGTTCCGCTCATTTATCTTGGGGATGAGATCGGAATGTTGAACGATTACAGTTATGGTCAATCTCCCGAGAAGGATGGGGATAGTCGCTGGGTGCACCGATCAAAGTTTAAATGGGAACGTGCGGATTTGCGCCGTAAATTGGATAATGTGGTTGGTCAGATCTATATGGGGCTTCTTAAGCTCGCGCAAATTAGGCAGCAGAACCTCGCGTTTACACGCGCCGAAACTGAAATTATGGATACCGGGAACGACCATGTGTTCGGCTATTTTCGCCACCACGGTGAACAGAGCGTTCTGGTGCTCGCTAATTTTTCTGAGCGTGAACAGGCGATCGCAGGGCGGCGACTGCGTTTGCTCGGTTGGGACAAAACATTCACGGATATTGTAGCGGGTAGGACGATTACTGCCACCCAAAAGCTGATGATGCAAGCCTATGATTTCATGGTGCTCGTGGGGATACGTTGAAGCAATAATCCGAAGTGAATCGGCAAATTCAAGAGGCTGTCCATGATTTGCGATGTGATTCGATGAGGGTGTCATCAACGCATCGCCACCGACTAGAGCGCTCATTGGATTCAGTGAATAAACTTTTTGTAGTGCACGAATCTATGGGGAAGTATAACCGATTACTATGAAATCTGAGGTCAGAAACGGCGGAACTTCAAACTGCTCAACGCGGACTCTAAGCTGAGCTACAATGCCAAAATTTTCTTAAGACCAAATTCGACTCGATATCAACGTAAGTATGTGCGTCTCCCGACAACTATCGTGTCAGATGCTGGATCGTGGATAATCTCGTTTGATAGACGCTATTCTAAACGTGTACCTTCAATATCAGTCTGCACTTCATCGCTTATTAAACCGTTAAAATATTTCCGTTGTTGTCTCCGATCGCACCGGCTACAGTGCGAAACCCATGAGTAATTTTGCCGATCTTGAGCTAGTCACGCCAAAGTGTCTGCACTGATTAAGCTTAGGAATACGCCGGCGATACACGCGCGCAATTGGACATTCACAGAGATGTCCTCTTAGCAAATTCGTTCTGCACCTAAGTTTCTTGAATAGTTTGTTGATGATCTGTACCCACATGTCATTTCAGAGAGAGCTGGGGACAATTGCATCGTGAGGAATACGATATACACAATCCCAAGACGAAGGGCTTATAACGCATTAATCCCCAGCTATGGACGCATCAATCTTAGTATCAGATTCATCGGACTCCGAATTTCTCCCTCCGAGAGTTTAGGGGAGAACGAGATGGCCGCGTGCTAAGATGCCAGACGAAACTGCTTGGAACTAAATATTAAACCTAAGAAATCAGCAACTGAGTGTGTAAACGGATTGATTAATAAAAATAAGGTAGCGTTTCCAACACTTTTGTGCAGTAATGATGGGGAAGAATTGTTACCAGAGTTGGTTTGATTACTGGACATCAAGCCTCAGAATTTCTATTCTTGCCCAAGAGTTTAACAAGTAGCGAAGAAGGCTACTGAGTATGCACTCGCTAATAGCTATAACTCACATTTATAGTGCTGATAGATCATCGGGTTAATCGGGTTGAAGTCGGTTATCCCACTAAGTGATGCTCATACTCGAGACTTTCGCACCCGATGACTCGTTACCAGGGACAGCAGGCGACTGCCGTCCATAAGTAAGCCGCTTAATCAATGTATGAGGAGATTAGTCTATGGCAAATGAAGGTTTTCATGAGCCCTTGCAGGAACTTTCCGATGAGACGAGAGATATGCACCGAGCCATCACCTCCCTGATGGAGGAGTTGGAGGCTGTGGATTGGTATAACCAGAGGGTGGATGCCTGTAAAGACACTGAGCTGAAGGCCATACTCGCCCACAATCGGGATGAAGAGAAAGAGCATGCGTCCATGGTGCTGGAGTGGATACGGCGGAAAGATCCTGCTTTCGATAAAGAATTGAAGGATTATCTGTTTACAGACAAAACAATTGCGCATGGGTAAAAAATTATGGATGTATTTAGGCGTGCCGGAGAATGCATTCTTCAAGAAATCAGTATAGGCTTTGTTTGTTGAGCACCCGGAAGTTGGCTAAGATCAAGGGCAATGGTCGACCTATTTCCAATAGCAGTTTGCCGTATCTAGCCTTGTGTTTCCTGGTGTTGATATAAAGATACAGGACAAATAGAGCCATCAAGGACGACGTCGCAAGCCTAATCGAGGGTGGCTGTTTTTTCATCAAGCGCTCACGCTAAACGGTGTGGCCGATATAACAATAACGACTTGTTAAATAGACGGAAACTTCATATAGCAATAGTCTCACAGTCATTCCGCAAACTCGTTTGTTGGGTGAGGCCGCAATCTGCACTCTTATATGAGTAGTAGGGATTGAGTTCTTAGAAAATTAGAGTTGAAATGGTAGTTAAATCATACCAGGAATAGCTTGGGATTATATTTGGATTCAACCGCCAATATGGTAAAAGCTGGAGCACTGAGTGATTTTAAAAAGGATGTGTTGAGGAAAATAACGAGTGTTCTTTAGGTAGATAAATTG
Source organism: uncultured Gammaproteobacteria bacterium (assembly GCA_963731655.1). Taxonomy (GTDB): domain Bacteria; phylum Pseudomonadota; class Gammaproteobacteria; order JAAEPA01; family JAAEPA01; genus CAVSWL01. The sequence goes on along the minus strand of CAVSWL010000014.1, from coordinate 9,350 downwards.
ACCGAGAGCCAAATATGAATTTGCCGCTGAGCAAAAAAGAGCTACTTCCTAAACTCCAGCTCTCTTTGATAGAGCAGGTTGTGGAGAAGACCAGGGTCGAGCAAGTGGTCAAATTGATACTTGATACGGCAGTTGATTCGCGTCGATGGGAAAATGCGCTTCAAGAACTCTGTCGCTATCTGGATGCGGAAGTAATATGTCTAGCTGAATATGATTTCGAGCGGAGAGCAGGACGAATTCAGCATGCTGTGGGGTATGACCAGTTGCAGTTACAAAAGTACGAGGAGATTTATTCTTCAATCAATGCTTGGTTGTTACACATGCAAGGATGGTATACCGAAGGCAGAGTAGGACGCGGTGAAGATATTCTTAGTTCGGAGGAGATGGTTAAGTCAAAATTCTACACTGAGTGGCTGAAACCTATGAATTTATTTCACCGTATATGTGCGGTGGTGAATCAGAAAGATCAACGGGTGTTCTACTTAGAGGCTATTAGGGCCGAATCTCAGGGTGCTTTCTCCAATCGGGCTTTATTCTTTCTGCGAGGACTTGTACCTTATCTACAGTGGACGACACGATGCAATGATCTATTCTGGAAATTAATTTTGACCAAAGATGTCCTCGATCAACTGTCCTTTATGGTCATTGTTGTGGACAAACATACGCGGCCATTATTTATGAATCGAGTGGCCTACGAAATACTCGATGATGACGATGGGCTTTATCTAAGTAAGGATAGCTTATATGTCTCGGAGCTTAAGAACACTAAAAGATTAAAAACATTGGTCAAGGATACGGCGTCATCAAGTCAGAGTAGTCGCGCGGGGGGCGTGATTAAAGTCCATCGCCGGGAACAGCCTCCTTTATGGGTTGTGGTTTCACCGCTCAGTCGTAAATTGCGTAAAGTAATTGGTCAAGAGGATGAGGTGGCTCTAGTATACGGACATACGCCGGGTATTTTCGGAGTAAAGCAGCAATCCATGTTGGAGACATTCTATGGCATGACACCCGCGGAACAACGTGTAGCGTTGTTGATCATGCAGGGGTATAAATTAGACGAGGCTGCGGATCGATTGGCTATTAGCAGAAACACGCTGCGTACGCATTTAAAGCGGATCTACGTCAAAACGAATACGAACCGTCAATCCGATTTGGTGCGTGTGTTATTGACTGGACCTTGGAATCAAAAACTGGATAACGAAGAGCATGCTATCGTAACGTAGCCATTAAAGCGTTCTTCTTCCCGTAATTATTGAGGATTCAGCCTGTTGCTGCGACAGTATTAACCTGGTCACAAAATAGGCTGAATCCTGTGGAACGGCATCAGTTTTATTGTTCAACCTTTTTGGCTCTACCATACCTTGAGATGTTTCTAAATAGAGGTGGAGCCCTCGATCTGCCTAACGGCTTGCGTCGCTTTGATCCTAGAGCTTATTGTACGATCCTCCAGTTTTTTCAGTCGTGGTCTACCTTTGGGTAGCGGTTTAACGCGCCGTTTAGTGAAAGTCTGCAATCTGTCCTTGAACTTATCATCGCCTAGCGCCCAGCCTTGATTGGTCGCATATCGAATCGCCTCTAAATCAATACTGGTGATGCGGGACTTGAAAAGGAGGCGGTATGCCGCCTGACGGGCAGCGGCGCTACGACCGAGTTTACGATAGAGTATATGTGGGGTCAATAATCGATTGGTTTCTCCCCAAGCGTTATGCCTATAACTCGACCACGGGTAAAGTTTGGGATGTTTTACTTGCATCGCCCGTACAGGATTGAGCTCAATGTAGCGCATACAGGTTAGTAAATAGCGGTCGGTATCAATGACCGTTGCCTTGTAGCGCGAATCCCACAAGCTACCCGAGCGGCCAAAAACCTGATTGTAGTATTGCACATAGCGACGCCCAATGGATTGTAGTGTCCGAGATAGGCTCTCCTTGCTCTCGGGTGAGACGAGTAGATGAAGGTGATTGGGCATCAGCACGTAGGCATGTATATGACAGTTATAACGTTCCGTGGTGTCTTCTAAACAACTAAGATAAAAAAGGTAATCAGCCTCTTCCAAAAAGACATCACGGAGGTCCTTGCCGCGGACAATGACATGCTGAACCATTCCTTTAACGAAAAGTCGGGGTAATCGAGCCATAGTTAATTCTCTTTAATTAGATAAATTCACATTAAAAATGTTATGTCTTCACAACGAATCTAGTTTGGCCCCTATATATTTACTGGCTCAGTTTGTATCAGCAGAGTAATCCGATTTTTTCCGTATAATCGCTAAGTGCTTATTAATATTCACTGAGTAAGCCACTAACCCGGATCAACCAGCTAAGCAGTGCTGATCAGGAATTTAGAGTAAGCATGCTGCTACTTTATGTAGAGTCACAAATAATCCGTTCGTATATAAAATATGATTAAGCGGAATATGTCGTCGGAAAATCTGAAATCGATCTCGAATTCTCCACTTATCAACTTTTTGGGCTTTAAATCGGTTAACTGGCCATTCGGTGAAACGTAGATAGATGAAACCTCGGTCGTTCCTCATCTCATCGTGAAAGATGTTTCTTCGTTCCCACCAACCGAGCCCCACACTAGTACAGCGACCAGTAAGTTCACTCAATAACAATCAGGCAACAAGAGGCTTACCTTGGTATGTCCATTTAAAAGGTTTTGCCATTGTCTGATTGAAGTAATCAATGAATGCCAGCAGTTTAGCCTTCAAATCGGCTTTGGAACTAAAATTGCCTCGCCTAATGACTTTTTTCACCAATATGCCGAACCAGATTTCGATTTGGTTCATCCATGAACAGTGTTTCGGAGTGTAGTGGAACACAATGGGTTTGCCAGGGGCAGACAGGAATTCTTCCCTTGTTGCCATTGATTTGAGTATACCCGTTTTCCCCTTCAGCCCAAGGTCCTTGTCAATGTCGCAGTGTTTGGCTGTGATACGGACGAGCGCTTCCGACTTGTGGGTATTGAGCTGATCCAGCACGATATGGTAAACCTTATATCCGGTGTGTCCCTTGATCAGAGACTCGATGAAATGGGCAAAATCTTCTTCTGTGCGCGTATCGCCACAATGAGCCTCCACCTTCCCAAGCGCAATGTCGATGGCCGCGATAAGGGTTTGAGTTCCCCCTCGTTTGTATTCAAATTCCCGGGCCCCGGGTTTCCCGGCAGACAGAGGTAAGTCTGCGGCAATTCTCTCGAGGGCTTGGATGCCGGTTATTTCATCGGCACTGAAAGCAATTTCATTTTCTGTCTGCGGTACACGTTGGTACACCGCGCATATATCGGCAATCCTGTCTTCCTTGCGTTCGTCTGGCTTGGCATTCAACCAGTATCGACTGCGGTGGGGTTGCAAGTCTGTTTTTTAAAAAGTCACCGACATGGCTTGCCGAAATGCTTTCGACCAGGCCTTGTTTGACGATTTCTTCTGCGAGTTCCTTATGGGTCCAGTGTGTGATAGGCCGACCATGATCTTCGGGTGGTTCGCAGGCCAGAGCCATAATTTGGCACCATTGCTCCGGCGTGATCTTGGCCGGTGTACCAGGGCGTGGCAAATCACTTATCCTCTCTTCTATGGGGTCAGACGCCCGCTCTATCCATCGCCTCGTCCATTTCGTTACATCCGATTGATCCACTCCCATCTCTTGCGAAATGTCCTTGTTGCTCATAGCCTCTTCATTAGCCAGAAGGATTATCCTGGCCCGTCTTACCTTGTTTTGAGGGGTTGAATGCTTGCGTATGAGCTGCTCAAGCTGCTCTATTTCATTACGTGTTAGGTTGATTCGGTATTTAGGGGGTCTCATAGATGATTTCCGGCTGCGATTACAGGTCATCATTATATGACCACTAATATCTAAAGTTATTGGTTATGTTTACTGGTTACGGTACTAGTGGAATTTGGAAAAATAGGGCTCAATGTGACTTTATGGTGTATCGATGCTATTGTTTGTTTTCGGTCTCATAGGGTATTCCTCCTGCATTGGTTTATATTTTAATTACGTATTAATCTCACTTATTGCGCGCATGCTGCCCTAAACTGTATAATTTATACTCTATTCTTGCATCCGTATCGTCACCCTTTATGGCGATTTCTTTCCTATCATGAAGGTGGGGATGGCCCCAAATAGATCGCCTTCGCTCAGCGAAAGACGTTTTTTGAAGCCTAAAACAACTCGGATAATGGCGTCGCGGTATTGGATTGTTATTAGACACCACGCGATGAACTCATCTAAGTATTGTTATCGAAAAAAAAAATTCGATAGCTGAGGGCACAAAATTCTAGAGTGCTATAATTAGAGTGATCTACTGCCTGTAGTAGACTGCTTTGATGCGAGGCGGTTCAACTTCATCGAGCGATTTGAAACCCTATTCATCAGACAAGTTATTGCGATTTGCCACTTACGCGTCGATGGCAACGGCGTTGGTGTTGATTGGTGTGAAGCTCTTCGGTTGGTTGATGACCGGCTCAGTCTCGATTCTCGCCTCATTGGTCGATTCGCTCATGGATGCTGGCGCGTCGCTGGTTAATTTGATCGCTGTGCGCTATTCGTTGCGTGGTGCTGATGCCGATCACCGCTTTGGCCATGGTAAGGCGGAATCCCTAGCGGGCTTGGGCCAAGCGACATTCATTGCGGGTTCTGCGCTGTTCTTGCTGATCGAGTCGGTGGATCGACTGTTTCATCCCCGCAGTCTGGGAAATCTGCAAGCGGGAGTAGTTGTGATCGCGTTTTCAATCCTTGTTACCCTGGCTTTAGTGAGCGTTCAGCGCTATGTCATCCGGCGCACGCAGTCCGTGGCAATTCGCGCTGATGCGCTACACTATGTCACCGATTTGCTGACTGGGTTCAGTGTAATCTTGGCGCTGGGCTTAGTAATGGGGTTTGGTTGGAACGGTGCGGATGCGTGGTTCGCAATGGCGATTGCTTTCTATATTTTCTATAGTGCGTGGCAGATTGCGCAAGAAGCTCTGCAGATCTTGATGGATAAAGAACTACCCGAGGAGCTGCGTCATCGAATTACTCGTATTGCTACGGAGCACCCTCAAGTCTATGCTGTACATGAGTTACGCACGCGGTCATCGGGCAGGGATGCCATAATTCAGCTGCATCTGGATTTAGACCCTGAGCAGACCCTTCGAGAAGCGCACACAATCGCCGACGAAGTGGAGGCCGCAATTCGACTAGATTTTCCAAATTCGGATATCATTATCCATCAAGATCCAAGAGATATGAAACGCTGAGCTTGACCAATAACGCGCTCAGTTTAAGCTACCTACTCTACCATCTGGGTATGGATTACTTAGATCTTTGTTCTCGTGGTAATACAATCTACGCTTACAACTTAGGCACTTAACTAACGCGGACAATACCCACTATCCTAATCGCGGAACGAATGTATCGTGCAGTAAAATGTAGGCGACAATGCCTAATCTGAAGGAGCTGCACCAACTACAATTGCTAACGCTTTGAGCGTATCCCTCTGCTCGGGAATAAAGACCAATGCAAAATAGCGAATATCCAGATGGCCATAAGGGCTCAAACGAGTACTTGGCTTTAGATTCCACATCGCATAAAGCCCAGCTATTGCGTCAGGCACGAGTTAGACGCTCACCTCCTTCCAGAAACGATACGGTTGATTCAACCAAAAACGGTGGTCGTAACCGCCCCATCTCCTTAAAAACAGATTTGGGTACGGCTAGGTTTCCAATCGACGACATTAAATATCCTCAGGATAAAAAGTCGTCCGGGAAGAAAAGAACCGCTGAGCCGCTGAAAAAGAAACGTTCAGCTACTACGGTCAATACTCGATCGCGGGCACGTTCGTTACCTGAAAACTCCGTAACTGTTTCTTTGCCATCTATGCCCGGTGGTATGAATCTATCGGAATTATTAGAGGCTTGGATGAGCTGGGTAAAAACCTACCCACTATTGCCGTTGGCAATTAGCCTCAGCTTCATCGCTGGTATTGTCGTTGCGGGGTGGTGGGCGTCGGATCAGCCAGCTCAGCCGGTAGCGGCTACAGTGAATACGCAGCCCTCCCAATCAGCCGCATCTGGACAACCCAACTATCAAACTCAGCCGGACCAAAATTCTAGCGATGGAAGAATGGGAGCCCCGGTGCCTTCAGGCCCTCTCAATCGCTATCCAGGAGAACAATCTACCTATCCCGATACTCGCTATAGTGACGCTTGGGCTCCACAGCCCCCCTCCTGGCAGAATCGTTCTAGCCGGAGTTGGGATGATGGTGGAGAAGCGGCGAATCCATCTGGAGGGGCATCGTGGTCCCAGTATGACCGCAATCGCTCTAGCCCAGCATATCCGCAATCTCTGGAACCGCAAAGGTATAACCCATGGTTCCCGGAAGCACCACAATACCGCTAGGCTGGTCAGACCGTGCATTAGGATTATAGTGGACCGAAAGATCGAATACAGTCATTCCTTAGAGTGGTGAGGTAATGTCCAGGCGTAGTGTACTATTGTGTACGCTTATCCTTGGACTGGTGGTTCCCCCAATTCAAGGTGAAGAAATCGGTAGCGTTAACACTCGATTTAACCTGCTGGGTCCAATTGATAAAATCGTGATCGAGGCTTTCGATGATCCTGAGGTATCTGGTGTAACCTACTATCTAAGTCGTGCCAAGACCGGGGGCATTTCGGGTGCCGTTGGTGTGGTTGAAGATACCTCGGATGCTTCGATTGCCTGTCGCCAAACGGGGCCCATCTCGTTACCAGAAGCCGTCCGTTCGGGTTAAAGCGATGGCGAAGAAGTCTTTAAAAAAACGCACGTCATTGATTTTCAAGACTGAGTGGTCTCGATCCGGGTGAGATTGAGGTGATCAGGTAACGCTTCACAGAGGTCCGTAATGCATGAAAGTCACCCCGTCAAGCTCACATCAAACACCCGACAATTCCCCCTCAAGGAAACTCGTTCGAGTAAGGCTTTTTGGATCAGTGCCTTGGTCTGAGTCGAAATCACCCTGTGGGTTGGGCTCAACACAAATTGGCGACCACAGCCTTTACATCGATGATGTTGTTCCCCAGTATGACTGTGTCCGTTCTTCTTTAAATGGCCTGAACCACGCGAAGAGCAACAACCGCTGACCATCACAGCTACTCTTAAGCATTCATTCGTGTCAGAGTATCCCTCTTGGAAATGGGCTAAGCCGATGGATTCGGAATACCGAGATAATCTTGCTAAGCTCTAAGCCGTGACCGGAGCATTACCTGTTTAGCACAACCGATTGGCCTGACTTGAGCATCGAATAGAATGATCAGTAGGAATATGCTGACAGAACAGTGACCAAATTCATGTGAAATTGGCTATTATTTATCCTGTTTAATCGGCATTCAATCGTGATAATTCGGCTGCCCGTATAATCCGGAAATGCTGTATTCACAGAAATAGAAATGGACAGAATGGACAATGAATTATACATTTACAAACTTTTATTTTTGTCCCGTAGGGAAACGTTCAACGTTATTACTCATACTGGTGTTTCTGATCTGTCTCGGTCTTTACGCCATACCTATTACTAATGCTGCTACCAGTTATACACAGCTTCCCCCGCCTTCCAATTTAAAAATTACAACTGACTCATCCTATGAACAAGGAGGAGCTTCTGACGAAGGCGAAGCAAGTCAAGCACAGGGGGTGGGTAAGGGTACCAAGTGGCATCCGGGTCACTACACATTTACAGATCAAGGGATTAAGGCTGCTCAGAAGACTCCTAAGATCGTAGGGGCGGAGAATTCTTACAATTGGGGGGATGTTGAAACCGCAAAAGGGAAGTATGATTTCAGTGCTATTGAGAAAGATCTAAGGACCTTGCAGGCGAGTAAAAAAAGGCTTGTCGTTAAGATTCGTTATAAAACCTTCGGTGGGCAAGCACAAGACGGACAATGTGCTCCGCAATACATTCATGATCTTGGGGGTGTTGAAATCGAGCGATACAAGGACACACCATGGAACGCAACATCAAAAAAGAAGATTGCGCAGGGAAAAGGGGACGCCATAAAAAGGTGCGTAGCCAGAGCTCATATGGATCCTGTTAAAGACGCCCTTGTGACATTGATGCAAGCGCTGGGTAAACGGTTTGACCAGGAGCCCTATATTGAGGCGATTGTTACCGAGGAAACAGCTGGGTCCGGTTGTATTAAGCCCACAGCGTGCAGAAACCAAAAAATGCAATGCAGATTATTATCTGTCGCTGGAATATCTTAACAAAAAGACACGGGAAGCGTTTCCGCATACCGTAGTCTTGCAGCAGGCAAATTGGCTGTCTGGTGGCGGCATGGACGATTTATTTGCCGATGCCGTGAATATTGGCTACGGAATCAGTGGTCCTGATCTAATGCCCGGTCGCCACACGACCTCATCCGAGCTGTATCCATCGCACGCGGGGAAGATTCCCCTAGCAATGGACAACCAGAGAGCGACTAACGTTGGAAAGAGTCCAGCGCAAGCCTATGATTGGGCGGTAAACACCCTCAAGCTCAATTATGTCTTTTGGGCGCCTCATAATACTGGCGACTGGGACTTCGAAACCAAAATCATCTCAGTGCTAGACAAAAATAGCTGGCGAATTAACACGAAGTGTCCAAAGAACATCTCACCGTGCGTTGATTAGCGCGGTGCGTTGAAAAATAGTGAAGCGATTTACTAGACCTGCCATCCACATGACTAAGTGAGAGACCAAAAATATCCCACCTAAATAAGAGTGGTGCAGCCTCGCATTTAAGATTTTATCGAGAGGTTCATTGCTCAAGAACTTAGGGTTTCCCATTTAGTCTCGCAGGTGCTCGCCCACTCTAAGTTTACTTAACTTATAGAACGACAACCATCGAGTTGGCTAAAGCAAATGGAGGGCAAATGAAGAAGGTAGGGGGAAATAGCCGGTGTCCGAACGATAATTCTCTTCGGAAATTGTGTATCAGTGTGAAACTCAGTTACAAAGTTATTGCTGACACTCCACGAATCTGAGAGACGTCTTTACGACCGTCTAAATCGCCCTGGTGGACAATATCCACGCGTAGGAAGTAGTGGGTTACTCCGCAGGTTTGGGTTTTTGTAGTACTGTGATCTTACGCGGCTGCCTGTTATTCTGATCAAATCATGGGGTTAGTATCGATACCCCAGTGTAACATTACATTTTTACTAGCCAATCAGGCGAGTTGCCTGCTAGCGTAAATACCCCGCTACTGTCTGCAACTAGCGTCTCCCCACCCCGTTATTTCCATTGTTATGGTCTGCATACCGCGGACGAGTCAAGTTATTTTGAATCCGCGAGTAACGTTCCGGTGTGTTTGTGAAAAATAATCTTGTTGCTAGCTGAAAACGTATGGATCCGATCA
>CAVSWL010000013.1:0-83418 GCA_963731655.1 uncultured Gammaproteobacteria bacterium | reverse complement strand
TTCCAATCCTAAAATGAGTCTGAAATAAGGTAATAGAAGCTGAGGTATCCTTGGTTAGAACAGCACCCTAGAAGGGTGTTGACAAGGAGAAATCAGTCTATGCCGCCTCCTGTTCATTGATGTGTTTAAAAAGTTGTTGGCGTGCTTGGTTTAACTGCCGAGCGGCCTCATTATCACTCATTTGCATCGCCACCGCATCCAGTTGGGCGAAGGTGATATCGGCCTTCAAATAGGTTGGCGCGTTGGGTAAGGATTTAAGTTTTTCGTAAGGGGTCATCATCTGCTTGTAGGGGTAGCGTTTTCGCTGTTTGCCTTTGGCGTCGACGGTGATTTGGGCAAAGAAACAGGGGCGATGGAAGTTGAGGTAGGGGTTGAGGAAACCCCGGTTGAAGTCATTGATCAGTGAGGCCTATTTTTGGGGGATATGGGCGTAGCCGAGGTGCTTGCGCACCACGGCCCCATTTTTACTTTCCACCAAGGCGTTGTCATTGGTATGGCGTGACCGGGACTTGGTGAACTCGATCAGCAGCTTGTTGAGCAGCTCCGCGACCCGTTTGTTGATGTATTCCGAGCCATTGTCGGCGTGAAAGCCTTGGATGACGAAAGGGAAAGCTTCCAGCAGCATTTCAAGCACGGGCAGCAAGTACGCTTCGCTAATGCGCTCCACCGAGGCGACGATCTCGTATTGGGTGACTTCATCCACGGCGTTGATGTGATAGACGCCTTTGCGTCCGTCTAAATCGCCCTGGTGAACGGTATCCAGGCGCAGGTAGCCGGGTTGCCCCCCAGGGTCGGGTTTGCGTCGCTCCGCGATCTTGACGGGGGTGGCTTGGGTTTTAGTGAAATGGCAGCGTTGGCGGCAATAGCCGGTGCACTTCCTGAGATTGTAGAGATGAGACACCGAGATGCCCGCCAAACGCTCATAGGTGGGGTTGCCGAACAGAGTATATTCGCGTTCGAAAATCTTCTTGGTGGCCGGGCCGCTTAAAGTACCGTGCAGTTCATCGGTTTGGGCTAATCGCACGATATCCTGGGCGCTATAGTGTGTAGCAAACCGATGCCGGGGTTGGTATCTGCGCCCCAGTTTTCCGGTGCGCTTGTACTGCCCAATCAGGCGGGTTAGCTGTTGGCGTGAATAGCCCGTGACTTTCTGCAGATAGCGCCTCACCACCCCTTTATCACCCTTGCTCAGGCTCACATACCGCAGACGAATCAAGGTATCTTGAATCCACGTGTAACGTTCCAGCGGGCTTTCCATCGAAAACTCAATCGCCTCGGTGCCAGCTAAAAAGGCGCGGATCTGTTCAATAGTCTCTAACTGCGTGTCATTCATGATAGTTTTCATCCTCCTATCATGAACAGGTGCCGCGCTATTTCAGACTCATCTTGTGTTAGAAATAAGCTCCTCTTTCAGACTCATCTTGTATTGGAAGAGACTGGGATTGGCATTGCGACAGCGGAACAGTAGGAATATAAGCTCTAAGCCGTCCCAACCCAGAAATTCGACTCCAATTAATCTCACTATCCTGCATATCCCATTCGAATAACTTCTAAGAATTCCGGGCGGCGTCGTCTATGCAGCGCGATCCTCTGAGTCTGTTCTTTGATCGTCAGTGTTTTACTTCCGCGAAATCTGGGGGCGCGGTTAACGCCCACTTCCTAGACGCCAGCTAGAAACAGCATGTGGCGGTGTTGAATGAGATACTGTGTAAAGCTAACGTTTTAAAGCGGCGGTGTAGTATTGCCTTGTGGACTAGTCTGAACTGCGGTAAACAAGCTGTCCTGCGGAGAGGAAATATCAACTGCTACCGGATTATAAAACATGCCCCAATTGTTATGCGCACGCTCGGATAGAGCAAATAGGGCATATAAACTTGCTATTTTCTTTCGGTTTAGCTGCATTTTCTTTAAATAGATCCAATTAGCTCAATAATACCCATACTTACTTAAACCCAGTTGAAATTCATCATCCAGTATCTTGTTATCTTCCTTACAACCTTCAAATATAGCGTTGCATACATCTTCATAGTTTAAGTTGCCAGAGTTACTAGTTGTCCAAACCCATCTATCGTGTAAAATTTCAGAAGGATGCTTCCATATCCATTTACCTTTTGATCGTAGCAATAGTCCTGGAAATGGTCCTCCAGTATTCAATGAACTTCTAAAAAAACGATTAAGAATACGAGACACCAACATTCCAAATTCATTTAATCGAGTAGCATTGGTTCTTTTTAGAGATGGCACGACAAAATCAATCTCCAAAAAATCACAGAATTTGGAGAAAAAATCACTCCTGCTGCTATTAAATTCTTCGAATGTAAGTATAAGTACCTTTCCTTTGAACTCTTTTACTAAATATTGAATGTATTTGTAAAACATAAATCTTTCGAGGGGAATAATGCCACGCTTTTTTGAATTAATGCCGTAAAAGTCTTCTATCCGTTCTGTTCCACCAGATTTAAGATACTGTCGATAACAAGATGCAGCGAACTGATCCTGCCTCCTGATAACTAATATAACGCCAGCATTTGGAAAAGTAGATTTCAAATTTTGGACAATAGCGCTTCTATGGTCCAAGCCGCGTTTTCCCATACCAGCATACAGAGCCCCAGAGAAGGCTTCAGCCGAGATAAGCAAAGGTTTATTATCCGTGCATTGCTTTGCGATATAATTCTTAATACTTAGAGCGTCAAAATATATAGGATCTTGAATAGTTATATGGGTTAACATTTTCCCAGCGAACTTTTTATGACATTCGTTAAAATATGTTATATCGCTAATATTAGAAAAAAATTGCCTTTGTAAACTTGTCGTTGCGGTTTTATGAAGACCAATGTGAATGTATACATTTCTCATTCAAACTATACCCGGTCGGATTAAATCTGATATTTTTATTAATACTATTGATTAATAATTCATTTACAAAACATCTAAGTATTTAATGCGCAAATCGTCGCCTTGAGGTTTCTGCTGCATTAAGCAAATTGTAGCATCCCGGACGACCATATCGAAAATAGGCGTTTCCCATTATTCTTAAGGCGGGGTGTTTTACAAGCCCTACGTGGAGCGTTTGAAAGTTTAACCGATTATGGCGCCGAAAATGGTTTTTGCACTGCGGATATCAGGCTAGCTAATATGCAAACTGCTATTAGGGGACAAATTATTAGGGCGAAGCTCCGCTGAAACTTCGCCCTGAGGGACTCCCATTCCCGTGTAACTTCTGACCCTATTCTCAATGTCCGGCACTACCTACTGGGTGAACTGTAGGCGCAGTCGCTCCGCGGCCAGGGCACCCTTGATGCCGAATCCGACGACGTTGAAATAGTGGGGCTGTATCAGGCTGGCTCCGGGTCAATGATGCGGGAAGCCGAACCACTGCGGAAAGACTACCAAGATGCCGAGCACGATCATCTGCAGAGTGATAAATGGCACTACTCCATAGTAGATATCGGTGGTGCGCACTTCCGGCGGGGCGACTCCCTTGAGGTAAAAAAGGCTGAAGCCGAACGGCGGGGTCAGGAAAGAGGTCTGCAGGTTCATAGCGACTAAGATTGCGTACCAGACCGGATTGATTCCGAGGTTGGCGGCGATCGGCGCCAGAATCGGCACGACGATATATGAGATTTCTACGAAGTCGATAAAGAATCCGAGCGCCATGATGACTAGCATCGAGAGGATCAAAAAACCCCACTTTTCACCCGGCAGGGCCATCATGAAGTCCTCGACGATCCAGTCGCCACCGGTGTAGGTGAAGACCATTGAGAAGGCTGTGGCGCCGATCAGGATAGCGAAAACCATAGCGCTGATCTTGACCGTCTCCAGGGAGCTCTCCCAGAGCATGCGGATCGAGAACTGGCGGTAGAGCATGGCCAGGACGATAGCGCCGATTCCTCCCACCGACGACGATTCCGTAGGGGTGGCGACCCCGGCGAGGATAGAGCCGAGCACCAGAACGATCAGCACCAGCGGTGGGACAATCGCCTTGAAAACGTGGCCGATCAGCTGCTTCTTGCCCCTGGTCACCTCACCGAGTCGAACTGGCGGGGCTAGCTTCGGCCGCAAAATGGTGATGATGACTATGTAAATGATGTAGAGCAGCACCAACGACAGGCCGGGCCAGAGGGCGGCCTTGAATAGGTCGCCAACCGGTTCCTGAAATACATCGCCGAGGATGATCAACACGATCGACGGCGGTATGATCTGGCCGAGAGTGCCAGCCGCGCAAATCACCCCGCTGGAGAGTCGCTTGTCATAATTGTACTTGAGCATGACCGGTAGCGAGATCACTCCCATGGCGACCACGCTGGCGCCGACCACACCGGTGGAAGCCGCCAGCAATGCGCCGACCAGCACCGTGGAGACGGCGATGCCACCGCGAATCTCTCCGAACAAAAACCCCATCGATTCGAGCAGGCGCTCGGCCAGCTTCGATTTCTGCAGCACGATCCCCATGAAAATGAACAACGGAATGGCCATCAGGATCGTGTTGTTCATGATCGACCAGATGCGGTGCGGCATTAGGGAAAAGATTTTCGTCCCCTCGGCAAGCAGGCCGAAGAAGACAGCGACGCCACCGAAGGTGAAGGCGACGGGGAAGCCCACGAGCAGCAGGACCAGGGCGACGGCGAACATGACGAGACCGATCATGGCGTAAGCCTGCTCGATGCTTTGTCTGGGGCTTGCTGTCTTTGCACGTCAACTAATCATCCAAGTTTCAAGAGCCTAGCAGCCTTAAAGCACTTCGTCCTCGATGTGATGCGCCGGAGGTGTTTCCAGTCCACGGAAGATCTTGATGTTGTGCACCACAAAGCCGGCCGCGGAGACGATCAGGAAGACAAAGGAGGCCGGGATCACGGCTTTGATTAACCAGCGATGCGTGAGGCCACCCGGGTCGCCGCTAATTTCGCCGGTGACGAACGCTTCGTGGACGTACCACAACGACCCTTCGATAACCAGGATACTCAACGGGATCAGGAAGAACAGCGTCCCGGCGATGTTGACCACAGCCTTCCAGCGTGGCGAATAGTGGTCGTAGAGGATATCGACCCGCACATGGCCGTCCTCTTTCAGGCAGTAGGCCATGCCGAACAGGAAGACCATGGCGAACAGGTGCCATTCCATCTCCTGCATGGCTATAGAACCGGTCTTGAAGAAATAGCGCATGATGGCATCGTAGAAAACGTTGACCAGCATGAGCAGATTAAGGATGCCGGCAATCCACCCCATGAGGTCGGAGAAACGGATGAAAAATTTATCCAGTTTGAGCAGCATCGTCTGGTTTCGAGGCGCAGAGAATGGCTCCCCGCAGTGCCGGGAGCCTGTTGACCGTCAGTTGAGATTGTCTTTCAGGTAGGCGTAGTCGGAAATAGCTGTCCACTTGCGGGCTTTCTTCATGTAGGTCTGCTGTGAAGCCAGAATTTCCTTGAAGAGCGGATCCTTGGCCGCCATCTTGTCCAACAGCTCCTGGTTGACGTTCTTCATGGCCGAGATAATCTCCGGCGAGAAGGTGCGGATCTTCACGTTCGGGTACTCCTTCTCGATCGAGGCCCAGTTCATCGCGCTTTCGTGGTAGGAGCGGGCATACATATCGTAGGCGGCGTACTGCATGGCGATCGTCAGGATCTCCTGCAAGTGCTTGGGCAGAGCGTCGAACTTCGCCTTGTTGACCATAAACTGTAACTCCGTGGCCGGTTCATGCCAACCGGTGTAATAGTAAGGAGCTATCTTCTGGAAGCCCATATTCAGATCGAGGGACGGGCCAACCCACTCTAGGGCGTCGATGGTGCCGCGGTCGAGTGCCGTGTAGAGCTCTCCGGGGGGGATGTTGGTGACGACCACCCCGAGCTTAGAGAGGATCTCGCCGGCGAAGCCAGGAATGCGCATTTTCAGCCCCTTGAGGTCATCCAGAGAGTTGATCTCCTTGCGGAACCAGCCTCCCATCTGGTTGCCGGTGTTGCCCCCGGGGAACGAGTAGACGCCGTGCTTGTCGTAAACCTTCTTCATCAGCTTCATGCCGCCGCCGTAGTAGAACCAAGCGTACTGCTCAGGCGCGATCATGCCGAACGGCATGGTGGTGAAGAACATGGTGTTACGGTCTTTTCCTTTCCAGTAATAGGACGCAGAGTGGCCCATCTCGTACTGACCGGCCTTGACCATGTCGAGGATCCCGAAGGCCGCCTTGTGCTTATTGGCCGAGTCGATGCGGATTTTCATTTCGCCATTGGACATCTTGTTGACCATGTCGGCCATCTTGATGGCGGCATCGCCGAAGATCGGGAATCCGGTTCCCCAGGTCATGGCGAGCTTCCAGCGGTACTTGGGTGCGGCCTGGACATCACTCAATCCGCTTGCGGCTAGGATCAGGCCTACAGCCACCATAATGCCGAGGATTCCCTTGGTGCCATGCAGTAGCCTTATCATTATTATTCCTCCTTACCAGTTTGTACAACGACAATGAGCATGTCCGGACCCGCACCGTGCATTGTAGAGAGGGCCAAATAGGGCATGCCAGCAGAACTATTGCGTGAAATCCTGCGCTTGTCAATGTGTGTAGAACGATGTGTTTAGGTAGCGGTCGGCCCGAACTTGAACGTCGTCTGTCGTCGCTGCGACATCTATCCACCAGGCTAACTGTCAGCTTAGCAGGGTATGGAAAAAGGTAAGGGATGGTCGCTGCCGTCGACACCGGAGGGGCGAATTGCAAACGGGTGCCCGAATTATCTACACCGAAGAGTGTTTTATTTCAGCCCACTGTGTGGTGATACTCGCTCGCGGCGATCGACGACCAGTTGATTTGGTGTGCCACGAATCGCGTAGAACTTGAACGATCCAAAATGCCGCCGCTCACGTATAGGCTTTGGAAACGATTTCGAATTTACGTATTCAGGAGAAGACTATGCTTGAGTTAATACTTTATCAAACCGAGTCCTACACACTTACCGGCGGGACACCCGCCACCGAAGGTCGCTAAATTATGGCCGGCTACAATTGGGTAAGTGTTTGGGACATCGATGCGCCGCGGCCGATGGTGTGGGCTGCCATATCTAGGGCTGAGGACTGGCCGCGCTGGTGGCCCTTCGTCGATTCGGTGGAATTACTCCGTCCAGGCGATGCCGATGGGGCAGGGGCCATGTGCCATTTGGTGTGGCGCACGCGCCTGCCTTACCGCATCCGGTTGGAGGTGGAGACCGTGGACGTTAAGCCTGAGCATTCCTTATGGGTACGGGCCCAGGGCGATGCGGCAGGGGAAGGCACTTGGAAGCTCACCGACGCCGGTGGCGGTACTCGGGTGGAGTACGAATGGCGTATCTCACTGGACCGACCCTGGATGCGCTGGCTGGCCCCGCTGGCCGCGCCTCTCTACCGATGGAACCACGACGCCGTCATGGCGGCCGGTGGCACCGGTCTGGCGCGTTACCTTGCGGATGGGCGCTCATGAAGCGCGGGCTTGCTATTAGGCGTCTGCCTTGGAAACCTGCAGCTACCGAACCCGTGAAACCCCGGGGAAATCTGGCTGAGATTCTCACTCTGGACCCGGTGGCGGACCACCAGCGCATCGTTTACCTGATGGCCTGTTACGAGTTTCCGTGGGACATGACTCGTGCACTGGAATTGGCGCTATTTCGGACCTATTGCGTGCCTTCCATCTCCGCCTTGCTGGACAAGACGGGAGAATTCGCCCGAAGGCCCCAAAAGCGTTACGACGATACGGATCTGATCGTCAGTATGTTGATAGAGGAGGGATATGATAGTCTTGCCGGCCGGAAAGCCCTGCAGCGCATGAACGCGATCCACGGACGCTTTTCCATCACCAACGAGGACTTCTTATATGTGCTATCTACCTTCGTGTTCGTCCCCCTGGACTGGTTCAATCGTTTCGGCCGACGCAAGCCGACCGGCCACGAGCGCCTGGCCTTGTTTCACTTCTGGCGTCAGGTAGGCCGACGCATGGGCATTCGCGACATTCCGGAAAGCTTCGAGGCCTTCGAAATCTACCATCGGGACTACGAAGCGGCTCATTATCGTCGGGCCGAGAGCAACCGGCGGGTGGGCGAGGCCACCCGGGAGCTGTTCGCCTCCTGGTTTCCGCGCTTCTTACGGCCTCTGGTGCGTCGGACCATCCCGGCGTTGTTGGATGAGTCCAACCGAAGGGCCTTTGGTTTTCCCGAGCCGCCCGCCTGGCTGGCGGCTCTGGCCACGGGCGCCCTCCGATTACGGGGCTGGCTGCTCGCGTGGCTACCCGTCCGCCGCCGGCCCAGGTTGCGTACCCAGTTGTGCCACCGCAGTTATCCGAAGGGTTGGGTATTGGAGGACTTAGGTCCTCGTTGGATCGCGGGTCGGTGCACATCGTCTGCGGAACAGCAGTCACGTTCTTGAGGGCGCTGCGCTATTCGGTTTTCAGGGATTCGAGTGTTTCGGCATCGAAGGGATTTTGACCTGCTTCGAGTGCTTCTATCCAGGTAGTGCGCTTAGGTACCAATTTTTTTTGATGTCCAGTATTCTGGGCCCAGGAAATGTAGAACTTGAAATCTGCAATAGCGCCTGCTAAGTCACCGGTGAGCGCTCGTGCAACGCCCCGGCTGTCTCTATATCCGCCATTTTCGGGTTCTAATCGCACTGCATTCTCGCAGGCGTGCATAACTTCGGCGGCATGTCTCTGCAAACTTCCTAGCCAACACAAATCATTCCAGTACTCCGCTTTTATCTGCAGAGTGGGATCGCATTCCTTGGACTGCGTATATCTTTGCACTGCTGCCTCGATTTTTCCATCACTACCGAGTTCTCTCCCGCGATCTAGTAGTGCTGGTGCTATTCGTTTTCGAGCTTCTTTGTCGATATCCCAATCGGATTTCGTATCTACAATAAGGTTCTTCCGAACAAAATCCAAAGCAGCCGTCACGTCGCCTTCTTTTGCGAGACTTCTACCCTTCTGAATAACAAAGCTCCTATCAAATGGTAGCTCTTCACAGACTTTGGAATAGGTTTCTTCTCCCAGAAATCTAAACCACTCGCTGTATGTCATGTTTCGACTTGCACGGCGGCAGGCTTCCCTAATTAGCACGTTCGTCTGTAGGTTCCAAAGCCGCACGGTGTGATCGTTACTACCGGAAGCGAGTTGTGCGCTATCGGGACTGAAGGCTACCGACAAGACACTACCCGAATAGACACTTAGGACAAGGGGTTCAGTTTCGGGTTGATCTAATTTCCATAGCCGCACGGGGCCATCCTGACTACCGGAGGCGAGACGTGTACTATTGAGGTTGAAGGCCACTGAGGTTACAGGACCTGAATGACCACGTAGGACACGAGGTATAGCTGCAGAATGATCCAATGTCCACAACCGCACTGTGTTATCCGCACTGCCGGACTCATCTTCCCCCTATGCCTCATAAGTCATTGAATTTATTAAGGTGGTTACATGGGTACAAATATGCAAAGTCATTGTTTATATTAGATCACTGGGGGAAGATGAGTCAGGTATCGCAGTGATTTCATTGGATTTTGCCTCGGTCTTGACTTGGCCTAACACCAACCGGTTGGCATTGGCCTAGGCACTGACCCTGTGAATGGCCGCTTTCACCTCGGTAAAGGTTGATGGAGCGGTGCAAGGTTTGTTCTCGCACGCCCATCAGACTCAGAGCCCTTTCTCGAGTAAGCTGACATTGTGGTTTAAATCTCCAAAAGCTTCCATAAGTTGCTTCATCAAAATTACTTATAGCCATTCTATCCGCTACATTATCACCTTCCGAGAAACTGATCAGATTGGACAAATCCCCAGTTGCAGAGCCGAACAGTTCATGGACTCGCTGTAATACTGAATATTTTTATTGCAGACGGTAGTTTTCCTCTCTAATATAATTATATTAATACCTAATAATCTGAGGAGAAGTAGAATGACCGAGAAAAAACTGGCCATTATCGCCACCAAAGGTTCGTTGGACTGGGGCTATCCCCCATTTATTCTGGCTTCTACCGCAGCGGCTTTGGGATATGAAACGCAAGTTTTCTTTACTTTTTACGGTTTACAGTTGTTACGTAAGAAGCTGGATCTAAAAGTCACTTCCATCGGCAATCCGGGCATGCCCATGCCCATGCCCATGCCGGTGTTATTGCAAACCCTGCCCGGCATGCAGAGCATGATGACGATGATGATGAAGCAGAAAATGAAGGCGAAAGGCGTGGCAAGCCTGGAGGATCTGCGTGATTTGTGTTTGGAAGCCGAGGTTAAAATGATCGCCTGCCAGATGACGGTCGATCTGTTCGATATGAACCCCGCTGAATTTATTGACGGTGTTGAGTACGGTGGCGCTGCGACATTCTTCGAATTTGCGGGGGAGTCGGATATCTGTCTCTTTATTTAAAAAGCGACTCGGTCAAGGCAAGCTGGAATGCTTGCCGATGCGTACCTAGTTAAACCGAGAGGAAGGCTTGCGAGGCAACGGCGGGCAAGGTTTGATACGGTTTCAACTCGGTTACCGAAAGCGATGGGTCCCGGTTGTGCAATGAAAGTTACCGATTCCTATCTTGAAAAATTTAAGGGTGGTTTCACGGGAATCCTTCGTTGGCGCCAGTTAGATGAGCTTTGGAAAACGCTCTTCGAGGATGCGGACGGGGATTGGTATATCTATAGGGTAATGGAATCACCGCCCGCGTTACCCGCCGATAGCCGTCAATTAAAAAGCTTTGTGGAGGAAATCGATGCCTTGCTGCGCAAAGAGCATAAAGAAACTTACTGCGGCATCGTTTACGCCGATAACGTGACTCATCCGGAGTTTGTCAAAATCTACGATCCGAACAACCTCGGCATGGTATGTGGCTCCAGCGCGAGACCGCCACTGCCGGGATGGACCTTGTCCAAAGCTCAACCCGTGAGCCTTCCCGATACCTTTCCTCCGCCGACACAGAGCGGAGGGTGGCTTTCGAAGCTGTTCCAGTACCGCAGATAAACCCCCTGAAGTTCAGTTTGTCCTAATCGTGCCGCGAGGGCTCGAGATAGATTCCCAAGAGTATATCCGCGCTTTTTAACCGAGATAGGATTTGCTCTCCGCCCCGGATCACCGTATCGGGTTGAGGATGGGCAAGTTCCTCGGCGATGGTCTGCAACAATTCCAGGCCAGTTCGAGCGGATTGTTCCTGAATTAAACTCACCAGGCGCGCCGTTACAGGGTTGAGTTCCATGAACCCCACCTTGTCCTGCAAGTCTCGATAGACCATCAAATAGGTGGCCGTTTCGCCAGGGGACTGTGGAATAAACTCTGGTCCGATTTGGTGAACCGGATAGCGGTATGTTAATAGCCAGGCCAAGGGGGAAAGTGCGGGTATACCATTCAATAAATCGCCGTGCGTATCGATGATTTCCCAGTTGGGTTCCTCTTCCGCAATGGATACGGCTAGCTCTACCCATTCATAATGAGCCAGCTCCAGTAGAAAGGGTGGGTCCTCCGGCTGCGGTGTTCTTTCATTTTGCAGATAGGTCAGGAATTCCTGGGCGATCTCTGGAAACAATGGGGTTTGGCTTTGGTGATGCGCAAAAAAGTCTCTGACCAATTGGTGCCAGTCATTAGGGGAATAGAGCTTCCGTAATACCGGAAAACCATTGGAGATGAAATTTTCCACGTTGTTGTAGAACAATCTCCTATAGACGGCCATACGCCGATCTTCCACGTCGTCCGGACAGGGATTTTCTTTGGGTTCGCGTATATGAGCCGCGAACTCATGTTGTTTTTGTATAAAAGCGGGTTGTGATTTAGCCATGGGAAAGCAGGATGCCTTTGCTGTGAAGCCCTTGGTTTTGGATGGCATGGATGCATTCCACTTCACGTAACAGCTCAGCTAACGGTGGGATATTAAAATCCCGTTCCAGTAGGGTAGGGATCACGCCGAAGTGTCCATAGGCGGCGTCCAACAACTTCCACACTGGATCGATCACATCGGCGCCATGCGTATCGATGATCAGATCCACATCCTCTTGATGGTGGCCGGCAATGTGGCAATAGGCGATACGCTCTCCTGGCAGAGACCGCAGAAAGGCCTCGGCGTCATAGCCGTGATTGATGGAGTTCACGTAGATGTTGTTGACGTCCAAGAGCAGGTCGCAGTCGGCTTCGGTCAGGATGGCGTTGATAAACTGGAGTTCGTCCATTTCCTTGCCTGGCGCGGCGTAATAGGAAACGTTTTCAATGGCGATGCGCCGTTCCAGGATTTCTTGTGTGCGTTGAATGCGTTGTGCGACATGGGTTACGGCTTCATCGGTAAAGGGAATGGGCATCAGGTCATAAAGATGGCCGCCGTCCGAGCAATAGCTGAGGTGTTCGCTGTAGCAGCGTATCTGATGCATCTCCAGAAAATCCTTTACGTCGAGTAAGAATGCTTCGTCCAATGGATCCGATCCTCCAAGCGATAAGGATAGTCCATGAGCCACGAAAGGATATCGCTCGGTAAAGTATCTCAACCGCTTGCCCTGACGGCCTCCTAGCCGTATCCAATTTTCCGGAGCGAGCTCCATGAAATTGATTCGAGGTATTCGAACAGCTTCCAGCTCATCCAAAAGATCCCGGCGCAGGCCGATTCCGGCACCCAAGACCGGATAAGTCATGTTTCGCATTAGCGGTTGTTCCATAAGCATTAATTAGACGTTGTAAATCTTGGCCACAGCGTCGGGGATGACAACACAGCTTTCGCGGTCGTCGAAGTTGGCACATAAATGGCCGCCCATTGATGGCGACACCAAGCCTATTGCTTATACGTTGATTTTGATCTGCTGGATGCCTCAACCTTCTGCCGCGGTAATTGCCTTGCCCGACTCAGTAATCCGTTGCTCTTAGGCTTTCAGGCTCTGAGGCGTCGTATTGGAATTCATGCAAGGTTTTGTATGCGGCGGTGGCGAATGATCGGGGAATAGCTCGTCGAGCGGTATTGAACGTCCATTAGTACCTACAATGCGGGCATGGAACCGCCGCAGTTGTCGGGGTTCATTGACGCCACAGGAATGGGCGATGACACCGATTTCATACACCATATTCTTGACGTAATTTTTAACACGTTCGGCTTTATTGATGGGGTCTAAGCCCGATTGCAGATGCAAGTTGTGGGTGGTGATCCCGGTGGGGCACGTATTCTTATTGCATTGTAGCGCTTGGATACAACCCAAAGCGAACATAAAACCGCGAGCTGAAGTGACGAAATCGGCCCCGGCGCATAATGCCCATGCAACCTCACCGGGGGTAATGAGTTTTCCGGAAGCAATGACTTTAATCCGCCCCCGCAGTTCAAAATCGTAGAGCTTATCCACGAGTAAGGGCAGGCTTTCTTTGATGGGCAGTCCCATGTAATCGATCAGGCTCATCGGAGCGGCTCCGGTGCCGCCATCGGCGCTGTCCACCGTAATGAAATCGGGGGCTGATCGCAGCTCGCGATCATGAATGGCGTTGAACAGTTCGTCCAACCAGTCATACGCGCCAATCACTGTTTTAAATCCCACGGGTTTACCCGTTACCCGGCGAATGTGTTCAATCACATCCAGGAGCGCAGAGACCGAATTGATCTCTGGGTGACGGTTGGGACTAATGGAATCATGGCCTACTGGAATGCCGCGAATTTCGGCGATTTCCGGCGTGACTTTGCCGCCGGGCAGAATGCCACCCTTGCCGGGCTTGGCCCCCTGACTCAGCTTGAGCTCGAACATTTTAACCTGTTTATGGGCCGCCACCTCGCGCAGTTGATCGTCGTTGAGACGGCCATTCTGATCTCTGACACCGTATTTTGCGGTACCGATTTGAAACACCAGATCGGCGCCGCCCTGTAGATGCCAGCGAGAAAGTCCGCCTTCACCGGTGTTTTGCCAGCAACGTGCCATGCGTGCACCGTTGGATAGGGCCAGTACAGCCGGTTTGGAAATGGCCCCAAAACTCATTCCCGAGATGTTAAACAAGGAATTCGTCGTGTAAGGGTGCTCACAACCCGGGCCAATCGTTATCGCGCCTGTCTCGGCTGCGTCCTTCCCCAAGGTGGGAAAGGGGCAATTGACAAACAATAAGGTTCCCGGCGGGCGCAAATCTCGGCTCGAACCGAAGGCGACAGTATTGTCCAGGTTCTTGGCGGCTCGGTAGACCCATGAACGTTCGGCGCGGTTAAATGGCATCTCTTCCCGGTCAAGAGCAAAGAAATATTGTCGAAAAAATGCGCCTAAATGCTCGAATAAATATCGAAATCGGCCAATAACCGGATAATTATGCCGTACGGCGTGTCTGCGCTGAGATATATCGATGATATAGAGTGCAATGAATCCCAGCACGGCCAGACCGATGATGAAAATAAATAAGATGGCCGCCACCTCGAGAAAGGTGAGGACGTAACCGGGTATTTGTTGCATGTTCATGGGGTAGGTGGGTTGCTCCTAAATGAATCTACATACGCTGTGCCCGCGGGATTAGATGCCGGGAAATGGTGTACTGTTTGTCAACGCCCGGTGTGCATTCTACACACGTCTGCCGGTTGGCAACGCGGCCTCAAATAAAAATCTGCCAGGGCATCACCTGCAGCAGCATTGCGCATGAATCGCCCGAGAGACGTACCATTTCACTCGCTTCTTAGACCTCCAAAATAAGCTTATGTTGATACTCGCAGAGATCGGCGATCAGGCATTCAGGGCATTTGGGTTTGCGGGCGATGCAGGTGTAGCGGCCATGCAATATCAACCAGTGATGCGCATCCCGTTTGAATTTCTCCGGTACCAACTTGAGCAGTTTTTTCTCAACCTCCAACACCGTTTTGCCGCAAGCAATACGAGTGCGGTTCGCCACGCGAAAGATGTGCGTATCGACCGCAATGGTAGGTTGACCGAAGGCGGTGTTAAGAATGACATTTGCGGTTTTTCGGCCTACCCCCGGGAGCGCTTCCAGCTCCGCGCGTGTATTCGGAACCTGTCCCCGATACTTGGAAACCAAAATCTCGCAGGTTTTGATGAGGTGGTGCGCTTTGCTGTTATAGAGCCCGATCGTACGAATGTGATCTTTGAGTCGGGCTTCTCCGAGATGCAATAGGGTTTCCGGGCTGTTAGCGAGCGCGAAGAGCTTGGCCGTGGCTTTATTGACGCTGATATCCGTCGCTTGCGCGGATAAGATCACCGAGACTAAAAGTTCAAAGGGCGTGTTGAACTTGAGTTCGGTGGTGGGTTCGGGGTTTGCGGCCTGCAGGCGAGTGAAAATCTCGCAGCGTTTGCTGGCGTTCAATGACGTTTTTAGGCTCCGGACGGAGTAGCCCCCCTCTCAAGCTGTGGGTGTTTCTCCGCGATTCGTTGTTCAAGCCGGCGATCGATGATGTTCTTTAAAGCGATTAACAATCCCATGCCGAAAAAAGCGCCGGGGGGAAGAATGGCCAGCAGAAATCCCCGATAGTTCTCAAAAAGGGTCAACGTGAAGTCTCGCGCGGCTTGTCCGAAGAGAAGCTCAGCTTGGCTAAACAATGTGCCGTGTCCAAGCAATTCGCGCATACCGCCGAGCACAACAAGCACGAGGGTAAATCCGATTCCCATGGAAAGCCCATCAAACAAAGAAACGAACACCGAGTTTCTGGAGGCGAAGGCTTCGGCGCGCCCAATGATAGCGCAGTTGGTAACAATCAGTGGGATGAATATACCAAGAACAAGGTAGAGGCCATGGAAATAGGCGTTCATAATGAGTTCCACTGCCGTAACCACGCTGGCAATTACGAGTACAAAAATGGGGATGCGCACCTCCGGGCGAACCCAACGGCGGATGGAAGAGACGGTAAGATTAGTCGTCATCAGCGTGAACGTGGTTGCAAGCCCAAGACCAAGTCCATTGATGAGGGTGCCGGTGACGGCCAGCAGGGGACATAGCCCGAGTAGTTGCACGAGTCCGGGATTGTTGTACCAGAGCCCATCTAAGACAATTTTACTCAAATCATTTTTCATGCGCTTTTAGTTCTCCATGCCTGGTTTCCGCTGAGCCGAGTCAGTAGGCCATAGTATTTTAGTTCTCAGTCAAGCTTGAGTTTTGTTTAGGTGGCTGTGAGAACAACTCTTTCTTATGCTGGGAAAAGTATACCAGAGCTTGCCGAACCGCTTCGACTACTGCGCGCGGTGTGATCGTCGCACCCGTAAACTGATCGAATACACCGCCGTCCCGTTTGACCGCCCAGCCTTTATCCGGTGGATTACCGATTGAGCGGCCATCAAATTTTGTAATCCAGTTGCTGTGGCGCAGTTCAATTTTATCCCCCAGGCCAGGGGTTTCCCGATGCGAGACGGTGCGCACCCCAAATAAGGTGCCATCCTCTCGAATGCCCACTAGCAGTTTGATCGGCCCGTTATAGCCATGCGGCGCGACCACGCTCAGCACGACCCCGGCTGGTTGACCGTGTTTGCGTGCCAGATAGACCGTTTGAGCTTGTAACGTTCCCAAAGCTTCATTGGACACTTCTGCGAAGTCGGCTAGAAGATCATTATCATAGGCTTCCGGAGGAATAATTTCGTGCAACCGTTGCAGTAAGGCCGCCTTCTCGTTAGCGGCGATTTGTGCCTGGGTCTCGTGGTGCACGAATGCGACAATGCCCGTGCCCACCACGCCGTAGAAAGCGAGCAATACGGCTGGTCGGAGAATCTGTTGGAACACTACTGAGTTCATTCCCTCATTGCTGTCTATGGATCAGGGGTGGCCGGGCATCAGAATTCATTTCCCCCAATTCATTATTAATCGATATCTTTGTGAATTTTCCTATGATCAAATCGGCTTGAATCGTGGCCGAATGTCCTGGGTTTGGTATAGTAATCGATCGTGGGCACGGCGAGATTCATGAGCAATACCGAGAAAGCTACGCCGTCTGGATATCCCCCCCAGGTGCGGATAATGAAGGTCAGAATGCCGATTCCAGCGCCATAGATTAATCGTCCGGTAGGCGTGCTGCTCGCCGTTACGGGATCGGTGGCGATGAAAAACGCGCCCAGCATGGCTCCTCCGCTAAACAGATGAAATGCGGGGAAGGGGTGAACATCCGGATCATGCATATAACCGATCGTGGCAACGGTGAGCAACCCGCCCAACAGGCTCACTGGAATCTGCCAAGCAATGACGCGTCTGTACAGTAGCCACAGGCCCCCGAGTAGATACCAGTTCCCGATCCACTCCCAACCCTTTCCGCCAAAGTCCCCCCACAACGGATTTGCGCGGATTTCTTCAATGGTTAAATTCAGGCCAAGCTGGGTTCGCATAGTGTCTAAGGGTGTGGCAATGGTCAGCGCATCCCATGTCAATCCATGCGGGGGCTGGGACATGAACTTGGTGGCGATGGTCTGAAGGACGCCTAGCGAGGTGTGTTCTAGCATAAATGGCGGAGGCCAGAGCGTCATTTCCAATGGAAAAGAGACCAACAATACCACGTAACCAGCCATGGCAGGATTAAATGGATTGTAACCCAAGCCGCCGTACAGATGCTTGGTCACCACGATGGCGAAGCCAATTCCAACCGCCACTATCCACCATGGTGCGAGCGGAGGGATGGCCAGCGCCAGTAACCAAGCGGTCACGACTGCGCTGTAATCGCTTAAAAAGGGCTCGAGTGGCCGCTTGCGGGCGAGCAGCATCGCGGTTTCAAAACCCAACGCGAGGGCGATTGAAATCAGAATATTAAACAGCACTCCAGAGCCAAAGTACCAGATCAGCGCGAGGGTGCCTGGGATCAGTGCGAAGAGCACTTCGCGCATGACTTTGGAGACGCTGTGATCGGGTAAGAAATGGGGAGAAGTAATGTTTGTTGCAGAACGCATAGAATATTTAATGAGTGGCCTTTTTGGCCTTAACCCGTTCTACAGCGGAACGAATAGCGGCTTTTCTGGAATCCTCGGCATTGTCTGGGTGTAGTTTGTTTAAGAGGGCTTTTTTCTTCGCCAGACGTTGTGCGTGTTCCTGTTTTTCGTGCGCCAGGCGTTGATTGCGTTGCTCATAACGCCGCCGGGCTAGCTCCGCCGATGCTTGATCGTGCTCGCGTGCGATGATTTCATATTTCGCAAATCGATAATACTGCACTAAAGGCAGATTGCTAGGACATACGTAGGCACAACACCCGCATTCAATGCAATCAAATAAGTCATACTCTTGGAGTTTATCGAAATGCTTGGCCTGGGCGAAGCGATAGAGCTCCTGCGGTAGCAGTATCGCCGGGCAGACGCGGGCGCAATCGCCACAATGGATACAGGGCATCACCGCAGAGGGAGAACCTACTTCATCCTGAGAGGCTACTAGAAGGCAGTTTGTTGCCTTGATGATTGGGAGTCGGTCGCTAGGCAGGGTGAACCCCATCATGGGGCCTCCCATGATTAAGCGCTCAAATCGGTCTGTGTATCCGCCGCAGGCCTCGATAAGGTGGCTCATCGGTGTACCGATTAGGGCCTCTATATTTTTAGGCTGCTTAATCCCGCCACCAGTGACGGTGACAATGCGCGAAACCAGTGGTTTCCCCAAGCATACCGCATGATAGATCGCGTTGGCTGTACCCACGTTGTGACAAATCATACCGATATCGATCGGCAGGCCATCGCTAGGAACCTCTTGACCCGTCACGGTTTTAATTAACTGGCGTTCACCCCCAGCCGGGTATTTAGGGGGAATGGTCACGAGTCGGATGCCGTTAGCCTGCTCGCCCCCCAACGCCTGGCGCATCGCCTCCAAGGCCAGAGGCATGTCTCCCTCAATCGCAATGATGCAGTGGCGTGCTTCAAGTGCATGTCGCAGGATCCTCACGCCTTCGAGGATTTCCGCAGATCGTTCGCGCAGCAACATGTCATCGCAGCTAATATAGGGTTCGCATTCCACGCCATTAATGAGCAGTGTTTCGATGGGGCGTTGTAGTTTTATCGCGGTCGGGAAAGCGGCTCCACCGAGTCCTACAATTCCGCTTTCATGCACCCGCGCACGTAAACAGGCTGGATTCACCATGCCGTAGTCTTTGATGGGGTCGAGGAGTCTATCGAACCACCGGTCAAGGCCATCCGTATCAATGACCACACATAAATCGGTCAAACCTGAGGGGTGGGGCACCGGTTGCTGGCAAACGTGGACGACGGTACCTGAGGTTGAGGCGTGTACCGGAGTACGGACGTGGTTTTGGGCGTGTGCGATAGGCTGCCCCTTGTAGACATAATCTCCTTCCCGCACCGAGACTTCAGCGGCTTCGCCGATATGCTGTTTTACGGGTAGGGCGATGCGGGAGGGGATCGGTATGCGCTGAATGGGATGTTGAGTGGACTGGCTCTTGTGCGGATCGAGTTGCAAGCCACCCGGAAAATGCCAGAGCTTAGCGGAGTGATCAGGCATGGTGGAGTGGTTTGGCTGTGAACGGTTTGGCTGTGAACGTTGAGTATTCAGGATAAGGCCATTTCCAGTTGTCGACGGTTTGTGGAATCGGCGTCATATCGATACAATCCACTGGACAAGGAGGAATACAGAGATCACAACCCGTGCATTGTGCGGCGATCACCGTATGCATCTGTTTGGCCGCGCCTAGAATGGCATCAACGGGGCAAGCTTGAATGCACAAGGTACAACCGATGCACCGGTCTTCATCGATCACGGCTACACGTTTTTCTTTGTGTTCTCCATGGTTCGCATTCAATGGTTTCAGATCGCGGCTTAGCAGTTCGGCCAGTGCCCGGATAGTTGTCTCTCCACCCGGAGGACACTGGTTGATGTCCGCCTTCTGGGCGGCTATTGCTTCTGCGTAGGGTCTGCAACCCGGAAAACCACATTGTCCACATTGGGTCTGGGGAAGTAAGCCATCAATTTGATCAGTTAGCGGATCACCCCCGGTCTTGAAACGCAGGGCGGCGTAACCCAATACTAACCCCAGCAAACCTGCTAGGAGGCTTATGGAAAAAATGGCGCTCAGCATGTGCGGATCGACAATCGGCCGTGAAGTACTGTGGATTGCAAATAGGTTATCTAAAAGGCTTGCTTTAGAGGTTGATCAACCCGGAAAACCCCATGAAGGCCAGCGACATCAACCCAGCAGTGACCATGGTTATGGCATTACCTTTGAACGGTTCGGGTACATCGGCCAGCGCGATACGTTCCCGCATGGCAGAAAATAGAATCAATACTAGTGAAAAACCTACGGACGCACCGAAGCCG
Source organism: uncultured Gammaproteobacteria bacterium (assembly GCA_963731655.1). Taxonomy (GTDB): domain Bacteria; phylum Pseudomonadota; class Gammaproteobacteria; order JAAEPA01; family JAAEPA01; genus CAVSWL01. Next base: position 63,274 of record CAVSWL010000013.1, on the reverse strand, counting down.
TATAAAACAGATTCCACGAATGTGTGCGATTCTTGGACATTGAGCAATGCTACACCCAGCACCGCACAATTGGTGGTGATCAGCGGTAGGAAGATGCCCAATACATTGTAGAGCAGAGGGCTGGTTTTGTGCACCACCATTTCGGTAAATTGCACCACCGCGGCGATCACCAGAATGAAGGCGATGATGCGCAGGTATTCCAAGCCTAAGGGCATCAGTAGAAAGCTGTTAACTAAATAACTGCAGACCGAAGACAAGGTCAATACAAAGGTTGTGGCGAACGCCATCCCCATTGCGCTCTCCAGTTTCCTTGATACGCCCATAAAGGGACAGAGGCCCAGAAACTTGACCAGTACAAAATTATTAACCAGTACGGTGCTAATTAGGATAAATGCGTATTCGGTCATGCCAGCGGTGAATGTTTTCGCTGCGTTGTATCTCAGCTACTGACAGGGAGATGTCTAGACTGAGTAATTTGTGAAGTTATACCGTAAAGTATGGGAACAGTGTGCATAGAGTGCAACCCCACGATCGTAAAGGTATCCCTTAGCTTGTGCTTTCAATCCTTAGGGTGCTCCATTGACCTCATGCGATGCGGGCTATTCGTTATCAATGGGTTTACTATATCGGTTAAATCAATGTAGTTAAACATGGGCTTTGATTCTAAAAATTTCGAGTGTTTTTATCACTCACTAGTGAGCAACGGTGAAATATTGCAGTGATTGCGGAGCGAGGGTAAGTCTGCGAACGCCGGAGGGTGATCATCTACCGCGTTTCGTATGTGACGCCTGCGGGACGATTCATTATCAAAATCCAAAGATTGTTGCGGGATGTCTTCTGGATTGGGAAGGGGAGGTGTTACTGTGCCGCCGTGCAATCGAACCTCGGTACGGACTCTGGACATTCCCCGCTGGATTTATGGAGAACCACGAGACCAGTGTGGGAGCGGCTTTGCGTGAGACCTGGGAAGAAGCCAATGCGGAGGTGGAAGAGGCGCGTCTGTTTGCGTTATATAGCCTACCGCATATCAGTCAGGTTTATATCATGTATCGCGGGCGTCTTAAGCAGGGTCGGGCAAGCCCCGGCGCAGAGACCCTGGAAGTTAAGCTTTTCTCTCAAGCGAATATCCCCTGGACGGAGCTTGCATTCCCGGTTGTTGGTGAAAGTCTAGAGCTTTATTATGAGGATTGCAGCAAAGGCCAATTTTCTACGCATATCGGTGATATTTTTCGTGGTCCCGATCAGCGGTTTAAGATCAATCGATACTAGTACCAATCTGTTTAATCGAGACACTGACTAAGTGCTAAGATGCCGGACTAGAACCTATCTTCATAAGAACTGTAGTTATATTAGTAATGCATTGATATTCTCGATGTTCGAAAGGAGTTCATCATAGCGATGTTTAGAACGGCATTTGCGTAAACTGTTGGAAGGCGGACACTCTACTAGTGAGTTTCACTAGCTCAGTGCGGCTCGCTTTGATGTATAACTAGCAGAATGAAACTTGGCACTCTAATCTTAGCTAACGAGTCACATTTAGTGAGTCCTCCCAAGACTCTCCTTGCTATCGTTGAGCTCGGTGGCTACGCTGATTTTACACCGCTATATAAGCGAGTGGGTTACCAAGTTGTGGTTGAGAATACGATGCGCAAGGCGCTTGTGTATCTAAAAAAACACAGTCCCGATGTAATAGTGGCGGAGTTTAATTATCAGTCGGCCTTCCGTGATCGCGTCAGTAGCTTGGAGTCACTGGTTGCGGTGGTGGAGCGTAGGCCTGCCATTCGAGTGATCGTATTCTTTGATCTAGAGTTCCGGCATCAATATGAACGCCTGCGAACGCAGTATGCTTTCTTTGACGAGATGCCTTATCCTATCGACCCAGCTAGGCTGGAATTAATCTTGCGCAGAGCAGGTTGATAGGGAAGGCTTGTTTTTTTAACCCTAATTACAATACCATTGCACTCTTCTGTGGAAGCCTGCGTGGGGGACCGCTCTAAACTGGGTGACCCCGCTTCGCTCTCTAAGGAAACGCGTGTGTGCTGAGTATATAATAACCAGAGATTTAGAGTTGAGCTGGGAGGATCTTAAGTGTTGCTGACATTGCTTAAAGCCAAACTGCATCAGGCTAGGGTAACGCACTCGGAACTGGAATACGAAGGTTCTTGTGCGATGGATGGCGTCCTGCTGGATACTGCGGGCATTCAGGAATATGAGCAAATCCATATTTACAATCTCGCTAATGGTCAACGATTCGTTACTTATGCGATTCGTGCAGCGGAAGGTAGCGGCATCATTTCAATAAACGGTGCTGCCGCGCATCTGGCATCGCCTAATGATCGGGTAATTATCTGTAGCTATGCGCAGATGGATCGGAAGGAAGCCGCAAAATTTGCTCCTACACTGGTTTATCTTGATGCAGCGAATAAGATTCTGCGTATATCAAATTCAATTGCGGTGCAGGCTGCCTGATAAATCATGCTGAGGTGAAGGCGCTGCGCGTGATGGACGTGTCGTGCCGCCACTGTGCAGGTGAATTGCGTTGGATAAGCCTAAGCCTTATGGTTTGATCAATACCACGAATCGATCCCCAAACCCGGGAAACAAACAGTTGTTGGATCTTGATGTTTCGCCGCTGGTGCCGCAGCAGTATGCGGCCTATCGGCCGTTGGTGGCCGATGCGTTACTTTATTTTACGCAGCATCTTCCGTCCCATCGCGCCGCAGCGATTTTTGAAGAGCAGCAGAAGTTGCCGCGGGAGTGTAGTCTATCCCAGCGTTTTGCCGCGTTGATGCATCAGTGCCCGACCTTGCATAAGCTCGGGCAAGTGGTCGCGCGCGATCGTAGATTGTCGTTGGAGTTCCGGCGGCGGTTGCAAACGCTCGAGTCGATGGAGCCGGCAAAACCGTCTAACACTTTTATAGACCTTATTCTCTGCGAGCTGAAAGGATATCCTATTTCACGCTCGCAGCTTGCCACCAAAGCCTTGGCGGAAGCCAGTGTTGCTATCGTGATCCCTTTTTCGTTAAATTCCGAGGGGAACCACGGCGAGGTGCGTGAGGGAGTGCTCAAAGTGCTAAAGCCCGGTGTGGAGGAAAGACTGGAGGAAGAGCTCGAGATATGGCTGAAATTAAGCAGTTTTATAGATGAACGCTGCGACGACTATGGTCTCCCAGCGTTAAATTATGCCGAAACATTAGAAACCCTGCACGATTTACTGGCCAACGAAATTCTCCTTGACCAAGAGCAGCGCAATCTAACACGCGCTGCTGAATTTTACGCTGATCTTCCCTCGGTGCATATCCCGCAGTTGTTGCCTTACTGTACTCCTCGTATCACGGCGATGGAGCGTATTCATGGGAACAAGGTGACGCAAACCCAAGAGCTTCCCCAAAAAGTGCGGCGTGCACTTGCTGCCACGCTAATCAAGACGCTGATCGCCCGTCCGGTTTGGAACACAGACGAATCGAGTCTATTCCATGCCGATCCCCACGCCGGCAATCTCTTCTATACGGATAGTCACCGTCTCGCGGTACTGGATTGGAGTTTAGTTGGCCACCTAGGAAAGCTCGATCGCATACAGACTACCCAGCTCATGCTCGGTGCGCTTACCCTGGATGCGAAACGCATTGCCTGCGCGATCGAGGCGATGGGATGCGCCGCAGCTAATGAATCGGCTTTGCGCCGGGAAGTTGATACGGCGCTTGGCCAGCTTTATAAGGGAAGAAGGTTGGGGTTTCGTTGGATGTTGGATCTCCTCGACCGCGTGATGCTGTCTACGGGAGTGCGTTTCGGTAAAGACCTGCTCTTATTCCGTAAAAGCGTGCTCACGCTAGAAGGCGTGGTAGCCGATGTTTGCGGTAATAGCACTTTTGACTCGGCGCTGGCCTCTACGGCCTTTGGACAATTTTCTAGAGAGCTACCTCGCCGACCTATGGCATCGTTCACTTCACGCGCGTTTGGTACACACCTGTCTAATATGGACCTAATTTCTCTTTACTGGGGAATCCCCGTGTCCGCGTCAAAATTCTGGGGGAATTACTGGCGAACCATGTTGGTGGGTTTTGGAAAAGGTGAGTGAACGACTTAGTAATCTTTTGGAAAATGCTGAATAGCCTCTACGTTGAACCCATCCTCTTCTTCCGCTCGCATGTTACGCTGGCTGTTCCCATGACATGGTCACGCCTGAATGTTATGCTAAAAAAGTCATGAGCGTACCGCGATGGCAATAGTCCATCTGCTAAGGTCGAGCGTTTGGGAGGGACGGAAAATCCGCCCCTTTCTTACATTACGCTGATGACCAGTGATTAACCGAACTGGTTCATAGTGTTGTCTTCACCAGCCGCTTTCAGTGCGGCGTCGCCAGCAAAGTATTCTTTGTGGTCGTCGCCTATGTCAGAACCAGCCATGTTCTGGTGCTTAACACATGCGATGCCCTGACGGATCTCTTTTCGCTGCACGCCAGTAACGTAGCCCAGCATACCCATGTCACCGAAGTACTCTTTTGCCAGGTTGTCAGTAGACAGCGCAGCCGTGTGGTAAGTAGGCAGAGTGATCAGGTGATGGAAGATACCTGCTTCGCGAGATGCATCGGCCTGGAAGGTACGGATCTTGTCGTCAGCAGCTGCAGACAGTTCAGAATCGTCGTACTCAGCAGACATCAGGTTAGCGCGATCGTATGCGGATACGTCTTTGCCTTCTTCAGTCCATGCATCGAATACCTGCTGACGGAAGTTCAGAGTCCAGTTGAATGATGGAGAGTTGTTGTAAACCAGCTTCGCGTTAGGAATAACTTCGCGGATGCGGTTAATCATTCCGCCGATCTGAGTAATGTGAGGTTTCTCGGTTTCGATCCACAGCAGGTCAGCACCGTTCTGCAGGGAAGTGATGCAGTCAAGTACACAGCGGTCTTCACCCGTACCTTGACGGAACTGGAACAGGTTAGAAGGAAGACGCTTAGGACGCAGCAGCTTGCCGTCGCGGTTGATAACGACGTCGCCGTTTGCCAGGTCTTCTGCAGCAACTTCTTCACAATCCAGGAATGCGTTGTACTGGTCGCCCAGGTCGCCAGGCGTGTGAGTAACGGCGATTTGCTTGGTCAAGCCAGCACCCAGAGAGTCGGTACGTGCAACGATAATACCGTCGTCTACACCCAACTCAAGGAACGCGTAACGTACTGCGCGGATCTTCGCCAGGAAGTCTTCGTGAGGAACAGTAACTTTACCGTCCTGGTGACCACACTGCTTCTCGTCAGAAACCTGGTTTTCGATCTGAATACAGCAAGCACCCGCTTCGATCATCTTCTTAGCCAGCAGATAAGTCGCTTCAGCATTTCCGAAACCCGCATCGATGTCAGCAATGATGGGCACTACGTGCGTCTTGTGGTTGTCGATCTGAGACAGGATGTCTGCTTCCTTAGCAGCGTCGCCAGTTCCGCGAGCAGTGTCCAGTTCGCGGAACAGGCCACCCAGTTCACGTGCATCCGCTTGACGCAGGAAGGTGTACAGCTCTTCGATCAGATTGGGAACAGAAGTCTTTTCGTGCATGGACTGATCGGGCAGAGGACCGAACTCGGAACGCAGAGCCGCAACCATCCAACCCGACAGGTATAGGTAACGACGATCGGTGCTGTTGAAGTGTTTCTTGATAGAAATCATCTTCTGTTGACCGATGAAACCGTGCCAGCAACCCAGGGACTGAGTGTACTGAGAGCTATCTTTGTCGTAACGCTCCATATCCGCACGCATGATGCCTGCAGTGTACTTGGCGATGTCCAGGCCGGTTTTGAATTTGTTCTGTGCACGCATGCGAGCAGCAGATTCTGGATCGATCGCGTTCCAAGGATTGCCTGCAGCTGCTTTAAGAGTAGCAACTGTATCGATGTCATTTTGATACTGTGACATGGTTTCGTTCTCCTCAACCGTTAGATGTCTGGTGTAAGCCCGTTATTAAGCTGACACTTATATTAGTTTCGGGAGCCATCTTAGCCGCAGGTGCGGCATAATTGAAATAAATATGAATTATTTCTATAATTCATTATATGAATAGTGCTTGTGAGTGTCATATTTCAGTGGCATAGCCCCCGCAACTGATGGGAAAGGTAATGAGTGTGGGTCGAATTGATCTGAATTTGCTGGTGTATCTGGATGTTCTCTTAAGAGAGCGAAATGTCACGAAAGCCGCAAACCACTTGCGTTTGAGCCAGCCAGCCATGAGTAATGGGCTGCGTCGGCTGCGGGATTTGTTCGAAGATCCGCTGTTGGTGAGAACCAGTGAAGGGATGACGCCCACGGAGCGTGCTCTTGAGCTCCAACCCGTGATTCGTGATGTGCTTCTCACGATTGACAAGGCTGTCCAGCCTCAAACAGACTTTCATCCAGCGGAAGACGAGCGGGTTTTCCGCATCATGGCCAGCGATTACGCCGAGACAACGCTGTTCCCCGAGGTGCTACGTCGATTGCGAGAAGAAGCACCTGGCGTCACACTGGATATTCTGACTCCCAGTGATGTCAGTTTTCAGGATGTAGAGCAGGGGGCAGTGGATATGGCGATCAACCGGTTTAATTCCATGCCGCAATCATTTCACCAGAAAAAACTTTGGACGGATGATTTTGTTTGTCTTTTAAGTGTCGACAATCCCATTCTTAATAATTTTACGCTCGAGACGTATTTACAGGCCCAGCATGTGTGGGTGAGTAAAACCGGTTTCGGCATTGGCGTGGGGGTCAATCCTGATGATGTTCAGCGACTAGGTTGGGTGGATGAGGCCTTGGCCAGACGTCAGCAAAAGCGTCGTATCACCGTTTTTACCCGGCATTATCAGGCGGCCATTTTGTTGGCTGAGCATAATGATTTGATCGCTACGATTCCTGCGAAAGCGGCGCGAGTGAAAAGCAATAACCCGCGAGTGACGTCCGTACCGCCACCTTTCGATATCCCGCCTTTGGATTTACAAATGGCCTGGAGCCCCTTATTGCACCACAACCATGCGCATCAGTGGATGCGACGGTTAATCGTGAATGCGGCGGCGAATTTGTAGTTGGAGGTGTTCCTATTTACACCTCCAACGAATACTTAAATCCTGCAAAGAGTGGGTCCCACTCTTTGCAGGATTTAGGTTTCAAAATATCCTTACGGAGGCGAATTACTGGATTATTTATAAGCACCTACGCCGCAAAAGAATTGGTCATTGACCTTCTCTATATAACTGGTTTTCTCCTGAACTTTCTTGGTCTGAGGATGGGGCCATTTATAGTCCACCCAACCGCTGCCCTGCTCTTTGGCAACTTTGATCATATCCTGAAATAACAAGTCGCCGTACTTGTTGAAATCAAATAGGTTTTTGCCGACCAACTCCGGTTTTTTACCGTGAGCCAGCATGACGCCGTTCATATCCATACAAAATACATAAAGATCCTTTACCTGAAATGGACCGTTGGGATCTGAGAACGCTTGAAATGCCTTCTGTTGATCCTGTTTAGCTAATTCCACAGCTTTTTGATTCATGGCCTTGGCTTCTTCAGGCGTGCCCATTTCGACCGACCATGCGAAAGGAAGGGTCAGTAGTTGGATCAATAATATGAATAGCAATCGGGAACTGTTGGTAAACATAGGCTCTCTCCTGATTATTTTCGTTATATTCCGGCCAGATTGTATATAGCTGAAATGCAATGCGCTAGCGATTGCGGGCAGTCTGGTCTGGCCGATCGAATTACCGCGATCTATTTCGTGGATCCGAGTTGCTTAATACGGTTCTGCGGCTCGGCTATTTTAATGAGTTTTCTTCGGGTTACAAGGTGCTTAGGTTAGCTAAATCGATCTCTCGAACTTTCGAAGTCGAGACGCGGCAACGTGAACCGGAAGCGGCTGCCCTGGCCCTCGGTGCTTTCAACCCAGATTCTGCCTCGGTGATGTTCGACTATTAACCGTGAAATAGCAAGCCCGAGGCCTGTGCCCTTGGGTTTGCCTCCCTGCTGATCTTTCACTTGATAGAATTTGTTAAATAATTTACCGATGTGCTGTCTTGGAATGCCTTGACCATTGTCCTCGACATCAACTTTTATATTGTGTTGATCGTTCGTTAAACGAATTACCACGCGACCAGTCTTTGGATCACAGAACTTGGCCGCATTCGATAGCAGGTTGATAATCACCTGGATCAGCCGGTCCCGATCACCCTTAATCATAATGGGTTGTGAAGGGAGTTTTGAACTCAGTTCAATATTCCTCTCGTTGAAAAGTTGGCTTACGGCGTTGAGCGCATCCTCGATGCTATCGCGTAGATCCACGGGTTCCATATGCCACTCGACCCGTCCGGATTCTATTTTAGCCAGATCCAGCACGTGGTTGATCAGTCTCGTGAGACGCTCTGTCTCCTTCACGACAATACCAAGAAATTTTTGGCGTTCCGGAGTTGGGAGATCGGGTTCGCTGAGCAAGATCTCCGAGAAGGCCCGGATGGACGTTAGCGGAGTCCGCAATTCGTGGCTGACCATAGACAGAAACTCGTCTTTGAGCCGATCGAGTTCTTTGAGTCGGTCATTCACGGCTGTCAGCTCTCGGGTAGCCGATTCCAGCTCATGGGACTTCTCTTCGAGTCGGCGGCTATATTCCATCACCTCGGAGGTTTCGTCCAGAATTTCCATGACATTATCGAGATCTAGCGCTTCGCCTACCATGATCGAAGAGATGAGGACTTTGGCAGAGGCCGCGCCAAGGGCACCGGCTAACAAGCGTTCGGCGAAACTGACGAGTTCGGAATCTCCATGTGCCTCCAAGCTAAGGCTCATACCGCGCTGCGCTGTATAGTTTACGAATGCCTCAGTGGCTTGCTCTTTTCCCATGATGCGTTCTACCAAGCGAAATAAGTCCGCTACGCTAACCGTGCCGCGCCAAATATGTGTTTGCGCACCTCGATGCGCTTTCTTAAAGACATCGACAAATAGGTTGGATTGGATCTGCTCGACGACCGATTGACGGCTGAACAGAGAGCCGAGTACGAGTAATCCACAATTCGCTGGGATGCTCCAACACACGCAATGGGTAATGGGATCTAATCCCTCTAGACCGAAGAGTTGGTAGGGTTTAAGCCAGGCGATGTTGAATAGACCCTCGCTAATAAACGTGGTCGGAAGCCATCCCGACTTTGCGAAGGCTGGCAGCAGCAGGGTATAAGCCCAGATGATGAATCCTGTGCTTAAACCCAGAATTGCCCCTTTCTGATTAGCCTTTTTCCAGAATATGCCGAGGAGTATCGGGGGGGCAAACTGAGCAGATGCCGCAAAGGAGATCAAACCTATGGTAACCAACGCATAGGATTCGCCAATGAGACGAAAGTATAGGTAAGCCAATAAAAGCACGAGAATAATTGCGCCTCGGCGGATTCCTAGCAACAGGCCGCTAAGATCCCGTTCTTGCGAGAGTCCAAGCGCGTTGAATCTCAATAAAGCGGGCATAACCAGATCATTACTCACCATTGTCGACAATGCAATGGTGGCAACGATCACCATGCTTGTGGAAGCCGAAAGGCCGCCTAGGAATACGAATAGGGCGAGCCCTTCTTGGCGCTCCGCCATGGGGACCGTGAGCACGTAGGTATCGGGATCCACGCCGCCTTCGGGAAACAGCAAATGACCACCCAATCCCAGGGGCAACACAAAAAGATTTATCAACAACAGGTAACAAGGGAATAACCACATCGCTTTGCGAATGTGGCGTTCATTGACATTTTCGACGACGGTCACCTGGAATTGACGGGGTAGAAACATGATCGCCATCATCGATATAAAGGTTAGGGTGAACCAGCTCGCGTAACCGCCAGGGAGGCCATCCATATTCATGAGGGCCGCTAGCTCCGGATGTTGGGCCGCTTGGTGAAATAGATCCGCCGGCCCTTCGAATAATCCAAAGGTGAGGAAGACGCCAACGGCTAAAAAAGCAAGCAGCTTGACCAACGATTCGAACGCAATAGCGGCTACCATGCCTTCATGGCGCTCTGTAACGTCAATATGACGAGTGCCAAACAATATCGTAAAGGCGGCAAGCAGCAATGCGACATACAATGCGGTATCTGCCCACAAGCCGACATCATCGGATCGCTGCGGCATTACCAGATCGGGGTAATGTTGTAAGATGAGATAACTTGTGGATACCGCTTTGAGCTGCAATGAGATATACGGCAGGATACCGATTACGGCGATCACTGTAACCATGCCAGCCAACAGCGTGCTCTTGCCATAGCGGGAACCGATGAAATCTGCGATGGAGATGATGCGCTGGTCCTTGGTGATGCGGACGATCTTGCGGAGGATAAACCACCAAAGTGCGGCGATTAAGGTAGGACCCAGATAGATGGGAAGAAAGCCAACCCCGGTCTCGGCAGCGCGCCCCACGCTACCGTAGAAAGTCCAAGCCGTGCAGTAAACCGCGAGGGACAGGGTATAGATATAAGGGTTACTGATGATACTGCGATTTTCGGCGGCGCGTTTATCCCCGAAATAGGCAATGGCGAACAGGATGCCGAGATAGAGAAAAGCAGCGGCGAATATAATGCTATCGTCAAGCATGGGGGAAATCAGAATCGTGCGTCGTTGTTGCCGATGTCCCGTTTTGTTCGCTGTCTTCGGTATCGATAAGTTTTGCTACTAGTGCGATAAAAATGCCCCAGACTAAAAACAGATAAAGATAGAGAGACGGAATGCCGAATAATAGTTGACCTGTTGAGAAGAGCGCTACCCAGGGGTAATTTACGGCCAGAATGCCGCCCACTGTGAGTACGACGAGTCGTTCGTTGCGTTTTTTTCTGATCATCCGCAATACAGGAGCATGGTGTTAAGCTACCCTCGTGTTCTAGGGTCTAATTGTGGGGACATGAAACGGTTTTGATATTGTTCGAGATTCTGAAATCGGTTTAAGTCAAACTAATTTCCCCTTATTTTTCTGCTGCGTCTAAGGGCGGCTAGAGCGAATGGGCATGCGCTAAAATGCGGCCTGTTGCTCCCGTACCTCTATGACTTGATTCGAGGCTTCAATGGCCTGCCCTAACGTGCGAATCCCCGCCTCTTCCAGCAGATCCAGAAGATGAATAAAGATGTCGGCAGCGAGCATGGCGTCGCCCATGGCGGTATGGCGATCGATCACTTCTACTCCAAGGCGCTCGGCAATAGCATCGAGGGTATGATCTTGAGTATGGTCATGAAGATATACGGATAGCAACAGCACATCCAACACCGGGCAGGCGAATTCGATGCCGGTTTCGGCTTGTTTGAGTTGAATGAACTTCATATCAAACGCGGCATTGTGGGCGACCAGCACGGCTTCACCCACAAAATCTCTAAACTGAGGCATCACGATTTGAATGGGAGGGCTGTCCTTGACCTGCTCGTCTGTGATGCCATGAAAACGGATGGAGGCTTTGGGGATAGTGCGCCTCGGGTTAATCAATCTCTCAAAAGTTTCCCCAGATAGGATTCGCTGATTGACGATTCGCACTGCGCCAATGGAAATGATCTCATCGCCCTCAGACGGTTTGAGGCCCGTGGTCTCGGTATCAAAGGCAACGTAATCCAACTCTCGTAACGGTTGGTCCAGTAACGAAGCCGTGATCGGCAGCGGGTCGGTCAATCTGAAATCGTAAAATTCAGGTGGTGGAGCAAGGTGTGGCCTTCGGGAACGTTCCCATTGCATTGGCGATGCGGGTAGGGGTATACGGAGTAATGAATATCCAGATCTTCGATGAGGTTGTGACCAGATATCTCCGCCATGATGTTCTAAAACCTCGTGTACAGTCGGTGAGCCCACCGCTTCCGCCAAAGTTTCATTGCCCCAGGATTCAAGTTCGGTTGCCGGGATTGGCTCTCCCTTGAAGACCAGATCGAGATAAACCCGCCTGTCTCCGAGCATTGACTCAATATCCAGCTCGCTTATATTTTGGTAGCGCCATAGGCAGTGCAACAAGTACTCGAGCAGCACCACCAGTGCGTGGCTCTCAACCCGCAGCCATAAAGGAACTCCTGTCATCGTTAGTCTAAGTTCCCGCGAATGATCAAGCCTTCTGAAAAGACTTTTAACAAGATCGGCGGAGTAGATATCTACCATGGACCATTCGCCGCCAATCAAAGAGCGGCTATCTTGGGCTAGCGTATTTAAGCGAACGCTCAATACCGCGCTTTCTTCTGCAATTATAGCATCGAAGGTTTGCCGTTCTTCTGGATTCATATCGGGGTAAGCGCTTAAGCTTTCGGCAGCGGCGCGTAAATTGGCTAGAGGATTGCGGAGCTTCTCTAGGATGTCGCGAAGCAGGCGATTACGCCGGTGTAGCGTATCGATCTCGGTGGTCACATCATCAAAGGTCAATACCAGTCCCGGATCATGAACGGTGTCCTCATTAAGTGAGGTGAGAAGCAGACTCAACCGGCAGCGTAGCAAGGTGTCTGCCTCGACCGTGGCACAAATGAATTCCGAAGTGGTTTCATCTTCCGCTCCAGACTCGGCACGATAACGTAATAGTTGAATCGCATGCTCAATCGGAGCTCTGGCCAGTAGATTATACAGCGAGCGGCCCAGCCCGAGTGTTGGCCTGTTACCCAGTGTCCGCAAGCTGGCAGAATTGTACAACAGGATTCTTTTTTGGGCGTCACAAACGATGACTCCCTCGCTAAGTTCTTTGAGCACCGTTTCTAGGCGCGCCTTCTGTTCCTGTTCTCGAGCGGCTCCCATATGCAACGCACGGCTCACTTCGCGTTTAGTATCATCGAGTTTTGCAGCCACTCGGTGGATTGCCTCTGGAAGCTTTCCAAGTAGATGATGGGCTGGCAACTCAAGCGTATGCGCCGCGTTGGTATGAGCGATGATCAGAGCTCCGCGTTCAATGGCGCTTAGAGCTTTTAGCAGCGCAAGATCGATGAACGTCCCCAGCGTTGTAAGGACTATAGTGAGAATGAAAGCAGCGCTTCCAAGATAGAATACAATGTAAATTTGTAACTGGGCATCCGTTGTTTGCTTATAGAGTAGCCAGCTTAGTGCGCCGAATACGACGAGCTCGATCACGACGACGAGACCAAATAAACTCCAGAATTTGATTCGAATACTCATTCGTTGCTGAGGCGCGAACTGATTCTGATTCTGTGATGTTAGTGACGCAGTGCGCTTCGCCTAGTCATCTCATTTCTCAGGTGACTGCTCGGAATAGGCATGCGTGCGAATTTCATAGATTAGAGAAGCACAGTCTGAAATTTCACAGAGCGAGTTAAATTGGCCTACCTAAAAGGTAGCGCGTCAGCGTCACAGTTAATCTATTCGGGTATAGATCTGGGCTTTTCAGTGAGCAATTCTTGTACCGTATCGACCACTTCTTTGGTAGAAAACGGTTTAGTAATGTATCCGTCAGCGCCTAGAGAAAGTCCCTTTTCGCGTTCTACATCACGCCCCTTTGCGGTGAGCATAATAATGCGTATATGTTTCCAATTAGCATTGGCCCGAATGATCTGGCAGACTTCGTAGCCATTCCGCTTGGGCATATTAACATCCAACAGTATGAGATCAGGAAGTTCTTCCTGCAGCGCTGCTAAAGCTGCCTCCCCATCGCTAGCCGTTTTTACGTGATATCCAGCTCGCTTCATTAAGAATTCTAGAGAGAGCAAGATATTGGGTTCATCGTCCACCATTAGAATATGTTTTGGCATTGAATTTTCTCCCGGCGATAAGCTCGAAATGTCCGATTCGCTGCTGTTTATATCTTTCGAATCGATAGCTCTGGGTTCGAATTCCGTATTTAGCAAGCTATTCTTCACTAAGTTATGATGCGAGCGAATTATTATCATCTATTATACCTCCATAGTATCCGGAGACGCGTCGTCCCGAAGCGTCTCTTGTGGAAATCATTAATCTAAGCGTCTGTGTTACTAAACGATACATAACGTTACCGATAGTAACGCTTTAATCTCGTTAGGATGTGAATAAAATAACGTAACTTTTTGATTATTATTATATTACGTTATTCGGCACGGTTCTGGCTTTTTTTGTGCCTGATTTCTAGGTGTGATATTCATGCTAATGCTGCAGAACCGAACATACTTGCGGCTAAGCACCAGAAATCAGGAGGATAGCGCTGCTGCGCTGGCAGTGCTATTGTTGGAGTAGGATAATTATATCTTTAAGAGGGCTCACTATGGACGCAAAAGTTATCTGGCTATTTGTGTTCGTTGCGCTGTATTGGTCCTATTGTATCTTTTGGGGCATAAAAGGTGCTTTAACAGCCAAGACAGCGAGCGACTATTTTATCGCCGGCCGTTCCATCTCACTGTGGGTGTTCGTGCTCGCAGCTACCGCCACTTCTTTCTCGGGTTGGACCTTTATGGGGCATCCGGGGTTGCTTTATCGGGATGGCTTCCAATACGCTTATGCATCGTTCTATGCGATTACTATTCCGTTCACCGGGGTCATGTTTCTTAAACGCCAATGGATGCTCGGTAAACGTTTTGGCTTTGTGACTCCCGGCGAGATGCTTGCTGATTACTTTAAGTCGGATACCATTCGGCTTTTAGTAGTATTGGTAGCCCTCGTATTCTCGGTACCCTATTTGGGGGTACAGTTGCGTGCTTCCGGATTTCTGTTCAATGTATTAACGGACGGCATGTTAAATGTCGACGTAGGTATGTGGCTGCTATCGGCGGTAGTGATTATCTATGTCGCCTCCGGCGGGTTGCGGGCCGTCGCTTATGTAGACACCATGCAAGCCCTACTCTTGGCCTTCGGTATTGTCGCGATTGGTATTATCGCGATCAGTTATGTCGGTGGATGGGATAAGTTGAACCAAGGCATTGGAGCGCTGGCACAGATGGATGAAAACCGTACCGCGGACGGCTACAGTCACTACATCGCCATACCCGGCGTGATTCAATTCGTGAGCGATGGTTCTAAGGCCTCCGGCGGGGCGTGGACGGGTATCATGATACTGACCTATATGTTTGCTCTAATGGGCATTCAATCCGCGCCAGCTTTTACGATGTGGTCGTTCTCTAACCATAATCCCAGACCCTTTGCGCCTCAGCAGGTGTGGGCTTCTTCATTCGGAATTGGGCTGATTCTATATTGTCTTCACGGCGATGCAAGGATTAGGTGGCCATTTTCTAGGCGCCGATACGGCTTTTACCGCCGCCCATCCAGAACTGGTGAACAATGTGATGGGTGAGGGGCTTGGTGGTGTCGATCTGATGGAATCGGAGGGCAAGCAGGGAATGTTGGTTCCCCAGCTTATTTATCTATTAGGCCACTCTGCGCCATGGTTCGTGGGTTTGTTGTCGGTTTGCGCGCTGGCAGCCATGCAGTCTACCGGATCGGCGTACATGTCCACTGCCGGTGGGATGTTGACACGCGATTTGCTTAAGCGCTATGTACTACCCAATGCCACCCATGGTCAGCAAAAATTCTGGGGGCGTGTAGGTGTCTTGGTCATTGTTTTAGCGGCGTTAGTTGTAGCCACCACGTCACACGATGCTTTGGTTTTGTTAGGCGGATTGGCCGTTGCTTACGGTTTTCAGATGTGGCCTTCGCTAATAGCCGTTTGTTGGTGGCCCTGGCTAACTCGCGCGGGTGTGGTGCTTGGCTTGATTGCCGGTCTGGTTGCTGTCACCTTGACCGAGAGCATCGGAGCTCAGTATATGCCGTGGGGACGTTGGCCGCTCACGATTCACTCCGCCGGTTGGGGCATTCTATTCAATCTGGGGATTGCAATCTTGGTATCCCTTGTGACCCAAAACCGCGATGATCATGCGCATAAAATGACCTTCCATAACTTCCTGCGAGAGCATGCTCAGTTGCCCGCCGAGAAAAAAGGGCTGGTGCCCATCGCCTGGATCATCACTTTGGTGTGGTTTTTCTTTGGCATCGGGCCCGGCGCGGTACTCGGCAACACCATATTTGGTGACCCGAATAATCCCGCGAGCTGGCTGTTTGGCATGCCTTCGATCTGGGCATGGCAGATCTTGTGGTGGGCTTTAGGCGTCTTCATGATGTGGTTTTTAGCCTATAAGATGGAGATGTCCACCGTTCCTACGAAAGAAATTGAGGTACTGCATGAGGATATTGGAGATATTCATCTCGATGTGACTAAACCATAAGCCATTCGGCATTGAGGGGAGAGGAGCTAGTCTCCTCTCCCCATTTAAGGAAAGTGAGAATGGCGTTTCAAGGGGTGGAGGCAGTCTTGAATTTTCACAATATCGCACGGCGCAATCTATACTCAAGCTCATGAAAGCGTACTTCGTTGGCTCCGTGCTGATATTGGCTGTGTTGTTGTATATTCCGGTGAGTAAAATCGTGTGGGTTCTGAGTGTCAGGCGTCTGGAACGCAAAGTGGACAGACCGCTCACAGAATCCGAAATGCGGAATCAGTTGATCCGGGCCAGGGTCGTTGGCACAATCTTAGTCTTGGTTTTCGCGTATCTTTTTAATCTTCAATTAGGTCATCAATTGGGCTATGGAAACTAAGCGCTATAAGGTGTTGATGACACTGGCGATCGTGCTAACCGTGGCATGGATTGGATGGTCGGTGTATGACGGTGTGATCGTCGAAGCTATTCCGGGTGATTCAAGGTATTTGGCGGGCAACTCGTACTTTGAGGATGGGAGATACAACGAGGCGTTGGCGGAGTATCAGGCCGCCCTTGCAATTGACCCCGACCATTTCCAAGCAGGGCGGGGCAAGGCTCGCAGCCTCATGCAGTTAGGGAAGAACGAAGAAGCGTTAACCGTTTTCGATGGTTTGATTGAAAAGCATCCGGATTTTGCAGCAATTTATGCTAATCGGGGAATTCTGCACGATCGAATGGGAAGGTTTCAAGCAGCGATACAGGATTATGAAAAAGCGCTGCAATTGGATCCAAAATTGGCCGATGGGCCACACTGGTTAACACGTTTTCTACGAAAGCAAGCCGAGCGACCCCCGACCATCGCAGACCGCGCTCGTTATCTCAAGGAACAATTGGATAAGCCTGAATCTGAGCGCGTTCTCAGATTGCCCGAAGAAGATAAACGGCAACGTCCCTATAAACTCTAGTGGTCCGGTTAGGAAAGGCTTTAAACTCTATATCAATTTGAAAATATCAACGAACAATACACGCACACAATAAATGAGGGCAATACAGCCAAACAATAAATGTACGGTTTCTGTTCGGCCATTCTTATCTCGGTAGGTAAGGCCATGGTAAGCGATAAAACCTGTAACTAGTACGAAGATCCAATCGATCATAATAATGAGTCTGCCAGCTCGGTACGGTTAGTCAATCTCACACCAAAGTTTCGGTTTCCGTCGCTGATGTTATCATCAAAGACATAGGATGGAGTGTGATGTTGGAGTGAGGCAGGTTCTAATAATAATCTAAATTGTCAACCACCATGTAAAGGAGTTAAGCAGATGTCAGAACACAAAATCTATCCAGTTCCTGCACAAACGGCCTCGCACGCTCATATAACGGAAGCCCAATACCAAACGATGTATCAACAGTCTGTGGACGACCCAGAGGGTTTCTGGGCTGAGCAAGCACAGAAATTTGTGACATGGTATGAACCTTGGGACCGCGTGCTTGATTGGGATTTTCATAAGGGTCAGATTCGGTGGTTCGAAGGGGGTAAGCTCAATGTGGCTTATAATTGCCTTGACCGTCATCTTGATACGCGGGGCGATCAAGTTGCTCTTATCTGTGAGGGTGATGATCCTGGGGTCGATAAGACAATAACTTATCGGGAATTGTACGAACAGGTTTGTAAGTTCGCAAACGTGCTCAAATCCAGAGGTGTCGGTAAGGGAGACCGGGTATCGATTTATATGCCCATGATTTCTGAGGTGGTCGTTGCCATGCTCGCTTGTTGCCGTATCGGGGCGGTTCACTCCGTGGTTTTCGGCGGGTTTTCTCCAGAGGCCTTAAAGGATCGGATTCTAGATTCGGACTGCCGAGTGGTCATTACCGCGAATGAAGGGCTACGCGGATCCAAGCGCATACCGCTTAAACATAATGTCGATCTAGCGATGGCGGAATGTCCCAACGTCCATACGGTGATCGCAGTCAATCACACCGGTGCAGAAGTTCCTTGGCAGGAGGGGCGGGATGTTTGGTACCACGAGGCCATGTCAGAGGCCTCCAGCGAATGCGCGGCTGAGCCAATGGATGCGGAAGACCCGCTTTTTATTCTTTATACTTCCGGCTCTACTGGCCAGCCCAAGGGTGTGTTGCATACCACAGGAGGCTATCTTCTTTTCACAGCGATGACGCACAAGTATATATTCGACTATCATGAAGGCGATATTTACTGGTGCACCGCGGATGTGGGTTGGGTAACGGGGCATTCTTATATTGTTTACGGTCCTCTAGCCAATGGCGCCACGACTCTGGTATTCGAGGGGGTCCCCAATTATCCAGATGCCGGACGCTTTTGGCAGGTTGTGGATAAACACCAGGTCAATATCTTCTATACAGCACCCACGGCAATCCGCGCGCTGATGGGGCAGGGCGATGAGCCGGTGAAAAAGACTAGCCGTTCTAGTCTGCGCATCTTGGGCACCGTGGGTGAGCCGATAAACCCTGAGGCGTGGGAATGGTACTACGAGGTGGTGGGAGAGGCCCGGTGCCCTATCGTTGACACGTGGTGGCAGACGGAAACCGGGGGTATCTTGATTACTCCGCTGCCGGGAGCAACAGCCCTCAAACCCGGCTCGGCCACCCAACCCTTCTTTGGGGTAGTCCCCGCATTGATGGATGACCAAGGAAATATCCTTGAAGGCGCGATATCCGGTAATCTGGTCATTACTCGGCCTTGGCCTGCGATGATGCGTACGGTGTACGGTGATCACCAACGCTTCGTGGATACCTACTTCAAAATGTACCCCGGGTACTATTTTACGGGTGATGGAGCCCGTCGTGACGAAGATGGTTACTATTGGATTACCGGGCGAGTCGATGATGTGCTCAACGTATCCGGTCACCGTATGGGCACTGCAGAGGTGGAGAGTGCCCTGGTATTACATGAGGCCGTTGCTGAGGCGGCCGTAGTTGGTTACCCGCACAATATCAAGGGTCAAGGTATCTATGCCTACGTTACGTTGATGACGGGTGTTGAACCAAGCGAGGAGTTGCGCCACGATTTGGTTGCTTTGGTGCGCAAAGAAATTGGTGCTATCGCTTCACCCGATGTAATTCAATGGGCACCGGGCTTGCCAAAAACTCGCTCGGGAAAAATTATGCGACGGATTCTGCGCAAAGTTGCCGCTAATGAATTGACCAATTTAGGCGACGTTTCAACCTTGGCTGATCCCACGGTTGTGGATAATCTCATCGAACATCGCGCAAATAGATGAGCGGAATAAAATTGGCTTAGGCCACACGCCCTGCCTATGCCTTATAGGTAGGGTGGATTAAAGGTGGCGCTCAGTTGATCGGTCGCGTATCGGTGAGAGCGTAGTAATCAATCGTTCTTATGCACTCCGGAGATGCACTAGCTTAATAAAACCGATCGCAGCTAAAGGCAAGCACAGGGTGATGAGGCTTACCGTGATTAGCAGCATCCCCAGTTCACTATAATCTGCTGGCACCGTTATCGCCTGCGTGGCGGGATCGACGAGTTGCCGTTTCACAGTAAAAAGTTGATTCAAGTACTTTGTGCCCAATTCTCGCAGTGAGAGAGCCAGATTGGTAAAGGATGCGAGAACGGCGAAAAATGTCGCTTTCAAGCGGGGAGGCGCCGAATTAGCGATCCATGCCAGCATGGGAATCATCGCAATCTGACCAAGTGGTGAATCAAGTGCGGTATCCACTACCGCGATGAAGCGAGCGTCTACCACTCCACCGGTTAGCGACGAGGTCCATACATGGAGGCCGTAATACATCCCGATGATAGGTAGGGTTAGTGCTGTACCCAGGATAGTGAGTACGCTAACTATGTAGGCAATGGAGCGTTCGGCCATAAAGCGGCGAAAGATAAACATGCCGGCAAGTGTTAAGCTGCTGCCAATTAGGGACAATAGAGATAGAAATTGCTGATCGAATCCGAGCCTTTCGATTTGCCACCAGCTAGCACCGGCTCCAGGACCAGGTACCGCACGAAACATAAAGATAATGATCGCAGTACCCAAGAGAGTTCGTCGTGCTTCAGGCTCAAGCGTATGGAGCAGGCGGTACATCAGAAAAACAACGATACCCAACGATCCGGTAAAGACAATCTCCTGATTTAACGCGTAATCACCCAACCCCATTAGCAGAGTAAATACGACGAAAATCAAGCTGCCTCCCAATATCCATCCATTGGGAGCGGGCGGATCGGGTCGGTAACCGAGTAGTTCCCGCAGGCGTTCAGGCGGTATACCTGTGCTGCTCAATTGTCGAGCATGACGCATCTTATGCCACCCTCCAAGTATAACGCCCAGCACCGAAATCAATGGGATGAAGAGCGCCAGCCGGTAGATGTCGATATAGACTGCCGCCTGCATGTCGGGTGATAGTTCGGTGACCCCATTGAACATCCATAGATTGATCAGTGCGACGATCATTCCACCTCCAATAATGGCTACTCTGCCTAAGGTTTGCATGGTGGTATGCATCAATCGGCGCGTCGCAGAATCCAAAGGTTGACCGTCGCAATCCATTTTAGGTACGGCTTCAACAGTCATTGCATCGGCAACCACGTCCTGAAGCACATAACCAATAGGTGAGAGCAAGGTACTCAGCACGTACCAGTTATCCGCTGGCATGATCCGACGCATGAATTCAAGATGGCCTAATAGGCCAAGCATAATGAGCAGCGACACGGTGATCGAGAGTGCGCCGATAACGACTAAAGCGGCTTTCCATCGCCAGATTAAATCCACTAGGTGGCCTATTGGTATTTTGAGAATCCATGGAATACCGGCCCAAAACCCCAGTGCAGCCAAGAACTCCGCGGAAAAATTAAGGTAGTCTTTGACAAAGAAGGTGCCGACAATCTGGGTTAACCCTGAGATGCCCGCTGCCATATAGACCATCAGCGGAGGTAGGTAAGAAAATCGAATCTGCCGACCGAGATCGAAGATATTCCGATCTAGCCACAGCACTGCGGCACCGAGCATCAAACCTATCCGTCTACACGTTTCAAGATGAGTTTAGAAAAATTGACGTTTGCGGGTAGTGCTTTGTTAATTATTAAATTTGCAGGGGCACTCTCTTGGAAATGACGAGTGACAAAACAAAACCTCGCAGTGCTTATGTTGCGCACACGATTTCTAAAACCGTTGTGAGTCTTAGTTATAAGTCTTATGAATTTCTGAATGACGCAGCTAACTAAGGGATAACAAAAGATGACTAAATTGCTGGAGGTCAAAGATCTAGTCAAGCGTTATCGAGAGGTGACGGCAGTTGATGGCATTAGCTTTAACATTCACAAGGGGACTTGCTTTGGCCTTCTTGGCCCCAATGGGGCTGGAAAAACAACAACCGTAGAGGTACTTGAAGGTGTCCACGAGCCAACTCAGGGAAGTATATCCTACCAAGGCGAACCCCTTGGCGCCACATTCCGTGAGCAGGCGGGTATAATGTTTCAACGCACCGCCTTGCAGGACTATATTTCCGTACACGAGACACTTCAACTCTTTAGTCGGCTCTACAGTAACCCAGCGAGCACAGACGAGTTGATTCATCAGTATGCGTTAGCCGAGTTACTAAAACGCGATGTCAGTAAACTTTCTGGCGGCCAACGCCAAAGATTATTGCTGGCAATCGCGATGATCAATAATCCGACTATCCTCTTTTTAGATGAACCCACGATTGGATTGGACCCTCGGGCGCGGCGAAACTTTTGGCATTTGCTGGATGATATTAAGAAGCGTGGAAAAACCATTGTACTGACCACGCACTATATGGAAGAGGCTTACACGCAGTGTGACGAAATTATCATTATGGCTCACGGTAAGATTATCGCCCAGGGAACCCCGGGGCGCTTGTTGGCGGATCACTATCAAGACGTCGTGCTTGTCCTTCCGGCCGAGGATTTTCCCGTAACTCCCTCCACGATGCGCAATACGATTTTGCGAACCAACGATACGGTTGAGATATTAACTAAAGATGTTAATGCGACTCTCGTCGATCTACTGGGATTAGGCATTTCGTTGCATCGTCTACAGATTCGCACAAGGACTCTGGAAGATCTGTTTTTGGAACTGACAGGGTGCGCGTTGCGAGCATGAGGATAAACCGTTTCCTCGCTGTCTTGCGGGCAAGAAATATTGAATTTCTTCGCGATCGATCTTCGTGGGCTTGGAATGTATTATTCCCTGTGCTGCTAGTAATGGTGTTTGCATTTGCCTTTTCGGATGACTCATTGGATTTGTATAAGGTAGGTGTTTATGGAAAACCAGCTCAAAATCAACGGATTGCCTTCTTCAAAACGAAATATATCCAGTTTATATCCATTACCGCACCGCAATTGGAGGCTGCAGTGACTAAAGTTGACCGTCATCAGCTTGACATGCTTTTAGATACTGCAGAGGGACGGTATTGGGTCAATGAAAGTTCTCCCCGAGGTTACATTCTCGAGCGTGTATTGATTGGAACCGGCGGTGGCCAATTGGTACGTCAGGTGGTGAGCGGTAAGGAAATCCGCTACGTTGACTGGGTGATCCCCGGGATATTAGGGATGAACATGATGTTCAGCTCGCTTTTTGGTGTGGGTTATATCATCGTGCGCTATCGTAAAAATGGAGTGTTAAAGCGTCTTAAAGCCACACCTTTGACCGCATTTGAGTTTCTTGCGGCTCAGGTGGTTTCTCGATTGTGGTTGATCATTGCGCTCATCGTGCTGGTCTATTGGAGTACTGATCTGCTCGTGGACTTCAGGATGTATGGCAATTATTTTGTCCTGTTATTGGTATTCGTGTTGGGAGCAGTTTGTCTAATTAGCCTAGGATTAGTAGTCGCTGCGCGGATATCCAGTGAAGAGTTGGCCAATGGTCTGTTAAATTTGTTGAGCTGGCCTATGTTGTTACTTTCGGGTGTGTGGTTTTCGCTCGAGGGTCTCCATCCCTATATTCAAAAATTAGCACTTATATTTCCATTGACCCATATAACGGAGGCGGCGCGTGCCGTAATGCTCGATGGCGCAGGGTTAGTGGAAATAGGCGGGCATCTGCTCGCGCTAATATTGATGACGGTGGTGTTTCTGGTGGTGGGCACCTATAGCTTCCGTTGGGAATAAACGGTTTTTAATTAGATGTAAAGCGAGTTTGGCGGAGGAGGCGCAATGAGCTCACTAGAGATCTGTACGTTGACGGGCAGCGGTAATCATCGGGGAGAGCTTTTCCAGTTTCCCGATACCGCTTTTCGTTTCCTGGCTAGAATTGCTGAACTTCACTATGCGACAATAGAACCGGGTGGCGTGCGCGGCAATCACTATCATCAGGAGGGAAGGGAATGTATTCTTCTTGCTTATCACGGTCCATGGAGGCTCGCTTGTCGGTTACTGAAGGCTACATCAACAATCACACGGGCATATAAAGGCAAGGGTGCGGTCATTATTAAGATTGATACGGGCGTGGTGCATGCAATAAAGAATACAGGGGACAAGCCATTGCATTTGGTTTCATGTTCTAATGCGCGGCCTGACTCGGCAGGTACAAAGCGGGAAGTTCTTCTAGAATAAATACGGAAAGCCGGAAATTCCAAATTCGTTCGTCGGCATATTCCGGTGTGCTCTGCACAAAGCGAAATTTTTACTATACTAACGCTCAAATGGTTATTAACGCATTTTCTAGCTAGCAGATGGTGGGGCCGGGTGTATTCGTTGATGTGGAATGAATGATTGATCTATCAGTTGGAGGGGTAAGAGTTACACTTTATGAAAGATAACGACACGTCAAGGACTAATCAGGCGATAACTAAGCAGATCAATGCTAATTTATTGAGATCACTTAATAAAAAGGAGGCGCGATTGTTGCTTACGTATCAAGGTGACGTCGAAGAGATAGCCCCAGGTCCGAAAGTGTTCCTAGTGGGTCGAAGTCGTCGTTGTGATCTCGTAGTAGATGACTCATTTTCATCTAGGCAACACGCCCATTTTGTTTACCGTAAGGGAAAGTTTGTTCTCATAGACCACAGTACGAACGGCACCTTCGTAAAGATCAAAGACGAAACTGAAGTTTGCTTAGTTGAGCAAGAGCAGATTCCGCTGATGGGAAGTGGCGTCATTGGGCTCGGTAGGTCCACTTCTGAAGAGAGCGACAAGTTAATCCAGTTCTACTGTTATTATCCTCCAAGCGATCCACATCTATCGGTTTAACAGCAGCGGACTGAATTACAGTAATCGCTGGTTCTGAATGGTTTTGCTAGTGAAGCAGTGCCAGCGGGTTCTGCTTAGGTCGGAGGAGTAAATCGTGAATTATGAGACGCCCCTGATCTGGGCGGTTAAAAACCTGCTCGATCCGCTTATCGTGTTTCTATCTTTATTTCTCATAATCGGCATTTATGGGATCGGACTGGATACCCAATATTTCACGCTTGGGGTAGTTACCTTCTTTTTTACCTCAAGAGTCTTTAAAGAGTTTGAACTATTTGAGACTTGGCAAAGCGTTGGGTTTGGCGCCTATGGTCGGGACCTGCTAATGGGTTGGGGAATTACGATAGGTGCTCTACTCTTCGTGGGGTTCTTGCTCAAGTTGACTGAGGCGTACTCTAGGCTTGTTCTGATCACTTGGTTTGTGTCGGTGCCGTTACTGCTGTTAGTTGCGCAGTGGACGGTCCGGCGCTTTTTGCTAAAGTTTCGGTTGCAAACAAATTTGCGTTCAGTCGTCATTGTCGGTGGTAATGAACTTGGGTTTCGGCTCGTTCAGAAGATTCAGAAAAACCCCTATCTCTACATGACGGTTAAGGGGTATTTTGATGATCGCGCCCCAGAAAGACTGGTTATAGACGATCAATTCTCTTGCCTTGGCGACCTCAGCGAGCTACCTCGTTATGTAAAACAGCAGAAAACAGATCATATTTATATCGCGTTACCGATGACGGTTCAGCCACGAATTATGCGCTTATTGGATGCGTTGCGTGATACCACGACATCGATCTACTTTGTACCCGATTTATTCGTTTTTGATCTGGCTCATGCCCGTTTCGGCGAAATCAGTGGCATCCCTGTAATTGCCGTGAGCGAAACTCCTTTTACCGGAGTTAATGCCGTCATCAAGCGGGCTACCGATCTACTCTTGGGAACGATTTTTCTCATTCTTCTTTCGCCCTTATTGTTGGTCATTGCAGTTGCAGTCAAACTGAGTTCTCCCGGCCCGATTATTTTTCGCCAAAGCCGCTATGGCCTCGATGGCAAGGAAATTAGCGTCTGGAAATTTCGTTCCATGAATGTTCTTGAAGACGGTGAGCAGGTGACCCAAGCGACCAGGGATGACCAGCGGGTGACTCGTATTGGTAAGGTCCTGCGGAAAGCCTCTTTGGATGAATTGCCGCAATTAATCAATGTTCTGCAAGGGAGTATGAGCCTCGTTGGTCCTCGTCCCCATGCCGTAGCGCATAATGAGATGTACCGCAGTCTCATTAAAGGGTATATGATCCGACATAAGGTAAAACCGGGTATTACCGGGCTAGCGCAGGTAAACGGACTGCGTGGTGAGACGGAGACTCTAGACAAGATGCAAGAACGTATAAAATATGACCTTGATTATCTGCGCCACTGGTCACTAACACTCGACTTGTGGGTAATATTACGCACCGCATTTGTGGTTATCAGGGGCAAAGATGCCTATTGATTAATTCATCCAATGATGCGCTCTTCCTAGATCCAGGTTTATAGATACAGTGATCTGGATTGCATCCCTCGCTTCTGATTGGACATCTAAAACTATAGATATTAATGACCAAGCCAGTTTACAATTAAAAATCAATAGTTTTTCTATCTGTATTCACTGCATGAGCATCGTGGTTGGGGGGCGGTATCATGTCTTACTCTGGGTTTCGGTATGCTTGCATTCACAGCCACTGATCTTATTCTCCGCACTCCATTAAGCTAGCCTCTGATTCACTGCCGTACCATTCAGAAATTATGGAAAGTATTCAACACCAGGCATTGCCGAACGGGAGCCGCATCGGCGTATACGAAATACAAGGAGTCCAAGTCATCAGCCACTTCAGTATTGTCTATAGGGGCTGGAACCATCATCTCAATATCATGATGGCGGTGGAGGAGTATCTTCCGCTGTCATTCGCAGTAAGGGCGGCAGATGGCCAAACGGTTGAGCCCGCATCCGAAAACAAGCGGGAAAGCTATCTTTATGGTCTGTCCGAATTTATAGGGCAGGCTGAGAATCTGATGGAAATCGAACATCCTAATATCGTGACAGTCAACAATGTACTCCAACATAACGGAACGGCGTATTTGGCCATGGACTATGAAGATGGATTACCCCTTTCCAGATTATGCGATAGCCATCAGCATCAATTCGATGAAGACGAATTAAAAGTAATTATTGTCCCTATTTTAGGGGCTTTACAAAAGGTGCATGAACAAGGATTTTTTCATGGCGCCGTGATTCCGGCGAATATCTTGATGAGGAAGGACGGGGAACCCATCCTAATTAATTTTGCAGCAGCCCGGCTGGCATTGGCAACTCAGAGTGGCACATTACCTATGATTTTAAACAAAGGCTATGCGCCGCTAGAGCAGCATAAGGTGGACGGTCACTATGGCCCCTGGACTGACTTGTATACTTTAGGGGCAACGATGTACCACTGTGTTAGCGGGACTATGCCCGTAGCCGCTATTGATCGGGAATCTGCTCTAGAGAAGAATGACCCAGATCCCCTGCCATTGCTGCAAGGTCAGGACATGCCGAAATACAGTAAAGCTTTGCTTACAGCTATAGATTCTATGCTGGCGTTGCAATTCGATGAACGCCCGGTTTCAGCCGCTGCCGTGATAGAAGCGTTGGATCTTGAACTCGAAGGGGCTAAAGCCAAGGAGTTACAAGACAGGGGCTTGCAAGCGGAGGAATTTAAACTCCCCGAAGAGGAAACCGCGATAATCGAGACGGCTAGCCGCGACCCAATGTCAACCTCTGAGTCGGTTACTCAATCTCAACCCCTTTTCCGCCCCTCAATACTCATAGGGCTGGGGCTAGCCGTCGCTGCATTGCTAGGAGGGGGAGTTTGGTTTCTTGATCACAATCGGTATGCGTACGAAGTGCCGATTGATACCAATGTGGAGCAACCGTCTACCGAGCGTACACAACAGGGGGAAGTACTCCCTCAAGTTTCAGAAGAACATACATCGTCGGTTGGGGAACTCAAAGGAGGGGGAGGCCGCCCTCCCGTGGATTCCGTATTATCCACCACCCCAAGTGGCATTGCGGTGCAAGAGTCTCCGAAAGAGAAACCAGTACTAACCCAGTCCAACTCGAACAAGGCTGAGGAGGCAGGAGAATCGGGAATGGCTCCAGCGGATGCAGCTAAGCCAGAATTAAGGGCAAAACCACCATCAGATACTGAGGTATCGAGTGGCGGAGCTCCTGAATTTGATGGAGAAACGGATGCACGCCAGACCGCGCAGCAATCGGGGCAAGACAAGGGTGAAGAATTACCCGATGCACACCGTCCGGAAGCGAGCGGAGCCGTCGCAGGAATAGAAGAAGAAATGAGCGCTGTACCCAAACACGCAGTCGTAAACGGTTCGAATGTCGCAGAACAACCCCCTGTACCTAACGCGGTAAATCCAGATCACGAAAACGCAACCGACTCGCAGCCTCTTCTGGGGGCTAAAGATAATTCCCAAACCCAGCAAGAGACTATCCATAATCTTATGGTAAGCGCTCAGCAGCATTTGGCAGAGTGGGATTTGACAACACCTCCCGGGGAGAATGCGTTGCAAGATTATCAAACTATTCTCGCAATGGCCCCCGAAAATTCCGGTGCCAGGGAAGGATTGGATCAGATTGTAATTCGCTATGAATGGCTCATTGATAAGGCTCTCAAGGATAAAGAGTATCGCCGGGCAAGAGTCTATCTTAATAGGGTCAGCGATGTGCTCCCTAGCACACCTAGACTACAAGAGCTTCGCGCCCAATTAGAGGCGGCCGAAGCGGCAGCTCAACCTACGGAATAACGACTCGCGAATCCGCTCTTGTGCGTTACGATTGGCGATTATTTACAATACCTTCGAAGCAAAATCCGCTAATCTGGATCGCTCCCCACGCCTCAATGTGATGTGGCCACTGTGCATCCAAGCTTTGAAATGATTCACAACATAGGTCAAGCCTGAAGTTGTCTCGGTTAGATAAGGCGTATCGATCTGAGCAATATTACCTATACAAACGATTTTGCTGCCTGGACCGGATCGAGTAATCAGGGTTTTCATTTGCTTGGGAGTGAGATTTTGAGCCTCGTCAATAATGACGTATCGATTTACGAAGGTGCGGCCCCGCATGAAATTAAGCGATCGAATTTTGATGCAATTGCGTAGTAGATCTTTTGTGGCCGCTCGTCCCCAATCTCCCCCTTCACTGGTTTGGGTAAGTACTTCGAGATTATCCATTAAAGCTCCCATCCAGGGCGTCATTTTCTCCTCCTCAGTTCCCGGTAAGAATCCGATATCTTCGCCTACCGGGACAGTAACCCGGGTCATTATGATTTCTCGATAACGCCGCTCATCCAGGGTTTGAGCGAGACCTGCAGCCAGAGTAAGCAGTGTTTTACCGCTTCCTGCGACTCCCATTAGGCTCACAAAATCCAGCTCGGGATCCATCAATAGGTTTAAAGCGAAATTTTGTTCCCGATTCAGTGCGCTGACCCCCCACACAGTATGGTGTGCTTGCGTATAGTCAGTGGCTTGCTCAATGATTGCCCAATTTTGCTCTAACTTTCTAACAATGGCTTCCAGGGGATTGTCGCTGTTAATTATCAAACACTGATTAGGGTGCCAGTGGATGGCGCGGGCATCATGGAATTTGTAAAACGTTCTGCCATGGCTTTCCCAGCAATCGAGTGTCTTTTCCATACATGCCCAATAATCTGTGGGAAGCTCCAGTATTCCATTGAATAATACGTCAGACTCGCTAATCGTTTGGCCATTGTAGTAGTCCTCTGCACGTATACCGATTACAGCAGCTTTTATGCGTAGGTTGATATCCTTAGAAATCAATGTCACCTGCGTATCAGGCCGTTCGCGTTGCAATGCAATAGCACAAGCCAAGATCGTGTTGTCAAACTGATTGCCAGGCAGGACCTCTGGGCAATCGATAGGGCAATTCTGTGTCTGAAAAATCAGCTTTCCATTTGGCGTAGGGGTTTGTGGTAGGGCCGAGAACAGGGGTAAGCCCTGCGCTATTTGCTCATGTGTGTGTCCAGAGATCAATTGATCCAATAGGCGACAGACCTGTCTTACGTTACGTGCAGCTTCAGACACCCCCGTTTTGGCGTGATCCAGTTCTTCAAGAACCACCATGGGTAGGTAGACATCGTTTTCATCAAATCGAAACAGCGATGTGGGATCGTGCATCAACACATTGGTGTCGAGCACGACTAACCGTTTGGTCCCGCTCACCCTTTTATTGGCTCGATCACGCCATCAAAGTTGTGTTCATCGCAGAGGTCCAGGAATTCTTCGCGCAATCGGGCAATATGCGTGCTCGCGGGTATTTCTAAAGTCATGCGGATAGAAATCATAGGGGTTGCGGTGTGGGCCGCTCTATAGGTATTGGTGGTCATTTCCTGAATATTGATACCATAGGAAGCAAACAGACCGGATAGCTGACTAATGATACCAGGGTGATCCATAGAAACCACATCGACTGAATAGGGTAGCGCTGTTGTCGGTGGTTCGCGTTGCTCGGTGTGCCGAGCGAGAATGGTCAGTTTCATGGGTTTTTGTAATCCCATTAATGCAGATTCTAGCTTGGCCAAATTATTCCATTTCCCCGATACTAGCTGAATGAGCGCGAATGTCCCTCCCAACACTGACATGCGACTATCTTCAATGTTGCATCCGTAATCGAGAATAACCCTAGAGATCTGCCCAACCATACCAGGTTGATCATCTCCCAGAGCAGAAATGACTAGAAAGTTAGGCATTCGGCTACATCCTTGGTCTACAAACGGTTAGGGAAACAATAAGAGCGGTTTGTGCATAAAGGATTTTTACAAAAATTACGATGAGTGCTTACTCCACTTGCTAAGTTGCTCAAGTTGGAGACCGCATTAAACCGGCAGTTTGCTAGGTTGAAATTAGTTTAGCATGATATGTATATTCGCCGGTTACACTAATGTAATTGCTTGCTATGGGGTTAGCTTCAGTAGTCGATTTCAAGCGGGTGCTGTTAAAAATTGTCCGTAAAAGTGACATGCCTTGATGCCAGTACTTCTGCGACCCTGCTTGTCAACCATGCATAGCAACAGTACTATAACCAAGTTAATAATTCGGGAGATGATGTATTATGTTTCACGGGAGCATGGTCGCTATAGTAACTCCTATGTTAGCGGATGAGGCTATCGACACCAAGGCTTTTTCCAATCTAATCGAATTTCAAATCCGCAACGGTACAGATGCGATTGTAGCAGTAGGCACGACAGGTGAATCAGCCACCTTGGATCATGCGGAGCACTGTGATGTGATACGTTTTGTGGTCGACAAGGTCGCCGGTCGGGTGCCGGTTATCGCTGGAACCGGCGCGAATTCTACCCGCGAAGCAATAGGCTTGACACAGTGCGCACTCGAAGCTGGCGCCAATGCTTGTCTCTTAGTAACGCCCTATTATAACAAACCTACTCAAGAGGGCTTGTATCAACATTTTAAGGCTATTGCTGAAGCCGTGCCCTTACCTCAGATACTGTATAATGTTCCTGGACGCACAGCCTGTGATATGTTGCCGGAAACCGTTGAACGCTTGGCGGAAATTCCCAATATAGTTGGAATCAAAGAAGCTTCAGGTGAGTTAAGCCGCATTAAGGAGATTCTCCGTCGTTGCGATTCCCGGCTTGATGTCTACAGTGGTGAGGATGCCTTAGCCATGGAAGTAATGCTTCAAGGCGGAAAGGGAGTAATTTCAGTCACCGCTAACATCGCCCCAAAAGCCATGCATGATATGTGTGTGGCGGCGCTAACTGGTGATCGAGTAAAGGCTAGTGCTATCAATGTACGCCTCGAGGGATTGCACCAAGATCTATTTCTAGAGCCCAATCCAATTCCCGTTAAGTGGGCATTAAGTGAGATTGGACTTATTCAATCTGGGATTCGCCTCCCGCTCACACCATTTTCTGAACAATTCCACTCACGATTACGTCGCTCAATGCAACGGGCTGGCGTATTAGAAGAGACTAACTCATGAAGTCGTCATTTTAAGCTAGTTAGAAAATCAACAAATTTATTCAAAGCAGAGAATGTCGTGGGCGATATTAAATACGAGCAATCGGTGAGGATTGATTGCGCTCGTTCTTTAAGATTCACCCAAGAGGACAATCGGACTTTACGGATTCTTAGCGAAGCGCATGCGGGGATCGATGCTATTTATTTAATCGTTTGGGGCGAAGCGGTGACTAGCAAACGAAAACGATTAAAAAATGGGCCCCATTTCTGATTGCCGCTGCAGATCACCCGAAGTCCGGTAGTATCTAGTATTGACAGTTTACTGGGGATGGCAGATCTTTTACGGCAGTCGTATAAGATTGAATTCAGGTCTTGAGGTACAAAAGCTATTAATGAATGTTAGAAATTCAATTTCTGTACAATTGCTTGCTCTATTGTGTTTGTCCAATCTAATACTGGGGTGTTCTATCCTCGGCGGTGAAGATGAGGAATATCAGAATAGCAAGAGCCTCCCTCCATTGGAAGTGCCACCTGACTTAACCAGACCAAGTAGTAACCCGCGTATGGACATTCCTCAACAGGTTCAGGCGCAAGGGCGCAAAGTAACCGACACCCGTCAAGGAAATTCTAACGTTAGTGTGCCAGTGCCCGCCAAAGTAACCGTGTTACCTTCTGTAGAAGGTGTTGAGCTTCATAGGGACGGCAACATCCGTTGGCTAGAAGCAAATGCTGACCCTAATACATTATGGCAGAAACTTCGGAAATTTTGGGATCAGGAAGGCATTGATCTTGAGAGGGAAGATCCCCGCCTCGGTATTATGGAGACAGTCTGGTATGAGCGTAAGGATGCCTTGCCCAAGAAGGGACTGGCTCGTCTACTGGGGAAAACTTATGATCTTATATCCGATACTGGGGTGAGAGATCGGTTTCGGTTGCGTCTAGAACGCGTGGGTGATGGGAGCACTAATATCTATCTTAGCTCACAACGTGCGGTACAGGTGGGCGATACTACTAACGATGAAGCCCCAATAAGATGGCGATTGCAACCTGCTAATCCTGAAATGGAAGCAGAAATGCTGACTCAACTCATGGTGTATTTGGGTACATCAAAAGAGAGTGCTAAACAACAACTTGCGGTCGCGCCATCTCACTCGCAGACGTCGATATTATTGAAACAGATCAATGGCATTCCTACATTGTATGTGACAGATGAATTTACAAGTGTATGGCAGCGTACGGGCGTTGCTTTAGACCGAGCTGGCTTGTATGTAGAACAACAAGATAGGCCGAAGGGAGTTTATCGCATAACTTATACTAGCAGCGAGAGTGATAAACGAGGCCTGTTTTCAAGAATATTTGGTAAAGGAGACGGGTTAAAGGTTGATGAGGTTTATCAAGTGCGGTTGCAACAGCAGGGAGATCATGTCCTGATTACCGTTCATGAGAATGACGATGATAAGGAGGACACAGCAACAAATGCTCCTCTCTCTCCGGAAGCTGCAGAGAAGCTTTTAAATCGTTTAAAGTCGGCTTATATTCTCAATGCGGATGATGAAGCATAATCGTAGCAGAGCGATCTTCACTCTTGTCCCACTAGTTATTCATATGCATATTCTAGTTTTTACTTAAGGAACAATTTCCTTATCCTTTTCGATCATCGCGTAGGCCGAATGATTGTGGATAGATTCGAAATTTTCGGATTCTACTGTATACGCGGTAATTCGCTCATCCTTGTTTAGCTTCATCGCGATATCACGCACCATGTCTTCAACGAACTTGGGATTATCGTAAGCTCTTTCCGTAACGTATTTTTCATCCGGCCTTTTTAGTAGCCCATAGAGCTCGCTAGAGGCTTCATCTTCAACCAGATCGATCAAATCCTCTATCCAGATAAATCCCCGGATGCGCACATTTACAGTCACGTGAGAACGCTGATTGTGGGCGCCGTAATCCGAGATCTTTTTTGAGCAGGGACATAGGCTGGTCACCGGTACGACAACCTTTATATTGGTATGAGGTTCGCCTTTGAGGATCTCACCAATTAGCGTAACGTGATAATCCATTAGACTTTGCACACCGGATACGGGCGCAGCTTTATTAATAAAATAGGGAAACGACATCTCAACATGGCCAGACTCCGCTTCTAGGCGTCGGGTCATTTCTTTCAGCATATCCCTGAAAGATTTAACCGTGATCTCCCTTTCGTGGTTGTTAAGTATTTCTACGAAACGGGACATGTGGGTACCTTTGAAGTTATGCGGTAGGTCCACAAACATGTTGAATTTGGCGATGGTATGTTGTTCACCTCCCGAGCGATCCTGAATCCGCACAGGGTGCAAGATCTCCTTGATCCCTACCTTGTTGATAGGTATTTGCCGGGTATCTAAACTGTTTTGTATGTCAGGAATTTGCTTAAGGACTTTGGGAGCCATTGTTCTCATTCACGCGTCCTCGTAGGGTGTATGACACACCAGAATGTTAACGTTCCATAAGGGGTTGCTCGCCCGACTAAAACCACCGACCAGGCGTAGCCTGCAGATGAGTACTTGAGGGGAATACTAGGATATTACTTGAGTGCCGCATTTTTCGCAATCCCTACGATCCAACTGGGTTTGAATCGATTCTATTATTCCCTGAGTGTCTAACCCTGCCTCATGGAGCAGTTCTTCACGGCTGCCGTGGCTTAGAAATCGGTCGGGAAGACCCAGATTTAGAGTGTTCACTTGTACACCTGATGTCATAAGACAATCGTTAACCGCGCTCCCCGCTCCGCCGATTACTGTATTGTCTTCGAGCGTAACTAACAGTTCATGGGTGTTGGCCATAGCTAATACCATCTCCTCATCTAGAGGCTTAATGAACCGCATATCAATCACGGTAGCCTCTAAGGCTTCGGCTGCTTCTAATGCGGTGTAAACCGGACTGCCAAATGCGAGAAAGGCGATTGTGTGTCCTTTGCGGCGCAACGCGGCCTTACCGATGGGTACCGTTTCCATGGATTGAACAACAACCACTCCGGGTCCGTTCCCACGTGGATACCGTACCGCAACAGGCGCATTTTGTAAAAATCCAGTCGTGAGCATCTGCCGGCATTGATTCTCATCCGAAGGAGACATTATGATCATATTGGGGATACATCTCAGATAACTTAGATCAAAACTGCCAGCATGGGTCGGACCGTCGGGACCCACGACTCCAGCACGGTCAATCGCGAAGAGTACGGGCAGATTTTGTAGTGCGACATCGTGGATAAGTTGATCGTATGCTCGTTGTAAAAATGTAGAATAGATGGCCACTACAGGTTTTTGTCCTTCGCAGGCCATCCCGGCCGCGAGCGTCACGGCATGTTGTTCTGCGATTCCGACATCAAAATAACGTTGAGGAAATTCTTCTGCGAAACGCACCATGCCAGAACCCTCCCGCATTGCAGGTGTAATTCCAATCAGGCGTTCATCCTGCGCAGCCATATCGCATAGCCAGTCTCCAAATATCTTCGTGTAGGTTGGATGTGATCCTTTGCGGGCCTTCACTACTCCGATTTCCGGGTCGAATTTCGACACGGCGTGATAGCCTACCGGATCAGCTTCAGCGGGGGCATAGCCCTTGCCTTTACGAGTAACGATGTGTAACAGGCGGGGTCCTTTGTGTTCTTTGAGATTATTTAGAGTTTGAATGAGGCTGGCTAAATCATGACCATCCATGGGCCCGAAATAATTGACACCCATTTCCTCAAACAAAGTGCCCGGGGCAATCATGCCCTTGACGTGCTCTTCCGTACGGCGTGCTAACTCCCACATGGGGGGCATTTGCTTGAGCAATTTCTTGCCACCTTCTCGCATGCTCGAATAGACTTTACCCGAGAGCATCCGTGTAAGGTAATTGGTCATGGCACCCACGTTAGGAGAAATAGACATCTCATTATCATTCAATATAACCAATAGGTCTGCGTAAACATCGCCTAAGTGGTTCAAACCCTCATAAGCCATTCCAGCGGTGAGGGCGCCATCGCCTAGAATAGCGACGACTTTACGAGGGTCGTTCTTCTGTGCTGCGGCTAGACTCATCCCTAAGGCTGCGCTAATGGAAGTGCTCGAGTGGCCTACACCAAATGTGTCATATTCACTCTCCGCACGTTTAGGGAAGGGAGCAAGCCCATGTTGTTGACGAATGGTTGCGATGGCAGTTCGGCGACCCGTAAGAATTTTATGTGGATAACATTGATGGCCCACATCCCAAACCAGTCGGTCATAGGGCGTATTAAATACAAAGTGTAGCGCAATGGTCAATTCAATAGTGCCTAGCCCTGCGGCGAAATGCCCTCCCGATTTTGATACAGAATGCAATAAATAGCTGCGTAATTCGGTAGCGAGCTCGGATAACTCAGTCAAGGGTAATTCACGCAAATCCAGCGGTGAATTAATGCGCTTAAGCAATGGATACGAATGGGAACTCATTTCTAAATTATATTCTTAATTACTCCACTGCTTTCAGTGGGACTTACGCCATGGGATAGAGGGGAAGATGGAATCCATTCCCCTTGATTACAATCGAGAGTAACTTCTCGCATGCTAGTTTCAGTACGACGGACCTATTTGGAGAGGCTTAAATCATTTACCTCAACTGAAACTCTTGATTGGCAACAGGCATCGACTGTAACGACAGCTAGTTGTAATTGATTCACCCCAAACATCCGTCGGTAGTTAGTGGATTTTTGTCAATCTATCGAATTATTTCAAGCGCTTGACGATATAGTAGGCGATGTTTCTGAGCAAATCAGCACGTGCATCGAACCCTATCAAGCTATCGATCGCTTCATTATAAAGTGTGTTGGCCCGTGTTTTGGCTTCCGTGAGGCCAAGCAATGCGGGGTAAGTGGGTTTGTTTTGAAGGCTATCGGAGCCCTGTGGTTTACCTAGGGTTTCAGTATCACCCTCTACATCCAGAATATCATCATGAATTTGGAAGGCAAGACCGATACATTTTGCATAGTGAGCTAACTTCTGCAACGTTGAGTGGGATACTTCTGATTGAGTGTAGGCAGCTATCATGATACTAGCATGGATGAGGGCTCCCGTTTTATGGATATGCATGTCCTCGAGTTCCGCGATGTTAAGCGATTGTCCTACAGCTGCTAGATCGATAGCCTGACCACCGGCCATCCCTCGTGAACCCGCGGCTTGTGCGAGTGTTTCGATAATCTTTATGCGAGCTTCCGCTGTTTCGGCTAAGTCTCTATCATGGGCGAGGATATAGAATGCGAGTGCTTGGATTGCGTCGCCGGCGAGAATGGCGGTAGCTTCATCGAATGCCTTATGGCAGGTGGGTTTTCCTCGTCGAAGCTCATCATTATCCATGGCAGGTAAATCGTCATGAATCAGCGAATAAGCATGAATTAATTCAACCGCGCAAGCTGAGCCGTTGAGGTGCCTCAACGGGATGCCCAAAGCTTGTCCGGTTGCATAGACTAAAGCGGGACGAATCCGCTTACCCCCTTGAAGCACCGAGTATCGCATCGCTGTATGCAGTATTGCGGGATGGATATCTTCTGCGGGAAGCCAATAATCGAGTGCCTGTTCTACGTGTTGACTGAGTTGTCGAATTTGAGCTTCGATTTCTAATAAAACTTCGGTCATTAGCATTTAAAAATTGAATCGTGCGTTTGAAAGATGAGTAATCCACAATTATATCTGCAATAGCAATATTAAGGGGCAAAGAAATTAGGCATCGGGGAGGCTGAGCGATGTTGGGTAAACATTGTAAGCTGACCGGAGTTTTCTTAAGATTATTTGGCCAATCAAGCGAATTCGAGTTTTAAAACATTCATTATCCAAAATCAGGTTGATTCTGTAGACGATTGATTGACATCGCTGTCATTTTCTAAGTCAAGGGATTCAAGTTGGGACTCACCCGGCCTTTCGCTAAGGATGCGCACTTTCTGCTCAGCCGTTGTTAAGGCTACTTGACAGAATCGAGATAAATTTATTCCTCTTTCGAAAAGTTTTAGCGAGTCCTCAAGGGATAGGTCTCCACGCTCTAGCTGTTCGACTAGAGATTCAAGTTCGTGCAGGGCCTTTTCGAAGTCTCTGGATGCATCGATGGATTGTTCAGGAATATTTTTTTTAGGCACTATCTACTCCGATAACAATGGCTAATTTTAATGGCTCAAACACTACTTACGTGAGTCTAACTAAAAAACATCCTCTCGATATACGCTTTGTCATGTGGGCACTACGGATTCGGACGCTTGTAGCCCAACTGAGCCAGCTAGCTTGCTTTAGCCTCCAACCCTATTTGCACAAGACCCCTTTTTGCACAAGTAGGGGTCTGACATACACAACTCGCAGACAGAATATCTTTAACTGCACAGGGCATTGTGAATGAAATAGAATTAGGAGACTTGCTCTGAGTGTCTTGATTCTTTGGAGTAAGGCGCCGTCGCTGCAAGCTAGTGCGGTTTAATACCGACCAAAGTTTGTTAAAACACAACTTGAGATGAGCCTGTTCAAAAAGGTGAGTGTTGACTTTGGATCATACTTGGTCTATGGTTCTGTGGAGATTTAGAATTAGTCTAAATCGGAACCATTCTCAGAACCTATCCAGCAACCAGAGGAATTCTACTATGGAGCTAAAAGGCAGTAAAACCGAGCAGAACCTTAAAGACGCCTTTGCAGGCGAATCTCAAGCTAATCGCCGCTATCTGTATTTTGCCGCAAAGGCGGATGTGGAGGGTTACAATGATGTCTCAGCCGTGTTTCGTTCTACTGCTGAAGGGGAGACAGGGCATGCCCACGGGCATCTGGAGTACTTGGAAACCTGCGGTGATCCCGCTACGGGGTTGCCTTTTGGCGGAACTAAGGACAACCTAAGTTCCGCCATTGCTGGCGAAACCCATGAATATACCGACATGTATCCCGGTATGGCTAAGGCAGCACGCGATGAGCAATTCGATGAAATCGCAGACTGGTTCGAGACACTTGCTAAGGCAGAGCGCTCCCACGCAAACCGCTTCAAAAAAGCGCTTGATACATTAGGCGAATAGCTGGTACTCAATAGGGGTCAGTAATGCTGGCCCCTATTGATCCAGATTGATCCAGAAATTAGGTCTAGCTGTATTTGTATTCATGGTTTACTCAATAGTAAATATTCATCTATCTCCATTGGCTTCCAAAAAAAGTTGCTCTCGACTATTAATTGAAGGAATGCACCCGACTCTCCATTTAATCGCTATAGGTCTAATTCCCGCAGCTTACTGCGTATCAAACGATGCATTGCAATGAATTTCCATGAGTTTCGAGCAACTCATCCTACTACCCCGTCTTCTTGCAACGGGGTAGTTTATTCAAGGTGGTTATACCTTAACAGAGGTTAATTTATGTCCAGTGTGTCAGAAGGTCACCAGGAAGGTAATCTGCAAGCGCCAATTCGGCACCCGCTGAATTGGAAAGACAGTGAGTTTTATAACGAGCCAAGGCTAATGGAGGAGCTCGAGCGAGTATTCGATATTTGTCACGGTTGTCGCCGCTGCGTCAGCCTGTGTAATGCCTTCCCAACGTTATTTGATCTAGTGGATAACTCCGAGACCATGGAAGTTGATGGTGTTGACAAGGAGCATTATTGGCAGGTTGTCGATAACTGTTATCTGTGCGATCTGTGCTATATGACTAAATGTCCTTATGTCCCTCCCCATGAGTGGAATGTTGATTTCCCCCATTTGATGTTGAGGGCCAAAGCGGTGAAGAATCGACGGGGGCAATTCAAAACCCGTGATAAGCTTCTGAGTTCTACGGATACTCTGGGGAAGTTGGCGGGAATTCCGGTGGTTGCGCAGGCAGTCAACGCCAGCAATAGCAATTCCACGATGCGCAAATTACTGGAAAAAGTTCTAGGTGTACATACTGACGCGATCATACCCAAATATCATACAGAAACCGCACGTCGGCGTTTAGCCAAGCGTAAGGCACTGATGAACTACGAACCTTTAGCGGCGGGGAGTACCCAGGGACGTGTGGCTTTGTTTACGACATGCTATGGAAATTACAATGAACCTGAACTTGCAATGGATCTGGTTAAGGTCTTTGAACATAATGACTTGGTTGTTACCCTAGCTAGCAGAGAGCGGTGCTGCGGAATGCCAAAGCTGGAGCTTGGTGATCTGGATGCGGTAGACCAGGCGAAGCAGGTCAATATTTCAGCGTTGTCCGAAATGATTGATCAAGGGTGGGATATTGTCGCGCCCGTGCCGTCCTGCGTACTGATGTTTAAACAGGAACTTCCCCTAATGTACCCTGATGATCCTGAAGTAATCAAAGTGAGCACGCATATTTTTGATCCTTTCGAGTACCTAATGTTGCGTCATAAAGAGGGTATGATGAAAACAGATTTTCAACAGTCATTAGGTAAAATAGCTTATCACGCTCCGTGTCATCTTCGGGTCCAGAATATGGGCCTCAAGACTCGTGATTTACTTCAACTTGTGCCGGGAACTGAGTTGGAAGTGATTGAGCGGTGTTCGGGACATGATGGGACCTATGCAGTTAAACAGGAATTTCACGAATTTTCGATGAAAATCTGTCGGCCTGTTGTCGAACGCGTTAAAAGGGCGGAAGTTGATCACTACAGCAGCGATTGCCCGATGGCAGGGCATCAGATTGAAAATGGCCTGCGCAATGGCCGATCTCCAGAGCATCCCTTGACATTGTTGCGATTGGCTTACGGACTCTAAAACGGTGCTGCGTTGTGGAGTGTGAGTTTCTAGCGAAGGTTTTTGTTTGACGACTTTTGAGTTTGCTCTGAATTTGCCCATTAACATACGCAATTGATACAACGTATTCCTCATGGAAAAACTTACCCGTAAAGATTTAATTTCCCTGGAAAAGTATGCTGAAATGCGTCCCGAATTTCGTCGTAAGTTGATGGCGCATAAGCGAAATCGTGTCGTTTACATCGGACCGAATATTAGCTTACATTTTGAAGATCGGTTGACCATGATGTACCAGATCCAAGAGATGTTACGCGCCGAGCGCATCTTTGAGCCCGATGAGATTCAACAAGAGTTAGACACTTATAATCCGTTAATCCCTGATGGTTCAAATTGGAAAGGCACTTTAATGATCGAGTATGCCGATGTGGAGGAGAGAAAGCGTCAACTCGCTAAGCTGATTGGTATCGAGCGAGAGGTTTGGGTGCAAGTCGATGGTTTAGTGCGTGTGTATCCGGTCACCAATGAGGATCTGCAACGGGAAACGAGCGAGAAAACTTCGTCGGTTCATTTTCTGCGATTTGAACTGAGTGCGGATATGGTGTCGGCGCTTAAACGCGGGGCTGAAATCAAAACAGGTGTGGAGCATGAACACTATACCCATGTTGTTGACAAGCTCTCTGATCCGACAAGAGAGTCCTTACTACAAGATTTAAATTGATTAGTACTGCGGTGCAACTCCACTCATGTCGCCCGCACTGTGGTATCTTGTAGATACCGATTGTTCAGTTGGCTCGTTCCCCCTTCGAATTCGATTGACTCTTCTGGGAATGATTTATCTTCTGTGGAGATTGGATAAAAATTTACGGCGCTCGTATTCGTCGGACAAGCGTTCCGCCAGAATATGGTAAAGCTCTTCAATTGTGGTTGCTTGACGGCTGGCTTTTTTAACCATCATTTTTGCCATTGGACCGATATAAAGCGTCAGCTGTGAACACACTTTCTGTAGGGTCTCAGGGCTGAATCGCTGCGTACTAATACTCAGATCAGTCGTGGCCACCCTGCTTACACTCGATCTTGCTGGAGAAGAAGTCTCAGAAACACCGGTTTCAGTTCCTGTCGTTAATGCTGCTTTACGCTCAAATTTATCACGTTCCTGTAAGTCTGGTATATAATCACCCAGCCGATGATACAGCTCCTTGATTGTATTCACTTCGCAAATGGTACGTCTTACGATTACTTTAGCAACCGGACCTACAAATTCAGAGAAATGCTCTTCCACCGTCTGAACTGTTTGGCGTGACCATTCTTGGATTGTTTGAAAGCTCCCATCATACGAGCTAATCTGCCTTGGCTGAGCCGTATCGACCCTAGATGTGGCCACGCGGACTTCAGTTGGTGCGGTAGAATCAAAGGTGGTGAGTTGAAGATTAGCAATACATGTTCGCAATGAGGCAGCAAAGCTTGCGGCAGAGTTATAACGTTTATTTGGATCTTTTGCTAATGCCCTTAGAACTAAACGGTCGAAACTTTTCGGTATACTCGAATTGAGTGTCGAGGGACTCTCAGGATTTGTGGATACCGTATTGCGGGGTATATTGGATTCAATGGGAGCAGAAAAGGGTTTGTGT
Source organism: uncultured Gammaproteobacteria bacterium (assembly GCA_963731655.1). GTDB lineage: Bacteria > Pseudomonadota > Gammaproteobacteria > JAAEPA01 > JAAEPA01 > CAVSWL01. The sequence goes on along the minus strand of CAVSWL010000013.1, from coordinate 21,637 downwards.
CCGGTTAGCAGTTCGTATAGGACTACACCCACAGAGTATAAATCCGTGCGTTTATCTGCTCTCTGACCTAAGAAAAGCTCGGGTGCCATGTAGCTGAGTGTCCCGATGGCTAATCCGGTGCGAGTGAGTTCCGAAGAAAGCAATCGGGCCACGCCAAAATCAGCAATTTTAACCATGTGGTCTTGTAGAAGGATAATATTTGCCGGTTTGATATCACGATGTATGATATCAGCGCTATGCGCGTGACCCAGTGCGTCCAATACTTGCAGAATGATCGTGACAATAATAGGGACGCCGAGTAGTGCTCCGATGGTGGTATAACGTTTGAGCTCGACGCCTTCGACGTATTCCATGGCGATGAAGGGAATATCATGGTCGATCCCGTAGTCGAACACAGTGACGATGTTGCGGTGTTGACAGCGGCCTGCGATTCGGGCTTCCCGTTTAAAACGCTCTAATAGGTCTGCTCGAGTTTTCCCTGTAAGTAAATGGGGGTGGATTGTTTTTAGCGCTACTATTCGTCCTAGCAGAGAGTCACTTGCCCGGTAAACGACTCCCATAGCTCCCTGACCGAGCATTTCGATGATCTCGTACCGTCCGAGCTGATTTGGGAAGATTGAAGAATCCATCGATATCGCACTCTTTTAAGGTTGTTTCCCCCTTTAACCATTCTCTCCCCTCGAAATACAGGCTGAAGGACTATAAGCAATGTTGAATGCTTAGGCTATACTCCCGTAGATCATCTTTATCAGAAGTTTTCCTCACCGAAGTCCGTTTGATCCAGCATATTCATCGCGTTGGATAGACTGCGACGCATTCGATTAAAGGACTGGGCGAGCGAGGAAATCTCATCACTCCCTTTAAGCACCAGCTCGGGTACATCTGGCTTGCCGAGGCTAACATCGTTGGCTACTTTTGCGATACTGATAACCGGGCGTATCACGACAATGTGAAGCAAAATATTGAGTAGTACACCCGCGATAACGAAGGCAAAAAGTAATGCACCCATGAAGGTATAAAAGGTATTTCTGGCTCTTGTTAAAGGAACCGACATGGGTATGGATACAATTTGACTCCCAACAGTTTCATTGAGTTTCCAACCAAATCCATTTGAGTTTCCATAAAGCGCGAGCATTGGTTTGGGAGCGTCTTGTGGGGTGTTATGACAAGCAAGGCATTTCTCGTTCGTTATCGTGATGGGACGCGCAAAATAAAGCGCCGGTCCCGTGGCGGTATTGCGTTCACCGACCAGTTGAGTAGCCCCTTTGTTCTGCCTGAACCAATCAATGATGTCTGTTTCCCAATCGGTGGCGCGGTGTATGGGATTGGTGGGATTTAAAGTCGCCTCTTTGTAGCTGTAGTCCGGATATTTTTGCCGCAAGCCTTTGAAATTTTGTGTAGCGGCATAAGCAGGGACGGTTTGTGGTAGGAAACGTAGCCTGGATTGCGAATTCAATAGCGGTCGAATTTCATTAACTGTGTAGCCGCGTATGGCCATTGAGGTTTCCATCATTATACCTGCATTATTTAATACTTCTTCACGCGCATTTTCTCTGAGTAAACCATAGGAGAAATAACCGGCGATTACCAAACCAATGGTAAAGGCAAACACTAGTACCAAGTTGAATTTTGTACGAATTCCCATTAGCTTTCCTCTGCTCCGATAGTCTTCCCATCCAGTCGGCGCATTAAGTTCAATGCACCGACTATAAAGTAGCTATTTACCATATCGACTTTAAATTCGTAATACAATACATTGTCATATCTCTCAACTGGAAGCTTGGAAGTCGATTGTGCATTGCTAAGACGGGAGTAAAACGAGATTATATAGCCGGAAAGGCTAGTGGAAAGCGTGGCGGGATTAAGATCAGTGCTAGACTCATATTTAAATCAAGTAATGACATTAGATTATACCTGCCCAGGTGCTAAAAGTTGCTGCATTGATTAACTTTTTGTTTCCATGTTCCCTCTGCTTAGTGACGTATAAATTACTTCTATATACGAATAATGCTCAAGGCATAAAGTATACCCATTCAACAACAGGCTTAGGTATTGCTTGATGACATTTAAAACAGCCGATCTTTGTGACCAATATAGCGATAAGTTGGGAGTCGCGGCGCCTCTCTTCACTAATTATGGGGGTGCGCAGACCTTTCAAGGTAAAATCCGTACCGTGAAATGTTTTGAGGACAATTCCCTCGTTCGTGCAGCTTTGGAAAATAAATGCGATGGAGGAGTGTTAGTCGTAGATGGGGGGGGATCGCTGCGCTGTGCCTTGATAGGGGATCAATTAGCCATGCTAGCTGAGCGTAATGGTTGGTCAGGCATGATTGTGAATGGATGCATTCGTGACTCGGCTGAAATTGCCCAAATCGGTGTGGGTCTAAAAGCACTCTCGATTCATCCACTCAAAAGTGTAAAAAGAGGCGTTGGGGAGCAAGATGTTCCCGTATCCTTTGCGGGGGTTGTTTTTGTTTCTGGGCAGTATTTATATGCGGATCACGACGGTATTATCGTCTCAGCGGAACGCCTACCGGTATGAATGCTAGCGTTCCAACTCTGGAGTGAAGGTAAGGAATTCGACCATTCTATAAATCAAGCCATAGATCTCTCTGCTCAGAGTTTCTAGCGCTTTTCCCTCCTCTATAAAAATTTAGAAGGTATACAACGAGCTGATTAGACATATATCTAAGAATTGTGGTTCTTCAGAAGGCCAGGCTATGTGTACATTTGCCGTCGATCCCATATTCTAGCAGCGGTCTGCGGGAGGGTTGAGCCATATCAATGCTTCCAATAGATACGCCAATGTGGTGGCTAGCAGCAAGCCTAATGCAGGGAAGTTTTCAGTTCCAAATACAGCAGGGATTAGTACCCGCGTCTTGGCGAACAGAGGGTTGAACTATCAATGGCTTGTGTGATTGATGGGCACTGAATGGATTGTTCTTGACCTGGGTATTTAATTGAAGCAGGATAGTAAACTACCGACAATAGTTCGATAGGGCATCTTCTAACGGCCCAATTCCCCTATTAGATTTTATCCCCGCGATGATTCTCGCCATTCAAGCTAAGCTTATGATAAAACCTTTTTGCTTAATAGTTTTTTTGCTAGCGGTTTCCCCACAGGTCGTCTTTGCGCTTAGTGGAGTAAATGTGGAAGCTGAGCTTAGCGAGACGAGTCCATATGTGCGTCAGAAATTAGTGTACTCCATACGGGTGGTGAGCAGTATCAGCCTCTCCAGGGTGAATGTCCAGCCTCCGAGTGCAGCGGGAATTGTGTTAGAGAAAGCGGATGGACCACGCAACAGGTATCGAACAGGTAGGGATGGGCAGCAGCTGGTAGTCAATGAATATCGATATATTGTTACGCCACTTACCCCAGGTTATACGGAAATTCCCCCCACAAAGGTTAAAGTAACGCCTGCAGAATCACAAGCCAACAGCAGAGTTGGAAATTACTATAGCTATAATTTTGGCTATAACTACAAGTTCAATCCCTGGCAGCAACAATCTTTTGCTTACCAAAATGAAAACGAACCGGCGGTCGGCGAGCATGTACTGATGTCCAACAGCGTGACATTAACAGTCCGTCCACCTATTGGCGACAACGTGCATTGGCTACCACTCTATCAGGCGGAAATCGAGGGAAGCATAGGTGGGGATATTCACCACGCAATCGCTGGTAAGCCCCTAACGCTAAAGCTGATTTTCCGTGCCACTGGATTGGGGGGGGACGAATTACCCAGCCTTGCCGAGTTCCTTCAAAGCCCGAATTATAAACTGTATTCCGGGCATCCCGTTACCACGCAAGAGCTCAGTCGCGACGGTAAGACACTGTATGGACAGCGTGAAGAATCTTTTACGATTATTCCACAAGAAACTGGCCCGCTGAGCTTGCCTGAGATCCGTGTATCGTGGTGGGATCTAAACCATCAGCGGCCAGCCGAAGTGCGTTGGCGTCCTACGGATTTTGCCGCGGCGAAAACACCTTCTGAGAACAAGCTCTCTGCAGGGTCGACAGATCGTAAGCTTCAAAACGGTTTTCGAAGCTCGATTCTTGGTTTTTTCATTGTGGGTTTGTTTTTGTTCGCTTTCGGCTGGTGGCTAGGAGCAGGACGTCCAACTTTGTCATTATCGATACCGAATAAAGTACTGGAATTTGGTTCGCGAATATTGATCAAAATTAGTGGGTTAGTCCGCGACGTTCACCTGTGGTTGATGCGGCAATTGCCTAAAGCTAAGCTGGCTTTAAACAAGATCCCGAGAAAGTTACCGGGATCTGTCAAACTTGCTTTACCGCTAAGCTCGGCGTTAACCACTATGCATCGATGGGTTGAGTATGCGACTCCACGAACACTTAAGACTGCGTTGCTGATGCACCGAGTCGCAAGGGAAACGGATCCAACACGCATAGCAAAGCTATTGCAAGATTATGCACATGCGGCTATGAGGCTACCCGTGAATACGTCCCTATATACTATTGCTAGCGAGATTGACGAGCGTTATCCTCATTTGGATAGTGCGTTGTTGAAGTCGCTGTTTACGACTTTGGATACAGCAATCTACGGTAGTACTCAACTGGATGGGCCACAATGGCATAAGGCCTTTCGAGGGGTTTTTATGCGTATCCTAATGGGGCGCAGATTCAAGTCACACCTCATTGATATCGCCGGCCTACCCAACCTGAATCCTTAGAAAAATATTGAGGTATTCTTGAGGTATTAGGAAGCTTCTGTGGTTTGTATTGGGAGTCTTTGTTAGGTGCATTCGAACTTGCTAGCGAAGAGTTGATCTATTTGAGGGGCGGTACTCTTATGCAAAAAGATGCTGATGAATGCTAAGATGTCAAGTTTTATCGTTAAGGACCGTGCTTGTCCTAGCGAGATGATCTGAAAAAATTTGCCCATCGGAAACTTTTCAATGTGCGGCGGGGAAAAGTGGCACGTTGCGTACTTAGTGGTTGTGCCCCTTCAATCTCTAACGATAAGGGATTTTGTGGATCAATAATAACCGAGTCAGTTTTAAAGAATACGGAGTGAGTAATTGAACATAGAAGCCATTCAAAACGCCTATCGGCGTTACGCCCGATTTTACGATTTTTATTTTGGTATGTTGTTTCATCGTGGGCGTAAAGCAGTTATCGATCATTTGCAGTGTCAACCCGGGGATAAAATACTCGAAGTAGGCGTAGGAACCGGGCTGTCCTTACCCCTATATCCTGAGGATGTCTCTATTACAGGCATAGACATTTCTCCCGAAATGCTTGAAAGAGCACGTAACCGCAAGCTTCGCGATGGTCTGGAGAATGTGGTTGAATTACGGCTTATGGATGCTGAAAAAATGCAGTTTGCCGAAGATCATTTCGATAAGGTTGTGGCCATGTATGTGGTGCCTGTGGTGTCTAATCCAGCGGGCTTAGTAGAGGAGATGCGCCGAGTCTGCAAGCCCGAAGGTGAGCTTTTCATCGTGAATCATTTCCAAAATTCCAACCCCATTATAAGCCGGATCGAGCGGTTGCTGGCGCCTTGCTCTGAGTTGCTAGGATTTCATCCTGATCTTCGCATGGACACCTTCATCGATGAGACCGATTTAGATATCATCGATAGTATACCGGTCAATTTATTCGGTTATTGGACTATGTTACGGGCGCGTAACGGCAAGCAATCGCTATCGGATGCATTCAGTGAGCTGCAGGCAAATACCGGCTATGCTCGCGGATAATGGTTGATCGCAAGAAACGCTTTCATCCTTTAATACAGACAATGGGCACAAGCTTTGCCACTTTTCGTGCGAGTCCCGCCTGTTCCGATGCGCCCACCACGGCGTTAACATCCTTGTAAGCTCCAGGTGCTTCTTCGGCTATGCCACGGAAGGATGGGCTGCGAATAATAATTCCCAGCTGAGCGAGCTCAGCAATGACATTTTGTCCTTTCCAAGTCTTGGAAGCTTGACGTCGACTCAGGTGTCGTCCGGCTCCGTGACAAGCGGAAGAAAAGGAAAGTGCGTAGTTTTCACGATTGCCCGCTAGAATATAAGATGCGGTTCCCATCGAGCCGCCAATGAGCACGGGCTGGCCTACTTGTTGAAAAGCAACCGGTAGATCAGGGTGCCCAGCACCGTACGCTCGGGTTGCTCCTTTCCTGTGGACATACAGCTTTCGCCGTACCCCACTAATCCAATGGTGTTCCTCTTTACAGGTGTTGTGGGAGACATCGTAAAATAAACTGAGCTCAGCCGAGGGCAAGAGGTCAGTAAATACTTGGCGAGTCAGGTGGGTGATAATCTGCCGGTTTGCCAAAGCACAATTGATAGCGGAACGTACCGCTCCAAGATAGCGTTGACCTAGGGGTGATGCAATGGGAGCACACGCGAGTTCGCGATCGGGAAGTTGGATTCCATGATAGCTCGCCTTGACCACCATCTCTCGCAAAAACTCAGTGCCAATTTGGTGCCCGAGGCCACGTGAACCACAGTGAATGGTAACGACCACATTGCCTTGCGTAATTCCAAAAGCCGTAGCTGCGCTGGGATCATAGATATCGGTGATTTCCTGAACTTCGAGATAATGGTTGCCTGAACCGAGAGTGCCCATTTCGTTACGCTGTCGGCGTTTGGCATGCTCTGAGACGTGCTGAGGTTGTGCCCCGGCCATGCATCCAAATTCCTCAATGCGTTGCAGGTCTTCCGCGATTCCGTAGCCACGTTCCACGGCCCATTGTGCACCTCCGGCCAACATTGCATCCATACCTGCGGAATTCAAGTGAACATGCCCCGTGCTTCCAACACCGACTGGAATAGTACGGTATAGGGCATCAGCCAGTTGTACTTTGATGGGTTCGATAGCCTCCCGTGTCAGCCCCGTCTGCAATGTTCGTACGCCACAGGAAATATCAAATCCAACACCGCCCGCCGAAACGACGCCGCCTTGCTCAGCATCGAAAGCCGCAACACCCCCAATAGGAAACCCGTACCCCCAATGCGCATCAGGCATGGTATAACACGCCGATACGATGCCCGGTAGAGTGGCTACATTAATCGCCTGTTGATAAACTTTTGAGTCCAATTCTTTGATCAGAAACTCATCAGCATAGATCACAACGGGTACCCGCATTTTCCCGTAGGGTTCGATACACCAAGTGAAATCTGAAAGCTTCGTTAACTGATGGTTATCCATGAATGCACCACTATTGAAAAATTATACATCAATGACGCATTGGGCAATCCACAAGCCGTTTTCCATTTGCCGAACCTGCAACTCGGTGTAGGTGGCTCCTTTGGCTTCGACCGTGGGCCGGTGTCGTTGCTGATCAATGGCTTCCCCCCAAGCCGTCGCTGTGAGCAAAGTATTTAGAATCCGTACCTGGAAGCGGATGAAAAGCATCCGTCGAGTGGCCATTTCGTAGATTAACTCGTTTAGCCAATCGACCAGTAGTAACTCATGATCGGTTGCTTCGCATCGAATCTGCACGGGCATTTCGGGGCGTATGGTCGCCAACTCACAGACCGTAGCGGTAAGTCCCAAAGCAGCCTGCTCAAAGGCGATTTCCATTGTCTCACCATATCCACGAATACCCATATCGGCGGGATGAGGGAACTGCTCCCAGTATGCTCGAATATCAGGTTTCATCGCGAAGATGATGGACATTTTCTCTGGATCATTGAGGAAATGGAGTTTGCTATAAATAGTGTTCCTCTATCGAGGCGTTGATCGATGTCATTCCGCTTGCGAATTCAATTCCGCATACTGGGATGCTCAAGCAACTCAAAATTACGGATTAAAGCAGCATGACTAAAAAGATACTATGATTGTAGTCACTCGGCTGTTGATAGCAAATCGGGTATGAAGGGACTCGTCGTTACCCTCTAGCTTTGAGTGGCTAAAACGATCGGCGAATAGGCATACTGCAATAAATGAATATGGTTCCACAAGATGACTAGCTCAATTATCTTAGACCAAGATAGGGACGGCATCGATCGGATGATCGACGATATTGATGCCGAGGTTCGCATGACTCGGAGGTTTATTGGCAAAAACGCCTTATCTCCTCAAGTGATCGAGGCTATGAGAAGCGTTCCCCGTAAGGAGTTTGTACCCGAAAATCTAAAAAAAATGGCCTACCTCAATGGGCCATTGCCCATCGGTCATGGACAGACAATATCCCAACCCTATATCGTGGCGCTGATGACAGATCTATTGCTACCACAAAAAGATTTTGTGGTACTTGAGATTGGGACTGGGTCGGGTTATCAAGCCGCGGTTCTGTCGCTCGTAGTCAAACAGGTTTATAGCGTAGAAGTGATCGAGTCACTTGTAGTCGAAGCAGAGCAACGCTTAGCCCGATTACAACTCAATAACATTGCGATAAAATTGGGCGATGGTTATCTGGGTTGGGAGGATTATGCCCCCTACGATGGAATTATGGTTACGGCTGCGGCTAGCTCGATTCCTCCGCCACTCATGCGACAGCTCAAGCCCGGCGCACGTTTGGTCATGCCGGTGGGTCAACCCCACGCCTATCAAGAGTTGGTCGTATTGGAGAAGGACGAAGCAGGTCGCGTGAGCACAAAAAGCATACTTGGAGTGTCCTTTGTCCCCCTTACGGGTGTGCACACGCGTAGCTAAACCCGACTACAGAATCTATTCCTGAAGGTCTCCATAAGTGTTACTCCTCGCATATGGGGCCAGTTATGTGATCCTGGCCCTCGCCAAACAACTCGGTTTGCCCCAAGCGCTGTATTCACGCCGTGAACCCTGGGTCAATAGCCTGTTGGCGATGATCATTGGACGTCTGGTCTATGCGGGAAGCAAACTGTCCTTGTGCCACCACGCCCCCAACACCGGCCTGTGGGAACTCTGTGGCATTGAGGGCCAGCCTGATGTGGAACGCCACGGTTATGCGCCGATGGATAGCCTGTTACAGCGCCAGGGGGCGATTCAGAAAAAGCTAGCGCGGCGCCATCTCAACGCCGGCCATGTGGTGCTTTACGACATCACCCGCGTGTATTTTGAAGGCGAGTATAACACCAGTGAGCTGGTGAAATTCGGTTACAATCGAGATGGCAAGAAGGGACACGAACAAGTGGTCGTCGGGCTGATTTGTAATGCGCAAGGCTGTCCGGTGGGGGTGGAAGTCTACGCGGGCAATACCCAAGATGAAACTACCGTGATCGATAAGGTGCAGGAAATCGAACGGGACGATGGTATCGAGAACGTGATCTTTGTGGGCGATCGCGGCATGATCACCCAGAGTACGATCGAAGCCTTAAAAGACGAAGCGGACTTGCAAACGATCGGGGCCTTAACCCACCCTGAAATGAGATCACTGCTGCAGGAAAAGGTGATCGAGCTCGACCTGTTTGATGACCGTAAAATCCATGAAGTCACCGATCCCAGCGAGCCATCGCGACGTTATTGCCTGTGCCGCAACCCGATCACCGCTCAACGCGAAAGCGAGACACGCCAACGGCTGTTGGATCTGACCACGACCGCGTTGCAGGGCATCGCCGCCTACCAACGCAAAACCACTGTCGAGAAGCTCGGCGCCCGGGTGGGGAAAGTCTTGGCAAAATACAAGGTGGGTAAATTTATTCAATGGTCCATTGAACCCGACCCAGCCGATCCCTCCTCTAGAGAGCCTCGCTTACGCTGGTCTATCGATACCGCTAAGGTCGCTCAGGAGAAAAGCTTGGATGGGTGCTCTATCATCAGCACCGATGTCGATCAAGCGCAGATGAATACCGTGGACGTGGTCAACGCGTATAAAAGCCTGACCTTTGTCGAGCGCGCCTTCCGTAATCTGGAAACGGTGCAATTGGAAATCCGCCCGGTTTATCATAAAACCGATGGTCGAATTCGCGCTCATGTGTTCCTGTGCATGTTGGCCTATTACCTCCAATGGCACATGGAACAACGTCTCGCGCCCTTATTTGAAGCTGATGGCGTCGGGGAAAACAGACGTTGGACCTTCCGTGGGGTCATCGATTGCCTGGCTCAGATCACCCGTAACCGGGTCAGTGTCAATGGCGCCGAGTTTTATCAAAACAGCACGCCAACACCCGAACAAGAATGGATTCTTTATTACCGGGTACTCATCAAATGCTTATTCCAAAGATGAAAACATAATTGGGGAAACAATTGATCGGCTCGACGCGACCACGATTCGGTATTCTGGCCTGAATCAGGTGGAGACCATGATATGGATATGCGCTCAAAATGTTGAAATTTCCAACATGACCCTCAGCGCAAATTCAAGTCAAGCTGGAACGTCTAAAGTTCTACGCGGTATTTGGGCCTCGGGTAAAGGTGGGTGCAACGCCGAAAATCTCGTGATTCGGGATATCAAGATCAACGGCGTTCGTCGAAATGGGATTTTATGTGAGGAGGCTGACGATCCCAGTGTACGAGTTCACTAGCACCTCCTCGGATCCAGAAGATGGGGATGGGCTCATGTTTTTGTGGGATTTTGATGATGGTGCGGTAGCGATGCAAGCCAAAACCACGCATACTTTCAGTAGGGCAGGCTCATTCCAAGTATCCTTAATTGTTTGGGATACGGAGGGAAGGTCGGCCAGATATACCAAGACGATAGTGCAATAACGGCCCAATGGCCGACAAGGCTCGTATCTCAAACTTGTCGGCCATTATTGGTTGCTGCCTAAGTGTCCGGACCTCCGCTCTAAGGATTAGTTAGTCCTCAGCAGACGGAAGCCGAGAAAGTTCGCACGATAGTGGGGGCTGAGCCGGCTGCGGAACGTGGCGCTCACGTAGGCCGGTCCGCTGAACCAGCTGCCGCCCCGCCGCGACTGGTCGGCGCCGGCAGTGGAATTCTTAGGATTATCGGCGACCCATTCCCACACATTGCCGCTCATATCGTACAACCCCAGACCATTGGCCATTTGCTGGCCAACGGGATGGGTTTCGTTATGGCTGTTATTGGCATACCAGGCTACCTGGTCCACTTCATTACCCCCACAGTAGATTTCTTGCCGTCCGCCACTGCGGCAGGCGTATTCCCATTCCGCCTCGGTCGGTAACCGGTAGACATTCCGGCCTCGAGCATTTAATTTTTCAATAAAATTTTGGACATCGTACCAAGAGATCGACTCTACCGGATAGTTGTCGCCTTTGGGGAAATATGCGGGGTTATTCGCCATCACTTGCCGCCACTGGCCTTGGGTTACCTCATATTTCCCCATCCAAAACCCATCCACACAAACCTCCCGCCCCCCAGCCTGACCCCCATCCGCTGCGGTGCGACCCAATTGAAAACACCCGCCCGGCACCCAGGCAAACATCATCCGCGTCACCGGATCGCGCCATTCCGCGCCGGGTTGGCGCTGCCCGTAAGCTGCCGTTGGCCGTGGCTGTTCTTCGGGTGCTTTGCCCTGGTCGGGATTATGCTCAAGCGCTCGGGGTGATTCGACCGGCGTGGTTTCGCGCTGAATGTTAACCGTACAGGACGCGATAAAAAAAACAAAAACAAGGGGAACACCCGCTAAACTGTTCCCGAGCAGGTTACTCATTACACTACCCACAACAGAAGATATGGAATCAAACAATCTCATTGGAGCGCGAGGATTCAGCCAAGGTTTGGATTAGGCCAGGGGCCGGTTCGCATCAATCTACGCAATCATATGATTCCAGTCTCTGAACTACAAACGACTTTTTCCCTGGTGGGTTCCCCGTTGCCGCGCAAAGCCTCACTGCCATTAAGTTAAGCGCCCCGCTGGCCCGGTGCCCTTCGGATGGGCGTCATACTCCCTTCCCTGGAAACTTGGCGGCGATCCGGGCCGCCAACCGCCTCGAAACGAGCGCCGGGCAACGCCCACATCGGACTTCTGTTATGGTTAATGGCCGTGCCTCCGGCTCCTGGTGTTAAAGCTAACGCTCTGAGAGCGTTAGCTTTGCTTGGGGACTTAGTCATAAGCTCTGGCCCCGCTTTCAAAATTCTGAAAACAAGCCCTTGGGTTGTGCTCGGCACAAGAGTAAGATAATCCCCACCACAAATAGGGGAAGCATTATTAATCGTTTGTTCTACTGCGTACTGTGTCATATCAACGGATAGTGCACAAACATCTCCGCTTAGATGTATGTGTGCACCAATACGGCTTGGTTTGATGCTTTCACCACCGGAAAATGGTGCGCAAAGCGCACCCTGCATCGGATAATCTGACACGGTAGAACGGAAAACTTGCTGCTAAGGGACACACATGAATCGGGTTGGTCGATCCGGCAGGTTAAACATTGCGATCATCGCATTACTCATCAGCATGGCGTTCATCGCGACCTGCAGCCTATTGCCACTGCCGGGCACACTTAAAAAGCTGCTGTTCGACCAAGGGCAAAACCCGCTCTTCACCTATCCGTTTACGATCCAGAATCTCATATGGTGCACGTTCTTCGTTGGCCTTGGGGAACTGTACCACCGAGCCCGACATATCAAGGCTTATTACGCGGCGCTGCGCTCGCACTACCTGCCGGAAGAGGATTCTATCGTTCTCACTCAGCGGGATATGGGCGCGCTCTACCGCGAGGTTAAACCGCTTTCCAATGAGCTCGCTGGGCTCATAAAAAGCCTGGTGTTACGCTTTCAGGCCGGAAGATCCGTGGAGCAGACCCATCAAATGCTCAACTCCCAGCTCGAGATATGGCAATACCGGCTGGATATTGATTACAGTATGATTCGGTATTTGACCTGGCTCATTCCCACGCTGGGGTTTATAGGGACGGTGCTCGGTATCGCCCGTACCCTCAGCTATGCCGGTTCCAGTGACGCCCATCCCGCTTCGGCACACTTTCTATCAGAGCTCACCGGCCGCCTGGGAGTGGCCTTTGATACCACGCTCCTGGCATTGGTCATGAGCGCGCTGCTCGTCTTTGCGATGCATATCATTCATAGCCGTGAGGAGCGGGCCATCATACAAAGCGGGCAATATTGCCTGAATAACTTGATAACGCGTTTATACGTGGAGTAACAAAAGGGGGAAAATCAATGCGACGCTGTGATGCCGACGAACACGACTACGACGAATCCAAGTATTCCCAATGTCCCTATTGCCGCCAGACGCGCATCAAATCCACCCCTGTGGCGCCAAACCCGCCGGTTGATCATGCCGCCGCGGCTTCGAACAAAACCAAGCTAATCACTAACAACGAAGAACCGGAGGTCGTGGGCTGGTTAGTCGTGATCGACGGCCCCGGCAAAGGCAAAGACATCCGCATCATCCCCGGCATGAACCGGATCGGGCGCGATGCCGGTATGGAGCTTAGGATCGATTTCGGCGATGAAACCATCTCGCGCCGTGAACAGGCTTTTATTATCTACGACCCCAAATATACGCGGTACTACCTCAAGCAAGGCCGGGGTCAGAACCTGGTTTACCTCAATGGGGAATTGGTACTGGAGCCAAAGCCTTTAGAGCCGCAAGACCGCATCACCCTGGGCCGCACCGAGTGCATGTTCATCCCGCTGTGCTCCGATCGATTTCACTGGGAAAAGAACGGTTCAAACCCTTCACACGGGCAGAAATGATTGACGGGCCTGATACCCAATAGTCCCGGTGAACCAAATGACCGGCCGCCACTCGGGTATTCGATATCCAGCCTGGACCGGCCCCTCCCATTCATGACTAGGCGGCATTAAATCACCGACATGGATCAAAACGATCCCAGAACGCCGCTGCGCCAGGGCGAACGGCTGGAGGAATACCGCATCGAAGGCGTACTGGGCTGCGGCGGGTTTGCCTATACCTACCGGGCTCTGGACACCAATCTCGATACCGAAGTCGCTCTCAAAGAGTTCTTCCCGGAGGGGCTGGCCTACCGGGATAGCCATACCAGCCGCGTCCGGTTCCACAGCGGGGCCGTTGAAACCGGCTACCGGGAAGGATTGGAGCGTTTCATTCGCGAGGGCAAGATCCTCGCCGGTTTCAATCATCACAACATCGTGCGTATTTTTCGCGCGTTGCGCGCCAATGACACGGCCTATCTGGTCATGGACTATGAGCGCGGCGTCACTCTGCAGGATTACCTCGACCAACACCGTAACACCTTGGATTACGAAGAACTCAAGGCCATCTTTGTGCCGCTGCTCGATGGCCTGCGGGAGGTGCATCGCCACCGGCTGCTGCATCTGGACATTAAACCCGACAACATTTTTCTGCGCGAGCAAGGCGCTCCGGCGCTGATCGATTTCGGCGGTGCCCGCCAATTCGTAGGAAGGCACAGCCGAAACGTCAGCCAGATGGTGTTCGCCTACGGTTATTCGCCCCTTGAAAACTACACGACCGAGGCGGTCCAGGGAACGTGGAGCGATGTCTATGCCCTGGGCGCAACCCTGTACCGCTGTATCAGCGGTCAAGTGCCTATTCCTTCTACCGATCGCAGTCAGCGGCTCATGGACGACGGCCGCGACCCCCTGAAACCGGCTAGTGAGATCGGCAAGGGACAGTATCCACCCCCATTTCTCGGTGCGATCGACCGGGCCATGGCCCTGAGCCGTAAAGACCGTGTGCAGACCGCACGGGAGTTTCAACAGTTGTTGATGAATACCGGGGGAGACGTGCAACACGTCGAACCGGCGGAACCGTTGCACGGCGGGGAAAAAACACCGCGCGGCCCGGTTCGTTTCCCCCGGCCGATGGATCGAGTAATAGACCTTGTCCGGGGGCGGTGGTGGCTGGTGGCCGGGGTGCTTATAGTCGTGGTGTTGGGCTGGTGGTTCGTGGCTCGGGAGCGTCTGCGCGCGCAGGATGAGGCATGGTATGCGAGTGCGGAAAGATTGGATACGGAAGCGGCGTACAGAAGCTATCTGGACAATTGCGAAGGGACGGGGTGTGGGCACAGGGTGGAGGCCGAAGCTTTAGTGGGGAAGTTGGAGCAAGCGCGAGTCCAGCGAGAAGCCGAGGCGCGTCGCGAAGTGGAGCGTCAACGCCAGGCGGAGGAAACGAGGCGCGAGCGGTTAAGCGCTGGGGACGATGCGGCCTATGAAATGGCGAAGGGATTGGGGACGGAGGCGGCGATGAAGGCGTATCTTAGGGGTTGTGAGGGTACGGGGTGTGAACACCGAGGGGAGGCGGAATCGAAGTTAGCGCAGTGGGTAGAGGCACGAGAGCGCCAAGCCGCGGCCCAAGGTTTGGCCCCTCCAATGGTGGAGATAGCGGGTGGGTGTTTTGACATGGGCAGTCCCGCCGATGAGGCTGGTCGAGAGTGATGACGAACGCCAGCACCGGGTGTGTGTGGATGATTTTTCGATCGGCAAATACGAAGTGAAGGTCAGTGAGTTTAGTGAGTTTGTAGAGGCGAGCGGCTACCGGACGGAGGCGGAGAAGGGGGAGGGATGTGCTGTTTGGACGGGTAGTAACTGGAAGTACAATAAAGCAAATAACTGGCGCAATCCGGGATTTGCCCAAGGGCAGGACCATCCGGTGGTTTGCGTAGACTGGAACGATGCGGTGGCGTATGCGAAGTGGCTGAGCGAGGAGACGGGGAAGCGGTATCGCCTGCCGACGGAGGCGGAGTGGGAGTATGCGGCGCGGGGGGGCAGCACCAGCAAGTATTATTTTGGGAATAGCGAATCCGAGCTGTGTGACTACGGTAATGGAGCGGATGAGAGCACGGACTACACAGGGAGAAATACATTGTGCAGTGATGGGTATGGTCAACAGACAGCACCTGTAGGCTCGTTTAAGCGAAACCCGTATGGTCTTTACGACATGATTGGGAATGTGTGGGAGTGGACGTGTTCTGTATATGACGAGGATTATGGAGGTACAGAGAAGGTAGTGCGCCAGCGCGGCTGAGATAGGATCTAACGAGCGCCTTGTTGTCCGCGGCGGTTCCTGGTACGACGTACCGAGGGTCCTGCGTTCCGCCGTTCGCAACAGGTTCAACGCCGCGGAACGCTTCGACTACCGGGGGTTTCGTTTGGCCCAGGACCATTGACTTTATCCTTTATACTTTTTCCCTTTAGGGGGATTCCAAAGGGGTGCTCCCCTTTGGTCCGCGCGCAGCGCGGTGGATAAAATTTTACTATTCCGAATGACCTCGCTGCTTGTGGCGGGGACATGGGCAATGGGGTTTCCAAACGAGAGAGGCGCGGCTCTTTCTAAGCGCCGGGAGAATGACCTGAGTTACCGGGAGCACACCGGCGCGCCGCCGGCAAGATGAGAATACCCGTCGTGAACGATAAAAATACCAACGGCTCGCGTCTACCGGGGCTTTGCCTCCTGGGGCTGATCGGTCTCGCCTTGACCGCGATGCGACTCGGCGCGGCGGAGATTGCCGTTCATTCGGCTGCGATCGATCAAGGCACAGTGGCGATCGATTGGTGGGTGCGGGGCGCCGATGCGCAACGGGCCCAAAAATCCGAGTTGTTGATCGATGGCGCGCCCATCGAGACGCCGCCGCCGGTGCTGGCGCCGGAAGCTTCGCTGAGCGCCTGTTATTTATTCATGGTGGACACCAGCCTATCCATGAAACGCCCGTTCGAGACCGCGGTCATCCCGTTGTTGACCGATTTAATGCGGCGCAAACCTCCGCAACAGGATTACGCCATCGCCCGCTTCGCCGCCGAGTTCGAGCGGCTCGGACCGTTCGCTAAGGACGCGGCGGTATTGCGCCGGGCCGTCGCAAGCTTGGCGCTTCGGGGGCAACGCACCGAACTGTTCAGCGCCGTTTTGAGCGGCCTGAAGGAATTATCCCGCTGCTCGGGTTATCGCCGCGTGATGGTGCTGTTATCCGACGGCGACGCCGAGGACGACCCGATCGCCTATACCCTGAAAGATGCCGTGCAGGCCGCACGCCAACAGAAGGTAGCAATCTACACCCTGGGATTCAACGACAGCATCAAGCTGCAGATTCTGCGCCGCCTGTCCGAGGACACCCACGCGTGGCACTGGCGCTACCAAGCGGGCGAAGCGGCGGCGCTGCCGCGGCGGTTGGCCGAGAGCACGGACACCGGCGGGCGGCTGCGCGTGCCGCTAGCCCAATTACCCGCGGGAGCGCGACAGCCCGTGCTGCGCGTGACGCTCGCCGATCATCGGCAACTGCAGGCGCCGCTCGGTATCGAGTTGCCGCAACGCTTGCCCGCCTGGCGGGCGCGGTTGCGCCAAGTTTTTCCGGCAATCCCCTTGTGGGCCTGGGGTTTGGGCCTGTGCGCCGCGGTCGGCGGTATCGTGCTGCTGGGAATCGGGCGTTGGCGGCGCCGGAAAAAGGCGTCCCAGGAGCGGGAACACGCGAATCCCGCGGCTTTTCGCAAGCCCTTGGCCACGCTCCGCGCGGGCGATACGGAATTTGTGATGGACAAGCGCTCCATCAGCATCGGTGCGCTGCCCGAGAATGACCTGGTGATCGATGACCCGACCGTCAGCCGCCATCAGGCCATCATTGACTACCAGGATGAGCAATTTTATCTGACCGACCGCGGCGCCACCAATCCCTGCTTGGTCAACGGCACGCCCGTCCGGCATTGCGCGCTGGCGCATAACGACGTGCTCCAGTTCGGCGACTGGCGCGGCGTGTTTGCGGTGCACGAAAGCCTGCTTCGAAGCAAAAACCCGCCCCTAGCCGAATAAATAAATCCATCGCTACCGAGAGAGAACCCACCATGCCGATGCGACGCTGTGCCGCCGACGAACATTATTACGATGACAGCCAACATGCCGAGTGCCCCTATTGCCGTCAAACGGCACCCAAAGGGGTCCGGGACCCCACGGGCGCTCAAGGGCGGAGCCCTAAACAGCAAACCGCGGCCGTGGCGGTAAAAACCGGACCGCCTGCGGAGCAAAAACCCAAAACGCGCCTGATCGTGTCTGAGCGGGATAAGGAGATGCCGCCGGAGGCCGATCAAGCTCCGGTAACCGGGTGGCTGGTGGTGATCGACGGCCCCGGCAAGGGAAAGGATTTGCGCATTACCCCGGGGATGAACCGCATCGGGCGCGATGCCTCGATGAACCTGCCGGTCGATTTCGGTGACGAATTCATCTCCCGCAGCGAACACGCCTTTGTGATCTACGACCCCCAAAGCAATGCCTTTTTTCTCAATCATGGCAGTGGGCAAAATCTCACCTATTTAAACGACGAGCTCGTCATGGAGCCCAAAACATTGCAGGCCCGGGACCGCATCAAAATGGGGCAGACCGAGTTTCTGTTTGTGCCGTTCTGTACGGAGCGGTTCCGGTGGGGGCAGGGTTAGTCGAATGAGCGCATAACGGCCCATGTCGGTAGAACTCAAAAACCCGCTGCCCATCGGCTATCGGCTGGAGAGCTATCTCATCAGCGCGGTTCTGGGCTTCGGTGGCTTCGGCATCACCTACCGGGCCCGCCATCAGCGCCTGGATACGGATGCCGCGATCAAGGAATACCTGCCGCAGGACATGGCGGTGCGCGAGGGCCAGACCACCGTGACGCCCAAGAGTAGCCGCGACAGCGAGCTCTACCGATGGGGCTTGAAACGCTTTCTCGAGGCAGCGCGCACCCTGGCGAAATTCGACCATCCCAATATCGTGCGGGTGCGCGACTACCTGGAGGCCAACGGCACGGCGTACATGGTGATGGACTACGAAGCGGGCGAGACGCTGGAGAGCTGGCTGGCGCATCGAGGTACTGTGCCGAGCGAAGAGGAGCTGAAGGCGATCTTTGGGCCGGTGCTGGATGGTCCGCGCGCAGCGCGGAGTAGACGGGGTTTCCCCATACCCAACAAAAACAGGATTAGACTCAGATGATTTTTCCCGGCAATGCTCAGATTAAAGGCGTGCGAGAACTCCAGCAGGATTACTTCGCCACCTTTCACACGCCCGGCGCCGAGGTGGCCGTGGTGGCCGACGGTATCGGGGGGCAGGTGGGAGGCGAACTGGCCAGCGAGCAGGCGGTGAAGACCGTGATCGAATGGCTGCGCGCGGCCGATCTCACCGATGCGCCCAATGCGCTGCAAGGCGCCGTGGAGGCCGCCAACCAGCGGCTTGCGGCGATTCAGCGGGAGCAGCCCGAGTATCGCGGTATGGGCACGACCCTGCTGGCCGTGGTGCTGCAGGCGCGGCGTGCCTACTGGATCAGCGTGGGCGACAGCCTTCTGTTGCGGCTGCGCGAGGGGCAGCTGATGCGCCTGAACGCCAATCACTCCTACGCCGAGGCGATCGAGCAGGCCGTTGCCGACGGCGAGATCGGCGCGCAAGCGGCCCGCGAGCATCCCGATTATCATCTGCTCACCAGCGCCTTGACCGGAGATCCGGTCCCCTTGATCGATTGTCCCGAGGCCGGCATCGATTGGCTGGCGGAGGATCGCCTGCTGCTGGCCAGCGATGGCATCCTCGGCCTGGCGCAGGCGGCGATCCAGGAGGTGTTGCAGGACGCGGAAACGCCTCAGCGGGCCGCCGAAGCGCTGATCCTCGCGGTGGAGGATCGGGCCGATCCCGAACAGGACAATTGTACGGTGGTCACGCTGTTTGCCGGTGAATAAGGGATGGCCAAGGGGGCGTCGTGGACGCCTGGAATGCGGTTTACCGATCAATATCGAGTGCAGAGGGGAGACTGGCGGTGGCTGATAGGGTGCGGCTAAAAACCTCGGAGGGGCGACGCTCGCGCGCCGCGCGACGGGTTGGTTTGACCGGGTCGGGGCGTTGGCGTTCTTTAGGCTGCGGGTTGGGCATCGTTGTGCTGCTGGCCGGTTGCGGACAGCCGCAGGTGGATTGGGAACGGCTCGACGACGGCGTGATTCGACTGATCGTGCAGATGCAGCAGGGGATCGGCATGGGCAGCGCTTTTGCGATCAATAACGACGGGTACTACGCCACCAACAACCACGTCATCGAGGCGTCCTTGCAGGGCGGCGAGCTGACCGCCGCGGAAAAGGTGGGCGAGTCGGAGACGTTGCATCCGGCGACCGTCGTGTGGCATTCCGCGGAAAAAGATCTCGCCATCGTGCACGTGCCGGATTGGCACCGTCCGGCACTGGTGTTGGGCGATTCACGCTTGGTTAAGAAAAATCAGTCGGTGGTCACGATTGGTTTTCCGGGCGCCTCGGATTTCGATTTGACCGATCCGGGATTCTCGGAGCCCAAGATTAAACGGGGGGTCATCTCGGCGCGCCACACGCTCCGGCAGGACTCATCCGGCGCTTCGGTAGACTGGTTTGAGCATGACGCCATTGTCAACAGCGGCAACAGCGGCGGACCGTTGATGGATGCCTGCGGCCGGGTCGTGGGGGTGAATGTCGCGAAGGCCAGCACGGACATTGGGGTGGGTGAGTTCGTGCAAAGCCTGAAACAAGGCGCATTGCAGCTCAATCTTCAGGAAGGCACCTTTTACTCGGTGCGGATCAACGAGCTGCGACAGGCGCTCAAAGACCAGAATATCCCCTTCGAGTTCGATTCAAATATTTGCGCCGTGCCCGGCGCGGGTTTAAATGCGTGGTACCTGGCCGCGCTTGGCCTGATCGCCCTGCTGTTGCTGGCGCTCGGCGTGGCTTATCTGCGTTTGCGCCATACCGCGTTGGCCGGCAAGATCGACACACGTTACATCAGTCGACTTGTCCGAAGTAAATTGAGGCCATCGCGGAAACGTCTGGTCGCGGAGCAAGCGCATTGGCCGGATATCGAGCTGGCCGTCGGCAAGCGCTGCGTCATCGGGCGCGATCCGAACCAGTGCGATGTCACTATCGAGCAGGAAGAGATCTCGCGTCAACACACCGAACTGCGGCTGAACGCGCAAGGCGAAATCGAAGTGCGGGATCTCGGCTCCAGCAACGGCACCTACATCGATCACGTTCGGGTGCCGAAGGGCGATGCGCCGGCGCCCGGGGGAAGCAACTCGATGCGGCTGCGCCCGGGCCAGCGCCTGATCCTGGGCGGCGAAGCGGTGGTCTATCGGCTGGACCCCGACGAACCGCGGGCGAAGTTCCAACACCGGCGCGATTCCAGGGGATTTGTCGTCCCCGCCGCGAAGGACTGATCGTGCTGCGCCGCGACCGCGAAATCAACATTTTCAGCATATCGGCCCTGGATCTCTTCGCCTCCGCGCTAGGGGCCTTTATTCTGCTGACGCTGTTTTTATTGCCCTATTATCTGAAAAGCGATGAATCCCGGGGACAGAAACTCAAGCAATGCCAGGCGGCCCGCCAGCAGGCCGAGCAGACATTGGCGCAGTGCCGCCAGGAACGGCAAGCCCAAGGTGAGGCCAGTGAAGCGGCCCAGCGGCAGGCCGAACAATCTCTCGCGCAATGCCGGCAACAGCACGCCCAGTGCCTGAAACAACTGGCGCAGACTTTTCTGGCGGTGGTGATTCAGTGGCCAACTCAAAAACACGATGTGGACTTGCATATCGTCGATCCAACGGGGGCCGAATTCTATTACGAGAAAAAGCGCATCAGCGGACGTCCGGGCGAACTCAGCGCCGATACCATCAATGGGCCCGGGGTGGAGATCTGGGAGCTCGTCGAAGCTCCGGTCGGGATTTATAAAGTTTACTATCAGTTTTACGACCCGCACGGTAATCCCGAACCCACCATCGTCAAGGGCGCCATCTATTTCCGTGGCGGCCGCCAACGGTTGCCGCCGGTGACCCTGCGCGCCAAGGGCGACAAGCCCCTGGTGGCCACGGTGGAAGTGAAGCCCAGTGGCGAGGTTGAGGTCCGTCCGCAGTAGC
>CAVSWL010000012.1:0-72390 GCA_963731655.1 uncultured Gammaproteobacteria bacterium | reverse complement strand
CTGGAATAATAGCGCTTTAATTCAATCTTGCATTTTCACGCCTGCCTCGTCGACCGAGACTCAAACTTGCCAACGTGCCCGTCCACGTTATTCAGCGCGGAAACAATCGAGGGGTGTGTTTCTTCGCTGATGATGATTTTCAATTTTACCTCGATCACCTTGGGAAGGCATGCAAAGCGCACAAAATAGACCTCCATGCCTATGTTTTGATGACCAATCATGTTCACCTTTTGTTGACGCCCGAGCATGGCGACGGACCTTCTTGGCTGATGAAACGGTTAGGTCAACGTTATGTGCAATACGTCAATCGCACCTACCGCCGTTCGGGGACTCTCTGGAGGGGCGATTCCGATCATGTTTGGTTGGCGAGGAGAATTACTTGCTCGGATGCCACCGCTACATCGAGTTGAACCCCGTGCGGGCAGGGATGACGGACCACCCCGGTGAGTATCCTTGGTCCAGCTATGGTCATAACGCGCAGGGCGAGATAACCTCGTTCATCCAGCCTCATTTTCTCTATCAGCAACTTGGCGGAGACGCAGAATCCCGGCGCCAGGCGTATCGCGAATTATTTCGTTATGAACTCGATCCCGGGTGGGTCGACGAGATCCGTAAAGCGACTAATGGCGGATTTGTTCTGGGGTCGGAGCGCTTTCAGAAAGAAGTCGGGACAATGCTCGGACGGCGAACCTGGCGGGGAATTCCCGGTCGCCCGGTTAGAGCAGATGAATGAAGGGCAGTGCTAATCGTGGTCTGGCCCCTATTATTCGCATCCTTTGATCTTTGGATGGACATCGTTTTATCGTGCTCGGTCAAGTAAAATCTTCCTTAGGTTTCAACCCTTAGAACCGCACCTGCCGATTGGGGCTTGCCGGATGGGCCGGGTTTTGCACTCGCTCGAAACAGTCTTAATAACCTCTAAGTGCTGTGCTGTTCATCTGCTTCTGCTCGCATGAGTTCGGCAACCCTGTCGAGCACGGTGGCCAGCGCCTCGTCCCCGTCTTTTGCCCGCCGCGGCAGGCGCTCGAACAGTTCGCGAAAGCGCACGCCTTCCATCTCTTCGACGATGCCAGCGAGTGCGTCGAACGACTCTGGCAGCGGCGGATTTGGGCCGAAGTCTGCGATGGCAATTTTGAGAATTCGTAGTGATTTCCCGAGCTCGCCGGAACTCATCTGGAAAACAACAGGGCAGAAAACAACAGAGTGTATTCCAATCCTTAAATGAGCCTGAAAAGGGGTGATAATTAAGGTGCTTGATAAGGCTAATCAGGCGACCTTTTGATCCTGTTCATGGATAGTTTTGAAGAGTTGTTTTCGAGCCTCATTGAGTTGCTGTGCCGCTTCATTATCGCTGATAGCCAATGCGATGTCATTAAGCTGCTTTAAGGTAAGACCCGGCTTGAGGTATTGATTGGCATCAGGCAGTGATTTGAGCTTCTCATAGGGTGTCATCATGGCCTTATAGGGGTAGGTCTTTTTCTGTTTTCCCTTGGCATCGATTGTGACAACGGGGAAGAAACTGGGTCGGTGATAATTGATATAAGGGTTGAGGTATTTCTGGTTGAATTCATTGATCAGTGGTGCCCATTTCTGAGCGATGTGGTGATAGCCCAGATGCTTGCGAACAATGGAGCCGTTCTTACTTTCTACCAGCGCATTGTCGTGGGTTCTGCGAGACCGGGACTTCGTCAGTTCGATCAGCAATTTGTTGAGTAGGTCTGCGACGCGTTGGTTGATGTACTCTGAGCCGTTGTCAGCATGAAAGCCCTTGATGATGAAGGGGAAGCTTTCGATTAGAGACTCCAATACCGGGATGAGATAGCGTTCGCTGATGCGCTCGACAGAGGCAACCCTTCAAATTGTAACCTCTCAACCGCATTGACAGGGTAGACCCCCTTGATGCCGTCCCAGTCACCCTGATGGACGGTATCAACCCGGATATAGCCGGGACGGCCTTCGGGCCTGGGCTTTCGGCGTTCACCGATGCTGTTCTGTACCGGAAGTGTCTTGTCGACTATCCCCCGTTGCCTAGAGTAGGATGTCGACTGCCTCAGGTTGTATAGGTGCGAAACCGAGATTCCGGCAAGACGTTGATACGCTACCTGCTTGAAAACCTGACAGGCCCGCTCACAGAGATTCTTGGTAGCCGGACCACTGAGTGTGCCGTGTAGCTCATCAAGCTGTGCCAGCAGGCGGATATCCTCCCGTGTGTATTTGGAGCTAAAACCCTTCACGGTACGCTGTCGGCGCTGAAGGAGTCCCGTCTTTTGGTACTGCTTTATGAGCCTTGTGATCTGGGCTCTGGAGTAGCCGCTGATCTGTTGTAGATAGCGATGTATCCGTCCTCGATCCGTCTTGCCAAGCGTTAGATACCGGAACCGAACGAGCGTCCCTTGAATCCAGCGGTAGCACTCGGTCTTTGACGAGATGGATATCTCCATGAACGCCGCGCCATTCAGAAATTGACGAACCTGTTCGAGCGTTTCAATTTGAGAGTCATTCATGATGGTTTTCATTCCTCCATCATGAACAGAATCAGGTCACTTTAGGCTCATTTCATATTGGAAGAGACTAACAGGGGACACAACGACTAACAGGGGACAAACGACTAACAGGGGACAGACCACGTTTCTCTGGTATAATAGCGCTTTAATCCAATCTTGCATTTTCACGCCTGCCTCGTCGACCGAGACTCAAACTTGCCAACGTGCCCGTCCACGTTATTCAGCGTGGAAACAATCGAGGGGCGTGTGTCTTCGCTGATGAAGATTTTCAATTTTACCTCGATCACCTTGGGAAGGCATGCAAAGCGCACAAAGTAGACCTCCATGCCTATGTTTTGATGACCAATCATGTTCACCTTTTGTTGACGCCCGAGCATGGCGACGGACCTTCTTGGCTGATGAAACAGTTGGGTCAACGTTATGTGCAATACGTCAATCGCACCTACCGCCGTTCGGGGACTCTCTGGGAGGGGCGATTCCGATCATGTTTGGTTGGCGAGGAGAATTACTTGCTCGGATGCCACCACTACATCGAGTTGAATCCCGTGCGGGCAGGAATGACGGACCACCCTGGTGAGTATCCTTGGTCCAGCTATGGTCATAACGCGCAGGGCGAGATAACCTCGTTCGTCCAGCCCCATTTTCTCTATCAGCAACTTGGCGGAGACGCAGAATCCCGGCGCCAGGCGTATCGCGAATTATTTCGTTATGAACTCGATCCCGGGTGGGTCGACGAGATCCGTAAAGCGACTAATGGCGGATTTGTTCTGGGGTCGGAGCGCTTTCAGAAAGAAGTCGGGGCAATGCTCGGACGGCGAACCTGGCGGGGAATTCCCGGTCGCCTGGCTAGAGCAGATGAACAGTGCTAATCGTGGACTGGCCCCTATTATTCTATTATTCCTATTATTACCTATTATTAAGAACGGATGGCTACGATAAATCAAAAAGACGTGTCGAGAGACTGGGCTGCCAGAGGTTTCAGCTGTGAATTGTGGGTTGATCCACCTGGGCAGCGTTGGGAGGATTTTGTCCATGGCACGGATGAACTCGTGCTTGTTGTTGAAGGTGAGTTAGAGTTCGAGATTAACGGTGAGATTAGCCATCCTAATACAGGTGAGGAGATCTACATTCCTGCAGGGGCGGTACATTCAGTTCGTAACATTGGCGGTTCAACCGCCCGATGGCTCTATGGTTACCGTTAATGGCGGGCTGTCTGATGTACTTCCGCGGGATGGTTCGCTTCGCTCTTAGCACCTGAAGGGCGACGTTATCCTGAAGTTTGATGATGACCGGTTTTACGAGAGTTCGAGATCGGTGGCAGATCTTAGACGTGGTGACCCTGGCTCGCGAGATATGGACGGAGCACTACGTGGCGATCATTGGAAAGCAGCAGGTCGACTTCATGTTGGACAAATTTCAAAGTGAGAAGGCAATTACGGACCAGATTGCGGGTGGGTGCGAGTACCTCATTATGGTGCATGATGGGAAGAGCGTAGGCTATCTGGCCATTATTCCAGAGGCCGCCGAGGACACGCTCATGATCAGCAAGATCTATGTCACGGAATCCTCGCGCGGCCAGGGATTCGGACGAATGATGCTGGAATTTGTGGAGAACATCTGTCGGGAACATCGGGAACATGGGTGTAACCCGTCTTCCGCGCGTGACTAAGCCACTTGCGCTAACCCGTTATCGTCATCATTGGCGGCCCGGTAAGGGTAAAGGCGGCGAGTTTCTTTCGCGA
Organism: uncultured Gammaproteobacteria bacterium; assembly: GCA_963731655.1. Lineage (GTDB taxonomy): Bacteria > Pseudomonadota > Gammaproteobacteria > JAAEPA01 > JAAEPA01 > CAVSWL01. The sequence goes on along the minus strand of CAVSWL010000012.1, from coordinate 68,144 downwards.
TGTGAAACTTCATATAGGCCTCCCAGTCGCCGTTTAAATAGATACAGCGCAGCGACAACATCGATTGAGCGCCTGAGAGCGTCCAGCGCATTCCGGAACGCTCCATTCGATCCTTGATCACATGGCGACAGGCCCCCTCGATTACCCCCGAGGCAATCGGATAACCTGCGGCCAAGTACTCGTCATAGCGCATCCGGTGAGCATTGTTCTGCAAGTAAGCGCAGACCTGGGTTAACTGCTTTAAGCGCTTGCCTTTCAAGCCACGCCGTGTGCCCATCGAACGAAGCCCTTGAATTACCCCCTCGACTTCCCCGTTGAGAAGGCGCTTGATTCGGGGTTTGACGAAAAAGATCAACGCCTCAGCCTTGGCCTCAGGATACAACAGCGCGGCGGCCTTCCACACATAGGAATTGGCGTGAAGCAGATCGAGAATCTCGATGGGGGACTCTTTCCCAAGGTGGGCCTTGCCGGCCGTCCAAAGCGACTTCTGCCCATCCACTAATAACACGGTGGCCCTGGGCCCCTCGGCGCGGCGATGACGCACCTCCTCGGCCAACCAACCAAAGATCTCATCATAGGCCGGTTTCAAGGTATCCTCCTCATCACGCCTAAGGCTGGCGCGAATCGCTTTGGCCAGGGGTTTGGGGCGTGGCTCAACCGCTTCTTCGCCGGGCGCTTTGGGTGTGCGAAACAACGCCTCCAGCACCTCCTCCGGGGTACGAACATAGGGGGCGATCGTGTAGGCCGAGCCGATCACGGCCATCTTCTTGCGCCCCTTGGGCTGATCTTCCTCTGAAGTGTCCGCCTCCCTAACGCTGTCGCACTGACCCGCTTTAGCCTCTTCCGGTTCCGGCTTTGCCTTACGCATCACCACCCCTTTCCCATCGACTGTGGCCACCACGATCTCCTCGCCTTGGGCCTCGGGCCCCGGCAAGCGCGCTTCCCAGAACTCGCCTACCGACGCCGATAACTGCTCGTTGCCTCGCTCCAGACTATGGACTGACTGGGAAATAGCTAGCATCTTCTCCAGCGTAGCGTTGACCGGGGCATAGGGTATCTTCACGGCGAGCGATGGGTTCCAATCTTGTAATAAATAGGAAAATTTGCTCTGCGGTAGCTGCAACTGCTCATCCAGGGGAACGTACTCAATCTTTTGCCCCTCCCGGCTGCCATAAACCACTCGTTCGAGCTCGTACAGGCCAAATACCGATTGATACGCTCGACCATGCGGGGTCTCTAATCGCTTGACTTCACGCCCATCACCGAGCTGGACTCGCTCGCCTCGATCACCATCGCCGCACAGCTCAAAAAAGAGCCCTAACCCCAGCCGGCCTAGCTCTAAGGCCTGTTTAAACAGCTCTTGTTCCACCTCATGGACGGCTTGACCACGCCGGTAAGCCTGTTCAACCGAGCCCATCATAACCTGGGCTTGCTCGATGAGGCTGTGCGCATTGATCGCTGAGGAAATTCGGTTCATGCTAGTCATTGGGGGTAGGCTCCTTTAGAGCAGTTCAGCTCGAACTTTAGTCGGGACAAAGAGGAGTCTACCCCCTTGGGGCTGTACCCGCCAATGCTTGCCGGCTTGGGGGCGCGGACGACGGGTTACACCCGGGAACATCGTATTCAGACCCTATGGCTTACGGTCAATAAAAACAATGCCCATGCCATAGCGTGGTATTCCCGAAAGGGGTTTCAGAACGCAGGACCGACGATTCAGGAGATAGGAGGCGGTTTCGTAGTGGACGACTACCGAATGCAGAAGAACATTGTTCAACGAAGTCGTGAAACCGACACGCTACCGCGCGCGTTTCACGGGTAACCATTGGGCAAGTGTTACCTTATAATCAAATCGAAGAAGTCTCTGTCGGACGCAGCAGGCGGCGCATTTGCCTTCGTTTCACTGAGAATAATGCGCGGCTTTTTCCGAACGTTATATTATAAGGAAAGCTCTTGCAATTCATTCCAGCGACTAAAGATCGTTATTCTGATATAGCAAATTTGGTTTCATCGCCGGAAGAGCTTTATTTGGTATATCCGGACGGAAGCTATCCATGGGATACAGCACAACTCGATGTACTTGCTGAAACCAGACCTGATTTTACCCAACTGTTGCATAACTTCGTGGCCCTGGGCGTCAGTTACCGAAAACCTTCTGCGGACTTGGAGGATGTGCTGAGCTTAGCAAAACGCATCTGTCGCGATCGATGCGGTTCGTGTTACTCACCACATCCCACCGGTAATTTTCCCATGTAGCTTAACCTCACTGGGAGTGAACTTAAGCCACACGCCGTTTTGTATCGGAAATACCGCATTTTATAGACCCAAAACGATTCAGAGCAGATACTTTATGCAACTGGCAGGTTTACTGTCGGTATAATTCATGGCGTTGTTGTCGCATTTGCAAATTTGTATCACGTTATCCTGATTGTTGCATAAATATGTAGTTGCGGAGGTCAAGCCCCGAGGGCCTTGAGTATTCCGAGGGAATGCAACAACTCGTTTTCCAGCTTTTCGTTGCTATTCATGGACAGGATCAGTTTACCGGCAGGACGAAGAATACGTCCGGCACGTTGAATGAGGTTACGGCGTAAGTTTTCGATCTCTCGAAAACACCAAAGTGCCGCCCGTTTGGCGGTGGTTCCACGGGTACGAGGCGTCAGTTGAATCTGTAATTCACGCGTGAGATTATGCGCGAGAATGGCGGCAAACAGATACAGTTGATTTCCCACACGTGGGTTTACAGGGATGTAGTCCATTTGGCAATGCGACTTGAGTTCGGCGAAGATCCCCTCTTGCGATCCACGCCCCTCGTGGAAGGCAACGACCTTGCGGGCACGGATGTCCTTGTGGGTGACGATGACCTTGAATTCGTAGCCATACTCAATGGGCTTGAACCGATCGAGCTGAAGCGGGGCTTTGTTCTGGCAGCGAACCTTCTTGCGGATAAAGATAAAGCGATAGGGCGAGGTCCAAGACTTGGGTTTCCAGCGGCTCTCGAAGAAGCTGAGCTCATCGTTCAAACGACGCCATCGCCTTCTGCCCTCGATCATCTCTTTGAGCTCGGTGAAACGCTCGAAGGGAACCGACACGGTAAATTCCACGTCCGCTGCACGAAGTTGCTCGATGAGGGTCTCGTTGAAAAACGCGCTGTCGATACGCGTCTCTATTTTGATCCCAGGCGACACCGAACGTACGCTGTGCAGACACTGGCCGATGAAGGTATCCCCCTGTGTCAGGATAGTTGTCGCCTCTTGATCTGTCCTGGCTATCGAGTCGTAAGGAGCCCGTGGGGCGACTGAGACTTGATAGCCAGGGCGGCGGCCGCCACGGCCACACTTTGGAAGTGTTGGCTAAAATGCGGTCATTCAAAAACCCAGGGGGCAGAGGTAAAGATAGATGGAATATCCAGTAGAATTGAGAGAGACGGTGATCAAGAAGGTTCTGACTTCGAATGAGACCCAGGATTCGGTGGCCGAAGAATTTGGTATTGGACGCTCAACTTTGCAAAAATGGCTCCGTGATTATCGCCATGCCGGAGGAAGGCCAGAGAGCAACAGAGAAAAACGCCCCCAAGACTGGAGTGCTGAAGAGCGCTTTGCGGCCTTGCTAGAGACCGGCCAGCTGGCAGAAGAGGAACGTGTGGGTTGGTGTCGTCGCCATGGATTACATAGCCATCATCTTGCCCAGTGGAAGGCTGCGGCCCTGGCCGGCACAACCGCTCACAGGGCCAGCCCGTTGCAAGGCGAGACCCGTCAGCTTCGGGAAGAGAACAAGCAGCTGAAGAAGGAGTTACGGCGCAAAGAAAAGGCTTTGGCGGAGACTTCGGCGCTGCTGGTATTGAAAAAAAAAGCGCAGTTGATTTGGGGGGAGCCCGAGGACGATTAATCCGTCGCGAAGACCGTCAACAGGCCTTGGAATTGATTGTGCAGGCGAGTCGGTCGGGGTGCCGCAAGCACGTCGCCTGTGAGGCCTTGGGGTTATCGTTGAGGACGGTTCAACGTTGGGAAAGCCCAGGGGTGGAGGAGGATCAACGCCAAGGCTCGCGGGCCAGGCCGGCCAATGCCCTAACGGAGTCGGAGCGCGCCCAAGCCATGGCGCTGGTGACCTCGCCGGCGTATCAGGATTTAACGCCACACCAGATCGTACCGCAATTGGCCGATCAGGGGATCTATGTGGCCTGCGAATCCACCCTGTATCGGTTGCTCAGAGAAGCTAAGATGAACGCGCATCGCCAAGCCAGCCATCCCCCCCGCCATAGTCGGCCGAAGTCGCACGTGGCGTGCCAGCCCAATCAGGTGTGGAGCTGGGATATCACCTATCTGCCGACCGTGGTGGCGGGGATGTTTCTGTATCTTTACCTGGTCATCGACATTTACAGCCGTAAGATCGTCGCCTGGCAAGTGCATGAGTGCGAACGGGCGGAGCTGGCTGCTGAGCTGATTACCGAAGCGTGTTTTGTGGAGCAGATCCCGCGCGATCAGATCACGCTGCATTCCGATAACGGTTCACCGATGAAGGGCGCCACGATGTTGGCCACGCTGCAGAAGCTGGGCGTCATTCCCTCGCTGAGCCGACCTTCGGTGAGCAACGACAATGCGTTTTCGGAAGCGTTATTCCGCACGTTGAAATATCGCCCGGAGTATCCAGAACATCGGTTTGCAGATATCTGCCAAGCCCGCCAATGGGTAGCCGGCTTCGTGGACTGGTACAATGACGAACACCTGCATAGCGCCATTCGATTTGTGACCCCCAATGACCGCCATAATGGCAAGGATAGTGAGATCCTGCAGCAGCGACATGCTGTGTATCAGGCCGCCAAGCAACGTCACCCTGAGCGCTGGTCGGGACAAACCAGAAACTGGAGCCGCGTCGATGAAGTGGTGTTGAATAAAACCAACCAGAATGACATGGCAATTAAAAAAACAGCTTAACAAGTGAAGCGACAACTTGCTTGACATTTACCGGTATCGGCCCCATTGGAGTCGTGAACATTACCGGGGCGATGATGGACATCGAGGACTGGGTCGGTTTGTGCAACGGTGCAAAACAGGGGGTAGTAACTGCGCGCCCCCTTCTTTTTCTTGTTGAAACCCACCGCCGTACCTTCGGCGTGGCGTCCTGTGCTCAACACCGAACCGTCGAAGTCCAGCGTCACCCGCGAAAGCCTCTCGGCCAACACGCGTTCAATGACCAGCTCTCTCGATTCACGGCGCACTTTCTCGACGCTGGCCTCATCGGCGCTGGCGAGCGAGCGACTCATGGTGGAGACATTCGGCAAACGCTTCAGCCCAAGCACCCGCTTGACCCTCTCATCATCGCGATAATAGTCTACGTCTCGCAGCCGGCGATGGCCAATGATCAGAGGCACAACCAACAACAACATGACCCCATGAGGGCTGTAAATCGCACTCACCTTCAGGTGACGAAAACAGCCCCACAGTCGCTCCTTTATACCGATCAGGGAGAAGAAGTGTTGGAACAGGATAAGTCCCGAGTACGACGTCAGCTGCTGTGGTTCGAATCGAACCTCCAACGCGGGGCGGGCTTTACCTCGAACATCGGCTTTGCTATGTTTCATCTCAGTGGTCTCCTTCTCGGTGGGTGGCTCGTTTTGATCAACGGCTATTATACTAAGTTGGAGACCACTTTTTACTTTGTCTGAGCCCCTATTTCATGTATCGCGCCAAGCGCTTTCAGTATTCTCGGAGCTTTTTTTGTCGTGTAGCTTAAGTTCACTCCCAGTGAGGTTAAGCTACACACCGTTTCATGCTGAATATACCGCTATTTATAGAGTAAAAACGCTCTCGCGCAGATAATTTATGCAACTGGCAGGTCAACAAACCCGATAGATTATGTAATGCTCAGCATTAGCGGCCGCTGGTTCGTGAGTGTTCTCGCTGATTTACTTTTCAATCAGTAGGAGAAGCACCATGGCAGTTCCATTTCAGGCGATCACCTTGAATCCAAACCAAGTGATCACGGCAACACAGGTCGATCACTTACCGATTTTCGCAAGCTATGCACGGCGTTTGGGTCGGGTCGAGGTTGTCAACCGGTTGGTTGGTGCCGGTGGACATGGATGTTGAGCCTGGCCAGATCATGTTGGGCTTAATGCTCGATACCCTCTCGGGAAGATCGCCTTTATATCACCTAGAGGCCACCTTCGAAGCCTATGACCCAACGGTGCTTTTTGGGAAAATGTATGCTCTAGAATTGAAAGATTCGCTAAAATGGTGAAAAAGGATAGAAGCGGATAGCCGGGAGTTTTTCTCCCCCCTACCTCCACAACACCCCGCATGCGGGTCCGCGCGGGGCGGTTCACAATGAAGGAGCACACGGTGATCCTCAAACGTAGCCATGATCCTTAAGCCACAATTGGCGTATCGAGATCAGGCCCTGGCTGTCGAGTCAGGCATTCGTCCGTTCCGGGTGTAGCGTAAAAAAGACTCTCCACAAAGCCATGCCTCTTGGTGCATAATTCACATCTGGCGAAATCTTCCATTCCCTTAGACTACAGGGGTTCCGATGAAAATCTTGTTAGGTCTAGTTTCAACATTCTTGCTGTTGGTGAGCCTTTCCGTTGCCGCCAATCCTTATCCCTACCATAACAAAGGGAGCTATCCTCCTTTTCCAGACTACCAGAGTACAAATCCGGCCAAGATCTTGGAAGATGGGCTCAATCGTATGAGAACGTTTCTCGAACGGGGAGGAGCCGACGATCCGGCGAAGCTTTACACTTTTCTTCAGGAGCAGGTGGCTCCATATTTCGATTTTGAGCGTATGGCCATGTGGGTTGGTAGACCCTATTATCAACAAATGAGTGAAAGGCAGAAGACGGTGTTACGCAATCGTCTACAGGAGACGTTCCTGAGGAGCCTGGCCACACAGATAGGTACATTCAGCGAACCTCCGCCCCGTATCGACTTCCTGCGCCCCAGACCTACCGGCCCCAATCAAATGGAGATCAGTGCGAGGGTATTGCCCAGTCAGGGTCAGGGGTATCCGATTCGACTGAGCTTTCGCCTTTGGAGAGGCCGAGAGGGCTGGAAGGTAATCGATGCCTCGGCCAACGGAACAAGCGCAGTGCTTTATTACCGTCAGGAGTTTATCAATCAGCTAAGATACTCCACCCAGAGGATACCCTAGTAACCCTCAGCATTGCAGCCAGCGTGGCCCGGCTGGAGCGCAACGGAATTCGGGATGAAGGCCACAGAATACCCGTATTTCACTGCGCTGCATACGGGCTGCTTGTTCTGTCGGACAGGGAAAAGCCCCGGCTTCGCCTCCACTTTTACCGGCAACACACTCGAACGTTAGCCCGCCGCGACCGCACATACCGGGGGAATTTCCACAACGAATTTAGTTGAGTTCCGAGCCTATGGAATCACCGCTGACCATGCACTGGATCGCCCCGATGGCGCAAACCTGGGGTCTGAATTGCCGCGACTCCAGGATCCAGTCTATATTCATCCCATGGCGCGGCCACTTTGAATCGAGCTGGTAGGCGGTTGATATCATGTAGCCTCGCGCAGCGACCGGCGTGAGGCTATCTATGTGCCGAACGAAAATCGACGCGCGTGGTTCGAACTTTTCGGTGAGTTAGCAGCCGTTGCCACCGGGTTTGCCACGCGTACTACTTGAAGAGTAACCACTATCATCTTGTCGTCAAACCCTCGAGGGGAACCTGTCCAAAGGCATGAGACACCTCGATGGTGTATATACGCAAAGGTTCAATCGAACCCAAGGACGGGTGGGACACATCTTTCAGGGGCACTACCGAAGCATCTTGGTCGAGAGGGATAACTATCTGTTGGAGTTGGTCCGTTTTGGTGCACTACAGCCACTGAGAAACGCTCGACTTACTCTCTATCCAAGCTTCTGGTCTTCACCGGGTCTCGCTAAAGCGCAGCACATTGGCCCCATATTGCCATCCTGTAGCATTTACTCTACATTTCGATCACTGGTGTCCGACTGGCTTTTGGGAGTACTAATCCTGTTGGGGGGAACATTATTCGAGTCAGACTCTGACCCCATCACAAAGCTTTCATAAACAGTTCACACGACCTTCATCGGACGGGCTTATACTGCAGAATAAGGAACTGGAAGCATGCAAAACGTTCTAGTTGTAAATGCGTGCTAATGTAGGCAGGATAAATGCCAAACAGCAATTCTAACGTGTGAGCAAGCAAATGAACCCAAAAACTTCTTTAGAAGAGATGACTCAGAGTTGGTCCAGCTTTTCAGGAAAACAGTGGGGAAATTGGTATGCAACATTGCAGCAAAGTCTTTCCATCCCTTGGGGCCAGCTGTACATAAGCCCTCTAGAACAAATGGAAAAATTTGAGAACGCTATGTTGCAGTTTCAGGGTGAGTGCATCCGCACACAGCTGACTGGCTTACGGTCGGGTAATGGTAAGTCAACCGCATTTGACGAGTGGGCCGAAAAAGCGCAATCGCTAGCCGACGGAATGAATGGGGCACAGCGGGAGATTTGGAATACTTGGATAAAGGCTGTTAAGGAGTTCAGCCCCGAGCATTTCCTGATGCCTTTACCCAGTACCTTACAATCCATGACGGATAAGACTCAAGGCATGCAGTTTATGCAAGAAGCAGTGCGTAACGCTATGGCGCTACAGGAAGACGTGTGGGCGACGTTATTGGCTTCCGAGCCTCCGCTGCAGATAGGGTGAGCAAAACTTCCTCTACTGATTTAACGCCAGAAAAACCACGCAAATCCGCTCAAGCCGCATAACGGTAATATCGAGGATAGAAAGGCCCGGATTAGCAGAAAAGCGCCATTTTCACTTGGCGCTTTTCCTTGAATAGTTCACATTAGATTAAGAATTCTGAGAATCCATTAACCGGCCAGGTAGCTCAAACAATCCACCGTGCTTCCTTTCATTCCTACGGTGATTCTTTGCGCCATACATTCATAATCCTCATTATTAACGCAACCTGTTACTTTACACGCTCCCACACCCGCCAAACGTTCTCGTTTAGTATGGGTAGCTTCTGCAGTAAAAAAGGTATCACAACCCGGATGAATGCCATCACCAATGGTAATCGCCCTCGCATGGCACGTGGCATTCATGTTGTAAGCGCAATTGCTTACGGTACATTCGGCGATTATCGGCATTTCAAGTGTCATTCTCATGGGCACACCTCTCGCTAAGCAGATTCGCCAAGACTCGACGAGGTTAACTCTCTAAGAGTAGCTCAGATTCGGCCGTTGTCAATCAATCCATGTACCGTGACGAACTCGACTCTATTCCATAATGACAGCCCCTCTTCTCGACTTGCTATAAAGATAATTATCTACACAGGTGACAGGCCGTATAGAGCACACCTAGTGTTCTCGCATACCAAGCTTTCCGGGCTAGCAAAATAAGCGACACGTAACAACCAAAATATTGTTAGGGTTCAATTTCTGAATCCAAAGAGACCTACAATTTGCGGAATCCCCGTGACCTAATTAGCTCTGACACGTTTCAGCAGTGCATCGCTCCCAGGAATCGAGCTCCCGCCCATAGAAAACACAAAGTACAGTCTGGAGTTTGATCCGGCCAGTGCTCATAATCAAAAGACGCCAATTACTCGCCCACTTTTCGCTAGAAAAACCAAATGATGAAAGATTTATTAAAGTCTGTCATGAAACCACGAGCTCGATCGAGCTCCAAAATTTTCGTTGTTATGGCCCTATTTGCATTCGCTTATTCTTGCTATGGAGAAGATCTCCCTTCACATCCCCGGCTCGTGCTGTTCTTAGTGGCCGATCAATTTCCACAAGAGTATTTAACCCGTTTTAGGCCGTTGCTTAGAGAGGGCTTGAAAACCTTGGTGGATAAGGGTGTGGTATTCGACGAGACGCGGTATTTCTATGCCGATACCGAAACATGCCCGGGGCATGCATCGCTTGCCACGGGTACTTACCCTTCCCATTCAGGCATCGTTGCTAATTCTTGGTTTAACCGAGCAGAGCGGCGCGAAATATACTGTGTGGATGACGATAAATTTACACGTTCGCCGCACTACTTATTGACCTCTACGATCGGTGACTGGCTAAAAGGCGCAGACTCCCATTCAAAGGTTTATAGCGCTAGCGCTAAAGATCGTGCCGCAATTATGCTGGGAGGGCACGCGGCTAGTGCTGCTTATTGGTACGATCAAAAAACGGGTGACTTCACTTCAAGCGAATATTACGCAAACGCTTGTCCCCTTTTGCTGGAAAAATTTAACAACAAGCGGCTCTTGCTTCGGCATTTTGGCAGTATATGGGAGGCATTAACCGTTGATCAGGATGCATTGAAGCGAGCGCAGATCGTAGATCTTAATGAGGGCGTATATCCTGATAAATTCCCACATGCTCTCGGTTCGGCCAGTGCCAAACCCAATAGCAAGTTTTTTACGAATATCTATCTATCCCCTTTTATTGACCGATATCTCGTGGATTTTGCTCAATATCTCATAAAGCAAACCCAACTTGGGAAGGACGATCATACCGATTTTCTCGGCCTCTCGTTTTCAGCCCCGGATACCGTAGGGCACGGCTATGGACCCAATAGCCGAGAAGTTTTGGATACTGTACTGCGCCTAGACCGAGAGCTGGGCAGACTTTTTACATTTATTGACAAGGAAATAGGTTTGCAACGTACGCTCATCTCGTTTAGCTCTGATCACGGTGTCCAACCACTGCCAGAATACCGTAAGTCCATCGCCCAACCCGCTAGCCGCTTAAGCGCGAAAGATGTGGAGTGTATCCAGCGTGCGGGAAAAAACGCTATGCAGCAATTTGATGTAAGCGATCTATTTCTTTTTAACGGATATTTAAACGATGGTGCGATCACCAGGCACAAGCTCAATCGGCGTGAAATTGAAGACAACGTTCAGAGGGAGTTAGAGGAATGTGAAATATTTGCAAGAATTTGGCTGGCGAGAGACCTGCAAACGGGAGTCAATTCAAATTTGGCTTTTTTTAATCAATACCGAAATAGTTTTTATCCCGAACGAAGTCCAGATTTTATCCCTCAACTTAAAGAATACCACTTATCTACACCGTATCGTGGCACCGGACATGGAACGCCATATGAATACGATACTCACGTGCCTATGATACTTCTTTCTCCAAAATTTACTCCACAGCGAATTGCCGCGAGGGTATCTCCGGTTGACCTAGCACCAACGCTCGCCAGCCTGGTCGGTTTGAATCGGCCCATGAATCTTGATGGACTGGACCGTTCTTTGCTGATAAGGCAATCCTTAGAACAGCAATCCGATGTTAAAACAATTGAAAAACAATCGGGAGATAAATTTAGATAAAATCGTTTCGAGTACAACGACCCTTAACTGGAACCCGCATCCGCGATTTCAACGAAATGAAATGGAAGCGACATGACCGTGTAACTCTCCCTCTTTAATATCTGGTATCTGCCCAACCTGACTTTGCAGATTCTTTCAAAAGCCAGATGACTACAAGCATGTGCACATCCACTAACAGCATGCTATGTTCAAATAGCTCCTGGTGAGTCACTTCGCTCTATGTTACTGATCTCAGGCTAGAGTGTGGTATCTATTGAATGGAGAATATTCCGTGATAAAAAAAATCCTGTCCGAAAAAATGTTAGTCCCGCAAACGGCGTCTAAAGCCTCATTCAGCCTCAACTTCGAATCCCTAAACAACCTGTTAATTCACGCCAAGCCATTAGGCCACAACGAGGACTTCGCATCACTCAATTTGGGATTTGGGTTTCTTTACTACGGGCTAGCGAGAACACTTCGGCCCCAACATATCGTCGTGATTGGATCCGGATTTGGTTACAGTGTAGCTTGTTTTGCTTTGGGTCTAGAAGACAACGGCGGTGGTCAATTGACATTTATCGATCCATCCTTCTCCGTTCTCGCTAATGGTCCATTTAAAACAATCGGCGGACGTAACCAGTGGAAAAATCCACAGAAAGTGCGAGCCCATTTCTCGAAATTTGGAGTGGAAGACAGAGTAACGCACTACAAAATGACGAGTGAGGCTTTCTTTGAATCCTACAAGCAGCGCGATCTGCCTAAAATTGATTTGGCTTTCATCGACGGTAATCACGCATTCAAACATGTGCGGTATGATTTTCAAAGTGTCGTGCGGTATAGCCGTAAAGACGCTTATGTATTGCTACATGATACCAATATCTTCGTGCGCGAATTTCTTAGACACTCGGGCGTCAAGCGTTGGCTGAACAGCCTCCGAGGCAAGCGCGAGGCCTTCGAATGTTTAGAGTTTCCGCTCTCTTCAGGACTCGCAATTGTGCGCGTAATGGAGCCGGAAGTATGTCAACAGCTAGTATAGCAAGTACCCTCTTGGTATGTTTTTTAATTTTGATTGGTGCCTACGTTTTCTGGAGATACTACTGGTTTTGGCGTAATCCAGAACGTCACCCACCACCCGGCGACGGACTGGTGAGTCCAGCCGACGGCACGGTGGTCTACGTTGTTGAAGCTGCCCCCAACGAACCGATAATATCCTGCAAGCAGGGAATCGCAGCATCCATCAATGACATTGTGAGAGAAGATCTTAACGAGTCGAAGATCCTCATCGGCATTTTCATGAGCCCCTTCGGAGTGCATTACAATCGCGCCCCAATGAATGGAACCATTATGTCGGTTAGCCAATACCCGGCGATAAAAACTAATCGACACATGAGTGCTATGCATTTCTTTACTCTAATTGGCAGGCATCCTATGTATGCTCATAGTAGCCATATTGTAGAAAACAATCGCGCGGTGACGCACCTTCGAGGGGAGATTAGGGGACAAACGAAGTCCTGCTATATCGTCCAGATCGGTGGAGGCAGCGTGAATGGTATTGACGTCTATCCAAAGCAAGGTGAACCCATCAAGCGTGGTGAGGTCTATGGCATGATCCGGATTGGTTCGCAGGTAGACGTTATCTTTACACGAGAACCGAATATGCGACCGCAAGTAAGCCCTGGGGATAAAGTCCGCGCCGGAGAGACGGTTGTTATCGGTTGAAGTTCACGAGCCCCTTATTCGGAATCGCTTCCGGTGGTGTAGCGTTACTGTGCCGACAAGGCGCCGACTAGTTTCACTTCGGTACCAGATAAACCGGAAAGCTAGCACAGGCTATGACTATTGACGCTTCCACACACGTATGAAGACAGGGTTGAACTCCGCATTGAACCCGGTGAGCGCACTTTTGCCTAATTGTAAACGCCAAATCGTCCCGCAACTATTTGATTAGCCTCTTAGGATCTACCCATGAACAAACTCAAGTTCGCCAATCTTTTTCGTAAACTCGACATGCGCACACTGTATGTATGCAATATATTGGAAATGCCCCTGCATGCACGTGCCTTACGGCCGAGTCACCTTATATCTTTGGTTGCTCCCGAGGAGCAACCTCCCACACCGTCTGAAGTTACGAGTGATCGGCACTTACGCGTTGAGATCCATGATATCTGCGAACCCTTAGACTCATACATTGTTCCAACCGATTCGCATATTTCCTGTCTCATAGATTTCCTTTACACTTGGGATGGTTCCAGTCCTTTATTGATTCACTGCATTGCGGGTGTAAGCCGCTCCATGGCTGCCGCGCTGATCGCTTTGTCACTCTTCAACAGAGGTTGTGAAGCTGAGTCTGCACACTATCTACGATTAACTGCTCCCCACGCACATCCGAACCGAAGAATCATCGCTATTGCCGATGAGATTCTCGGTTGCAAAGGCCGGCTCGTTGCCGCGCGGGAATCGATGGGAACTGCAGAACCGATCCAGGCTGGTCCTCTGGTTCGATTACCTGTCATCCAGAGTATAGCTTCCGCTAACGTTGCCCCGCCACACGGTCTAGTGGGAACCTGGAACTAATTAGCAAGCTATTGCGCTATGGTGATGGACTTGGAAGCGCTAATCTAACATAACAGGCTAACTGATAGACCTATCCTTTTATTTTTCTATACCGCTATGGGTAAGCGCGTCCGCTGGTAAGGACGAACTTGGCTATGATATGAAAGAAACCCGTCGATACCGCTACGGCCCATATAGCGCTGCAGAATTCTAGGGTCGGCCGCAAGCAAATCGACTACGATCAACGCATCTATACAATTACCGAACTGCTTATCCACGTTAAATCCCATGACCCGACCGCCCAACTTTAAGTAATGTCTAAGCAGTACGGGCACATCACGTTTATGTCCCCCAATAAACGCGATAAGATTGGATAATCCATCGATATCCTTCAAATAAGATAATTCGATATCCCGAGATAGTCCCCTTTTTAGTAGTCGCACCGGGCGCCGCGGTTTAACCTGCTCCGCCAATTCAACAATCAATCGGTTGGTCTTTAGGAACTCAACCATAAGCCTCCGCGATAAGGTATGATAGTCATCACTCACGCTTACGGGGCCATACAGAATCCGATACTGCGGCCGTTGAGCAACAAAGCGACCAATACCTTTCCAAAGCAAAGCCAGCGGCGCATAGTTGCGTTGCCATTCGGATCGTATAAAGGAACGCCCCAATTCTAGTGCTGGATTTATCTGATCCAGCACCGTTTTACTGTACTTAAAGAGAGAGTAAGTGTATAGGCCGGCTCGTCCGAATTGCTTGCTAATTTCGTCAGCAAGCCCCATTCGGTAGGCTCCGACAATTTCCTGATGTTCAGCGTCCCAAACGAATAGATGCAAGTAGTGCGCATCATACACATCTAAGTCTAGGATTTTCCCCGTTCCCTCACCGGTCGCCCGAAATGTGATTTCCCTAAGCCGTCCAATTTCCCTTAGTATTGTAGGAATCTGCTTAGCCCGCGCCCAATAGACCGCAAGTGCACCCTGGTTCTCAAGGCATTGAGAACGGTCAAGCCGAGCGATTTCTCTGGCAAAGTAGTTTGATTGCGTCGGGACATCCGATGTCATTGTCTGTCGCGCCTTAGTGCTATGCTTCGACCATCTTTTTCGTCGGGTTTCACTCATTTCCCGCATCAAATAGGTGCGAAATCGCAGATACTTCATTACTTCCTGATCATCTGTAAAAGAAGAGACTTGCGCCGGTGAGATAGGATCTGAGAAATGAACTCGCACGGTATGGTCCCGTTTATTAATTAACTCCCGGAAAAGCAACGCCGTTCTCAACCGAGGATGGATGCATCCAGCTACCTGGAACAGAGCGCCATTCCCTCCCTCTATATAGACGGGTGTAACAGTGGATTTAGATCGTCTTGCTAGCCGCGCTATGCTGGAACTCCAGGGTGGATCTGTAACACAACGTTTACCCAGATGTACGTGCGATACTTCTCCAGCTGGAAACACAAGCAACTGGCCTCCATTGCGTAACCAATACAGAGCTTGGTGCAATGGATTGCGATTTCGCTGTACCGATCGTCCAGTTCCAAAGGGATCTACCCCAATAACAAGTTCTCTAAGCTCGGGAATTCGGCTTAGATAATGGTTCGCTAAAATTCTGACATCCCTCCTAGACCGCAGCAGCAGTTGAGTGAGAATAACCCCCTCGATGAGACCAAAGGGATGGTTGGCTACGATGATCTCCGGACCTTTGGTATCAAGCCCTTTGGAATGCGCGAAGTTAAAGATCTTTTCCGACACTTCATAACGAATATTGAAGGTATCCAATATTTGCTGTAAAAACTCATCAGGACTGTGAGAGGGAGGAAGTCTTTTATACAGATGATGTAGATGACACAACCCGAGTGCTCGCTCGATTAGTTCCTCAAGCAAGCCCGATACCGGGGTAGGAAACCTATCAGCAAATGCTCCATTCAATTTGAAGGGTTCATCACTCGTATTGATCATCGCTCGCTTAGATTCCGGGGAACACTCTGCAGCAACTAGGTGAATTCGGTTGCTCTTGGTGTTCTACATTGGCTATCAAACTGGTCTAGATGTAATTTGTTAACAAGCTGAATAGTAACGTTATGACTATTCATTTATTGTACTAATGAACTGTTACATTGAAATTGGATTTTCTTTACTGTGATATGAACATGGCCCCATTAATATGGAGCCATGCCTTATCTCTTCCTTCGTTACAATAAATTTTGTTAGTTTTTGCTATAGCAGCGTCTAAAGTTCATCATATTTAACAAATAGCGCTCTTCTGCTCTGTGTATGATAGTAGTTACTGAGACTAAAACGGCTCTACCATGATTTTAGTATTTTAGTAACGACCGTAAAATATAACGTGGCTTATAAGTTCATCTCTTTCTTCTGCGAGATACTCTAATCGATCTTGATCTTCCAAGTTAGTTATCCAACCGTCTTCCTGGGAGTGGTTTACAATGGGTGCGGCTCGTTTGGAACGACGATATAGCGCTATTCAATCAATGGGTTAGGAGAGAAAGTCGTTGAAAGAGGGAGCGATCCGGGGTATTTATGGTTTTTGCACAGCCCTATCCACGCACATAAGAAGGCCCCCTCATGAGACAAGCCTACCTTATCCACCAGGGTTTAGACGAATTTGCTGCGGCGCGAGAGCAATTTGGTCAGCTTATCGAAGCCCTTCAATCAGAATGCAATCTTGAAAAAGAGCATGGCGAGGTAGAGGAGCTGATTTGGCAAGATGGCCAAGAGCTTTTAAGGCGATTGTTGCCGGGACATCTTGATCTGCGCAGCGCCCGAGAGCCCAAACGCGCGCAGGTCACGGGAGCCGATGGGGTGCTGCGCACCCATCGCCGGTCAGGATGTAGACGTGCTTTGATGAGCCTGTTCGGCGAGGTCACGGTCAAGCGCATGGGCTATGGTGCGCCCGGTCAGGAGAGTATTTTCCCGCTGGACGCGCAGCTCAACTTAGCGAAGGATAAATATTCCCATGGCTTGCGCCGACGCGTTGGGGAAGAAGTGATTAGGGGCTCCTTTGACGAGGCGGTGAGCAATGTTGCGAGTACTACGGGCGGCAAAGTCGCCAAGCGCCAGACGCAGGAGATCGCCGTGGATTTGAGCCAAGACTTTGAAGCCTTTTATGAGCGCGACCGAAGCGAAGGGCCAGAGGCAAGTTCCAATCCGTTAATCCTCAGTGAAGACGGCAAGGGTATCGTGATGCACACCGAAGATCTGCGAGAGGCCACCCGCAAGGCCGCGCAGAAGGCAAAGCACAAGCTAAAGACCCGTCTGAGTCAGGGAGAGAAGAAAAACCGCAAACGCATGGCGATGGTGGCCACAGTCTACAGTATGGCTCGGCATGTTCGCCGCCCTGAGGCGATTATGGGTTTGGAAGGGGACCCGAAGGATTCCCCCTCATCGAGGCCGCGGCCGCAAAACAAACGGGTCTGGGCGAGCGTGGAACGGGACGCCGGCAAGGTCACCGAAGAGCTATTTGAAGAAGCGCAGCGGCGTGATCCTGAGCACAAGCGCCCGTGGGTGATGCTGATCGACGGGCATAAGGATCAACTCAAGCATATCGGGGCCAACCTCCAGCACTTTGGTGTGGAGGTCCTTCTTATTCTCGATTTCATCCCTGTGCTCGAATACCTGTGGAAGGCGGCGTATTGCTTTCATCCGCCGGGCAGTGAACCGGCCGAGCTCTGGGTCGCCGAGCGGGCCTTGCAGATTCTCCAGGGCAAGGCGAGTATTGTGGCCGGCGGGATGCGCCGCAGCGCAACCTTGCTCGGCCTCTCAGCCAAAGAGCGCGAAGCAGTAGATGATTGCGCCGGGTATCTGCTCAACTACAAGGACATGCTGAAGTACAATCAATACTTGGCCGCCGGGCTACCCATTGCCACAGGGGTTATTGAAGGCGCCTGTCGCCACGTGGTCAACGACCGCATGGCGATCACCGGGGCGCGCTGGCGATTGCAACGGGCAGAAGCCCTATTGAAACTGCGCTCGATCAAATCCAGTGGGGATGCCGAAGCCTACTGGGAATTCTACAAAGAGCAGACACTAAAGCGAAATCATGCCTCGCAATACGGCAGCTTTCCGTTACAGGAGGCGGCATGACCCATTGGGTCTCGTTCTAAAAGAGCCGCACCCGTTTACAATAGCTTTCATTTCGGTTGAAATCTGCTTGATTCTATCAATCAGTATCTTACTCATATCTAAAACCTCTCGATTGTGTCATCAACTAGATCAAAAGACAAACTCGACATCCTATGTCATAACCGTTGCATAGCACATGATCCAGCGAATCCTAGGAAGACTGGCCTGGGTCACTACGGTGCATAGATACATCATTTATCGTAAAAAGGGAGTTATTGATGCTGCGGAATCCAGCACATACAAGCGCCACACCTACATGGGCTTCTATATAGGGTCAAAGCTATTTTAAGGTGCTGATGTGACGGGAAAACGGAGTTTTGTTTGCAGAGTTATTACAATTGCCCCGCTTATCTGTTTTATCGATCCGCTCGCGCCAAATTAAAGAATAACCAATAAGTGAACAAAAATTGATGAGAGATTTTGGGAAAGGAACAAAAAAACTCTCGGAGCTTAAGCAACGGCAGCAATCGTCGCGAGGGAGAGACAGACTTGTAGAATGCGCTGAGCTCAATGAGATCATGCACATGGCCGCCATACGGTATGCAGATACCGAGGGATTGAACTGACCAAGACGTGAAATATAACGAGCTTCCTGTAACTGATTCTAATTGACTGTCACTGCCTCTCCTGTGGTCCTAGACATTCGCACAAAATAGAATTTTCCACGCTGCTAGCCGAACGATCTCCCCCTAGCTCGGATCGTCAACCCCTTCGCTGTGATATGTTCAGCCAATGTAGTAATAAGTAACCGGACAACATGCCTCCAAGATGTGCGAAATGGGCAATACCGGCCTCCGTACCAGTTACCCCCGCCCACAATTCTATGAATCCATAAATGATCACAAACCATTTCGCCTTGAGCGGTATCGGAGGGATCAACAATATGATGATTTCGTTGGGAAAGAGCAGACCGAAGGCTAGCAATAGACCAAAAACACCCCCTGAAGCGCCCAATGTTGGATAGAGTTCGCCTGGTTGTGCAGTTAAAGAAAAGACAAGGAGTTGGGATAAGGCAGCCCCCATCACGCAGGTAAAGTAATAAAGCGTGAACAGGCGCGAACCCCAAAGATTTTCAAGCCGCGTCCCGAAAAGCCACAAGGCATACATGTTTAATAGCAGATGCAGAACGCTACCATGTAGAAATGCGTAGCTAACCAACTGCCATGGCCAGAAATGGGGAACACCGGCTGGCATCTGCATCAAATCCCACCCACCGTTTGGCCATAACGCGAGCCAGCTGACCATTAAGCGGCTATTGATCAGCTCTGCAGCAAACATTCCCCCATTGACGATCAACAAAATCTTGATCACTGGCGGGAGTATGGAATAGCCACCCCGAATCCTAGCCATGACTTACCTCCATCACGCTAAGTAGACTTACGGTTGTGATGGAAAATCGGGCGTACCTCACTCTCGACTCCATAATCAACTTAGGTGGGCGCAATCCATGGTAGTCATAAGCTCTCCTCATACATGCATACCCATATGGAGTCGCATTGATGATACCATATTTAAACAGCATTATATTAATGCGAAAACTCTCGTAGGCTTTGGGGACAGATGGGGTATATGGCAGATTAGTTTTAACGAGCCTGTTGCTGATTGACTGACAAAACTCCCAAGGAGTCTATCGGACTTCCTCCCCATAGTAGGGTGAAATACGAGCTTAGCGAAACGTTCTCACAAGGAAAGCGAAGTGGCCGTCGAATTTATCCCCATAGATCGAGATACCCCGTATCTATTTCTACCCTGCGTTCAAGATTATCTACCGTAAGGCCACTTAGCGATGGAACGAAGCTCAAGGCCGATGCCAGCAAGCACAAGGCGCTGAGCTGGGATCATGCTAACCCATAAGAGGCGCAGCTCCAAGCCGAGGTAGACACACACGGCTGATGCGCCGAGAAGCGCGTCTGGTGGCGATTGAGCGAGCCAAACCGGCAATCCAGTCGCGAGCCGAAGAGCGTTCCGAGCACGAGCCAGCCGATTATGAGCAGAAAGTTGCCCGGCGCGAAGCGTATGAAACCCAGACCGGCCAAAAGGTCCGCGGCAAGGAACCCAGCCCATCGCAGCCGGGGCCACAACCCAAAGACCAGGTCATCCTGACGTATGAAGACTCGCGCATGATGCCCTCATGCCGTGGTGGGTTTGAACAAACCGATAACGCCCAAGCGGGGGTCGATGTCGAAACCCAAGCCATCGTCGAGCACCATGTCAGTCAACAGCCCAATGACCTACAGAAGATCGAACCGGCTTTGGAGAACAGTGCACGCGAGATAAACTGCGGCGCGCAGCTCGGTGTCGCCTGGAAAGCGGTTATCGATCACAAGACGGCTGGCGAGCTCCGATTTGGTGAGTTCATAAAGCCGGAAATTCGGCGCAATCAGGTCTTCCGGTTCAAGCTCGGCGAGACTCAGGTTCTCAATGCGGGTTCTAGCTCGGTTGGCCATGGCGCTTGCTACAAGGCCGAGCGGATGGTCTGCAGAGCATGACCCAAGTGGGAATCGGGCTGGGTTTCAATCATGGCGATGACAAACTCCAGATGTTCCCGCACCGAGGCGTATTCCCGCGGGCTAGCCCCACGCTGGGCGGCGGTCCGGTAAGCTTCGATGATGCTCGTTGCCGCGTGGTCCGCAGCTTCCCGTGTTGCCGGTGGCTCGTTTAGCAGCAATACTAATCTACAGTCGCCCTCGGCCACGCTGTCCCAGAAATTGGGTGATATCTCGTTGCGTTCGCGGGCTGACTGGATCATCGCTTGACACTCGTCACTAAGCGTTTTTTGCCACTCTCCCCCTTGATCCGGATCGAGTTGAGCGGCTAGGAGCCTTGCAGTTCCCCAATTAGTGAAAGGGTAGGGGTCGGTTTTCTTGACTCAGCTCGAATGCTTGCCGGTAGTAGTTGGCCATATTGATCAACGCTTCCATGCGGGGTTCGATTCGCGTCGGTATGCAGCCATGCTAACCGCTTGCAGGCGCTGCCCATGATACTCAAACGCTCGGTGGTGGGTGCCCGTGCGGCAATGCCATCCAACTCGTCGATGGCTTGGTGGATTGTCTCGATTAAACGCTGGCGTTGGTCTTCTTTCATGCCGTTTCCGGTCGCCTCGCGGAGTTGCTGCCACTGCTGACCCGCGAGTCGCACCTGAAAGTTGGCGCATTGCTCCACGGCTCGCAGTGGGCAATCACCCTGTTTGGCTTGCAAAGCTATTTGAAGCCATTGGACCGCAGCGGTGTAGTCTCCGATTTCTCCCCAGGCAAATCCCAAGGCGGCCGCGACATCCGCGCGCTCAAGCCAGGTTTTACGGTGCGACTCTGGGATGCCTTTTAAATGATCATTTATCCTCGAGCGGAATGCGTCGAGATCCTCTGGCGATTCATGCTTCTCGCGAATTTGCACGCGAACCCATTCCGTGTCGTTGCGCAGCTTCGCGATCAGTTCGGCCGGTGTGTGATAGTTCGCTTTTTTGGTGGTCGTCGCGTCAGTTCCGTCGCCGTGTAATCGATAACTCGGGTCGCCATAGCACTGATACGCGCCCCAGGTATTGACGGTGGGAAAGCGCTTCCAGATCTCCTCCCGCGCGGCGCGCACCGCTTTGCCAAACGGTTCGCCCTCCAGCAGGTGAGTATAAAAGCTCTCGGCGAAGGTTTCGGCCGCCGCATCGTCTACGGCCCAGCCGGCGGCCACTACGGCTTTGACCCCCATCTTGATGAATTGCACCGCCAGGTTCGCCGCTAATAGGTTATAGCGTCCCACTCCGGCCGCTTCAGTTTTGCCCAAATGGCAGCAATTGATGAAGACCAGCTCCGGCACCCAGCGCATTTGTTCCACATCTCCGGGAGTTAGGAAGGTATCTGCTCCGATGACCATCCCCGAGACGAGCTTGAGCGCTCGATTCGCTCCTCCAGGGTATCCGGTGCCGCCCGTCGCTGGAGAGTCGGTGAACTCATCTGCTAACACGGTGCTCGGTGTGGCTTGGTGAAACTCCAATGGAAATTCATGTTCGCCGTGTCCGGCTAAATGCAGGATACGCCAGGCCTGTTGGTGGAGGCTGGAAAGGATGGTGTGAGCCTGTTCATCGATGCAAGCCTGTATTTTGTATCCCTTAGAACTGAGTACGGTAGTGACTTTTTGCGCTTCCTTGCGAGCGCCGGGTAGATCGGGAAAAACTTCCCATCCCGCCAGATCGGGATTGCCAATTACCAGTGCGGTCGGCTCGGTAGCGTGGAGTGTGAGCGGCCTGAAACTGGGGGTTTTGAGCTGGCGCACCAATCCGGCTGCTATGGCGGGTGGGTGGCCGCTCTGGCTCCAACGGTCTTGCAACAATTCCCAGGGATACGCCGCCGAAGCGTTATCCACCAGCAACACCAGGTCCACCTCCCGCGGCGCCAATTGCTTAAGCCGGTTAGGTAGGAGCATTTCGAACAAGGTCTTGGCGACCTCGGTATTGATCGCGGGTGACTTACAGGCCTGTTGGATGAAATTCTCGGCAAGCCGCAGTTGCCCAACGGCCAGGGTTTCTTCAGCCCGCGCACGCTCGGTGACAGCGATGAAACGCAACTTGTCGAGATTGTTGTCTTGGATGATTTCGAGCCGGTGCCACCACTCGGGCGCCTCATCACGGCGTAATCGCCGTTGTCCTCCTTGGCCTTCGGCGATGATCCCGTCAGGCCAACTGATCTCGGCGGCGAGTTCGCCATCTTTGAGTAACGTCTCTAAAGCGTCCGCCGCGGCGATCGACAGGTCTTCAAATACGTCGAGGAACTCCAAGCGATCGATCAGGACTTGGTTGTCTAACTCGGCATCGACGAGTCTGGCATTCGCGTCAACGGCGCCGCGTAGAATCGCCCGTATGGAATCCCCGACCGCCATCCCGCCGGCGCCGGAGCCTACGAGCAGCGCGGTGATGCGAGCGGCGCGTGGACTCCCCGCGGGCCCAAAACGCTCATCGGGCCATTGGGCTATCCGCAAGGCGTAATCGAGCAGGGCGTCGCGCACACCCGTACTTAGCAGACCCGGTGTGATCTGGCCGACCTGCCCAAGGCCGATCACCAGCGCGCCCTCCGGTTTATGGCCCGCGTTGTCGTGGAAAAACAGGGCGTGAGTGCCGATTGGACCTGGATAAAGGCCCAATTGCAAGCGTCGCGACAACGCGCCAGCCAAAGCTTTGTCGAGCTTCTGCTCGGCGCTGACGATGGTGTCTCCCAGATAATGGCCTACCAGGACCGGGTGTTGAGCATAAGCCAGGTCGCCATGGCGCAAACTCAGTTGAATCATGGGCAAACCCCGTTGCGTGTCAGCGGACTCGAAGGGGCGGCTAATCCCGAAACCTGATCGACTCAGGTTTTCCTCGTCGGGAATGTCGTCGGTGGGTGGCAGGGTAGGCAGGATGAACCGTTCGGGCTCGCCTGTCCGCGCCCGCGCACCGGCCGGAGGTTTATTCGGCAAGCGTGTGGTGGCCCCGGTCATTAACAGCTCTTGGTATCCCACAAAAGCGCGTTTCTGTTGGCACAATTCGTCGTGGGCGGTGTCTTCCACGTACCAAACTGGGACTCCCGGCATGAACCCGGATTTCCAAGATACGGTGCCATCCCCCTCCCGGGTGGCGATGAATTCGAGGTACTTGCGGCCCACGAGATGAGATTCCTCGTATTCCGCCAAGCGGTAATCGATAACGGTGGCCTTCTGGCAACCGGCTACATAGATCATGTGACGTGTATCCGGTTCTGCCCCTTTGAGCAAATCCCATGTTGCCTTGGCCCGCGCCAGCACCGCTGCTTCGGCCGGTTCCCAGCGGGCAAATAACTCATGTTTCAACTCTTTCCAGCGGGTTTGCTGGCTGAAATCCGGGCTGTCCTCATCGAAGGGCAGCAATTCCAGTAAGCCGGGGAAGTGGCGCACGATGTCGATGATGCCATCGGTGGTGCGGGTAAAGTCCAATAGACTCAATTTGATCTCGGTGGGGTTGCGGCCGGTGAGCCAGCGCACGGCTTCGTAGGAACCCAGATTGGGCGTGCCCAGCATGAGCAGTCTGCTGTTGGGAAGCTGGATGATACGGCGCCATAAAGCGGTTCCGCGCTCACTGCCGGCGATCATCGTTCGCACCACCAAGCCACCCATGGAATGCGCGATCAGGTGCACGGGCTGCTTAGTGCGCTCGAACTCCGGTAGCCACATTTCCAGCTTGTCCGCCAGTTGGTTCGCGGCATCCCGCACAGACAACCGCCAGTCGTACGGGAAGATCTCAACCCGATGGCTGCGAGCCAGATACTCGAGTAGCGGGCCATAGAACTTATCCAGCAGATCGGTCGCTTGAACCTCGGTAGCGTCTATTTGCAAACGTTCGAGGCCGCCCCGCAGCAACCGCCAGTAATCGAGCCAAACCCGGTCATTCCGCACCTGTAGCGAACTACCCAAAGTGCCGGGGAGCAGCACTGCCAAGGGTCTGGGGGTGGTCACTCCCCGGCTGCGGCGTACGGCCTCGCGCCAACGCGGTTCCTCCGGCTTGGCTTCCTTGAGCGGCTGAAAGCCGCCGTCGGTGTTCTCGGCGCGGCTAAGCCCATTCATTAGCCAGCGCACGCTCTTGTCGTTTTCGAAATAACTGAAATGATTGACCGTCGGTCCTTGATCTTTGAGAAAACGCGCGTTGTTATCCGTGCGGCGCAGGCCGCCGTACATGGACCCGGTGTTCACCACCAGATCGTGGTCCGCTCCGTAAAACCAGTCCGTGGCCAACAGTTTGATCTGGCTCCATAGAGAATCGCCTTCGATGTCCCCGGAGATGACGCTCAGATCCGACTCAGTAACGAGGGCCGGATGTTGCAGCAAGCGGGTCAGATGCCGAGCCGGGCATCATCGCTTCCAGTCCCGGTAAAGTCCGCGGATCGGTGCGTTCCTTGACCACGGCGAGGAGAAAATCGGCCACGTCTCCCACCAGACCTCCACCCGTAAGATAATTGAGCACCGAAAGCCAGCGGTCCAAGCGACCTGAGGCAAGGGTGGTGCCTCGTGCAGGGCAGGCCGCTCGGACGAAACGCTGCACCTTAAGTGCTTTCTCATCCAGGAGCTGAACTAGCTTGGTTAATTTCTTATGATCCTCTTGATAGGCATTTTTTCGTTCCTCGGCGGCTTGTGTATCGAGCGGACTCAAACCGAGTTGTTCGGCCAGGGTCCGGTCGATCTCGAAAAGCTTTGGGACCAGCTCCGATTTGAGCGGATCCTCTAGTTTGATGCGCTGCCCTAGACACAGCAGTTCACCAACCAGACCGCCTCGCGAGTGTGTCACCAAATGCAGCTTGGCGTTGGGGGGTAGACGCTCGACCAGTTCCAGGGCATTGTGGATGGGGCTTTGCGTTAGACTGCGGTGTTCCCAGGCAAACGCCCGGTCTACGTAGTGCTGCCTGAGCGATGCGCGCGCCGCGTCGCGGGCGCTGCTTCCCGGTTCCCACAGTTTGCCGAAACTCCCCTGGCAGCTCGATGCCGTGCCGTGGATGAAGATCAATAAGGGCTGGTCGCCGCTTGGAGCAATCATCACCGTCCGGCTCCGGCGTGAGTTGGAATTGATTTCCCAGATCGCAGCGGTAAAGCCCGGGCGGATTGCCGCTAAGCTGCTTTTCTTCCAGCTTGTCACCCAGATGCCCTGCCGTCTTGCCGCTGAGATCGACCCCGAAGAATTCCAACACGCGGATGCCGAGCCCCAGCCAGCCGCGGGAACCTCTTGGTATACCGCTGCGTTCGGGAGGGCGAGGGTCGATTTCCCAGGCCTCGCTGCCATCGCGTCCAACCGATTTTTTCCCCCGTTCCCGGATCAGATCATCGGCCCGGCTCCAAAGCACGAAGCCGTTCTCCAGTTCGATCCGGACGACTTCGTCACCTTGAACGTCCATCTCACCCAAGACCGCCTCACGTCCAATGCCGGGTCTAAGACTGCGGGATTGGGTAATGGCAATCTCGCTGGTCGTGGGTTTCGATGCTTCACCCGGCATTCCCCGTAGCCGGTAGGTCTTATGGGTGGGCATGATTTGTCTCCTGGTTGTTTTTCAACCGCTCGGTTCTGGTAGCCGATTTCGGGTGTATGGGTGGTGGTGTGGGTTACCGATACTGACGCTCAAGCTGTAAAGCACTGCAGGACAATATTTACCCCCCGGCATGGGCCGCAGTGGATAGTCTTGTCCCTTAATTACGATCTACCGATCGCTAACAGTTTCAGTTTGACTCCTGCCCCTTGGCGTTCTTTAGTTTGCTCAATAATTGGTTATCATCAAAAGCATGCCCTTTCTATATAGACCTAATTATGCGGATAGTAAACCGATACCCTTACATTGCACTCAATTACCAGTTTCAGAAAAATGAACTCGAAGTTAAGCTAAACTAACGAGTGACAATAACAAAAACCCGATCGCCGCCATCATGGACCACTACGATCTATTCATCAGCTATCACTGGCCCGACCGCAAAGTGGTCGAGTCCGTGCGGGAATTACTAAAGGCTCGGGGCATCACGAGCTTTCTCGACCGGGAGCACTTGGTCGCGGGTCTTCCCTGGCCGCAGGCATTGGAGAACGCGTTGCAGAGCGCCGGAGCGGTCGCCGTATTTCTTGGCCCTCATGGCATGGGCCTTTGGCAGAAACGGGAAATGGGGTTTGCGTTGGACCGCCAAGTGCGGGAGGAAAGGGAAGACCATGCCTTTCCCGTCATTCCGGTGTTGTTGCCGCAAGCCGATCCAACACCGAGTTTTCTGTTTCTCAACACCTGGGTGGATCTGCGCAGCGATCCCGATGACCCGGAGATGATCGAGGCTCTGGTTCGTGCTATTCGGAGTGAAAAGGCTGAATCTACGGAAGTGGAAAAGGAATTGGCGCTTCGTCCTTATCGGGCTCTGGAAATCTTCCGGGAAGAGCATGCGGCGTTTTTCTGCGGGCGCGATGCCTTCAGCGCACGGCTGCTGGATAAGGTGTTAAACCACCGGCTCGTGGCCGTTGTGGGTCCCTCCGGCAGCGGTAAATCCTCGGTAGTGCAAGCGGGCCTGCTCCCCTTGTTGAGACGAAATGCCTCACCCGCCTGGGACGCCGCGATCTTTACCCCTGGGGACAAGCCCAATCACCGCTTGGCCTCGGCATTGATTCCGTTTTTGGAGCCGGATTCCAGTGAAGTCGACCGGCTGATAGCGGCTGAAAAGCTGGGGAATGGGTTGGCCGAAGCCGAGCTACGGTTGGAGGCAGTTATTCAGCGCCTGCTCGAAAAATCCAAGGGCACCGACCGTTTGCTTTTGGTGGTCGATCAGTTCGAAGAGCTGTTCACCACGGTGCCGGAGAAGCAGCGACAGCCCTTTATACAGGCTCTTCTGCAAGCGATGGAGCAGGCGCCTATCACCCTAGTGTTGACCCTGCGCGCCGATTTTTTTGGCAATGCGCTGAATCTGAGTCGAGAGCTGAGCGACGCGCTGGAGCGGGGGCAGGTGAACCTCGGCCCCATGCGGCGCGAAGAACTGGAGCAGGCCATCGAACTCCCCGCAAAGCGTGTCGGATTGCGGTTTGAGGAGGGATTGGTAAAGCGAATTCTCGATAAAGTGATCGACGAACCCGGGTCCCTGCCGCTGCTGGAGTTCGCGCTCACGGAACTCTGGGAGCGGCGAAAGGACGGTCAGCTAACACATGCCGCTTACGATAATATCGGCGGGGTTACCGGTGCGCTTACCCGGCGCGCGGATGATGAATTCGCTAAGCTAACGTCTGTGCAACAGAAAGCAACGCGCCAGCTGTTCGGTAAACTGGTACGGGTGGCGCGGCCCGAACAAGGCGCCGAGGATACCCGGCAGCGGGCCGCCTTGACCGATCTCGGAGAGGATGCTTTAGGCGTAGCCAAGGAGTTAATCAAGGCTCGTTTGTTGGTGACGGGAGGTGAGACGGCCAACCCGGGCGACGATTCCGCAGGGGCCGAGACCGTTGCCGATTCACCGGCTATAGAGATCGCAGACTGGGGGAAACGAAACACGGTGGAGGTCGCGCACGAGGCGTTGATCCGGGAATGGCAGCAACTGAGGGACTGGCTTAACGAGGATCGGGAATTTCTCCTGTGGCAACAGCGGCTGAAGACCACCGTGGACGACTGGGAACGAACAAAAGATAAGAGCTTTCTGCTGCGAGGCGGTCAGTTGGAGGAAGCTAAGCGCTGGAAAGCGAGCTATGCGGATAAGCTGAGCGATTCGCAAAAGAGTTTTATCCAGGCGAGTCAAAACCAGCGGAGCTGGACGCGCTGGAAAATCATTGGAGCAGCGGCGATGTTTGCCGTAATTTCTCTGGGGAGCGTGGGGTTCTTTACCTGGATCGGGACCGAGCAGATGCGCCCCCAGGTTGGTCTGTGGTTACTCCTTCATCGCCTCGGTCTTTACACGCTGCAGCCTGAAAATGGTGGAAGTGCCGGCGGGCAGTTTCATGATGGGTTCGCCCGACCCCAAGGGTCCTCAAGCCGATCCGGATGCTTCTGACTCTGAATATCCCCAGCATAAGGTCCAAATCAAGCGCCCGTTCAAGATCGGCATATATGAGGTCACCTTCGACGAATATGAGGTTTTCGTGCGCAGCACCGGGTATGAAGGCGGTAGGCCACCCGCCAACGAGAATTGGGGGCGGGGTCGGCGTCCGGTGATCAACGTTTCTTGGGAGGATGCCGTGGCATACGCCGACTGGTTATCCGAGCAGACTCATAAGCACTATCGCTTGCCCTCGGAAGCCGAGTGGGAATACGCCGCGAGGGCAGGTACCACGGGACGCTACTGGTGGTGTGAAGAGACCAAGCCAAACTGTGGGATAGGGGAGGGGCACGCCAACTGCAATGGTTGTGGGAGCGAATATGATAAAGAGCGTCCACCGCAGAAGTGGGCTCTTTTAAACCCAACAAATTCGGTCTGCATGATACCAGTGGCAATGTCTATGAGTGGGTGCGGGATTGCTGGCACAATAATTATAGCGGTCAAGAACTGCCTGTTGACGGTTCTGCTTGGGAAGAAAAAGGGGAAAGTTGTGACAGCCGTTCGCTTCGCGGCGGCTCCTGGGGCGACAAACCGAGGGGCGTGCGTTCGGCCTACCGCTACGGGTACGCGCCTCGCCCGCTACGACTATATCGGGTTCCGAGTGGCCCAGGACTTTTAATCTTTTTTCTTTTTTCTTTTTCCCTTTGGGGGTCCAGGGGGCGTAGCCCCCTGGTCTCAAATCGTCTAACTATTAATTATACCACCCCATAGGCGGTGCAGTCCTGCCACTAATTGCTGTTGTATCTCATCCCCCAGCTCTATAAATTTCCTCTTGTGCGTCGTTTCACCTTGTGCGAACGATTGGAGACTGCGTTATTAGAGGTGCTGGAGCTGCTCGTGGAGTCCGCTTTCAGCCGTACTAAACAAAACACTCTCAAACGCGCCAACCTTCTTCTTGAGTTCTTACTCCACCTGTGGCTACTCGCCTACTAACTCCAGGTGATTCCTGTGCGACTATACGAGCACTGTGCCAAGCTGATGGATGAGCTTGGCAGGCAAGTGCGCTGCTGGTTGCGCTCTTTATGACTTATGATGTTATCCCTTAATGCTTAGCCCTCAATGTAGCTGCAATCATGTGTAACTCATTATACCTTATCTAACATAAATAGTACTACAATGATCTCTCCCGAGTGCCTCCCCATATTTTTACCCTAGTAGTGCATAATGAAACTGCTGGCTGTTCTCTGTACTCACCTTACGAGCTTTCAGAATCTGGTCTTCGCTTATCGCAAAGCCCTGCGCGGCAAAGGTGGCAAGAGCGATGTCTCCCTGTTTGCCTCAACCTTGAACACGAATTACTCAACCTGCGCGGCACTGTTATTGGGCCATTACCGTCCTATGAGCTCTCAGTTGTTCACGATCTACGAGCGCAAGCCTCTAGTCATTTCCGCCGCTCCTTTTCGAGACCGGGTGGTGCATCATGCGGTGATAAATCTGGTCGAACCGCCATTGGATCGAACGTTTATACACGATTCGTATGCTTGTCGGAAAGGCAAGGGCGTGCATGCCGCCGTCGCGCTATATCAGGGATGGTCGCAGCGCTACGCCTACGTGTTAAAAATAGATGTGGCGCGTTATTTCCCTTCCATCGATCATGATCTACTCAAGGAGAAACTGTATCGGCGAATTAAGGACCGGTCGGTGCTTCGTTTATTGGATATTATCATCGACTCAAGCCCAGACATGGAAACGGAGCCGCGCTATTTCCCCGGTGATGATCTATTAACACCACTCGAGCGGCGCGTGGGTATTCCCATTGGTAATTTAACCAGCCAGTTTTTCGCGAACCTGTACCTCGATGCGTTGGATCACTTTATCAAGGAGCGATTGCGAATAAGCGCCTACCTGAGATACGTTGATGACATGGTATTGTTGGATGACGATAAGGGGCGTTTGTCCGAATTGCGTGAAGTGCTGCGAGAGCGCTTGGCCATAGACAGGCTTGGATTGCATCCGCGTAAGGCTCACGTGACGCGCACTCGTGAGGGCCTGGACCTGCTAGGCTATTTCGTATTTCCGAGCCATCGGCAACTGCGAAACGACAACAGCCATCGATTCGCGCGAAAACTTAGACGTTTCGCGAGGGCTTATGCCCAGGGACGGAAGAAATGGAACGATATCGATCCTTCTGTTCAGAGCTGGATTGGTCATGCTCAACATGCCGACACCGAGGCGTTGCGACGGACAATCTTTTCCAAGGTAAAATTTACCAGGGGAACGGACCTTAAGGCAGTCGGCGGGTGATTCGTGGCGGCTCGTGGAACAACAAACCCGAGAGGCTGCGTTCGGCGAACCGCAACAGGAACAACCCTGATAACCGGAACAACAACATTGGTTTTCGTCTGGTCCAGTCTACCCGCCATAGGTCCAGAGCTGCTGCATCCAAGGATACTGCAGGCGCGGCGTGCGGGTATCCATGAGTCCGTTTCCTGGCCTCGCAGGGAGGGGAACGCCAAATAGTCATGCCTTGGATGGCGGGTGACGGGGTAAGTAGGCTGAGCCGAAAGCCCCGTCCCATTCAATGGTGAATCTGGGTTTCCTGATTAATTTTCCGCCAAACTCTGGTTTTCGCGTATTGGCTATGTCCGTGCTGAGTCCGTGATCATGGACTTGGAGTTTGTTGGGCCTTCGGCTGATTAAAATCGTCGCTCGCCTTAGCTTATAACTGGTGTCTACCCCTCCTCAACCTTATACCCCAACGCCAGTATCGCCTTGATCGTTTCCATGGCCGTCCTGCGGTCATATTCCTTCTCTGCTTCGGTGAGTTCGTTGTAGGGAACCAGATCCGGATGCTCCTTGGCGGTGTCGTCCCGCTTAGCCCCCCATTTCCAGCCTTCCTCGATACGCAGTTTGGCCCAATGGTCATGGGTGTTCTCCGCCAGTTGCTCCGTCAACTCCAATAGGTCTTTGGAAAGGGCAATGGACGTGGTATCGATCGGTTTCGGCTCGTAAGTTTTCATGTTTTATCTCATCTGGGGTTTGCTGAGGGCGGAAAAATACATTGAAGTTGCGTTAAACTAGGCAATGAGAATAATAAACCCTGTTTAGAGTCACGTGTACCACCCTAATCTTTTGGTTTATCGCTGAGCTGGCTATTCCGTGCGATTTCGTACCCTGCCTTTGACCGATCGGATTCGCCAAGAACACGGCGGCCACTATATTAAACTCACCGGGGGTGTCACTCACTTCAAGTTGGACGGCCCGGAGGACGGTTCGCCACTTGTCTTGATGCACGGCGCCACGGTACCCAATTGGGAATTCGATCGTCTCGTGCCGAATTTGGTCGCCGAGGGATTTCGAACCCTTCGCTTCGATTTGTACGGGCATGGATTTTCCGATCGTCCCCGAGTCGACTATAGCATCGAGTTGTTCGCGGAGCAGGCGATCGAATTGATCGAGGCCATCGGCTTTCCCTGGCCGGTGAACCTGCTCGGCCACTCCATGGGCGCTGCCGTCAGCAGTGCCGTGGCGGTGGCACGGCCGGAATGGATCGATCGCATTGTGCTGATGGCTCCGATGCTGAATTTTAGCGTCACCAATCCGTGGTCGCGCTGGTTGCGTCGGCCGATTGTAGGTGAGTTGATCATGCGATTTTTTGGATTGCCCGCGCTGGTGCGCCGGCGCCGGATGCGCTATCAGCTCATACGGCAGCCCCAGTTGGCTGGACGGTTCATCGAACAGGCCTACTATGGATGGCTTTTGGCAAGCCGTGTTATCGATGGAGCGTTGCAAAGCGCTCGATGACCAGAGCGAGCGCTACGCCGCACTGCGTGCCTTGGCTAATGAGATTCTCGTCCTCTGGGGCAGTGACGATCATATCGTTAGCGCGAGCGATATCGACCGAATCCGGGGTCTACTTCCACCTCACCAGTTTACGCGGCTCGATGGCGCCCAACACAATTTGATGCTGACTCATCCGCAAGCTGTTGCCGCTGCGGTGCGATCTTTTATGTGCTTTGAGCGTGCGGCTCAACGCTACTCGGGTTAACATAGGCTATTGCCACTTTGGATAGCTAAATGAACAGTGATCAACCTACAACAGTCGCCATTTATTGGGATTTCGAAAATATTCATGCCAGTGTCCTCGAACAACAAAAAGGTGCCGGCGCCTACAAGAAGTCTCGGTTTGCGCAACAAGATCGAATCGTAGACGTAGAGGCATTGATGGAGTTTGCGGCATCGCTTGGAACGGTTGCCATTAATCGGGCCTATGGTAATTGGCAATGGTTCGCTAAATACCGAGAGGCGCTGCTACGCAACGCCGTAGAGCTCATTCAGCTTTTCCCACCGGGCGCTTCCGCAAAAAATGGGGCGGACATCAAGCTTTGCCTCGATGCCACCGAAGACATGATCAGGTTTCCTCACATCACGACCATCGTCATTATTGGCGGTGACAGCGACTTTCTGCCCGTGGCGCAGAAGGTCAAAGCGGCAGGTAAAACGCTCGTTGGAGTCGGTTGCGAAGCCACGACGAACAGGCATTGGGCGCACAGTTGTCACGAGTTCCGTTACTACGAAAAACTCCTCATAGAAGAGAGCTCACTGTCGGATGACTCCTCGGATCAGTTGGAAGAATCGGAAAATGTCGCTCCCGCGCCGCCCGATCCAGTCGATCTCGTGCGCCGCGCAATTGCTCGGCTATCGGCCAACAATGGAGACCCTTGGGTATTGAAAGCGGCTATCCGCCCTATGGTGAAGCGGCTCGATCCCACCTTCGACGAAAAGACTTATGGCGTTTCGACATTCGCTGAATTGCTTAAGCAGCATGCGGCTGTGTTCGAAGTTCGAAAAGGTGAGCACGATCAGGAGTACCGCATTAAAGAGCACCGTCGCAGCTGAAACAGTAGTGCAGAGTGACGGAACGGTGATCTGAATCGGAGTCTAGATCGAGGGATATCGATGCCCAGACTTTCATATTCATTCACTGAACTGGTCTTGGGATATTTATCGACAGAGTGTTGCTTGGAAGGCTGCCATTATCCATCAAGGTCATAGTAACGTTGCTACTCGTACTATCACCGAAATTGAAGCACAGACGGCTTGTGATCGAGCCCTTTATTCCATCACCGAAGAACGTACTAAACCGCGTAACGTCTCCGAAGTCCGCATTAAGAAGCTGTTTGGTTAAAATATCATCCAAGATCGGTATGCTTGTGCTTTTAATTTCAACGGATAAAGCGCCAACACCCAGTTACGCCATCGTCGATTCGCAAAGTGTCAAGACGATCAGTCACAGTGAGGAACGCGGCATCGACGGTGGCAAGAAAATCAAGGGCAGAAAGCGCCATATCGCGGTGGATACGCTCGGTGACCTAATTGCGGTGATCGTCCACGCAGCTAATATGCATGACACCAAGGCCGGCTGCGATGTGCTGGCTATAACGGCCCGCGAGCACTCCACGATCAAGGCCTTTTCGGGTGATGAAGGATATCGCGGCACGGCCGTGGAGTTCGTCGAGACGGCGCCGGGATTGAAGCTCCACATCTCAAAGAAGCTCAAAGATCGCTATGCCGTCCTGCCGATCCGTTGGATTGTTGAGCGCACCTTTGCCTGGCTTGGTAACTACCGGCGGTTATCGAAAGACTATGAAATATTGACCACCACCGCTGAGAACATGGTGCGTATCGCCCTGCTTCGCATCATGGTCGCTAAGTGTGTATAGCTTTTAAACAAACAGCCTCTTATAAAAGCGCGGTGTCCCCAAACAAGCTCGACCGACCAAGCCTGAGCGAGATGCCCGTTATCCCACCAAAGCCGAACGGTTGCTGGAATTGTTAGCACACTTTAAAACTCACTTCCCCGCGCTTCAAGTAAAGGCGATTTTGGCGGACGCCTTGTATGGACAAAAAGCCTTTATGCAAGCCGCTGCCAAGTTATTTGACGGTGTGCAGGTCACATCAGTCAGGTCCGTGGAAACCAACTGATTCGCTCGCGGGGTAAGTGGATGGCGCTGGAGGGCTATTTTAAGCGTAATGCAGGCGCGGCCCAGCAGATCCGCACCGAGGTGAAAAATCCACTACGCTCGTGACAGTAAGCGCCGCGCGGCTGGTGCTCAAAGCCCAAGGTAGCCGGTGTTTTCTCATTGCCTTGAAGGCTGATCAGTTGGAGCAGATCTTCCCCTTACGCGATTCCACAAAACACATGAATGGGCGTGACTTGGGGCGAATCGGGCCAACGCCTTTGTTGCGGTACCAGGCTATCGCAGCATAATATTAGACTTTTTTGATATTATTAATACCTAACTCGAACATCGAGTATAAGGTTTCAATAGTTTTATCAAGCATGTGCTTGCGGCGGCTTAATTAGAGATTCTACGGGAATGACTAGACCTTCATGCAGCTTCCAGATCATCTTAAGGGTTACCCGCATTTGCTGATCGTATTCTTGCTGTCGATACCGCTGCTGCTCAATGTTGCGCCCATCTCCATGTTCCAGATCCTCGCTCAGATCGAGATGCTATAATCGCGGCCACTGCATTGGTCCACGGGATGACGCTAGTCACAAGAAATAGTGATGATTTTGAGCCTACCGGCGTTGAAGTCCTCAACCCATGGAAGTTCAAGCATTCCGAATCCTGCCGATCAGGAACGAACTAGATCAAAACTGCACGCGGTCGAACCGGCAATAAAACTCCGGCTTCAGGTTTGAACGTCAAGCTCTAAAAGCAACACTCCCCTATGAGCACCATACAAATTTATTCAAAAGATTGGTGTCCCTACTGCAACAAGGCGAAGGCCTTGTTGCGTTCCAAGGGACTGAGTTACGAGGAGATTAATATCACGACCGATGAGGTACGGGAACGGGAGATGATTCAGCGATCCAACCGGCAGACGGTGCCACAGATTTTTGTAGAGGGCCAGTCTATCGGAGGTTACGATGATTTGGCCCAGCTTAACGCCACCGGAGAACTGGACCGGATGTTGGGCATGGCCCAGACTAGCCAGCTACATAAAGTGTACGATGTGGCAGTGGTGGGTGCCGGCCCCGCTGGCATAGCGGCGGCGATCTATGCGGCCCGGAAGAATCTCTCGACCGTCGTCATCGCCTTGGACGTAGGTGGCCAGATGGGTATCACCTACGAGATCGCCAACTACCCAGGCATACCGCTGATCACGGGGCCAGACTTGGTTGCCCAATTCGAACAACATGTCAATGAACACGACATTGACAAGCTGATTGGCGAGCGGATCAGCAATATTGAGATCGAATCCCGCAGCAAAATACTGAAGACCGATTCGGGTAAAGTCATTAATGCACGGGCTGTCATCCTGGCGACTGGAGCGTTCAAGAGAAAGCTGAATATTCCCGGTGAAGAGCGACTCGCGGGGAAAGGCGTCGTTTACTGCTCCACATGCGATGGTCCGTTATTCAAGCATAAATCCATTGCTGTGGTTGGTGGTGGTAATTCAGCGCTTGAAGCCGCTCTGGAAATGGACGGCGTCGCGGAGAAGATTTATTTAGTCACCAGGGGGAGATGGCGGGCCGACGAAATCCTTCAGGATAAAGTGAGCGCTTCCCAAGGCATCCAAGCACTCATAGAACATCAGCCTTTGGAGATTCATGGTCAAGATCATGTCGAGGGATTGTCAGTGCAGAATCGACACACGGGCGAAACCCAACAGCTTGAAGTCCAGGGTGTGTTTATTGAGATCGGACTGTCGCCCAACTCCGACTTCGCCCTAGACTTGCTAGAGAGTAACGAGTTGGGAGAAATCCGGGTTGGCCGAGATGCAGACACGGGAGTACGCGGGATCTTCGCCGCTGGCGATGTCACCGACAATCCGGAGAAACAGATTGTAGTGGCCGCGGGTGACGGAGCCCGGGCAGCTCTAGCTGCCTTTGACTATCTGGTCAAGCAGGTATAAATCAGGGAGGTATCAGGATCATACACTACACGTACGCTTCCTTACTCGCCCTGTACTTTATCCTGCACGA
This sequence comes from uncultured Gammaproteobacteria bacterium, assembly GCA_963731655.1. GTDB lineage: Bacteria > Pseudomonadota > Gammaproteobacteria > JAAEPA01 > JAAEPA01 > CAVSWL01. The sequence continues at coordinate 31,694 of CAVSWL010000012.1, read as the reverse complement.
TCTCCCGCGATGTGGTGACCGGTTCGGTATCGGTTGATTCCGAACTTCGCGCAAGTGACATGGCTCGCGCTAGTAAGTCGGTCATGCGGGCAGGTTGCAGATCTTCTGGAATCTTTCGTCCAGCGGACACATAAGTTATGGGAAGCTGATGACAAATCGTAACCGAGAGCACATCCCCAAGGCTAAATGCTTCGTCGATTTTGGTGATGATACTTCCTTTGATATTAGCGAAACCGAAGCCCCGAACCATTTCATCCAGGGCGGCGCGCTGCGCATTAGCCGGCAATACAAGATAGTTCTCGAGTGCGAAGCTGCCCGATAGGCAATCAAGTTGTTTACGCAACCGAAGATCATGTGGATTCATCCCGGCCGTGTCGATCAAAACCAATTTTTTATCCGTCAATCCTTCGAGAACATGATGGAGATCATTCTTACCCGCCATGAATACCGGAACACCGAGTAATTGACCATAGGTCTGGAGTTGTTTCTCCTCGCCGACACCGATCATGTCGGTGGTAATCAACGCGATTTGATCACGTCTATGCTGCACAACAAAACGCGCCGCGAACTTAGCCACCGTTGTGGTTTTTCCCACCCCGGTGGCCCCAAGCAGCACGATAATGCCACCCCCGTTCACCACGTCGTCCTGGACGATCGGAATTTGTTCGGCGAGTTGGTAGAGCATTTCCCGCCAGGATTTAGCGGCATCATCCACTTCTTGCACAGAGTCGGCGATTGTTCGCGCGAGATTGGGACTCAAACCCACTGCCGAAAGCTGTTTGACCTGCCGCACCCAAAGCGGATGCTTTCCCCGATCCTCGCCCACAAAAAACTGGGAAAGTCGCTGATTAAACAATTCCTTCACCACCGCGAGCTCGCGCTGTAAGTCTTGTAGCGCCAAAGTCTGTAGCGAAGGCTCATTGGGCACGTGGTTGATAACCGGCTGGTTGGCGGTCTGTTCTGACTGAGCAGCCGCGTCATCTGTAAGAGCGGTCTGCTCGAAATCCTTTTTATCTACCGTCGATTGAGTCTTCTGTGCTACTTTCGATTTTCTGGTGGGACGCGCTTGCGGAGGTTTCTTTACAACCGGCTCCGACGCTTTTGCCACGTTCTGATCGTCATCCAGACCGATGGCACCCACGATTTCTATGCCGCCATCAACCTCGCGATTGGACAAAATCACCGCTTCTGCCCCCAGCTCGCTGCGCATCTGTGACATAGCTTGGCGCATGTCCGCGGCGAAAAAACGCTTGAGTTTCATCCGCAGATCCCTACACAATCTAGTGGGCCCCGGCTTTGGGACCTTATAGGGATATAGTCAATACGAATCAATCGGAGCGGCTGTATCTCCCCACGAGAAGCGCTGCGCTGCTTTTGTTGATTGTGTATCAGAGTGGGTCGCATTGGTGGTAAATCATCCATGCGCTGCCGATCAGGCGGCCCGCCCCAAAGTCGCCACAACCTTTACTTGTTTATCATCCGGTAACTCGTTATAAGCAAGGATATGCAGATCTCGATTACGGGAGCGCAGCCAACGCGCCAACCAAGGTCTAAGCTGAGGCGCCACGGCTAAAACGCAAGGTTGGCCTTCCACCTCGCGCCGGCTGATGGTGTCGGCGATAGACTTTTGCAAACGCTCCGCCAATCCAGGCTCAATGACAGGGCCGGACCCGGCGGTCCCTTGTAGCGATTGCAGCAAAATCTGCTCCATAGACGGATCCAGAGTAACAATCGGCAACTCGGAAATGGCGCCATAGATTTTCTGGACGATCGAGCGCGAAAGTGCGATACGAACCGCGGCGGTCAGTTCTACGGGATCCTGGCTCCTATGAGCGTGTTCGGCCAAAGCTTCGGCAATCGTCCGCATATCCCGCACGGGAATTTGCTCACGCAATAAATTCTGCAAGACCTTGACAACACCGCCAATGGATAAGACCTTGGGCACCAGGTTCTCCACCAGCTTTGGCGTTCTTTTTGCCAGCACATCCAGTAGTTGCTGCACCTCTTCGTGACCGATAAGCTCGTGTGCATGTTGCTGGAGTATCTGACTGAGATGAGTCGCAACCACGGTGCCAGCATCCACTACCGTATACCCCATGGTCTGGGCCTCATCGTGCTGAGCAGATTCAATCCATATCGCTTCCAGACCAAACGAAGGATCTTTGGTTTGAATTCCGCGCAATGTGCCAAAAACCCGACCCGGATTAATCGCCAGCTCATTACCAGGGTAGATCTCCGCCTCCCCCACCTGCACTCCCAATAAGGTAATACGGTATGCATTCGGGGCCAGATCCAAATTGTCGCGGATATGTACTGGCTGGATCAAGAACCCCAATTCCTGGGAAAGTTTCTTACGAACCCCCTTAATCCGCGTCATCAGCTGCCCACCCTGATGTTTGTCTACCAGGGGTATTAGACGGTAGCCCACTTCAAGGCCGATCATATCCACCGGCTCCATGTCGTCCCAGGTGAGTTCGCGGGATTCAGGTGTCGGTTTCGGGGCATCTTGGGGCGCAGTCTCCTCTGATTCGGGCGACTGCTGGCGTTGTCGGGTGAAATAGGCGGCGGTAGCGAAGAGCGCGGCCAGCACTAAAAACACCAGGTTAGGCATTCCCGGAACCAAACCCAAGATGCCCACCACACCTGCAGTGACAGCCAGAGCCTTGGGCGTTCCGAACAAATGATGGATCATTTGTTCGCCCATATCTTGTGCGGTAGAGACTCGGGTTACGAGGATGGCCGTAGCGGTCGATAGCACCAGAGAAGGAATTTGTGCTACCAGTCCGTCGCCAATAGTCAACAGCACATAGTTCTGTAGGGCCTGAGACAATGCCAGCCCATGCTGTAATACCCCAACGCACAATCCACCCACGATGTTAATGGCTAATATTAGAATACCGGCCACTGCGTCCCCGCGCACGAATTTGCTGGCGCCGTCCATAGCGCCATAGAAGTCGGCTTCTTGGCTGATTTCTTCCCGTCGCGATTTGGCGTCTTCTTGTGAAATCAAACCCGCGTTTAGATCGGCATCAATCGCCATCTGTTTACCAGGCATGGCGTCCAGTGTAAACCGTGCCGTGACTTCTGAGACCCGCCCAGCCCCCTTAGTAACGACAACAAAATTGATTAACACCAGGATCGCAAAAATAACCAGACCGACGGCATAGTTACCGCCGACGACAAATTCACCAAAGGCCTCGATCACGCGGCCTGCAGCACCCGGACCACTGTGACCTTCCAGTAAAACCACCCGGGTGGAAGCCACGTTGAGAGCTAACCGCAATAGGGTAGTCAGTAGTAACACTGTGGGGAAAATGGCAAAATCCAAGGGACGCAGTGAGTAAATCACCACGAGTAACACCACTAACGCCAGCGCAATATTAAAGGTAAAGAATATATCCAGTACCGTCGGTGGTAGCGGTAAGATCATCATGGCTAACATAACCGATAACAGTACTGGAGTCCCCAGGCCATAGCGGCCTAGCGTTCGGAACCCAGTCAAGACAGTGGCTACATCCATCACTTAAGCTCATCTGGTATCGGCAAGTCTGAGGGTGGCTCAAGACGGGATTGAGCTTGCACATCAAGTTTCCTAAGCTGGAATATGTAAGCCAGCACCTGAGCTACGGCGACATACAGACCTGCCGGAATCTCTTGATTCAATTCCGTGTTGTAGTAGAGCGCTCGTGCCAATGGCGGCGCAGGAAATAGAGCCACACCATGCTCCTCGCCCACCTGACGAATACGGCTGGCCAGCAAATCCGTCCCTTTGGCAACCAACCGCGGTGCGTTCATCTTGGGCTCGAACTTCAAGGCAACCGCAAAATGGGTGGGGTTAACAATGATCACGTCCGCTTTTGGAACTTCCTCCATCATACGGCGCTGGGCCACTTCAAGCTGTAATTTACGTATCCGCCGCTTGACTTCCGGGCTTCCCTCCGTTTCCTTATGCTCATCTTTAATCTCCTGACGGGTCATCTTCAATTGACGGTTTTGATCCCAGAGTTGGAATGGCACATCCACAATCACTATCATAATAAGGATTGCACTCATGCCCAGGAATGACCAGCTCAACAAGTGTCCCGCATGAGCCAGTCCCTGATGTAACGGCTCGGCACCAAGGCTCAATAATTCCGCGGCACTGTGCCAAATAAGCATTGCTGAAGCGGACGCCACAAGAGCGAATTTTGCCAATGTCTTAGCCAACTCAATTAATCCGCGCCAAGCGAAGATTCGCCCCAGACCTTTAATGGGGTCAAGCTTTTCCCAGTTAAACCGTAGTGATTTAGTGCTGAATGACAGCCCTCCCATCATCAGTGGCCCTGCCAGCGAAGCAATCACCAATACTGCCAACAGTGGGGTTATGATACTCAAGGCCTCAAGCAGGCTATTACCGAGTATGGTGGGCAAGGCCAGTGGATCCAAAAGCACGTTACGATCGATGGAAAAACTGCGTCGGACGAGCTGCATGATATCCGTGATGATTCGCTCGCCCATTAGTAGCAGGCTGATCGAACCCGCCAATAAGACCAACAGGGTATTAAGATCTCGCGACTGGGGTACCTGGCCCTGTTCCCGCGCTTCCTTAAGGCGTTTAGGCGTCGCTTGTTCCGTGCGTTCCTGGCCAGTCTCGGTCGCCATGTCTGCTTCAGCCTTTGGTTAGGGAGGCCAGTAAGGCGTAACTATCCGTTAGTAATTGGCTGAACTGCGGGGGCAGGGTATTAATACTGAGCACCAGTATGACAATACCCAGCAATAAAATCAGTGGAAATCCCACGCCGAAAATATTAAGTTGAGGCGCAGACCGGGTAATCAACCCAAAAGCCAGATTGACCGTTAATAGCGACGCCAATGCCGGTAATGCAACGAGTACGGCTCCTGCAAACATTTGCCCCCCCCAATTCACGAGTTGCCACAATTCCCTACCCGATATTCCTTCCAATCCAATAGGAAGTGTACGAAAGCTATCGGCGAGCAGTGCGATCAAACTCAAGTGTCCGTCCAGTGCTAAAAACAATAAAGTGGCCACTATTGCGAAGTAGGAACTCAATACAGGGACTTGAACGCCATTCTGCGGATCGATCATAGAAGCGAATCCCAGACCCATGCCCATGGCGATACTCTGACCGGCCACCGCCATCACCGCAAATGTCAGTTGCAAAATGAATCCCATCGCCAGACCGATAAGTAATTGATGCAAACTAATCAGGATTCCACTGGCACTGAGTATATCGACAGCAGGAACCGGTGGAATGATAGGTGATAATATGACCGCCATTGACAAGCTTAGTACTAAACGTACTTTAACGGGTACCGTGCGAGCGGCAAAGAAAGGCACCGTGACAAACATGGCTCCGATTCTCATAAAGGGCCACAAAATACTCGTCACCCAAGCGGTTAATTCAACGGTAGTTAACCGCATCGCACACTTTTAACAAAGGTACCAGAAGAAATATATTGTGTTCGGTGATATTACAAGCAACCTACATGATAGCCATGTCCGTATTCGCGACTAAGATAATCCCTACTTTACTTAGCCAATCAAGTCCGGAATACTTTGATACAACTGCTCCGTAAAATTCATGAGCAGGTATAGCATCCATTTACCGACGACCATTAGGGCAATCCCCAGCGCCACCAACTTGGGAATAAAGCTCAGAGTCATTTCATGAATCTGAGTTGCTGCCTGCAGCATACTGACCAACAGTCCGACACTCAAAGCCGTTAGGAGAATGGGGGCCGCCGCTAAAGCGGTCACCCGAAGCGCTTCCTGAGCGAGTTGCATTATGGTTTCTGGAGTCATCGCAATTACTTTATCATTACAGGTAAAAACTTGATGCAAGCGTGCTCATGATCAGTGTCCAACCGTCCACCAACACGAATAACATCAACTTAAAAGGCAATGAAATGATGATAGGAGAGAGCATGACCATGCCCATCGACATCAAAATACTGGCAATCACTATATCAATCACCAGAAATGGAATCAGAATAAGAAATCCAATCTGAAACGCGGTCTTCAATTCACTGGTAACAAAAGCAGGTAAGAGTAGCGAAAGAGGAACATCATCCGAAGATTTAAACTGACCCCGACCCGAGATATCGGCAAATAGCTTTAAATCTGGCTCGCGAGTTTGAGCTAACATGAATTCCCGAAATGGAGCCAAGCCTTGCTTTAACGCTTGCTCGGCCGGAAGTTTCTCGTCCATATAAGGCTTGACGGCATCCACATATGCGCGGTTGAATACTGGCGACATGACAAACAGGGTTAGAAATAGCGCAAGACCAATCAATATCTGGCTGGATGGCGCCTGCGCCGTGCCTAGACCCTGGCGGAGGATAGCTAATACGATAATAATTCGTGTAAATGAGGTCATCATAATCAAGGCGGCCGGCAACAGACTCAGCACCGTCATGAAGGCCAGCACTTGTAAGGTTACCGAGTAGGTTTCTCCGCCGTTGCCTGCGGGCGTCACCGTCAACAGCGGCAATTCGGGCTGCGCCCATGCAGTGCTAATACTTGCCATTAGCAGTAGTAAGCAGAGTGCTACACGCCAAAGCTTCACGATTGGCGCGCCATCTTTGCCGCACTACGTTTAAATGCGGTCTCCATAAGGCGGGGAAAGACGCCGCGTTGATTCCTCTCTGACTCTTCAGCTAAGCCGACCAGAGGCTTTGTCAATCGATGCAGCGTTTGAATACGCCCAGGGGTGACACCCAACAACAGTTGCGTATCACCCACTTGTATGAGCATGATCCGCTCTCGTGTGCCCAACGATAATACTCCTAACAATCGTAGCGCGCCCCCGAGGGGTGAATGTATACCGTGCAGACGTCGAAGTAACCAGGCTAACAACATCAGGGTTGCTAATACTAAGATCAATCCCAGGCAAAACTGGAGGAGATAACCGGTGCTAAGCGGTCCGTTAACAGCACTCGCTGACAATACCTTCTTCTGAACTTCGTCCGCACCCGCAGACAACGGGAAAAAAGCCATTAACCCCATTCGCGTCAAAAGATTGAATCGGATGCCATTGAACACTCGTTTCACGCTTCGTACCGTCGAGGTATAAGTTCCATTTCTTATCTATTTAAGTTTACGAACACGCTCTGCCGGACTAACGACATCCGTAAGTCGTATGCCAAATTTTTCTTTAACCATAACGACCTCGCCATGGGCGATCAAGGTACCATTCACAAGAACGTCCAAGGGTTCCCCAACGAGACGATCCAGCTCAACGATTGAGCCTTGATGAAGCTTCAATAAATCACGAATCGATATTTTGGCGCGCCCAATTTCCAGCGCAATCGTGACCAATATATCCAGTACTAGATCCATATTGGTATCGGTATTGGTCTGCTGAGTCGCACTGGGCTTAAGATCTTGAAACTCTGCGGGCTGATACTCTTGGCTAACGGTGTTTTCTCCGTCCTCTTTATCACTGCCCACCAGATCGCTATCCGCTAGATCAGGCTTGGTCTGCTGTTGTTCAGCCATTGCGGCCGCCCAGTCATCTTCCACCTCGGGAGTGCTTGGTGATGTATTTTGCTCGTTACCCGCTTTAGTATTTTCCATACTTTATCCCTAACACCGCTGTTGCGCCGCATTCGGTAGTCGCTTTAGTCGTCTGACGATTTTGATCGAATTTTTCCCTTTCGAACTTCCGAATTTACCATCAAATAAGGGAATACCATAGGTGCGTAGAGTCAATAACTCTGGAACTTCCACGGGAATGACATCACCCACTCGCAACTTCGCCAGTTCTCTTAAACTGATCTGGGCTTCCGCAAAAGTACACTCCAGTTCCAATTCAACCGACTTAATCTCTTCATGTAATGCACGCTGCCATCGTTCATCGGCTTGTGCGTGATCAATCTGAGTATCCGATCTCAATTGATTACGAATCGGCTCGATCATCATATAAGGAATGGTAACGTGAAATTCTCCCGATCCGCCTTCCAATTCAATGCTGAATGTAGATACCACAACAAAGTCCGAGGGACCGACGATGTTGGCAAAATGGGGATTAACTTCGGAGCTCATGTGAGCGAATTCAGTGTCCAGTATCGGCGCCCATGCATTCTTAAGGTCCGCGAAGGCTATCTCGAGCACCATTTCGATCACTCGCATCTCAGTGGGTGTAAAATCGCGTCCCTCTATTTTGGCGGGAAATCGTCCGCCCCCTCCAAAATAATTATCCACCAAAGTGGACACTAGCTTGGGTTCGAGCACGAACAACGCCATTCCTTGCAGTGGCTTAATCTTCACCAAATTGAGACTAGTGGGAATGAGCAATCCGCGCCGGTAGTCGCTAAGTTTTAAGGTGCGTAAATTTTTGAAACGAAGCTCCGGCGAGCGTTTCAACATATTGAATAAACTGATGCGGAAATGGCGTGCAAACCGCTCGTTGATCATCTCCAGCGCGGGCAAACGCCCACGCACGATGTGATCCTGGCTGCTGAAATCGTAAGGCTGCGGTTCATTCGTCGGCAGATCATCTGCCTCAACTTCTACCTCACTTCCATCCACTCCATGGAGCAGCGCGTCAATCTCATCCTGCGAAAGAAGTTCATCGCCGGACATCGGTGTTATTGCATCACGAAGCTTGTGAAATAAACCTGTTCAATTCCCGGTTCATTAATCTGTTCCTGAAGTACCTGCTGAATCTCCTTGAGAACCTCGCTGCGAAGTGCTTCCTTACCTTCGCGGCTTGCGATCGATTTGGCTTCCTGACTGCTAAACAACAACACTAAACGATCCCGTATGACGGGCATATGTTGTTTAACCGCGTCAATCGCCTTTTCTTCACGAGACATCACCTCTAAGGATACTTCCAGGTATCGGGCACGACTTGGTTTTAGAAAATTGACGATGAATTTAGGACTCAGGGTGTAGTAGATCGGCGGTCCTTGGCTTCTTTTGGCATCTTTTTCTGCCTGTGATGCGGCTTCTTGCCCATCCTGAGTGGGCGCCTTATTCGCCAATAGTAAATAGGCTGTAATTCCTGCGGCGCCAACAAGCACGATCGCGCCTATGACGATCAATAAAATCTTCTTCATGGGAGCCCCTTACATCATCCTTGTATTGACAACGGCTTTAGTTGAATTGGGGAAGGAAATGGATTTTCGGTCTATAGCAATAAAGCAATTAATGCGCCATATGCTAATCATGGAATTTCCCATGAAAAGCTAAGCAGCGGCTATAGAATTTCTTCGTCGAGGATAGGACCAGCTCTTCAATTGTAATAGCGAGCCGTATTCCGACATGATGGAATGATGGATCGAATATTAACGACGTACCCTACTTAGATTAAGAATCCCGAAGAAGTCTGCCGCTGTCGGCTTCTTGGCGCTTTTCTTTAATCGAACAGACAAATCGTTGGCGCACCCAAGGACCAGGAAAACTGGATGGGTGCGTTTCTGACTACAGTAGTAAGAGGCAAAGTCATGCCGAAGTAGCCCCGTGTAAAGCTAACGGGCCTGATCTACATGTGGAAGGAGTGGAATCAAAATAATCCTGTGATAGTCAGTATCATATAAAAAGCGTAAAGCCTCAGCAGATTTTATGCAAAATAGTTAACCAGCCCAACCCCAACGCGTAAAACGCGTTCTTCGTTAGTCCCTATTGTCTGGTCAATGGGGGCACTCTCTTTATTGCGCTTCGATGAGTGAGACGGTGCCAATCGTTCATGACGTTGCTGTGTAAGATTCTGTTGCGACACGTCCACATTCACCAAGTTTAAGCCACAGACATTCAGCATTTCCCGAAGCCGGGGAATGGCACTTTCCAGAGCCTCTCGCACTAAGGCATGAGGCGTAGCAAACTTCAAGCTCATCTGATCATCATCCAGGGAGAGTTGCACATCGAGCGCCCCCAGATGGGGTGGATTAAGGTGTAGTTCAGCACCCTGTAATTTCTGAGTAACCAACCATAAAACGCGTTCACCCAGCGATTGTTCCCAACGTGGTTGACCAAGAGGGACATCAATCACCGCTCTTTGAACGTCCCCTCTAAGCGTATCCGTTGTTGTGTTTGGCAACAGGAAATCAGCTACCTTAGCAGAATCGCCAGTCATCAAGGACTCAGATTCCGTTGCTTCGTTTGAAAGCCAAAGTCCCCCTTCCCTATCAGCGTGGGCAATTTCAGCGGAAGCCATTTCCAATTTCTTGCCGATCTCGCTTTGAATAAGCTCCGGATAAGCGGTTCCAGTTTGGCCAGCCAACAACATAGGCTTTGAGATTCGCTGATCCTAGGGATAGCAATCGTTGCAAATCAGTCGACGCCAGTTTAGTAACGGGTTGCTTTAATACCGTTCGTGCCGAAACAAATTCGTCTTCAATTGAGGGATTGGCAACTGCTAGCGGTAGCTCTTTAGCTATCAGCTGGTCCACGGCGCGCAGTTCCGCGACAGAAGGCTGGGATACCGGCGGGGCCGTGGCTCCTTGATCTGTGGCGGGTAATTCCGTTCCCGTCAGGTCTGTGCTTGATCCTTCGGTAACAGGCAGATGGCCCATGGCTAGCAATTCCACGATAGTGGGCTGGGGCACGGGGGAGGCCGTGGCTCCTTGATCTGTGGCGGGTAATTCCGTTCCCGTCAGGTCTGTGCTTGATCCTTCGGTAACAGGCAGATGGCCCATGGCTAGCAATTCCACGATAGTGGGCTGGGACGCGGGGGAGGCCGTCGCTCCTTGATCTGTGGCGAGTAATTCCGTGCCCGTCAGGTCTGTGCTTGATCCTTCGGTAACAGGCAGATGGCCCATGGCTAGCAGTTCCACGATAGTGGGCTGGGACGCGGGGGAGGCCGTGGCCCCTTGATCTGTGGCGGGTAATTCCGTGCCCGTCAGGTCTGTGCTTGATCCTTCGGTAACAGGCAGATGGCCCATGGCTAGCAGTTCCACGATAGTGGGCTGGGACACGGGGGAGGCCGTGGCTCCTTGATCTGTGGCGGGTAATTCCGTGCCCGTCAGGTCTGTGCTTAATCCTTCGGTAACAGGCAGATGGCCTACGGCTAGCAGTTCCACGACAGCAGATTGGGACACCGGGGCTCCTTGATCTGCGGCGGGTAATTCCGTGACGGTCAAGTCTGCGCTTGATAATGCTACGCTGGGCAGGAAGTTTGCAATTCGCAGCTCCGTGACTGGCTGCTCTATCTCGGAAAGGGCGACTTCCCGTTGCCCTTCAGCCGCTGATTCTGTGTCCGGCAACGCCGCAGTTGGCAATCTCACAGCCAGTAATTTCGCAGCGTGGCGGTCTGCGTTTGGCCCTTCGGTGGTCTGTAGCTGTGTTATTGGCAATTCCACAGCTAGCCATCCTACGCTCTGATCAGAATCAGATAATCGGGCCAAGGTGGATGCAGATTTTCCAACTGGGGATAATGTCTGGCTCTCATCGCCTTCTGGGCTGTTCTGCAAAAATTTGGAAACCGCTGGTGCTTGTAGCGAACTCAAGGGTAACTGAGCTACGGTTTGAGCCGAATCATATAGTTGCAAACCAGCTAGAGTTTGCCCGAACGACGCCGTGTCCTTTACATCGACAGACCGATTTAGGGGGGTCCGGGAATCTGACGAGGAAACCCCTTTAGCAAAAAGTGATGCGAGATAATTAGGCGCCAACTGTTCACTCATTGGTTGTCCGTCCTGCGCGGATACCCATCCTAGGGTTCTTAAGAACCGGCCATGCCAGTATCCCGTTAATGAGCCCTGGTAGCCGATGTTTTCAGTTATCGGCCCTATTAAAAAATTCTTGAATTAGTTTTTATCACAACAGATCACAGTAGGACCGTTTTATCATCCATTAATCCCACTCAGGAGCGTTAAGTTGGGCGTAGCCATCGTCAATTTCCTTTTGCTCGCGCCTATTCTGCAGGTAATTTTCTTCATCACGGCTTCGCTCAGCAACCTTCGTTGTGGCGCTCCTGCTACGATGGTGACTAAGCCACGTTTGCCTTGATAAGCGATGTTCCCGATCCGCGGCTTCAACCCACTGGCGCTGTTGCTCTATAGTCTCGTTTAAGCGTTGGAGGAAAAGTTGATACTCGAGCATATTCGACGCATTCATGCCGTGACTGAGGGAATGCTGAAATGTATGCTCATATTCGGCATGATAGCTAAGCAATTCCTGCAGATGCCGGTGTTGGCGCTGCAGGTGCTCTCGACTAAGCTGAAGCTGGCGCGCGGCTTCGCGTTCGCGATGCTCCATCACTCTAGCCATAGAAAACAATCGTTTCGATCGGCTCATAATCTTACTTTAATCGTCTTACTTTAATCGTTTTACCTCAACCATTTGACTTCATTGTGCTACGGTGGCTATTGAGGAGACGACTCTACGGTTATCAGGGCACCCAGTTGCGCGAAGCTATCCTTAAGCGATACCGCACATCCCCGATCTTGATTCAGAAAATCTACTAATCGGGGGTAATACTCGATGGCCTCGTCGACTTGTGGGTCACTGCCTTTGTGATAGGCCCCCACACTGATCATGTCGCGATGCTGTTGATAGGTTGAATATAATTGTTTAAAACGCCGAGCCGCCATCATGCTCGGTTGGTCCACCACATCGTGCATAAGCCGGCTAATCGATGCCTCGATATCGATAGCCGGATAAGAACCGGCCTCCGCGATTCGGCGGGACAAGACAATATGGCCGTCAAGTACGGCGCGTGCCGCATCGGCAATAGGGTCATTATGATCGTCCCCCTCGGTGAGCACGGTGTAAAACGCTGTAATAGATCCCTGACTAGGCCTCCTTACACTGCCGGCTCTCTCCACCAACTGCGGAAGTTTGGTAAACACCGACGGTGGATAACCTTTGGTGGCGGGTGGTTCTCCAATTGCGAGCGCAATCTCTCGCTGCGCCTGCGCAAATCGAGTTAGCGAGTCCATAAGCAGCAACACCTTTAGCCCCTGGTCGCGAAAGTACTCCGCAATGGCGGTAGCCAGCATGGCGCCGTGTAATCGCAATAATGGCGGATTATCGGCCGGTGTCGCCACCACCACCGCATGTGCCAAGCTCTGCTCGCCCAAAGTACGTTGTACAAAATCCTGGACCTCCCGTCCGCGTTCCCCGATCAAGCCCACCACGGTGATGTCCGCATCCGTATAACGGGTCATCATACCCAATAACACGCTTTTACCGACTCCGCTACCGGCGAATAAACCCATGCGTTGACCGCGGCCGACGGTGAGCAGGGCGTTTATCGCCCGAACGCCCACATCCAACGGTTCACAGATTGGCTGCCGGGCCAATGGATTCATAGGGCTGGGTGTCAGCGGCACGCGGATATCGCAATGCAATGGCCCCTTATTGTCGATAGGTTGTCCGGTGGCATCCAATACGCGTCCGAGCAACGTGGGCCCCACGGCAGCCTCGTAACCTCTTCGAGTGGGGATGACTCGGCCATTGGGAGAGAGACCGTGAATGGTGCCCACCGGCATGAGATAAAGACGATCACCGGAAAACCCTACCACTTCCGCTTCGACGTTACCCCCCTGGATATTTTGGATCAAACACCGTCCGCCAATGGGGGCTTGACACCCAACCGTTTCGATCGTCAAACCAACCATACGGATCAATCGACCTTCCACCACCAAGGGTGGTGAAGCCTGAACACGCTGTCGATAGTGGTTGAGGCGTCGCACCCATTCGGATTCACGCCGAGGATTGGGAATGGTGGACTCCCGATTCAAGACGGTTTATTGTCCGCCGAGCGCTGTCCACCCAGCAGTGTAACCATGAGGGCGTTGAGCCGCGCCTCCAGGCTGGCATCGATCCGAGAAGCATCCGATACGATCCGGCAATCCCCCCGGGATACTACTGGATCATCCACGATTTTCCAGCTTCGCTCGTCCTCAGTGAGGGACAGAGCTTGTCGTACTACGGCGCTATCTTCCGGATTAAGATGAACGCGCACATCGCGTGCCGCTACTGGCAATGCCGCCAAAGCTTGCCGGATCACCGGGATAAGCTCGCCAGGGTCCAGCTTAAACTGGCGGCGCACCAATTGGTGAGTCAACGCAGAGACCAAGGCAAGCAGTTCTTGTTCCACTTGGGTGTCAAGCTGTTCAAACGGTGTCGTAAGCCCCGCCATCAACGTCTCGAATCGCTCGATGCACGCGCGCATTTCAGCCTCGGCAGACTCGAGTCCTTCCCGACGCCCTTGCTCAAAGCCCTGCTGGTAAGCCTGAGCTTGGATCTCGGCGATTTGCTCTGTCGTTGGTAATTCGAGTTGAGGCGGCTTGGATTGAAGTGGCTCGGATTGAACTGGCTCGGATTGATGTGACTTGGATCGTTTCTCGTTAGACGCTACAGGCGTTAACTGGCGATTCGAATTCGGAAAGCTGCCATGGCCGGGCCCCTGCGGCATCTTTGTTTTGAATCACCCTAGACATATTCTTCGCCTCCCTTGCTACCCAACACGAGTTCACCGGCATCGGCCATGCGCCGGGCAGTCGCCAAGATTTCCCTTTGTGCCGCCTCAACCTCGCTTAAACGCACCGGCCCCTTGGCTTCCAGATCGTCTCTCATCGTTTCCGAGGCGCGTTTTGACATATTATTAAAGATCTTATCTCGAATCGCTATGTCCGCACCCTTAAGGGCGACAATTAGATTCTCTGTGGATACTTCACGCAACAGTGCCTGGATACCCCGATCATCCAGCGAGGCCAAATCCTCGAACACGAACATCAGATCTTGTATTTCCACGCTGAGTGGTTCATTGGTTTCGCGGATCGTTTCGAGAATTTTTTCCTCTGCCGCCGTTTCCATAAAATTCAGTATATCGGCGGCTGTTTTTACACCACCCACGCTAGAGGAATTCATATTGATTTTACCGGCGAACTGTTTATCTAAGATTTCATCCAGCTCTTCTATTGCAGCGGGGTGAATCGCCTCCAAACTTGAGATACGCAACATTAGATCCGCCCAGATATTCTCGGGCAAATACGCCATGACCTCGGCGGCATGTTTTGGCTCCAAATAAGACAATACAATGGCCACCACCTGCGGATGCTCGTTGCGCACCGTTTCCGCGACTACTCGCGCATCCACCAACTTCAAGGTCTCAAGCCCCTTTGTATGCCGTCCAAGCAGAATGCGATCAAGCAAGCTATTCGCTTTGGTTTCACCCAGGGCTCCAGTGAGCATCTTGCGAAGATATTCTTCCGACCCCGCCCCCAGAGCGATGTGCCCTTCGGCCTCCAGTGTAAATTCCTTCAGCACTTGCATCACCATATCCTTAGGAACTTCCCTAAGATTGGTCATGGCAACGCCGACTTTTTGCACATCTTTGGGATTCAAGTACTTGAGCACGTTTCCGGCCAACTCCTCCCCGAGACACAACAGAATAATCGCGGCTCGATCGGCGTTATCCAGTGGTTTCACCGCCGGTGCAGTGGATTCGCTCACAACGAGCTGCTCCTACTATCAAGCCAGGACTTTACTATTTGCGCGATACCCTGCGGATCTTCCTCCACCATCGTCCTCACCTGTTCGATCATTTGTTTGTAAGTATTCTTATACTCGATATCCATTTGCGCTTGGCGCTCGGCAAGTGCTAGCTGTCGCGCTTGTTCCGTAAGCAGATTCTCGCTGCCATCCTGTTCCAAGCCGCCATCCTGCCCCAAAAGCTTACCATCGGACGCTTTATTACTCTCGGCCAAACCTTTTAGAACCGGCCGCAGCACTGCGAAAATTAACACAATGACTAATATTGCCCCTAGTAACTGCTTTATCGCATCCCATAACCAGGGTTGCTCCCAAAGTGTGGGTTCGGGCAGAGGTTCGATTTGATCCTCGGCCTTAAAAGAGGCGTTAATTACCTTAATGGTATCCCCACGTTGATCGTCGAAACCAACGGCCTGTTTGACCAATTGGGTGATGTACTCCATCTGTTCGGGCGGCAAAGGCTCGCGCTGCGCTTCTCCCTTCTCGTCGATCTTCGATCGGTAGTCCACCACAACAGCGACCGACAAGCGACGTACGCTACCCGGCAGGTTGCGCGAGTGAGCCAACATACGCCCCAGTTCGTAGTTGCGCGTGCTACTCTTGCTGGTGGATAACGGTGTGTTCTCAGCTTGTTTCGAATCGCTCGATGTGGTGCCGGCTGGGGGGGGTTGGTTGGTCAGTGCTCCCGGCACGCCAGTCGCGCGATTTTCGCTGGTCTTATGTTCTTCTAACTGCTCACTGCGAATCGCGTTTGGATCGGGTTGGAAGCTCTCGCTGGTCTTCTCGACGCTCGTGAAATCCATATCTACCGAGACTTGCGCTCTTACTCCCTTTTCTCCGACAATGGGCGACAAGATATCCACAATCCGCTTGATATAAATATCTTCTACCTGCTGACTATACTTCAATCGAGTATTTTGTCTGCCGGCATCGCCCGTGCCATCCTGGGTGAGCAAATGCCCTTTCTGATCAACGACGGTCACCTGATCCGCCTCCAATCCGGGAATACTGGATGCGACCAGGTGCACGATACCGGCAATGCGCGTATCGTCCAACGTACGCCCGGGATGAAGATTCAACAACACCGAAGCGCTTGGTTTTTGCTGGTTGCGTATGAATACGGATTGCTTAGGAAGGGCTAAGTGCACCCGGGCACTATCAACACTATCCAGTGTGGCTATCGAGCGCGAGAGCTCTCCAGCGAGCGCGCGATTGTAACGCGCGTCTTCGATCATGCGGCTCGCGCCTATACTCGAACTCTTGTCCAGCAGCTCTAAGCCGACTTCGTCGCTCTTGGGTAGTCCGACGGTGGCGAGTTTGATGCGCGCTTCGTGAATTTGATTGGAAGCGACCAAGATAGCACCGGTTGCGCTATCCAAGCGATAGGCGATATTTAGCTTCTCCAACTCTTCAAGCACATTACCGGCCTCGGCACTCGATAGATGGGTATACAGCGGTCTGAAATTGGGTTGCTTAGCCCATAAAACAACGCCCACTCCGAGCGCCAAGCTGATCGCCAAACCAACGATCAAACCAGCCTGCTTCATGGCGGGTAACTGACTAAACCCTTGCAGTTTGGACCCTAAGGTTTGCGTGTTCGGCAGTCCCACGGTAACGATCCGTTGTTAATCATATTCTGCAAGTAAACTCTAGCGCGATTTTCCACACACCCCAAGATCAGCATCTGCATGACTTAGGATTTTTATAAAATAGGGGTTGGCTATTGCATAACGTGAGGCTACGTGGTCCAACCCGGAGATGTACCGAATAATCTATGGAGCTGCGGCTAGCCAAAAGGTTTTTGGCTAGCCGCAGCTCCATAGCGCTGTTTACACCTGCATACCCATGATTTCCTGATATGCCGACAGAACGTGATTACGCACCTGCGTCAAGGCTTGGAACGCTAGACCGGCTTTCTGGCCTGCAATCATGACTCCGGCTAGGTTGACTTGCGGATCCCCACGCTCAAAAGCTTCGGCTGATTGCTTAGCTTGCTGCTGCAATCCATTGACCGCGTCAATGGATTTTTTCAGCACATCGGAGAAAGGAGCCTGGTCCTCAGCTATCACGGGTTGCGTCGGCTGTCCTCTAGCTTCGTCCGCCAAGGCATGCAGCTGCCGTAACACGGCATTGATTCCAATATCATTCATGATCTATTAACCTCCTTGAGTTGAACCTAACGCACTAACCGAAATTACGATTTTTATTAGCGGGACAGTGGTAGATCACCAGCACATAAGGGCTGCAATTACCATACCATACGGAGATGTTTACTTCGGAAGGTGGGCGCGAGATATTTGGGGATAGAGTTTGGCGACTTGCAAACCACTCACTGTAACCGCTCGGTAGCCCCAGAGGGGTCTAACGCAGGACAGCCGGTTGGAATAGTGCTGTTTGGAGGGGGATTACCACACTTATTGAGGATGGGATAATTACATCATTATATGGGTTATAACTAAAATGATGATCCGATTTTTGACACTCGACATGTCAAATGTTGGGCAAGCGGATCCGGGAGGCTTTCGACAAATAGACCTTGTCAAGCACTGCCGCTCATCGCAGTTTATGATATACGTTATAGTGCTACTCCGCAGAGCGCTCGTTCCTTTTGAATCTTTACCCCACGCATGGCTATCAAGGGATATACTATTCGTTCGCGCTGCGCTGGTTAGCGATTTTCCTCCGGTGGTGCCTGAAATTGATTTTTTCAATCCAGTCTTGCGAAGCTTCGCTCAATCCCTGGTAGGCTACAATCACCCTGGAAAGCTCCCCGTCTTGTCGTACGTCAACAACTTGTCCCGGCAACTCGATGGGTAGTGGATAGTGGGGCATTAAGAATAGATCCAGCATCACATATTTGCTTTCGGGCGGATGATTTCCGGTTTGCCACTCAATGCCGTAAGCACCCACCCAAACGTGGCATCGATCCGGAAGTGGCAACTGGCGGCTTAAGACATGTCGCGTCAACTCCAGCAACAGATTCAGTTTTAACTCCACCCGGGTAAGGTCATGGGAGATTTCGGAAAAATGCTCATCGTTTCCCTGATAAGATAGCTTTGGATCTTCCAGGGTCGCGAAGATTCTCAGGTAAGACTCATTGGATTCATTGAGATGATTTAGCGCGTTCGCGCTAGGCAGTTGTTCCAACAACTTCCAGCGTAGCGGCAGGTGGTCTTCATGGACCAGTCCTTGCGCGAGCGGAGATCGATTATTGGTAATCTTCATGATAAGCCCGCACCGCACGGCGGCCACGCGTAAAATGTTTGAGCTGCTCAGCGATAGAATCTCGAGCGTTCTTCACTAATGCCATCAAACGTTCATTGACCTCGATGAACTGTTGAAGCGT
Organism: uncultured Gammaproteobacteria bacterium; assembly: GCA_963731655.1. Taxonomy (GTDB): domain Bacteria; phylum Pseudomonadota; class Gammaproteobacteria; order JAAEPA01; family JAAEPA01; genus CAVSWL01. Next base: position 12,906 of record CAVSWL010000012.1, on the reverse strand, counting down.
CTGTTTATCCAGTGCGCCTGCAGCCTCGGAGTCTTGGGAATCAAACAGCGATACCAACGCCTGATGCCAATGTGGAGCCCACTTGACCAGTGGCTCCCATTGCTCTGCCTGCGCATTTATCAAAGCCGCATTCGCTTGAATCAACAGCTCCGCCACAGCACTCGACAGCTCATATTCAGGTGGAGTATCGATTGAAAAGGCCGCATGCTTCATGACTGAATACTCATTAACCTGCACTCACCCTTGCCTGGGGAGGATTATCCGCTTCACTCGGGGCAATGGCATCCCAGGCGCTTTTAATTATGCGTAACAAATTAGCGACTTCATCCAGAATAGCCGTATCGTTCTTTAGGTTTGCCCTCAATAATCGCAGTTGGCTATACTCATAGAGCGCATTGAGATTCTCGGCGATCTCGCCGCCGATCTCAAAATTCAGGCTTTGGCGCAATTCCTCGAGTATGCTGATCGACTTACTGATCAGGGTGCCCTTCTGGTTATCTTTGCGCAGCATCAGCCCTTTGGCCGTGGTGATATTTTGCAGTACGCCGTTGAATAACAATTGAATCAGCCTATGTGGGCTCGCACCAGAAACGGCTTCGTGGGCTCCGATTTGTTGATACTGTTTCAATGCGCCGGTGATCTTCGAGTAATCCATGTGAGTATACCTTTGGATGATTTGATTTAATGCTGATGAGGATTTCTGTATGACCGTTTCTATTCCAATCCTAATTATCCGATACGCTAATTATTGGACTGAAAGTTCAGAGTACTCAGTTGCTGCGTTAGGAAAGCGCTGGTGTTCTGCATCTGCCCCAATAAAGTATCCAATGCGCCGAATTGCTTTACCCATCCCGCCTGGAGCGTTTCGATACGGCGGTCGAGTTTATCGCGATCATCTCCGATATCGTCTAAGCGCGACTGAATGCCTCGCGTTCGGCTGTCGAGGGTTCCACCGATGGAAAGGAAATCGTAAAGCGAGCCATCCAAACTGTCACCAAATCCATTCAACAAACTGGCGACGCCGGTAAAATCCTCTTCGATGGCATCGCTCAAAACGCCGCTATCCAGACTGATCTCTCCATACTGATCGGAACTAACCCCGATATCAACCAGACTGTGAAATGTGCTCGCATCCGACTCGCCTTCGACCTCGATCGTGCTCACAAAGGCATTTCTAAGTTGGCTTATCAGCCCTCTGACACTGGAATCTCCAAGCAATACCGCTGCTTCCTGAGTATCTGCATTGTAACTAGTCAGAGATTTAATCTGTTCATTGAGTGCGTTGTATTCCTCGATGAACGCGTCCATTGCATCGGTTAGTTTTTGCTTGTCCAACCCGACCACAACCTTGATACTCTTCCCGTCGCCGGGATTCTCGAGGTCCAAAGTCACACCGGGAATGGCGTCGCTAATCGAATTGGAGGCGCTGGTTACCATGAGGCCATTGACCGTGATATTGACATCTTGGGCCCGGACTGTTTCCTCCATAGCGGTGCTGGAGGCGTTATACGCAAGATCGGCCAAGCCACTGCCCGCATCGTCGGTCACGGTAATCTCCAAGCTGTTTTCGGCGCCTGTTTCTTCCGAGCTCAACAACAGATCGATAGCCTGAACCGTCGTTAACGATGACCGCGTTTACTCCAATATCAGCCTCATTGATGGCATTTTTGACGCCCTCCAAGGTATTATTGGTCGTATCGATCGTAACCGTGTGGGGACCTTTATCGGCCGTGGTGGTGAAACCCGTATAAGCTTCCGTATCCTCATCGTATTCCGTGGTGCCAAAATCAATGGTTAGGGTACCCGTGCCCACGACACTGGTTGAACTCTCATAGGCCTTGCTGGCCAGCGAATGAGCGGTCGCCAGGTGGTCGTCGGACACCTGAACGCTGTATTCACCCACCAAGGCGGTGGATTGAGCCGTCGCGGTCAAGACGGTATCGTCGCTGGAAGTGGCAGACCGATCGGTACCCAGTTTGGTCATTCCTTTCAATGAGTCTTGCAGCGAGGATACCGCCCCTTTTAGGTTACCAAAGGCAGACAGCTTGGCCTGCAGATCGGCTTCTTTCAGATTCAGCCGATTTTCCACCGGCGCGCGCTCCGCGGCGACGAGTTGATCGATCAATGAATTCAAATCCAAACCGGATCCCGTGCCCAATGAACTGATGCCTGCCATAACCTAATCTCCGAAAGGGGCGTACTCTATCAATTTCTCGGAAGAACAATTTCTGATTTATAACTTTCAGCGGGCATTGCCTACTAGGCTTCTTCAACCACACCGGTGCTGGTCAATTCCGTTGATTGCGCCAAAAACTCCGCCAATTTAAGGATCTCTTCCGGTGGAATTTCACGGATCAATTCCTGTGTATTCGGATTGATCACCTGGATGACCAGCTTGCCGCTGGCTTTATGCACACTAAAATGCAAATCGCGCTCCACCCGCTGAGCAAACTCATTGAGAGTATCCGCAGCGGCAATCGCCTGCTCGGCACTGGCCAGCATTCGCTCTTTATCGTTTTCCTGCTTTACAGGACCAGAGTCATTGTTAGTCTTGAACTTGCTCGTCTGGGGATCGTTATCGGATTTGCGGCCAGCCGTGGCCTTTTTTAACAATTGGGTAACCGGATGTAACTCCAGACCCGTCCTAAAGTCGATAACCATGGTAATCTCCTACCAAACTTCTCCCTCGCCGAGGCGAATCCGTTGAAATGATTGGATTCGCCTCTTCCCTGGGAATTAAGAATACCGTTACCCTACGCGTATTCTTACTGTAACAACGAAAGCACCGATTGTGGCGAGGCGTTAGCCTGAGCCAGCACGGAGATGCCCGCCTGCTGCAGAATCTGCGCACGCGTTAGATTGGCCGTTTCCGCCGCGAAATCCGCATCCTGAATACGGGAACGCGAGGCCGAAAGATTCTCCGAGGTGATCTGCAGACTGGCCGTGGTGCTCTCAAACCGATTCTGCATGGCACCAAACTGTGCTCTCTGGTCATTCACCTTAGCCAGCGCGCTATCCACGATGCTCAATGCCAGCGTGGCGTTATCAAAAGTGGTGATATCCAAGTCGGACACACTTTGCAATGCACTGTTTCCGCTCGTCGCTAAACCTGTATCGACAACCGCACTAGAAGTCAGCCTCTGTGATATTGAAAGAGTTTTCGGAATCGAAGATGACCTGACCGTTGATTACGGCGGTTCCTATCGCCAGCTTGTAGCCAATGTTCCAGTCACCCACATGTAGATAGTCACCGGCATTAGTCGCACCACTAGTAACTCCGTAGCGTGATATTCTTACCCGTAGAGTTAGTCAGAGTGACCCCGTCTCCGTTAGCATTGACGGCCGCGTGACACACCCGTTTTGGAAGTAACGTTATTGATGGCTGAGACCGCCTGAGCGAGCGCATCCTTAGTCCTCGTGCTGCAGTTAAGGAAAAGCGTCACCGTTTGCGCAGTGGTGTTGTCGGATGTAATGTCGATCGAATAGCTGCCAGAAGAACCGAAACTCGATATCATGCTCGGTTCTGGCGCTCGCCGTCACGCCGGTTATGGGAACTGACGTCGTTTACCGCCTCGGCAACAGCTTTTGCACTAGCCTGAAGTCGCCATAGCTACACCACTGGTCCCAAGAGAACCCGCGATAGTCAGGGTCCCGCTGCTAATAGAAGTTACCTAGTGCCCGGAGCTGCGATTCCGGAGGATCAAGCCCCTCTGTTCGATAGTCACCGAACTGGTTAGTACGGAAATTCCCGGTTTGTACATTGATCACCTGGTTGGCATTGGCACCCACTTGAAAGCTGGCATTGCCGAATGTGCCGTCCAGTATTTTTCTGCCGTTGAATTCCGTGACCTGGGCGAGACGATCCAGTTCGGAGGTTAATTGGTTGACTTCAGACTGCAGGGCTTGACGGTCGCTCGACGAGTTGCTGGCATTCGCCGATTGCACGGCCAATTCGCGAACACGCTGCAGAATATCGCTCGCCGAGCTCAGTGCGCCCTCGGCCGTCTGCGATATGGAAATGCCGTCATTGGCGTTGCGCACCGCCTGGTTCATACCGCGGATCTGCGAAGTGAAACGCTCCGCGATGGCAAGACCGGCGGCATCATCCTTGGCGCTGTTGATACGCAGGCCGGAGGATAACCTCTGTAAAGAAGTCGCCAGTGAGCTCTGCGATTTGTCCAGGTTACGCTGAGCGGTTAAAGATGATATGTTCGAATTGATAAGTTGTGGCATCGCTATTACTCCATGTATTTGAGTTCATCCTCAGCCGTACCAATCCGGCCTTGGCATCAAGTCCGGCGGACAGTATTCGCCGCTCTCAATCCAGTTTATCGGCGTGAGCTTAGATAAACTTTAATATTTAAGACGAGAGAATTTAGCAGATATTTTTGAGCCATCGACGTTAGTTATTTTTACTAACGTTTAAGAGAAACAGACGTTGATGATCGAAGAACCGTCTAGTGAATACCGGCATATTTCACTAAATAAAAGCCTTATTTAGTTCGTTGGTACTAGACTTAAGGCGCTGGGCACGCCATGAAACGAAGCGCTTTAGACGTCGTAATGGGCAGATAAATAACTCAATTACGAACCCTCGCAAGTGGTCACAGATGGGCTAAAACCAGATTAACGCAGAAAATCGAATAACGAGAATTCCTGCAACTTCATATACGATTGCTGAGCCGCTTGCAGACCAGTTAATTGAAGTTGCAAACGGCTTATGGCCTCCGCGTAGTCTAAGTCTTCAATGTTGGATATCGCTTCTTGCAACGAAAGCACCGTGTTATCATTGAACTCCGATTCATTATCCAGCGACTGCAAACGGGCACCCACACTGGATCGGGTATTGAGCATCCCACCCATCGCCTGATCGAGACCGACCATCGCCCGATTGACGGCATTGTGAAATTTCGCTCCACCTACGGCATCCGTACCCGGTGACTCCAGCGCAGTTGATCAATCCTTGATAGAGACTGAAAATATCTTGTGAATCGGCAGGTGAGATAGTAAAGGTGTCGCCAGTGGCCGGAGTACCATCGATCTTGGTCTGTATTCCCGAGAATGCGATAGTATCACCGCTTACAAAATCTCCGCTATCAACCGATGCGCCGTCCGCTTTCACGCACTACTTCATAGGAATCCGCCGTAGTAAACGTGATCGTATACGTATCGGAATCCCATAGCGTCGGATCTGTGACCGAGCCCGGATCGATAACACCGGTACCGGTGTTATCCGCACTGTCCATGGCAACAAAGCTACCATTACCTTGGGGCACTTGCATAAACACATCTGAACCTGGATCATTGATCGACACCTGTCTACTGGTGCTAATCTGCACGAGACGCTGGGAATCATCACCGTAATAACTGAATTCCCCTCCTTCGGAACTGACAAAAGGCTGGCTTTGGGAGCGATTACCCGCAAATATATACTCTCCGTTAGAATCTCGCGTGTTGGTAAGATCCACTATTTCCGCAAATCGTTGGCGCAATTCGGTGGCAAGAAAACTACGGTCTTCAATAGACAAGGTATCGTTGTTACCTTGCAAGGCCACTTCTCGTACTCGCTGCATATTGTCCCCAATCTGCTGCAATGTGGATTCTTCCAGATTCAGCTTTGCCCGGCTCAGGGTGATATTTTTCTGATATTGCTCCGCCGTTTTCTTTACGGTACTCAAATCTACGCTTTGCACCGCGGCTATGGGATCGTCGCTAGGACTCTGAATACGCTTACCGCTGGCGACTTGCAACGAAGTCTTGCTGACCTTAGATTGTTGATCTTGTATTGCTTGAATGCCCTGGTGAAATATCTGGGCCGTTGACATTCGTATCATGGCTAGTCACGCTCCTACACTATCGCCTTACCGCGCTCAACAGCGATTCGAACAACGTATCGGCTGTCGCGATGACCTGAGCCGCCGCCTGATAGGCTTGCTGGAACCGCACTATGTTTGCGGCCTCTTCATCCAGGTTGACCCCGGAAATCGACTCTCGGTCCGCCTGAGCCTGCTCCAGCCGTTGCTCACCGGCCTCGGAACTGATCTGTGCCTGACGGGTCTTGGTGCCCACATCGGCCAGTATAGAACCATACGCATCATCGAAACTGGCCGTGCCGTCCGCTAGGCTCAACGTTTGTTGTAAACCCGCTAACTGCAGCGCGTTGCGGTTGTCTCCCACTGCACCTTGGTTGCCGCTCACGGTGAAGGTATCTCCCGCTTGAGGCGTACCCGTCATTTGGATCTGCCAGCCATTCGCGGCGATCCCATCATCGCTAGAATACGGAATACTGGCGCCACCATCGATGGTATAGGTGTTCGGTGGATCATCGAAACGGATGGTTACCGCATCGAGCAAATTCGGATCTGAAGGATCGAGCACCTGTACCGATGAAATCTGTGCATCACCCGTATTGTCATCGGATGCTTCAGTGTAGAGCGCACCAGCGGCAGCGATTTTGGTATTGTCGTTTAGTGCGACCGCGAAATCAGAGGCCCCATTATGCGTAGGTTGAAGCAGATAGCGGTCACCCGCCATGGCCGAGGAATCCACCACAATGGCTAGCCCGTTCACCAAAAAGGGATCCCCGGCTGTACCGTTGCCCGTCGATCTAAAGCCACGGCCTGTCCATCACTAAGATTAGTCAGAGACCACTCCGCCATCGAAACTCAGCTGATAATCGTCCGTGGTGAGTTGGCTAGCGTCATTGAGGCTAACTACTACCGGCCCAGAGCCAGTATTGTCGGAATTGGGAGTGACTTGTGGTTGGGGGACCGTAAAAAAATCCTCTCCCAGTTCTCCGTTGAGATCGATTCCCTTTTGATGCTGTTGGTTAAATACCGCCGCTAAGCCGATACCGATGCGGCCGAGCGCATTTTGAGAGGGTTTGAGCACTTGATCCCGCATCTCTAGCAATCCACCGAGCTGTCCGCCTGTAATACGGTCTGTGATAACAAGGTCTCCGCTCGATCCCGTTGCCGTGATTTCCAGGTGGGTGGGATCCTGATCCTGCGGTACCGTGCTTAAGGTTGACGCCTGATTTTCCAATACCAATGGCTGCCCTGAACCGACAAATACATTGACAGCACCGCTGTCTTGCGGAATTAACGACACGGCGATCCGCTGTGAAAGTTCTTCAAGCAAAGCGTCACGTTGATCTAAAAGATCACTAGGAGGTTGTCCGCCACCACGGCTGGATGCAACGGCAATATCGTCATTCAGATCGGCTATCCCGGCCGCCATGCTGTTGATTTCATCCACTGTCGAGTGGATCTGCCCATTAATCCGCTCGCCAAGGTCGTTTAGTCCTTGGTCTAAGCGATGGAAACGAGAGGCTAGACTCTGCCCCTCGGTGAGCATCACTTGACGCGCGGCGCTAGAGGTCGGATCATCGGCGACCTCTTGAGCCGCATTGAAGAAATCCTGTAAACCCGCTGCGAGGCTCGTCTCGGTGTCGCCCAACAGGCTATCTACCTGTTGCGCCATTTCCATATAGGTTTCCTGATGTTTAAAGGCCGATTGGCTGGTACGAACCTGATCGACTACGAATTCATCATAGGCACGGCGAACGGCGCTCGCCTGCACTCCATTGCCGAGATACATTCCACCCATAGAATCGGGCCGCTGGGTGGATAGTTCTACGCTTTGCCGGCTGTATCCGGGTGTATTCACATTCGCCACGTTGTGCGCTGCCGTACTTAATGACTGCTGGTAAGTCATTAGGGCGGAAGTCCCTATCCGGAAAAGATCAGACACGTGTGTCCTCCTTTAGTTGCACTACCGTAATATCAGGGTTCAGCGGGATTGCCGACACTTAGTCACTTGCTTCAAGATCAGTAAAAGCTCCAACCGAGCGTACTCGATTAATTTGTCGAGGATTTGCAGAATGGTTTAACCAACTAACTGGGCCGTGCGATCAACAATCGATCGAGCCCATGGTGGTTATCTTTAACACCACTTTACGGTGCAATGTTCACAAACCCTTCTCTCAATACTCAGAGAGCTTAGCGGCATGAGCTAGGATTGCTTTAGTTGTCCCACGATTTCACCGAATGAATCGTGCGACATGATCGAGCGGATCTTGTCGGCATAACGAGGATCGCTTGCATAACCGTCCTCTTGCAGTGCCTGTAGATAGGCGAGTGGATCACCGGCTTGTGCCAGTGCGTCATGGTAGCGGGGATTAGTGACTAGAAAATTAACATAATCGTCGAAACTTGCGGCGATGGAATCATAAGCACGAAACATCTCTTGATTTCGGATCGCAATGCCTTCCTTGAATTCCAAAGTGGAGGCACGAACACGCTGACCTTGCCAACGGGAATCGGCTTTGATGCCGAACAGATTATAGCTGCTTTCACCTCGATCCGTTTGCACGACGTGGCGTCCCCAGCCGGTTTCAAGCGCGGCCTGCGCCACTAAGCAATAATTTTTATAACTGGTAGGATTACGTATTGCTATTTTCAGGTATAAGGGAACCGCTCAAATTCAACTCCAAACCCTATTATCGTTCTATCAGTACAAAACTCAATAAATGAGGAGAAATACATGCGATCGAAGCTGTTTCGAATTCTGTCAATCATGATGATTCTTTCCATGATTGCCATACCTGTCAGCGCGAAACCCATTAACCCTGATCCTGGCGTAGATCTCCAGCCTGCTGAAGCTTATCCGGTGTACAACACCAGCGGGCGACTTGATCAACGCGGCGTTGTCAATGAGGAAAAGGGAGCCACCGGGATTGCGCGCTACATCATTCAACTCCAGGCGCCTGCCGCTGCCAGCTATACCGGCGGGATCAAGGACCTGGCTGCCACAACTCCCAGAATGACGGGCGATGTCAAGTTCAATGCCAACAGCCCGGCCGTTCAGGCCTACCGTGATTTTCTGCGCAGCCAACAGGCCGAAGCGATCAGCCAGGTAGAAGCAACCGTCGGCCGCAGTGTCTCGGTTGTCTTCCAGTACGATCTGGTGCTGAATGGTTTTACCACCGAACTGACCCCGGCTGAGGCGGCTCAAGTAGCCAAACTGCCCGAGGTCAAAACCGTCTTCCGAGACAAGCTGGAAAAGCTCGACACGGATGCCGGCCCTGCCTGGATCGGCGCCCCTGGCGTCTGGGATGGCAGTGCCACCGGTCTGACCGGCACCAAAGGCGAAGGCGTTGTCGTCGGTATCCTGGACTTAGGTATCAACCACGACCACCCATCGTTTGCCGAAGTTGGACCCGTTGATGGCTATGTGCACATCAACCCGAACGGTTCCGGCACTTTCCTCGGCTGGTGCGACCCTGGCAACCCCAATTACACCCCCGCTTACGCCACATTCTGCAATGACAAGCTGATTGGCGCCTGGGACTTCGTCGATGCGCTCACGCCCCCCTTCGGGTTATGAAGTCATCGGACCTGAGGACGACAATGGCCACGGCAGCCACACCGCCAGCACTACCGCCGGCAACACCGTCGACGCTGGCATGGTCGCCCCCACGGTTACCCTGACTAAGACCATCTCGGGCGTGGCCCCGCATGCCAACATCATTGCCTATGACGTTTGCTACTACTCACCAGACGATGCGACTGGCTTGTGCCCCAACAGCTCCTCCCTGGCCGCAGCCAACCAGGCCTTAGCCGATGGCGTCGACGTGATCAACTACTCGATCGGCGGCGGCAACACCCCCTACAGTGATGCGGTTGAAATGGCCTTCCTGGATCTGTTCAGCGCCGGCGTGTTCGTGTCCACCTCGGCCGGCAACTCCGGCCCCGGACCGGATACAACTGGTCACCGCTCGCCCTGGGTCTCCACCTCGGCCGCAGCCACTCACGACCGGATCATCTGGAACTACCTGGTCGATATGCAGGGCGGCGTGCCACCGGTGGATATGACCGGGAAAGGCTTCACCGCCGGTTATGGCCCGGCCCCGATCGTCCATGCCAAGAATTATCAGGTACTTCCGGCTACGGCTGAAGATGCCCGCTTGTGCGCTCCGGGCTCCTTCCCGCCTGGCACCTTCAACGGCGAGATCGTGGTTTGCGACCGCGGCATCTATGCCCGGGTTGACAAAGCCCAGGCAGTCGCGGATGGCGGCGCCGGCGGCTACGTGCTTGCCAATGTGGCCGCCAACGGCGAAGATCTCTCTGGCGATGCTTATGCGATCCCCGGCGTACACCTGGGCTTTACCGCCGGCGAAGAGCTCCGCCTCTGGCTGGATACCATGGGACCCACCGACGTTTACAGCTGCAACCATCCAGGGCCTGGATTACACCAAAACCGACACCAATGGCGATATCCTGGCCGGCTTCAGCTCGCGCGGCCCGAACGGCAGCCTGGACGTCCTGAACCCGAAAGTCACCACCCCGGGTGTGGATATCTGGGCTGCAGTTAACACTGACTTCGTCAACGGCCCGGCCGGTTATCCTGAGTATGACTTCTACAGCGGCACCTCCATGGCCAGCCCGCACACTGCCGGCGCAGCCGCCCTGTTCAAAGCCGCTTACCCCGGCTGGACCCCGGCAGAGATCCTCTCGGCCTTCATGTCCACTTCGGACACAACCGTGACCAACGACGACGGCACACCGGCTGACTACTTTGACATGGGCGCCGGGCGGGTCGATCTCGACATGGCTGCCAAAGCCGGCCTGGTAATGGACGAAACCGGCGCGAACATGACCGCCGCCGACCCAGGCTTTGGGCGGCGACGTCAAGACCCTCAATATCGCCAGCTTCACCAACAGCCAGTGCTTGCAATCCTGCAGCTGGGACCGGGTGGTCACCAACCCGCTGGCCGTTCCAGTCACCTGGACCGGCAGCGCCGACCAACCCTGGATATCGGTTAATCCGATCAGCTTCACGCTGCCCGCCGGCGGTACCCAGGCGATCCAGGTGACCGCCGATGTATCCGCTGAGCCCAAGAATGATTGGATCATGGGCGCCCTGACCTTCACACCGGATGTCACCAGCACAGTTGCGGCTCACTTCCCGGTGACGGTCATCCCGTCCACCGGCGTCTTCCCGACCGAAGTCACCATCAATACCCGCCGCAACACCGGCTCGCAGGATGTGACCGATCTGATGGCCCTGGAAATCACCGACCTCAGCACGGTTTTGCACGGGCTGACCAAAGCCGACCAGACCGTCGCCTATCTCCCGCAAGACTCCGCCAACGGGGAAGTCTATGACGATCCTTCCGATGGCGCCACCTGGATCATGACCACGGTCGGACCAGGCACTGTCCGGCTCGTGGCTGAGATCATCGAATCTGAAGCCAGCGATGTCGATCTGTTCGTCGGTCTCGACCTCAACGGCGATATGACCCCGCAGGAGAACGAGCAGGTTTGCAGCAGCGCTACCGCCATCGCACTCGAAAAATGCGACATCTCCAACCCGGCGGAGGGCGAATACTGGATCCTTTTCCAGAACTGGACATCCTCTTCAGTCGGAGCAACTGACCGGATCGTGCTTGCTTCGGCAGTCGTCGCCGGCGACCAGGGCAACTGGATGGTTGATGGACCCAGCGCAGTGACTGAACTGGATCCCTTCGACCTGACCATCACCTGGGATCTGATGGATGCCATGGCAGGCGACCGCTACTACGGCGCCTTCGACTTCGGTCCTGATCCGGCTCACCCGGATATCATCGGCCGGATTGCGGTTGATCTGATCCGCCTCCCGGATGATGTCACCAAGTCGGCTTCGCCTTCAGACGGCGTCCAGGCTGGAGACACAGTGACCTTCACGGTTTCTATCAATCCGAATGTCACCCCGACTGACCTGAACTACTCCGTGATCGATGCGATCCCAGCCGGGACTACCCTGGTACCTGGCTCGATTTCGGTTTCGGACGGCACCTTTGGCGTAGTCGGCAATTACATCTACTGGAACGTCGACCGGATGAAACCAACCTTCGGTTACAACATCACCACCAACGCCAGTGACCCGATGTGCGATACGCCATTTGGCGGTTACGTGAACCTGCAAGCCTTTAGTATCTTCCCTCAGGCTAGCATCACGGGTGATACACAAGCCTGGACCGCCTTCACATCCGGCGATCCGATCAACTTCTACGGGCAGGCTTACACTGGTGCAAGCTTCACCGACGATGGGTTTATGATCTTCAACCCATCTTCCAACTATGGCGGCTCTCCCTGGACCGCCCAGACCATCCCTGATACGGCCTTACCGAACAACTTGCTAGCTGCGTTGTGGGATGACTTTGAGATCTTCTACAGCCCGCCGCCCACCAACACGGGTGTAAGCCTGGCTACCGCAGGCGCCAATATCTTCGTGATCGAGTATGACAACATCGAGTTTTACAACGGCAGTGCCGATAACTTCGACTTCGAGATCGTCGGCAGCCGAGCCGTCGATGACTTACCTGGCGCTTACGAATACGTAGTCGCTTACGATAACCTCAACGGCGATCTGTCCGGCGATGCAGTCACCATCGGCGTCGAGAATGCTACCGGTACGGCCGGGAATGCCCTGGTCAATGCCGGCGACGTCAGCGGCGTGATCTCGAATGGTTTTATGGTCTGCTTCGACTACGTCGCTCAAGGCGCCACACCGGTCACTATGACCTACCAGGTCACCGTTGACAGTGGTGTGCCCTTAGGCTCGACCCTGACAAACGTCGTCAGCAGTGTCACCAATAATCCTGGCGACAAAGTTGCCACGCTCGATTTCAATCTGAGGATCGGCTGGTACACATTCATGCCATTCATCGGCAAAGAGTAACAATCAAGCGGACCGTTTGATCCCAGTAATCGATCGATCCGGATCATAAAGTCAAGGCCCACCTGGATAACTCCAGGTGGGCCTTTGACTTCAAGGTATCCGGACAATTCTGCGAGAGAGTTCCACCTACAGGAACCCCTATGAGCCACGGAATTGGTTATGGTCTATTCAAGAGGCCTTGCC
>CAVSWL010000011.1:0-34499 GCA_963731655.1 uncultured Gammaproteobacteria bacterium | reverse complement strand
CCGTTCCTCTTCAAAACCGTCGCGCACTAACGCCAGATCCTTAACCCTAATTTGAGGGCCATCAAAGGTCGATCGTACGATCACATCGCCCACTTCCAGTGGATCGCGGAATTGCGCCAGTGTGACGATGTTTTTCTCGCTCGTATAGGACTCGAAGGATCCCCCCGTGGCCCGTATGTTGCGCGCCTTGATCGCATTGATGATATGGCGCATGGGAATCTCATAGGATTTTATGGCATCGGGACGGACTTCGATTTTTATTTCCCGATCGAGATAACCGAAACGCTCGATCCGGGAAACCCCAGGGAGCGCTTTAAGCTTTTTCTCGAAGCGACGCGCCAGTTCACGCAGCTCAGGGTAGGGCAGATTTCCAGATAATCCCACCTCGATCACTGGGAAGATGGAGGTATTGAGCTCGGTGATCAGTGGTGACTCGGTAACGTCCTGAGGCAGATCCGTTACCCGATTGACGGCATCCCGGATGTCCTGCTTGACTCGGTCTTGATCCGACTCGTCGGGATCGATGCGGACATTGATGATGGATATATTTTCCATGGAAAAGGAAACATAACGTTGTATACCTACTACTTCTTTCAGTTCTTCTTCTATGGCATTGGTCACCTTGAGTTCAACATCCTCTGGTAGGCGCCCGGGTAACGGGTGGAAATAAGCATTTCACCGAAGTCCACCTTAGGGAATAGGTCGCGCTTCATCGTGCTGGCCATGCCCAACCCCAGAAGAATAACAATAAGGGTCAGAAGATAGGCTAGCAGATTGCGTTCAGCAAAAAAGCGAAAGAAGTGCGTCATCAGAAATCTCTGAGATATTTAGGGGGCACTTTCAGTTTCTTTCGAGTTCTTGGTGTGGTGTGACCGGCCGGTAATTACTTGCGAAAAGCGTTCACTCGGCGAGCCACCAAATTTATCAATAAAGATTATTCACCGCCGGACGCGGCCTTAGGGCTCGGGAGAAGAATATCGAGTAACGCTTTATACTCAATTAGCTGTTTCTGGTAATCGACGGCGTTTTCTGCATAAGCCAGTTGTGCCAAAGCTTCGCTGTCGCGGCTTTGAATAACAAACGTTAGTTCGGTTTTCCCGAGCTCGTAACGTTTCTCTTCTTCTCGAGATTTTGTCTTGGCAGTCTTAATACGCTGTTTGTTGAGATCAAGAGTCGCGGCGAGACCATGGATTTGCTCCAATACATTACGCATTGTGGATTCCAATTGGACGGTTTCATTCCGCAAATCTTCTAAAGTCTGTTGCCGCTGCAGTCGGGTACGCCGAACTTTCGCCTGGGCCGTGCGATTGCCTAAAGGATAGCTGAAGCCTAAGGCGATCTGAGAGTCCGTTTTATCGAAGCTAGTGGCATCGCCAAAAGATTCATCACCGCTTTTAACACCTACGGACAGGTTAATGTCCAGTTGGGGGCTTGCGGCGTTTTGGAGTCCATCTAATAACACGCGCTGTTGCTCCGCCTGCAAACGTAGCGCATGGAGCACGCGCGCCCGTGTTTTGAGCCTATCAACAACCTCCTTTTCCGGGGGTAGGTTAAGTATTTTATAGGGATTGAAGTCAGGTCGTTTTCGCGGCAGATCCGGATCGGTGGCGAGAGTGGCTAGCGCCGTGCGTATCGCGCTCAATGAGGCTTGTATTCTGCTCAGCACCGCCTTGGTGGATAACACTGAATCTTTGGCGCGGTACACATCCACTCGATCCACCAGCCCAACTTCAAATTTGCGTTGCACTTGCCCAAGTTCCCTGTTGGCTAGCCACAAGCGCTGGTTGGAGATGCGTCGTTGTTCCGCTAGCAATACCCAGTCTAAATAGCGCTGTGCTACTGATTTTAGGAATGCTTCTTGGTTTTCTTGGGACACCAACGTATCGATCTTAACCGTATAACCTTGCAGTGTATAATCTAATCGATCGAGCACACCGCCCGCATTTCGTAACAGGGGTTGGCTGTAGGATAACGTTAATCCGTTCTCATGGAATCGGCTAGGACCCACAGGAATGGTAAGCTCACCAGTAGGGGTAGGCACGACGAGATCGTCAATTTCCTGATCGGTAAAGCCATAGCGATGGCCGAGGGAGAGTCTTCCACCGGTCCGCCAAATATTTCTTGCCACACTCGTTTCAATACCCGTACTCTCTTCTTTTCTGGGCACACCTAAGCTCTTATTTGTAGGTTCGAAGTGAGAAAAGGAAGGCGTAGTCTGGAAGCGCCAATCTTCCGCTCCACGATAGCTGAGTTGTTGTTCTGTTTCAATATCGGTTGTCAGGGCTTCCTTACGAAAAAACGGGTGCTTAGTCTGAACCCGGGATAAGAAAGCTTCCAAGCTGAGGGTATCCGCCATTGCGGTTGAAGCGACCAGAATCAATGCAACAAGAGACAACTCTATCGAATAAAACATGGTTCATGCTCCAAGTCTGGGCGATTAAGTGGGTCTAATGTCGATACCAAGAATGCGGTGCATGCGTTCGCGGCGTTTGGGCTGACTGATTTTTTAAAATTGGATGGCAAGTTACATACTAAACCTCAGCGAGTAAATTTAGCTACCGAGTGTGATCAAGTTATTGGGAAATAAATCGTAGGCTATTGGAAGAGCAGGGCGAGCGCTTATTTCAACCAATTCGGCAACGCTTGGAGCGAGCCGCAGATCCTGGCCATAACGCCTATCCTCACTAATCTCCTCCAGCAGTAAATAGCCCGAGCGGGCCTGTGTCGTTGTGCTTTTTAATCATTAACTCATGATACTAGAATACGGCAGCTAGTCCTGCACTTTGTCCCGCTTTAAGGGGGTAGCCGGCTACTGCGATCCTTTTATTATATGTACCGAGAGATTTTCTGATCTCTCGCAGATCGCCAAAATGGTGTTGGATCTCGGCAGGTATGACAAGCCTGAAATGATATATGCCGTTTCGTCTATACAGATACAAGGCCACCTAACACCTTTGTGTCACAGAGAAGTGGCACACTTAGGTTCGCCACGGCACAACCAATGATTTGTATTAGATGCTAAAAGATATAATAATCAAAAAGATAACGAAAATGATAGGCAGGATTTGGTGGAGCCGATGGGGATCGAACCCACGACCTTCGCATTGCGAACGCGACGCTCTCCCAGCTGAGCTACGGCCCCTTGAGGTTTTATTCTATCTGTACTCGCCACATTCTGCCAGAATAAGTTGTTTTCCATCTATCAATCATGGCTAATCGATCAGTCGGGAAGATCTGTCACGATCAGTCCGACTGTTGATTTAATGTTGCCCGTCGCAGTTCGATTGTTTCGCTCGTTCTTCGCAATTTTTCGAGTTCTTGCTTCAATGGTAATGGGGCAAGACCCAGTTTCCGAGCTTTGCTGTTATCCATTGAAAGATTAGGAGCCCTAGGCGCTGCCATGGGCACATCTTTAATCCTGGAAGGGATCAACTGAGCCTTATTGATTTGAAAGATCTCGGCCATTAACAGGCCGAAATCATAGCGAGACATGGTTTCATTCCCTCCCAGGTGTAAGATTCCACTAAAATCGTTTAGCGCTAGCATCAGGCCTGAACACACCGTGGATGCCGAAATAAAGGATCGGTATTCGTCCGTGAATAGGCTCTGTTGTTCACCGGCTCGCAAGGCGGTGAGAAATTGCTGGAAGCCGCTGGGAACGCCGGCGAGTGTGATACCAAACATTAAAGCTAGACGGCAGATGGCAGTTTTTGGATAGATGCGGATCATTTCCGTTTCGGCTTGAACTTTTTGCTCACCGTAGATGTTGATGGGGGAGACCGGCGTTGTTTCCCGGTAGGGTGGATGGCGTCCATCGAAGACATTATCCGTTGAGGTGAACGTCAGGGGGATGTCGCGGTCCGCGCAAAGTCCCGCAATGTTGATTGAAGCTTGGACGTTTATTCTGCGAGAATCCTTGGGGTTCGTTTGGCAGAAGTTCGGTTTGGAAGCTGCTGCGGTGTGCAGGACGGCATCCGGACTTACTTCGTGAAACAAATGCTTCAACGCGTTAAAATCGGTAAGGTCTGCATTGATTAGGGTTGTCCCGGGAATGTCAGTCGCACGGGAATGAGTTACACCGAAGACATCCCATTGCTGTGAAGCGAATATACAAGCGTTCGAACCGAGAAAACCACTGGCGCCAGTGATCAATAAACGCTTCATGGTAGGTTCGTTGTTATTCGAACTTTATCAACGAATCGTTGAACGTAATCACAGCATCGGCATACGCAATGCGCCATCCAGACGAATGACTTCGCCATTGAGCAATGGGTTCTCATAGATCGCACACACCAGTTGCGCAAATTCATCAGGTTCACCCAAGCGATGTGGAAACGGAATCGATTGAATCAAATGTTCTCTGGCTGCTTCAGGGAGTTGTTCCAGTAGGGGCGTTCGCATTAGACCGGGAGCGATCGTCATCACGCGGATGCCAAAATGCGCGAATTCGCGGGCGAGGGGCAGGGTGAGGCTGACAATTCCACCCTTAGAAGCGGCGTAAGCGCCTTGACCGATCTGACCTTCATAGGCGGCAATGGAGGCGACGTTGATGATCACGCCGCGTTCGCCATTTCTATCGGGGACATTATCGCGCATCTTCAAGGCGGCAGCCCTGCAAGCGACAAAGGTCCCGATGAGGTTAACTTGGATGGTTCGGGTAAATTCTTCTTGACTGAGCGAGCCTTTGCGGCCGATGACGCGCTTGCTTTGCATCACCCCGGCGCAGTTGACGGCCAAGGTGATGCCGCCGAATTGACTGGTAACCGCGTTGAATGCCTTATCTACCGACACCTCGGAGGTAACATCAGCGAATTCGAACGGCACGGACTCTCCGAGCTCTGCGGATATCCGCTGCTCCACGGACGCGTCCACATCCAATACGGCGACTTGACCTCCAGCGTGGTGGATTGTTTTGGTAACAGCAAGCCCCAGGCCGGAACCTCCACCAGTAACCAGCGCTTTTGCTTTATTGAGTTCCATAGAGGGTTACTCTGGAGTAGTACGGCGAGCTAATAATCATTTTGACGGTCTGGCCAAACAAAGCGGCTTCCCTCGCTTCGATCATAGATGATGTTCAATGTCATCAGGTTCAGATTGGCACGGTTTAATTTGGTTGTCATTTTCCATCCATCGCGGTTGAGAGTGCAACCCTTGAAATTGAATGGGTTCTTATTGAATATAAAAAGGCATCGGCGGGGCTGACGTGATGGCTGGTCTTAAGTTATCTTAATGCATAATAATACGGGCGCTATCAGTCAACTGATTTCGTCGAACAGTGTCCAAACGTTTTTCGAGTAGTCTGCTTAAGAGGGGTCGCCATGGTATCGAAGCGTCTTCCTGGAAGATTTTCATTATGTTTGTTAATAAGAACTCGAAAAATCAATCCAAATTTTATTTTCCCATGCTCAATCGGCGCTAACCCGACAATCTCCTAAGTAAAGGATGGAGAGTTTCTGAATAAGGTGCGTATAAATACGGTATTGTGTATCTGCTAACTCAATGAGGATAGATGTTAATGAAAACTAAACAGAAATGCAGGATCCCAAAGTTTTTCTTGGCCCTGTTGGCGATGACAACCACTACATCGGGGTCTGCCGATGAGTTGGAAGTCGCCTTAAGCAGCAAAACCGTTAAGGCAGAGTACCTTAGGCCAGTGGATCAAGCGGGGATTGGAGGTGGTGATCTGTCCGTAGGCTTGTTTTATAATGAGGATGAAGAATTGGCCGGGAATGTAGGGCTGGTAGTATCGGGCGTGCCGGCCGGGCAAAATCCACTGAGCTTTGGTGTGGGCACAAAGTTTTATGGTGCCCGAGTAAAGCGTCGGGGTGATGACTCCGTATTCGCTCTTACGCTGGGTGGTAAAGCCAAGTATACTTTTCCGGCTAATATCCCCATGCACCTGGGCACCGAACTGTTTTACGCACCCAGTATCACCACGCTGAGTGATGGCGAAAATCTCTTGGATTTCAATGCGCGTTATGAGATTGAGTTTATTCCGCAAACTGTCGCTTTTATCGGATACCGATTGTTTCGTGTGGACCTGGAAAAAGGCGGGTACTCCAAGCTCGATAATAATGCTCAGTTGGGTATACGGATGAGCTTTTAATCTCTCCGGTTTTTATTCTCCACAATTTTCAGAATCGCTATTAAGTTCTTGCGGAAGACCAAATTGGCTCGGTACAGCGATAATGTATCCGCTCGTATGCATTATTTAGTCGTCTCACTCGGATTTTACAGCGCAGCATTTGGTGAATAAGTCGACAAAGTGCTAGGGCTCATTGTGTCTTGAAATGGGGTCTGGAAAGGGTCGAACGATCTTCAACTTAGAAATGACATCATGGCGAGGAAGAGCCTATCAGCCAGACTGAAATAGGTCTGATGTCCCGAGTCTGTTGGATTACGGGTTCATTTCTATTTTGGGGAACCATGTTGGTGACGAGTGGTTGCGCAGTCGGCGTTCCCAAAAACATCGGCGATAGTTGCGCGATTTTTCAGCAAAAGCGGGATTGGTACGAAAGCGCCCTTAAGAGCTACGAAAAATGGGGCGTTCCCATTCACATCCAGATGGCTATTATTCATCAGGAGTCGCGTTTTCTACCTGATGCCAAAGCTCCGCGCGGCAGGCTTTTATGGGTTATCCCCTGGTTTCGTAAATCCTCGGCCTATGGATATGCTCAAGTAACGGATTCAACGTGGGACTGGTATCTTCAAGAAACGGATAGTTGGTGGGCGGATCGTGATGAATTTGAGGATGTGGTCGATTTCATCGGCTGGTATATCAATCGTTCGCACCGCAAGCTCGGTATTCCCAAAACGGATGCATATCATCAGTATTTGGCGTTCCACGAAGGCTATGGGGGATATCAAAGAAAAACGTATCGCCATAAAAAGTGGCTGTTACGGGTGGCTCGAAAAGTTCAGCATCAGGCAAACATTTACCAAGCCCAATTGCTGCGCTGTCAGGATTCGCTAAAGAAACGATGGAGCCTATGGCCGTTTTAGCTGAACTGGATCCGCCTTGTTGTTGCAAGAAATTCTGGGATGATCAGTGAAAAAATGCGGTGTGTCGAGGGCAATAGGGTTTTGAGTTCTGGCACTCGATTTTGGGTTAAGTGAGGGTGTCTGCTCCATTCGCAAAGTATCGTTCGCGGTGGGCAACGGGCTAGACAGTAACAACTATCTCGAGCCTGAAGATCGTGGCCGCTTGGGCATGCATGTTGAGTGGCCGATCGGCTCGATGTCTGCCGGCGGTTTATTACTACTCTTTACTCTTTGTCAGGTGGTTCTCCAATGGGCTCTGTACCCGCAAATCTAGCTCGTCTCTTGGAAATTATGCAGAGGCTTCGCGACCCAGTACACGGATGTCCATGGGATCAGAAGCAGACTTTTTCGAGTCTCATTCCCTACACATTGGAAGAAGCCTATGAAGTAGTCGACGCTATTGAACGCGGGGACTTTGAGGCATTAAAAGCTGAGCTGGGCGATCTGTTACTGCACGTAGTTTTCCTTGCACATTTAGCCCATGAGTGCGATCTATTCGACTTCGACGGTGTAGCCGAAGCCATTTGTGAGAAACTCATTCGCCGACATCCTCATGTGTTCGATAACGTCCAGATTGAATCAGAATCGGAGCTGAAGGCGGCCTGGGAGACGCACAAATCACTTGAACGCCAGGCTGCTGCTAACGTCAATAGTCCACCCAGCGTAATGGGGGGCATCGCGAAGGCGCTACCGGAACTTCTTCGGGCGACCAAGTTACAAGCTCGTGCGGCGAGTGTTGGTTTTGATTGGCCAGACGCTCGCGAGATCTTTTTTAAGATCGATGAAGAACTCGAGGAGGTGCAACAAGTGTTGGTACACGATGAGGAAAGCGACCGGTTACAGGAAGAAATTGGCGATGTCCTGTTTGCGGTAGTGAATTTATCGAGGCATCACGGGATTAATCCTGAACAAGCCTTGCGACAGGGGAACAGGAAATTTGAACGTCGCTTCCGCTGTATAGAGCAGCATCTCGCGCTACGGGGACTTAGACCCGAGGAGTGTAGCCTCGAGGAGTTGGATGCGCTTTGGGAAGAGGTTAAACGTCAGGAGAAATAACTCATACCCCACATTCTCAAAAAGCGGTGCGTATTGGTCGTTACATAGGTTAGAGCGTAGATTTGATTCCCCACAGCGCATTTTGGTGAACTTCAATCACTGGGTAGTTGCATAGCTTTGTTCACAGGATTCTTTCATAGGGTCACCCTCATCTGAATGCTTTCTTCCTCGCTTCAGTTATGTGATCCCAGCAATGGGCCAAATCCCGGCGGTGGTTTACGGTAATGTGTCGCCTGCTCGTAGGTGTAGGCATACTGGAGTGGCTTGCCTTCGTCGAAGGGCCTGGCCACTAACTGCAGGCCCAGCGGCAGTCCGCTTCGTAACCGTTCAGACCCCGCCTCAAATCAGATTGGACATTAGCCGAGGAGTGTGAGAATTTAATGGGGAATAAGAGGAAATCTCGTCGGACCCCGCTAAATGCCCCGATCCGTATGCAGCTTAAGAATCACAGTTTAGGCCAAATCGATGAGCCCTATATCCGATCGCTGAGCCATGAGGATCTGATCAGGCTCTCGACGAAGCTATTGAACGACCTAAAAGAAGCCCGGGAGCGGCTGAACCAGGGGCCGAGCAACAGCTCGCGGCCACCGAGTAGTCAGGCGCCGTGGGAAAGTAGTGAGGAACGCAAGGAGGAGGGCGAGCCGAGCACGGAGGATCCGGGGAGTGGCGAGGACGAGCCGGAAGTGGCTTCGGGCCAGGCGGAGAACGCGGTGGCGGCGCCGGACACCCAAGAGGGGGCACCGAAACGCCGCAAGGCGGGTAAGCCGAAGGGATCGCCGGGCTATGGGCGTACCCAGCGAGTAGCGCTCACTCACACGGTGGATCACCGCGTCGAACGGTGTGAGATCTGTGAACATGAAGCCCTTGAGTGTGCTGAGCAAAGGCCTTGGACGGCTTACACTAGCCTGGATATCGAGGTGGGTGAGGGCGACGCACTCGGGCTGCGGGTTACCCATACCCAGCACCTCTTTTACGAGATGAGCTGTGGCTGCGGTCATACGACCCGCCAGTATCCGCACCGCGGCGAAGCCGATGAGCGATGGGAAGGGATTGGGTTAAGCGAGTGGCGACTCGTCGGTCCGATGCTGTGTGCGCTCATTATCGCCTTAACCTATCGGGCACGGATGTCGCGGGCCCGGGTTCAAGAGTTTCTGCGGGAGTGGTTAGGTTTGGAGCTGAGCGTCGGCACGCTGCAGCGCTGTATCGAGGAGTCCGCGCGCTCGGCCGCCCCGGTCGAGGAGCAGCTCGTTGCCGCGGTATTGAACAGTGAGTTGCTCCACGCCGATGAGACGCCGCACAAGGAGCACGGTCAGGCGCGCTGGTTGTGGGTGTTCGTCAACGCCACCACCGTGTTGTTTTATGTCGGGTATCGCACCAAAGAGATTATTGACACGCTGCTGGGCGAGGCCTATGGCGGTTGGTTGATGAGCGATGGTTACGTCGTCTATCGGGCGATGGCCAAGCGGCTGCGTTGCTGGGCTCACCTGCGCCGCAAGGCCAAGGGGCTAGAAGAAAGTTTGAACCTGGAGGGCCGCCAGTTTGGCCAACAAACCACTGCCTTTCTTAAGACGCTGATGAAGGCGATCTATCAGGCTCGGGAAGGGCCTGGAGAAGACCTCACTCCCCTTTTCCAAGACCCACTCGATCAGTTCCGCGCGGCGTGTGAACAGGCGCGGGGCTCCTCCCACGAGAAAACTCACGCCTTGGCGGTGGAATTTCTCAATGACTGGGAGGCGATCTTTCGCGTGCTGGCCCATCCGCACCTGCCGCTGACCAATAACGAGGCCGAGCGGGCGTTGCGCCATTGGGTCATCCTGCGCCGGATCAGTTATGGAACACGCTCCACCCAGGGCAGCCGAGCCTTTGCGCTGCTGGCGAGCATCATCGATACCTGTCGCAAACGCAACGCTTCACCGTGGCGCTACCTTGCCGAGGTGATTAATCGAGCACGACGCGGAGAACAAGTACCCATGCTTCCTACTGCGGGTTGATTTCTCCTAAATTTATAGGGGATCTGAAGGGTTACGGTGAGGCTGGTACCGCCAGGGTGGTCGGTGTTGATCGTGGTCGATGAAACCATTGAACGGCGACAAGGCAGAAAGATAAAAGCGAAGGGGCGCTCTCGGGATGCGGTGAGTTCCAGCCAGAAAATCGTGGTCAAGTGGTATGGCCTGAAGTGGATCAGCATACTAATGGTGTTGCCGCGTGGTGCTCACTCAACTGGCTTCCACTGTCGGAAATGGCTAAAGTCGAGTACTGTATGCGGTTTAATAAATGTTATGCAATGTTAGTATTCAGCGATTCGAAGAATAGAAGGTCTACCCCGTCTTTCGTGACACATCCTACATAGACGGGTAAACGGAGAGTTTTACAATTTTGATTGCACTTCAATGTAAATTCGACTTCTAAATAAGTGTTTCTGGTAACATCTAATTGATCGATGCTAACAAATATTCCATCAGTTCTAACATTTATAGACTTTAGTTCTACGTAGGGAAAGCCATGGCGATAGATTTTTATACTCGTTGGCGCCTGAAAACTTGCGTGAAGTGTGCTTTCACTCCAACTCCCAAACTTACTTATCAAGTTCCTCTCGAACATTTCGCATCAGCTCCTAATAGTGGATCTATCTCCATGAACTCATCCTAGTCATTCTGACTACGTAAGGACAGAACGCCTTTCTAGTTTTGATGTACAAATCACACTCCCAAAGTTCATTGGGTAGTTGCAATCGCAGGTACGGTGGGTTTTGAAAGTTTGAACTCGATGTTCGACTTAGGTATTAATAATATTAAAAAACTCTAATGTTATGCTGTAATAGCTTGGTACCGCAACGAGGGCGTTGGCCCGATTCGCCCCAAGTCACGCCCATTCTTGTGTTTTGTGGAATCCCGTAAGGGGAAGATCTGCTCCAACTGATCAGCCAGCTGTCGCAGTTTCTCCTGGGGGTTGTCTTCGTGCAGCGCCCGTTGGACCAGCCCTTTAAAGGTGGTCATAAAGTCTTGTTTAATCATAAAGTTACGCCATCATCCAACCAAAGCACGATACAACGGCACAAGTTGACACACCGGGCGAAGGCAATCTGCATTGTGATTTCACCGGAAAAAGCACTGATTTTCCCGGTTTGCGCTTCAAAGCTATTAAAATTGAGTATAACCACCTTTAAAGGGCGGGGAACGGGGCATAAAGCGTGGCCCCCTGATCGCTGACCATTTCAATGGCCTGTTTGTTGACAAAGCCGCCATCGACGAGGTACTCCAGCCACCTTGTCCTTGCGGGTGAAGAGCTGATCGACCATCGGTTCCATTTGTCCCTGGTCGCCTCCTTCGTTGGTGACCTTCACGCCGACGATAACTTGGCTTTCCGTGTCGGTGGCCAACTGGCCGTTGTAAGCCGGTCGACAGCCTCCATCGCTCATCTTCATGACCCGTGCTTCGGAATCGGTGGTCGAAACCCGCGCCTTGGCTTTGTCTTGACTCGTTATTCTTAGCTTCAACCTCGGGCAACTGCTCCAGGGCTTGTTGAATCCGCTCGCGGCGTTCTTCCGCCGCCCGAAAGTCCGACAGTGTATGAGGGTTGACCGAGACCCCGCCACACAGCCAGCGATAGGCGGCGTGTTCTTCGCAAAGCCGAGCTAAAACCCGTGGGCTGCCGACCCCCTCAAGCGTCGCATAAAACCACGATCCTATTTGAACCTATCGCCTCATACAATGGCGAAAGCTCCAGCCCCATCACAAAGGCCCATACCGTGCGTGCGGGGTGATCCTCCGCAACCCACTCCTCCAGCGAACAGGGGCGTAGTTCAATCTGCTGACGGTTTGGACTTCGGTAACGCGGCGTGGCTTTATCTTGCAGTGGCTCTTCACTGCGCAGGGTTGCGGTAACAGGGGCCAGCTCTTCATTAAACAAGGGACTATTCATCGCGCTTTACCCAGGACAACATCGTTAGATTTTTCGCTGTAGTTTACGGACCAGCTAACACTAACACGACGATATATTGATAGATCGCCTTCATCGCTGCCCAGATATTGGGGGTTGCTTGCATCCATTCCCTAAATTCCCTCGACTGAGCAAACAGGCTCCAATTATTTCTCAAGTTCTGAGTCCTTCCCCCCTTCAAACCTGTCCAGCGTGAAAGCTTGACGAGGCCGATATCCTGATGAGGTCAGAGATGAGCGGATTTCCATCAGGGCTAGAAGACGAAAATGACTTCAAGAATAAGCCGGATATATGACAGCAACTTTTCCATTCGTGCCCGTTCAAGCTCTTCCTTGCAAACGCGGGACGAACCATATATGACACAGGGGGGTAGGTTGAGAAATGGATGCTCTTTCGGTACCACGCTGTATTCAACATTCTTGTTCCGCATTCGCTCAGCGTCTCTACGATGCTTTGGCATCGTGATCGGAGCAATCAAGCCCGATCGTGATAAAGGAGAAGTTCAATGAACAATAATGCAATGGTTCCATCTATGATGCTAGCCGTCATCATGGCGATGAGCATCATGCTGGCCACGGTGTCTACGGCTATCGTGGGCGAGACCACTTTCATCCATATGCTCATGAGAGGTACAAATCCCATCCCTATATACATTAACTATGGGATTCCCCGGCCCCATCGCCACGATTAGTCCGATGGTCTTGGACGGCTTCGGCTCATTTTTGACTACGATCTTCTCAAATAATCCGGGTGGGATTCGAGCAGGATTATGGCTGGAGTTATCGGGAGTAGATTCTCATCAGAGTTTTCGCTGGGACAAACTGGGTATATAGTGTCCCGGTGGAAGCCTGATGAGCATCGGGCAGATGAATACCAATAACTTTTCATTCACTTACCATGCCATTTACATCCCGTTATGAACAGGCTCTAGCATTTGCCGCCTGGATCCACCAACAGCAGGTCCGCAAAGGTTCCGGTGTCCCGTATATTGCTCACCTGATAGCCGTCTCCAGTTTGGTTATTGAAAATCGAGGCAGTGAGGATGAAGCCATTGGGGCGCTACTGCATGATGCGATCGAGGATCAAGCACGACGATTCGGTGGGTCAGCCGTATTGCGGATGCTGATCCGAGAACGCTTTGGCGATCACGTGGTGGCTATCGTTGACGGGTGTACGGACTCAGACAGCATTCCCAAGCCACCCTGGCGGGAACGCAAGGAATCGTTTATCCGCCGTTTAGCCGATGCCAATGATTCTGTATTACTGGTTGCAGCGTGCGACAAGCTGCATAACGCGCGTTCCTTATTGGAAGATTTGCGCGAAAATGATGCTGATTTATGGGGTTTATTTAAGGGAGGAAAGGCGGGTTCCCTTTGGTATTATCGTTCATTGGAGCAAACCTTACGCGCGGCACGCGCGCCGTCTAGAGTCGTTAATGAATTGGACCGAGTGGTGAGCGAGCTGGAACAACTCGCGAACTAGTTCACCCATACTGACAATCAGGAATGTTCAGGCAGCCATACTTAGCTGTGTTTCCACGAGTCACACCAAATTAGCCGCCTGTTGGTCGGCATGATAGGAAGACCGTACCAACGGGGCGCTAGCAATGTGGGAAAATCCCAGGTGTTGTCCAAGCTTCGCCAACCGATCAAATTCCTCGGGGTGTACAAAGCGTTCTACCGGCAAGTGATCGCGGCTGGGTTGCAGGTATTGCCCGAGCGTTAACATCTCGCAATGATGGGCGCGCAGATCACTCATTACGTGTTCCACCTCATCAATCTGCTCACCTAAACCCAGCATGAGCCCCGATTTGGTTGGTATCGTGGGATGCTGGGTTTTAAACTGCTGAAGCAGCTGAAGTGACCAGTGATAGTCCGCACCCGGCCGCGCCTTCTTGTATAAACGCGGAACGGTCTCGAGGTTATGATTAAACACATCGGGCGGAGCTAAGTGCAGCTTCTGTAGAGCAATTTCCATCCGACCTCGAAAGTCTGGAACCAAAGTTTCAATATGAATTCCGGGATTGTACCGGCGGATTTCCTCGATACAGTGGACAAAATGATCCGCGCCACCATCGCGCAGATCATCCCTATCTACGGAAGTGATCACCACGTAACGCAGTCCCATCAGTTGGATCGTTTGGGCAAGATTAAAGGGCTCATTTTCATCTAAAGGGTTAGGGCGGCCATGCGCCACATCACAGAAAGGGCAGCGTCGGGTACAGATATCCCCCATGATCAAAAAGGTGGCGGTTCCGTGACCGAAACACTCGCCCAAATTGGGGCAAGAGGCTTCTTCACACACGGTGTGCAGATGCTTTTCCCGCAGTATCTTTTTTAATCGGGCGACTTGCGGGGTTGCCGGAGACTTAGCGCGTATCCAGCGGGGTTTACGCAATGGGCTGGATGAGCTTTCGATCTTGACCGGGATACGGGCGACCTTAGCCTGTCCCCGTAATTTTTCGCCTCTGACTACTTTGGAAGGTGTTGTGTGTGCCATATGGAGATCTCATTCCAGACTTGTCTGTATAGCCAAATTCGCATTGTAGCTGGGCGCTCAATAACTTAGCGGTTGTCATCCAGTCCAGCTCATTACCCAATGCTTTTAGTTGTGTGACCTGCAAATCTTTGTAGCCACAGGGGTGAATACGGTTGAATGGAGTAAGATCCATATTCACATTAAAAGCCAAGCCGTGATAACTGCAGCCACGCTTGATTCTCAACCCTAACGCGGCAATCTTGCGGCCTGATACATACACGCCTGGGGCTTGGGGTTTAATATGGGCCGCAATCCCGAGCTGGGCGAGCAACTCGATGGCCGCATGTTCAATATGATGAACCAATTGCCTCACACCGAGCGCCAGGCGCCGCAGATCCAACAATAGATAAATCACCACTTGCCCAGGACCATGGTAGGTGACCTGCCCGCCCCGGTCCACTTGAATCACTGGAATAGGCCCCGCGTCCACGATGTGTTCTGCCTTACCATTGAGCCCCTGAGTGAATACGGGAGGGTGCTCGACGATCCAGAACTCATCCCCCGTAGTGTTCGAACGCTGGGCCGTAAAGCGTTGCATCGCTTCCCAGACAGGGACATACTCCCGCAGTCCCAAGTGTTTAACGTGAAGTTTAGTCACGTCAACCGAGTTCGACCTATAATGCTACCATAACATTTTCACAGGCCGACAACTCTTCATAGATGTTGTCCAACTGCGTCTTGCTGGTGGCGGTGATGACGATCGTCACACTGAGGTATTTCCCTGTTCTGCTGCGGATGCTTCTTATCGCATGGTCCGGTACATCCGGCGCATGTTGCTTGACGATGCTGATAACCTGTTCCATAAACCCAGGTTTTGCCGAGCCCATGGCTTTAATGGGAAAATGGCAGGGAAATTCCATATAGCTCTGTTGATCAGTATGCATAAGCACCTCGAGTTTTAATTTCCTTGATCGTTCAGTTTATTATTATTTCCAAGTCAATCGATGTGGAGGGGGATGAAACTTCTGCCATTTGACACTTTGATGTTTACCCATCGGGCCATCGAGCAACGAACCGTTCGCTTGGGCTATGAGTTGAAGGGCAGGAACGAACGTCTGGCGCTAGAGGAACAATTGACGCTTCCTTTCGATCCTGATTTCGATCGGCTCGACTCCGCGGATCTCGAGGCCGCGCTGACCGGGTTGCATCTCATCGCCGGAATTTCATATTGGAAAACCTGTTGTCCACCGCAAATTTTTCTTGAGAACACGGTACTCTCTCCCTGGGAGGCTTCGTTTTGGAACGAGGTTTATACTCAGGGGCTAGGCGAATTTTTCTTTCGCAATCGGCTCGATCCTAACGATCAAGTCCATTTCCCTGCAGACGATTCAATAGTGCCGGCCAGTCACGGCCAGGAAGCAAGCGGGCCTGCTTTAGTTCTGGTCGGTGGCGGCAAGGATTCTATCGTATCCCACGAAATTCTTCGACAGGCTACCCAGCCTCATACGCTGTTCTACGTGGGGAATTCCCGGCATATCGACCCTTTAATCGCAACCCTGGATGCGCCTCGGTTGATATTCAGGCGGCGCTTAGATCCGAAGTTATTCGATCTCAATGCCACCGGCGCGTTCAATGGCCATGTTCCGGTTTCGGCCTACTATGCCTTCGCCGCCCAACTGGTAGCGGTGCTCAGCGGCTTCGGAGCCATCATCGCCTCCAATGAGCGCAGCGCATCTCAAGGCAATCTAGGGATAGGTGAGCTTGAAGTCAATCATCAATGGAGTAAGGGTAGTCGCTTCGAAATTCTGTTTCAGGAGTGGCAAAGGCGTTATCTACATTGCTGGCCTGCCTATTTTAGTTTACTCAGGCCCTTGAGCGAGTTGCGCATCGGTCGCGAGTTCGCTAAATACCCAGCACATTTTCAACACTTTAGCTCATGCAACCAGAATTTCAGGCAAGGGACCCGGTCCTTACCCCAACGTTGGTGCGGGCGATGCAGCAAGTGCCTATTTGTGTTCATTCTGCTTGCGCCGTGGATTGAAGATTCCATACTGGAGTCGATCTTTGGCGGTAATCTACTGTTGCATGCTGAAAATCGCCGGATCGTAATGGAACTCTTGGGATTGGTAGGCCATAAGCCCTTTGATTGTGTGGGCTCGCCCGATGAAGTCGCCGCGGCCCTTTGGTTGTGCCACACCCAGGGCCGTTTTAGAGAAACCGAAACCGGTCGGATATTTATGGATCAGGTACTTCCCGGAATGCAGCACCTGAACGATTGGCAGAGCGTTTACTAAACCCTGCGGAAGAGCACCGAATTCCGGCGCCGTGGCTGAAACTGCTTCAGGATTATCTCGCTGACGGCTAATGCGAATTGGCATACTGGGTTTCGGCATCGAAGGCCGCTCCGTGCTCGCCGCCTTCCAGCGTTGGGGAGAGACCTCTTTGACGGTGCTCACGGACAGCGCCCCCACGGAGCTGGGAGCCAATCCAGATGTTCCGTGGTTACACGGTCCTGCGGCTGAGAAAGCTATCGCCAGCTTGGACCTGGTGGTCAAATCGCCGGGTATTCCGCCTCGGCATCCTCTGGTGCTGGCCATACAGCGGGCGGGCGTTGCGCAGACCACGGCCACCGATCTTTACCTGGAGAGGGTCCGCGCGAGCGGCGCGCCCGTGATTGGGATTACCGGGAGCAAGGGCAAATCCACGACCGCCACATTAATCTATCAACTGCTGCTTGCTGCGGGTCGGAAGGCCGTGCTCGTGGGGAACATCGGCGCGCCCTGCCTCGATGTGCTCGAAGAAGTGATCGCCAAGGGCTCCATCACCGTATTCGAGCTTTCCAGTTATCAGTGCCATGATCTGAGCCTTGGCCCTACCGATGCTTTAGTGCTCGGCTTGTTTCCCGAACACATGGATTGGCACGGCTCCGTGACGGCGTATTATCAAGCCAAACTCAGGATTGCTTCGACGCAAAGATCGGGGGATCGTACCTTTTATAACGCCGGCGATGCGGAATTGTGCCGTTGTCTGCCCCTCGGTCCGGGAGATCACTTCGGCTATAACCACCCGCAGGGATTACATTATCAAGCGGGGTGGTTCTGGGACGGCAGCCAGCGACTGATCAGCGCTGAAGCCATGCAATTGCCCGGCTACCATAATCGAATTAATGCGCTGGGAGCATTTGCTGTGGCCCGGACTTATGGAATCGGCGAACAACATTTTGCCGAAGTATTGGCCGCGTTTAAGGGATTGCCTCACCGGTTGGAATCGCTGGGTATCCATCAAGGGATCCACTGGGTTGACGACTCGATCGCCACCGCCCCCCAAGCCACCTGTGCGGCTCTGGAGGCCATCAACAATGTGCAAACGCTGATCTTGGGAGGAGCCGATCGTGGTTACGATTTTTCACCCTTAGCGCCGGCGATTACCCGCAGCGGCGTACGCCATGTGATCTTGCTTCCACCCGGTGGGGGGGCTATCAAAAAGGCACTCAATGACATCCATCGCGGTGGTACTATCCGTCTCCACGAGGCTAACACGCTACAAGAAGCGGTAACGATTGCAAAACGTATGACCACCAAGGGCCAAACCTGCTTGTTGTCACCGGGCTCCCCGAGTTATGGTGTTTACCGGAATTTTGTTGAGCGAGGCGAGCACTATCGCCGCCTTGTTATCGGTCCTAAATAGGGGACTCACTCTAAGTCCGCGTTTCCCAAGATTGGCGATGGCTGAATCAGTCATGGCGATAAGATCCCTCATTGGTGGCGGTATCTATCGGAAATGTAGGACCATTACCCCATTTCCTCTCCAATATTGATAGCGATGACATGGCAGGCTACCAGGTTCCAGCACAAACGGTTGAGACGGAGCAAATCATCAGGCATAGTCGTTTTATCACCCGGCTGCGATACACTCCAAGTGTGGAGCAGGCTAGGGCATTTATACGAGAACTCAACGAACAGTATCCCCAGGCTACCCACCATTGTTGGGCTTATATCGTAGGCGATCCGTCTACCACCACGTTGATGGCTTGTAGTGATGCGGGAGAACCCTCGGGTACCGCCGGACGGCCCATGCTGAATAGCCTACGGACGGGTAATGTGGGAGATATTACTGCGGTTTGTACCCGTTATTTCGGTGGTATTAAATTAGGCACCGGTGGCCTGGCTCGGGCCTATGGCAACAGTGTTACGTTGGCGATGGCGTCGCTGACCACGCAGCTAAAGATCAAACGCTCCCAGTTGCACCTCCAAACGGATTACAAAACCTTTAAGGATCTTCAATACTTATTGAAAGAATTTGATGCGGTGGAAGCTAGTATTGACTATGGCGCTGAGATAAATCTCGATGTCGCCGTAGCGACCTCCGAGCTGGAGACGTTGATAGAGAGGATTGCCACGCGATATAGCGGGCGAGTTGTCTGCACGCTCCGTTGAAATGCTAGCTGTTTCCGCTTGCGATTTCGCAAACCCGCCGCGTTCTATACCACAAAAAAAATTTTGTACGAATCCTTGACACTTTCGATATTGGCTACTACTTTTATGGATACATTAGTGCGCTTTATCATGCAACGCACGGTGCCCAGCCCTTTAATGAATCGGAGGCAATGGCCATGTTATTTCGAGTTGAAACGACAGATCCAATCACCCGACATGATGTGCACGACCTTGAGAACAGCCCTTTTTATGTCGACAGAGGGCGAGAAAGCGAACTCACAATTTATTTCGAATCGGAGGAAACAAAACAGCAGTATCTCGATATTCCCGTAGAACACCCGATCGAGCACCGCCTCAATCTGGACAATCCGACGGATATCATGGTGGATGAAGGCTGATACTTTACGTTTAATAAGGATAGTCGAGGTGCGATCCCTAGCATACTTAGAGAGTGGGCGGGATGACACCGATTCTGTTCTGAGATTCAGGAGGGTTAAGCCATGAATAGCAAACTTCCTGAGCATAATGCAACACCCGCAGAAACGAAGTTGCCACTGGATATATTCGATGAAGATGGGTTCGTTGCCGATGCTATGTCCTGGAGTTCAAAAACATCGCTTTTTATAGCAGAGTTGGATGGTGTAGGCCCGCTGACACAGGAACATTGGTCCATCATTTATTACCTTCGTGATCACTACATGAAGAATGGCGCGTTGCCGGTGGAATCCCACGTTTGCTGGGTAAACCACTTAAGTCGGGATGCCATCAAGACACTGTTTGGCCGCTTCCGCGAGGCCTGGCGTATCGCGGGTCTGCCCAATCCGGGAGAGGAGGCAAAGACCTATATGAACTAAGCTCTGGAATAAACTCCAGAAACACTCTGCCGCGCGCCTCTATTGGTCGCGGCAGAGTGTTTTACTCAAACCAGAGCAGTACGGTATCCACCGTCTGCCGCCACATACCGCCTTCTGCTACCGATTGTAAAGCGATTAGCGGCTCTTTCCCTACCTCCCGGTCATTCAGCGATACGATAATATCGCCATAAGTGTCTCCTTTGGGCGCAGGCGCATCAATCTTTGGATTGACCTCCATGACGGCGTCAAGATTCGAGTATTGCCCTCGTGGAATGGTGATATAGAAATCATCTGTCAGGCCCAATGGCAGCTGCTCGGACTGACCTTTCCATATTCGGGGCGTGGCCAGGGGTTCCCCCGCCGCGTACAGCTTGCGTGTTTCGAAAAACCGAAATCCGTAATTTAATAATGATTGGCTTTGGGTGACACGCGCATTGGGACTCGGGGTTCCCATTACCACCGAAATCAAGCGCATGCCGTCACGTTTGGCGGATGAGACCAAGCAATAACCCGCCTCTTCGGTGTACCCCGTCTTTAGGCCATCGACGCTGGGGTCACGCCAGAGCAGCTTGTTACGGTTGTTCTGGGTGATACCGTTATAGGTAAAACTGTGCTCTGAGTCACGGTAGTATTGGTCAGGAAAATCGCGGATCAGCCGCTGCGCCAGCAAGGCGATATCGTGCGCTGTGGAATAATGTTCGGGATCGGCTAAACCTGTAGCGTTTACATAGTGCGTATTGGTTAGACCCATTGCCTCGGCTTGTGCGTTCATCATCTGAGCGAAGGCTTCTTCACTGCCTGCCACGTGTTCCGCAAGACTCACACTGGCATCGTTTCCCGATTGGACGATCATCCCCATGAGCAAGTCATCGACTTTAACCCTTTTCCCTACCTCAACAAACATACGTGAACCTTCCATGCGCCACGCTTTCTCGCTGATAGGTACTTCGTCATCGAGGTGTATCTGACCTTGCGCAAGAGATTTATAGACTAAATAAGCGGTCATCAGTTTAGTGATGCTGGCGGGGGCTATGCGTTCATCGGCGTTGTTTTCCACCAGGATCTTGTTGCTATCATAATCCAGCAGAATATAACTCGACGCTTTCAATGCCGGTGGTGCAGGGACCGGGAGTGGTTCGGCTTGTACTCTCGACAGAAGCGAGCCACACATCAACAGCAGGGGGATCAATCTTAATAGGGGCATGGTAAAATCTAATAACAGAGTTTGGTGGGATAAGTAGACTACGTTTTGTTTGTGTAAGTCGGACATATTCAAGCTCGCGAATCTCAATCAATCACTATTTGATATTCCCGCATGCCCATATTATTCAGCCGCTTGGTGGTTTGATCCGCCAGTTCCACTGAAGCTAAAGGACCGATACGGACCCTAAATATAGGCTTTTTTTGGTGGTTGCTTGGTATTATGGATATCTTTCCTAGCTGGTGCGGTTCTAAGCGAATCTGCAGACGTTCCGCATTCTGGCGGCTAGCAAATGCACCTACTTGGATGTACATCTGCGGATTCGTCACCAATGTATTTGCATTACGAAGCGGGGCGATGCTTGCGAGCTGAGGGTGATTCGGGTCCAGCGCGCGCACTTCCACCAGCCCGGTGCCTTTTTGTACGATCCCCAGTTTCGTTGCGGCGGCGTAGGATAAATCGATCAATCGGTTCTCGTGAAACGGGCCTCGGTCATTGATACGCACCACCGCCGTACGCTTGTTTTCGAGATTGGTTACTTGCACATACGTGGGCAGAGGAAGCTCCTTATGTGCGGCGGTCATGGCGTACATATCATAGGTTTCGCCGCTTGAGGTACGTTGACCTTGAAATTCCTCTCCATACCAGGAGGCGATCCCACGTGCCACATAGTCCTTGCTGCTGTCCATCACGTAGTAACGCTTGCTCCAGACGTCATAAAAGGGGGGATTGCCATAGCGGCTGCGAGGTTCGGGAACGGGAATGGCGTCTGCCGTCTGATCATCAGTCAAGCGACTGCCGGGCTCATTTTGTTTCGGTAATTCGGACGGATTTGAGCAAGCCATCAGCAGCAGCGTTGCGAATATCACGGCCATTTGCCCTATTACAAAACTGTAAAAGAGAATATCGGTTGGCGTGATGGGTGGGTATTTCGAGTAGATCGCGTAAATGTGGCTCCGCTGAATTACCGATTCGTACTTTGAAGTTGAAAAGAGGGTGCGAAGTGATTTCGCAACGTTTCCCAATTGCTCTCGGTAGCCGTACTCCTTGTCATTGTAACGTACTTGTTTCACATACATGTTATCAGCTAGGGGCTATTTTTTCAGGGAGTTTGCGCTGTGAGGTTGTCACGCCTCATTTTTATTTCTTGGCTTAATTGATATACGGCCATGGCATAAAGTGGACTGTGATTATAACGTGTAATTACGTAAAAGTTATTAAATCCAAGCCAATATTCCTGGCCTTCCGCGGCTTCAAACTCAAAGAAAGCGGATTGATCGTTTACTAATTGATCATCGGCGGGAGTGATGCCATGGGTTTTAAGTGAGCTCGCCAGAATGTTGGGTTTCATACCGCGACCGAGCAAATTTTTGTAGGCTGTACCCTGCGTATTGGCTCGTATCGCGACAGCCGCACCAGACTTCCATCCGTGCCGCTGGAAATAGTTAGCTACGCTGGCGATGGCATCCGCATTGCTCGTCCACAAATCACGTTTGCCATCATGATCGAAATCCACGGCGTATTGGCGATAGCTGCTCGGGATGAATTGGCCTTGCCCCATCGCGCCAGCATAGGAACCCTTTAGCGTGAAAATATCCAAGGATTCATCTCGGGCTAGTATCAACCACTGTTTCAATTCGTTACGAAAGAAGCGGGCGCGCGGAGGATAGTCAAAACCTAGGGTGGTTAGTGTATCGAAGATGGGGAAGTTTCCCATTCGGCGGCCGTAAAAAGACTCAACACCAATAATCGCGACAAGGATTTGCGCGGATACCCCATAGCGCTGAACGGCACGTTGAATGACCGCTTCATTATCATTCCAAAACTGGATGCCTCGAGTGATGCGTTCGGGAGTGATAAAAATTGTCCGATATTGATACCACGGTTTTGTTTCTGCAGGCCGCGCGATGGCTTCGAGCGCTTTATCCTGACGTTTAACTTTAGCGAACAGCCGGGTGAGTTTTTCTGAGTCGAACCCCTGATGAGACACTAGATCTTGGATAAAAGCCCGGATTTCGGGACGTGTTGTAAACTGAGTGCTTTTTCTTTGCCCCTGTTGAGGGTTTGCGCAGGAGAAGCTTGGAAGCAACAAACTGAGGGTTAGGGTACATGCGAGGGCTTTTTTCACCATAGCTAACAGTCATCAGTCAGCGGGTTAAGAGACGGCGGTGAGATCGAATTGACATTAGGATACCGAATGCTGCCATCAGGGTCACCATGGAAGTCCCGCCATAGCTGATAAGGGGTAGCGGTACTCCGACTATGGGAAGCATCCCGGAAACCATGCCCATGTTGACGAAAAAGTAGCTGAAAAACGCCATACTTAGCCCTCCTGCCAAGAGCCGCGAATAAGTATCTTGGGCCCGCGCGGCAATCATCAAACCCCGCAATACGATAAAGGAATAGGCGATACTTAGCGCCAAAATCCCCAAATATCCAAACTCCTCGCCGAACACTGCAAAGATGAAATCCGTGGAGCGCTCTGGAATAAAATCGAGCTGGGATTGGGTGCCATTTAGCCAGCCTTTGCCAAAAAGCCCCCCTGAACCGAGAGCGATCTTGGATTGAATAATATGATAGCCTGTCCCTTGTGGATCATTTTCAGGGTGCAGCAAAGTCATGATTCGTTGACGCTGATAGTCATGCATAAAGTGCCAGAGTACGGGCGTGCTGGCAAGCCCTGTGAACAACAGACCAAGGATCCACTTCCAACATATGCCAGCGAAAAACAGGATAAAAATTCCCGTACTGGCGACTAATACGGCCGTCCCCAAGTCGGGTTGCATGCCAATCAGAATGACAGGAAGAATTACGGTGACTATGGCTATTAATAAACTGATCCGATTGGCGGGTAACTGTTTGTCAGCAAAGAACCACGCAAGCACCATGGGGACAGCCAGTTTCGCTATCTCCGAGGGTTGAAAACGCACTACGCCCACGTCGAGCCAGCGCTGCGCTCCGCCGCTGCTATCGCCGATCAATAGAACCCATATCAAGAGCACGACGCTCAGCGCATAGAACCAGGCTGACCACAACCGCAGCGTATTCGTAGGTATTTGTGCGACGCACAGCAGCACCGTAAGACCGAACACAAAGCGGACCGACTGTCGCAGCAGCGGTTCGAGTTGGGCACCGACCGCACTGTATAAGATTACCAGGCCCATGAGCGCCAGTAAGATAATGACGGTAAGCAGCGTAAAATCCAGATGAGCGAAATTTACGAGCTTATGAATTTCACCATGTCCTGCGGAGCGTCCCATTTGTCGTAGGGTAGAAGTCGTCAAAGCTTCAAAAGACCTGTAATCCTGAGAGAACTATACGCTCTCATGAATCTCATAAATTTATACTTTCTCCGCTAACCGCGCGTATCCACGTGTATTCAACAGAGCGATTTATTTGGGAGCTGAATAAACAAGGAGTCCAACTAAAGCTTAGTGTAGAATAGATCCCGCGGCAATATTCGACCGCTGATCTAGAAATGCGATCCCCTCGGAGCCTGATCGGGATGACGATAGCCTGAAGAAGAGGCTAGAGAAGAGAGCGGGAGTACTTCGAAAAGCAATCGAGCAATGGTCACCAATTTCGATCGCAACTAAATGCCGTTGAAACCCCGTTCTGCTGCCACCTCGTTTGTAATTTCAATTCGACAATCACAAAGAAGGCGATGATTTGACGGGTAGTTACCTCCATCGCTAGTAACTTCTCATTATCCACAGGGACCCCACTCAACGAGGGGGCGTTGGAGTACTTGGCCCCATCAAAAACTGCCCAAACGACTTCAGGCTGGCCTGAACACGGTGCAGGTCGATCTCGATAATCAGGACGCATGGGATCACGGGTTGACAGCCCAAGGCATCACGCGTTCACGCCATCGAAAAATCGTCACTGAAGGTGCCCTCATCGGGGGACTTCTGGCACAAGGCATCCCCAGCGAGCTTGTCATCATGAGTGACGATGCGGGTCAATTCAATGTGTTTGACCATGCTTTGTGTTGGATCCATGCCGAGCGCGTCATCAATCGGCTCATCCCGCTCAATGAGGGCCATGAGAAGGCCGTCAATTGGGTCCGAGAACAGCTCTGGCAACTCTACGCTGATATCAAGGACTACAAACTCAATCCGCAACCCGCTCAGGCCGAAGAGATACGCGCCAGGTTTGAAGAGCTTTGTCGCACCCAGACCTGTTATGCGACGCTCAACCAGGCGTTGAAGCGTTTGGGGGACAACCAGCAGGAGCTGCTCAGAGTATTGGACAAGCCCTGAATTCCCCTTCACAACAACCTCAGCGAACGAGATATCCGGGATTACGTTAAAAAACGAAAAATCAGTGGCAGCACTCGCAGCGAAGCGGGACGAAAAAGCCGGGATACGTTTGCAAGTCTGAAGAAAACCTGTCGCAAACACGGCCTATCCTTCTGGCATTATCTCCGAGATCAATTATCTGGAGCAGCACAGATTCCTCGTCTATCCGAGCTGATCCATCAGGCGGCTACCTGTGGATAATGAGAAGTTACAAACAGTGGGCTAAAGCGTTCCTCGGGAATGCGCTTGGTCACCTGATCCAGGAAAACGTTGTGCCACGCAGTCGCATCGTTGAGCATTTGTTGGTCGCGCGGACGCCGGTACTGCTCGACGTTGCTCAACAAGTCGATCTGGCGGCTGTTAGGACTGGCTCGAAACATCGTCGGGGGGCTCATTGCTTACTCGTTGGTTGAGCGCCATTTTACCACCCACTCCACTACGGCAGGAGGTCCTCGGGACTTTTCGCAGGGGACTCATTGGTGCCTATTTTAAAGCATTCATGCCGTCTCCTCCCCCATATGTCTGATGCGCCCTGACGAAAGCACCGGTCGAAGCCGGATTCGACCAGGCGGCGCCGAGTCTGGAATGAGCCTTTTTGGGGGGATGCGCAAAGAAATCGTGTATCGCTTGCGCTTCATCGTTACCCCTTATGAGTCAGTCGATCTATTTTAAACCACTGTCTCATTTTTGGGGTCAGCTATGGCTGATCGGGGATATTCGCAATCTCATCCTGATTTCCTGACAAAACCATCTCTAAAAGCATAATAAATGTTTATTATCAAGCGGTGCGAGACATGTTCAAGGTCATTCATGGCCAGGAGGCGAGTACGGCAACCGATTTTTAGTTTGCTTTAGAGCAAGCCAAAGTGACCCTTCTACAGGTTGCTTTGGAAGAGGTCCCCAGTGAGTTGGATGACAAAGGCAAGCAACTCAAGCGTGAAGTCAATAACCTAGCCAATCGATTCCGTTGCCATGGACAAGCCAATTTTGAATTTATCACCACCCCTGGCATTGATCCGTCCAACAACCTCGCCGAACAGGCCATTCGGTTTATTGTGATTGCCCGATACGTCACACAAGGAACGCGAAGTGCGCGTAGCCGAACAGCCAGTGAGCGGTTATGGACAATCATGGCGGCTTGTTCGTTACAAGGGCGGTCAGCTTTTGAGTCTATCCGAACGGCTCGTCATGCCCACTGGTTTGATGAGACTCCCCCCTTCTTACTGCCGGATCCTACGTCACGACCCGTGTTTCATTCTCCGTGAACGGTTAGAAAAAATGAAATTTGTACTCAAACTGTACGTAGCAGGCAGGACCCCGCGCACCGAGCGGGCCATCGCCAACCTGCGGTCCATTTTCGACTCCGCCCCGAATTTTGAATATCAACTTGCCGTCCAGGATGTCTGTGAGCAGCCCCATCTGGCCGACAGTGACAGAATTCTGGCCACCCCCGCTCTGGTTCTGGTTTCTCCCCCACCGGCTAAAAGAGTCGTGGGCGATCTTGACAATCTGGGAAAAGTGGTCCGTTACCTTGGGCTGCCGATAACCATGGCAGACGAAACGCTCCATCCACATGAACCAGGCAGTAATGAGGACGGAGACCATAATCGTGGATAGGGCAGACTCGATATATTCAGCCCTACTCGAGGCGGCGTCGGAGGGGATTGTGGTGGTGGATGGCCAAGGGCAAATCGTCATGGCCAATACCAGGGTACTCGAGCTGTTCGGCTACAGTGGCGAGGAACTGCTTGGTCAGGATGTGGAGATACTGGTGCCGGATAGACTGCGCCACGACCATTACGGTTACCGCCAGGGCTATATGCAGGACCCCCATAACCGTTTCATGGGTGGCGGGGTTGAGCTATTCGCCAGAAAAAAGGATGGAAATGAGTTTTTGGTTGAAATATCCCTGAGTTATACAGAGACCAATAACGGTCCGGTGGTGATGGCCTTGATCAGCGATATCAGGGAGAGAAAACAGCTGGAGGAGGCTCGGGCCCATCTGTTGGAGGAACGGATCGTCGAACTCGAGACCACGCTCCATGCCTTGGCGGCAACGGCAAGATCGCTCCAAAGCGAGGTCACCGCCCGTATGATGGGCGAGCTGCCTCTAGAGGAATCGGTACCGACTATCTTCAATGAGTTGATCGAGGAGTATGAAGCGCTGCTGGCGGAAGCCCTGGAACGTCGGGTTCTGAAAATGGAGGGGAATTTCCAGGGTGCCGTCGACGATCTTGGCGACCGGCTCGGCTTTTTGGATGCTACCCCGCGCGATGTGGTGAATCTTCACCGCGCCGTCCTGCAGCGGCAGGGTAAGAAAATGTCGCCGGCTCGGCTACACGGCTACATTGAAGAGGGCCACTTTCTACTTCTGCAACTGCTGGGCCGGGTGACCAGCTACTACCGCAACCGCGCCTTCGGCCACGGTTACAACGGTTGGCAGACTAAGCCAACGTTTGAAGATAATGTCAAAGTTGGGGGAAGTGTTCAAGAAGACCAGGGTAACCCTGGCGACAACAGAAATAACGACGATAGCGACAAACAGGGAGACAAAAGAGGTGACGACAGTGGCCAGTAAATTTTTGCTGAGGCTCTATATCGCCGGTGCGACCGTGCGATCGAAGCAGTGTATCGCCAATCTGGAGGCGCTTTGCACCTGGGAGTTGCGCGGCGAATACAAACTGGAGGTGATCGATGTCCTGGCGAGACCAGAACTGGCCGATGACGACAAGATCGTGGCTACCCCGACCCTGATCAAAAAATTGCCGCCGCCGGTGCGCCGACTCATCGGGGACCTTTCGGAACGGGAGAAGTTGCTTGTCGGCCTCGATTTAAGACAACTTTAATGCAAGTCGAAGTTAATAAGTTGAAATTTAAAACTATTTTCCGCGTTTCTCCGGTGGAAGCGAGATCGCAATAGAAGAATGTGAATCGACTTGATTTTAAGTGGAGCCAAATATGTACGACCATACTTGTATTGAAAAAATACCGACCCATATCCCCGGGCTCGACCTGATTGCCGGCAGCGGCTTGCCCAAGGGACGCAGCACCCTGGTGGCTGGTACCTCGGGCAGCGCCAAGACGGTCTTCGCCGCCCAGTTTCTGGCCGCGGGGATCGAAAATGCCCAGGAGAATGGAGTTTTTGTCACCTTCGAGGAAACGCCGGAGGAAATCCGGCGCAACCAGCGCGGCTTTGACTGGGACATAGCGGGCTGGGAGGACGAGGGTAAATGGGCCTTCGTCGACGCCTCACCCGAGCCGGAGCAGGAGGTAGAGATCGTTGGTGACTATGATTTCGGCGCCCTCCTGGCCCGGATCGAGCATGCAGTACGAAAAACCGGGGCCAAAAGGCTGGCGATGGATTCCTTCTCCGCCATCTTCGCCCGCTTTAAGCAGCAGGATACGGTGCGCCGGGAATTATATCGGATTGTGGCAACCCTGAGAAAGATGGGGGTAACCGCCGTCTTGACTGCCGAGCGCACCGAGGAATACGGTGCAATCGCCCGCTATGGCGTCGAGGAGTTCGTGGCCGACAAC
This sequence comes from uncultured Gammaproteobacteria bacterium, assembly GCA_963731655.1. GTDB lineage: Bacteria > Pseudomonadota > Gammaproteobacteria > JAAEPA01 > JAAEPA01 > CAVSWL01. The sequence continues at coordinate 5,656 of CAVSWL010000011.1, read as the reverse complement.
GTCATCATCCTGCGCAATTCCCTGGATGAGGAGAAGCGACGGCGGACCATCGAGATCCTGAAGTTCCGTGGGACCTTCCACCAGAAAGGCGAGTGGCCCTTCACCGTCTCGCCGGGCCAGGGAATTGCGGTGTTGGCTCTGTCCGCCATCGAGCTTACCCAGCAATCTTCGGATACCCGGGTTTTTTCCGGCAACAAGGAGCTGGACGGCATGTGCGGCGGTGGCTTCTTCCGCGATTCGGTCATTATGACCTCGGGCGCCACCGGCAGCGGCAAGACCCTCATGGCCACCAAGTTTTTATCCGGCGGGGTGAGACAGGGGGAGAAATGTCTGATGCTGGCCTTCGAGGAGAGTCGCGCCCAGCTTATCCGTAACTCCCGGGGCTGGGGGGATGATTTAATTTCCATGGAACGGGAAGGGCAGCTGAAGATAGTCTGCAATTATCCCGAGACCGCCAGTCTGGAAGAACACCTGATCGAGATCAAGAGGGTGGTCGATGAATTCCAGCCCAACCGTCTGGCCATCGACAGCCTGTCCGCCCTGGAACGGGTAGCCACCACCAAAGGCTACCGGGAGTTTATTGTCGGGCTGACCTCGTTTATCAAACATCGGGAGATCGTCGGCCTCTTTACCGTAACCACCCCGACCTTGCTCGGTGGAACCTCGGTGACCGAATCCCATATTTCCACCATCACCGATACCATCATTCTGATCCGTTATGTCGAGATCTTTGGTGATATCAGGCGGGGGCTGGTGGTTTTGAAGATGCGGGGTTCGCCCCACAAAAAGGAAATCCGTGAGTTCACCATCGACAGTAAGGGCATGCATATCGGCCAGCCGTTCAAGGGAATTTCCGGGATATTGGCGGGTACCCCAACCCAGCCAGTGTTGGATGAGGTGGAGCGGCTCAACGAACTGTTCAAAACGAGATAAAAAAAATGATAATCGATGGTTGGCGATTAGCTTTTCTTATTTGCTGGGAGGGGTGGCTATAACCGGCTGGTGTTAGCTGGTCGTTGCCCGGAAGTGGAATAAAAAATGTTGAAATCGCAACTTGATCAAACTAGATCGGCACTTCTGGCCTGCGAAGCGCGCTTTTACAATATCATCAACAAAAGCCCGGACGGAATCGTCATGGTCGATGAAAATGGTGCCATTCTCTTCGTCAACCCCGCCGCCGAAGCACTTTTCGATCAACAAAACGAGGAGCTGTTGGGAGCGGCGTTCGGTCATCCGGTGCTGGCCGACGAGAAGACCGAAATTGAGATTCTGCGTCGAGACGGCTCGAGGTCGGTAGTGGAGATGCGGGTCACCGATTCCGAGTGGGAGGGATATCCGGCCTTGTTGGCGATACTTCGCGATATCACCGAGCGCAAGCAGGCTGAGGATCAGTTGAAACGTAGCAAGGTGAAACTCGAGGATGCCAACCAGGAAATGGAAGCGTTTATCTATTCCGTCTCTCACGATTTGAAAAACCCCTTGCGGACAACTTCCGGCTTTCTCCGGATGCTGCTCAAGAAATACGATCACCAACTCGATGAGGAGGGGCGCAACCTCTTGGCGCGGATCGAAAAATCGGCAGTGAAAATGAATAACATCATAGATGATCTGCTGCGGCTCTCGCAGATCGCTCGCCAGGAAATTGATTTAAAGCGGGTAAATTTAACTAAGATGGCAGAGACGATTATCGCCGAGCTGCGGTTTGCACAACCGCGAAAGCAGGCTACGATCCTCATCCGGGAGGGACTCAGTGCGGTGGTCGATCGTCGATTTATCGAGATCGCCCTGACCAACTTGTTGGGCAACGCCTGGAAATACACCGAGAAAAAGAATGAGACCCTCATCGAGTTCGGTATGTTGGCAGGCACTGAAGGTGATGGACAGGAGGTCTTTTTTATAAAGGACAACGGGGCAGGTTTCGATGTCCAGCGCGCGGATAAAATGTTCAAACCTTTCCAGCGCCTGCACGCAGCCAGTGAGTTCGAGGGGACAGGGATCGGCCTGGCGATAGTCGAACGAGTCATTCGTCGCCTGGGGGGGAGGATTTGGGCAGAAGGAGTCCCGGAGCAGGGTGCCGTATTCTACTTTACCCTTGCGGGAGTAAAGAATTGTGACCGGTAGGCCTTCAGAGGGTACCGAGCACATTCGCGCGGAAATAGGCGCTAAGGGATAAAGAGACAGAATTATAAGGCTGAAGCTTTGTTGAGGGTGGCCTTTGTTGAGGAATGCCTAGAGACCCAAGTACCTCATACCATTGAAGAGTCGCAATCATGGACGTACTGCTCACGCGTGTGGGGCTTTGATCAGAAAATCAACCGGCATGAAAGTGTCTCATCAAAAGACCCATAGGCAAGATTGAACACAGCGGCGAAGAGGCAGCGGCCCCGATGAGGGTTGGGGCGAGCAACGTGTTGGATCGTATGGCGGCCAGCCTGGGGGATCTCGTAGCCGTCGAACCGGTATTTCAAGCGGTTTCGGATGTTCCCAATGGCGGCGTGCTCGCAGCTCTGGACCAGGCGCATATTGACGCCATCATCTACCCGGGCTGGACCAACCCGCCGCGCAAGCTTGGCGATCACGACAGTCCACACGACAATAACAGCCCCGTGATCGCTCCACACACTGGACAACCGGTGATTACTGTGCCCATGGGTTTCACCCGAAGCGGACTGCCGCTGGGCCTGCAGTTAGTGGCCAGGCCCTTCGACGAAGGCAAGCCACTCCAGTATGCCTACACCTACGAGCAGGCGACACATTACCGTAAACCACCGCCGGGATTTGGCCCATTGCTGGGATCACGTAACTGAAGCGAGGAAGAAAGCATTCAGATGAGGGTGACCCTATGAAAGAATCCTGCGAACAATGCTATGCAACTACCCAGTGATTGAAGTTCACCAAAATGCGCTGTGGGGAATCAAATCTACTCTCTAACGTATGTAACGACCAATACGCACCGCTTTTTGAGAATGTGGGGTATGAGTTATTTCTCCTGACGTTTAACCTCTTCCCAAAGCGCATCCAACTCCTCGAGGCTACACTCCTCGGGCCTAAGTCCCCGTAGCGCGAGATGCTGCTCTATACAGCGGAAGCGACGTTCAAATTTCCTGTTCCCCTGTCGCAAGGCTTGTTCAGGATTAATCCCGTGATGCCTCGATAAATTCACTACCGCAAACAGGACATCGCCAATTTCTTCCTGTAACCGGTCGCTTTCCTCATTGTGTACCAACACTTGTTGCACCTCCTCGAGTTCCTCATCGATCTTAAAAAAGATCTCGCGAGCGTCTGGCCAATCAAAACCAACACTCGCCGCACGAGCTTGTAACTTGGTCGCCCGAAGAAGTTCCGGTAGCGCCTTCGCGATGCCCCCCATTACGCTGGGTGGACTATTGACGTTAGCAGCAGCCTGGCGTTCAAGTGATTTGTGCGTCTCCCAGGCCGCCTTCAGCTCCGATTCTGATTCAATCTGGACGTTATCGAACACATGAGGATGTCGGCGAATGAGTTTCTCACAAATGGCTTCGGCTACACCGTCGAAGTCGAATAGATCGCACTCATGGGCTAAATGTGCAAGGAAAACTACGTGCAGTAACAGATCGCCCAGCTCAGCTTTTAATGCCTCAAAGTCCCCGCGTTCAATAGCGTCGACTACTTCATAGGCTTCTTCCAATGTGTAGGGAATGAGACTCGAAAAAGTCTGCTTCTGATCCCATGGACATCCGTGTACTGGGTCGCGAAGCCTCTGCATAATTTCCAAGAGACGAGCTAGATTCGCAGGTACAGAGCCCATTGGAGAACCACCTGACAAAGAGTAAAGAGTAAAAGTAAATAGTAAAACCGCCGGCAGACATCGAGCCGATCGGCCACTCAACATGCATGCCCAAGCGGCCACGATCTTCAGGCTCGAGATAGTTGTTACTGTCTAGCCCGTTGCCCACCGCGAACGATACTTTGCGAATGGAGCAGACACCCTCACTTAACCCAAAATCGAGTGCCAGAACTCAAAACCCTATTGCCCTCGACACACCGCATTTTTTCACTGATTATCCCAGAATTCCTTGCAACAACAAGGCGGATCCAGTTCAGCTAAAACGGCCATAGGCTCCATCGTTTCTTTAGTGAATCCTGACAGCGCAGCAATTGGGCTTGGTAAATGTTTGCCTGATGCTGAACTTTTCGAGCCACCCGTAACAGCCACTTTTTATGGCGATACGTTTTTCTTTGATATCCCCCATAGCCTTCGTGGAACGCCAAATACTGATGATATGCATCCGTTTTGGGAATACCGAGCTTGCGGTGCGAACGATCGATATACCAGCCGATGAAATCGACCACATCCTCAAATTCATCACGATCCGCCCACCAACTATCCGTTTCTTGAAGATACCAGTCCCACGTTGAATCCGTTACTTGAGCATATCCATAGGCCGAGGATTTACGAAACCAGGGGATAACCCATAAAAGCCTGCCGCGCGGAGCTTTGGCATCAGGTAGAAAACGCGACTCCTGATGAATAATAGCCATCTGGATGTGAATGGGAACGCCCCATTTTTCGTAGCTCTTAAGGGCGCTTTCGTACCAATCCCGCTTTTGCTGAAAAATCGCGCAACTATCGCCGATGTTTTTGGGAACGCCGACTGCGCAACCACTCGTCACCAACATGGTTCCCCAAAATAGAAATGAACCCGTAATCCAACAGACTCGGGACATCAGACCTATTTCAGTCTGGCTGATAGGCTCTTCCTCGCCATGATGTCATTTCTAAGTTGAAGATCGTTCGACCCTTTCCAGACCCCATTTCAAGACACAATGAGCCCTAGCACTTTGTCGACTTATTCACCAAATGCTGCGCTGTAAAATCCGAGTGAGACCACTAAATAATGCATACGAGCGGATACATTATCGCTGTACCGAGCCAATTTGGTCTTCCACAAGAACTTAATAGCGATTCTGAAAATTGTGGAGAATAAAAACCGGAGAGATTAAAAGCTCATCCGTATACCCAACTGAGCATTATTATCGAGCTTGGAGTACCCGCCTTTTTCCAGGTCCACACGGAACAATCGGTATCCGATAAAAGCGACAGTTTGCGGAATAAACTCAATCTCATAACGCGCATTGAAATCCAAGAGATTTTCGCCATCACTCAGCGTGGTGATACTGGGTGCGTAAAACAGTTCGGTGCCCAGGTGCATGGGGATATTAGCCGGAAAAGTATACTTGGCTTTACCACCCAGCGTAAGAGCGAATACGGAGTCATCACCCCGACGCTTTACTCGGGCACCATAAAACTTTGTGCCCACACCAAAGCTCAGTGGATTTTGCCCGGCCGGCACGCCCGATACTACCAGCCCTACATTCCCGGCCAATTCTTCATCCTCATTATAAAACAAGCCTACGGACAGATCACCACCTCCAATCCCCGCTTGATCCACTGGCCTAAGGTACTCTGCCTTAACGGTTTTGCTGCTTAAGGCGACTTCCAACTCATCGGCAGACCCCGATGTAGTAATTGTCATCGCCAACAGGGCCAAGAAAAACTTTGGGATCCTGCATTTCTGTTTAGTTTTCATTAACATCTATCCTCATTTGAGTTAGCAGATACACAATACCGTATTTATACGCACCTTATTCAGAAACTCTCCATCCTTTACTTAGG
>CAVSWL010000010.1:0-259658 GCA_963731655.1 uncultured Gammaproteobacteria bacterium | reverse complement strand
CATACCTAGGGAGTAGTCGATCTGATCCCCGGGATCGCGTCCACCGTTCTCTAGCGTGGCGGTATATCCCAAAGAACCAAAAAGAACAACGGGATCAATGGTTTTCACCAGCGTAAGTCCACCGCCTACATCCCAGTGTCCACTACCTAAGGATTTGTCTTCATCACCGGTGCGCGATTTGCCATCGACATTTAGTGTTGTCGTAGGCCACGCACCGTCTTCGTGCCAAATGGTATATCTCAGTCCCGCACTGATGTCACCGAGGCCCAGATCCGAATCCTGGACATTGGATAATTCACCTGTGGTTTCGAAATCCGAAAAATCGGCTTCCTGCTCGATATAGTCCATGGGAACCGTTACATCGAGTTCTAGATCATCGATAATGCCGTAGCGCATTAGTAATGATACTTCTGCTGAACGGGAAGTGAATTTCGGACTCACCTGATCCTGAAACTCGTCGCCAAACCGCTCGCGCAAACGAAGATTTACCGCGGTTTCCACAAAATAAAACGCGCTAAACTCCACCTCGAGCTCTCCCTGTTTGATCAATACGTATTCATCCCTCAAAAATTCATCTAGCTCTCTTTGGAGTTCTTCGGCGGATTTTTGTGAATCCACATCTTGCGAATCTTCCGCATCGGTTTCCATCTCCTCATAGGTTTCCATAGAGTCGTCAACATCGTCCGCTGTTTCTTCGGCATATGCGGTCCCGCCATTCATCTGTATGAGGATCAAGGCCACGACGACAAAGAGAAACTGAATTCTGAGTGCCTTGGCTAGCCGGTCGAACAAGACTCTAAGAGACAAGCGAGTTAGTAAAGAAGAGCTTGCCGAGTGATCGTTTTGTCCGGTACGCCTATTTTCCATTCCATTTCCTTTAGCGTTAAGCTTAGTAACAAGTCCATGACACTGTTCGAATCGGTGGAACAGAGCTAAATATATTTTATTGAGGCCGTGATCGTAGTGCAGAATCAACCGATAAAGCCATCGCACGAATTCCTGCAGTGCCCAACAGATGCAACCGCTGATGGGGATAATCTAGAGGCCGGTCCAGAGCGAGCGGATAGTCGATAATATTTTCTCCCCCATCTTTCTCTAGGACAAACACGGTCCCGTCCCATTCATTTAAGAAACGTTGAGTGCTCATGGTTAAATTACCACGTCCTGGATCCGCCAGATACACACGATTGCCCGCTTCACCTCTCAGCACGGCGAAATGTTGATCGCCTAGTGGTCGCACATGGACAATTACCGGGGCAGCGAGTTGTCTCAGCTGTTCCAGTGTCAGTGAGAATCCTGCGGCTTGATAACCTTTTTGTTCAGCGGCATGTTTTAGATCCAATAAGGAATAGCCATTCATCTCTTTTTTTGCCCACTGCTCTTCGCTCAGGCCGGCAAGTTGCTCATCGAGTAGCTCCAGTATCTCGTCCTCCGAAGTTTCGTCTCCAAAATAATAAGTCATGAGAGTGGCCAAAGCTGCTGCACCACACGAATTATCAAATTCTTGTGTCACCAGGTACTGATCCCTTAGCTCCTTTAAAGTATGCCGGCGCTTCGGGGAGCTTTCCGGAATCACAGAAATGGACACAGGTTCCTCTGAACTCAGTTTGCCATCCTGCGCTGAATTTTCTTGTTGAACCGTTCCAGTAGGAGCCGGGGGGAGTGGATCAGTCTCTTGATGGATTGTTGCTATTTCATTTGGTTTTGATTCGTCGTCTATCTTTCGATCTCGTTTTCGCTCCGTTTCTAACGAATAGGATGCCAGTTTTGATTGGTGTTTTTTTGACTCGCGGATAAATAACGGCTTGCGAGCGTTGAGGTTATCTGGCGATCGGTTGGTACTCTGCGGTCGTGTATCACGTTTCGCATCTACTCGCGAGTAACTTTGGGGCAGATGAGCAATTAAGCTCGGCGGCACCAGCAAGGGAATTAGTGGATACGTTCTATCTGTCTCACGTTCTGCCGCTTCATGCCCGGTCATCGAATTCGATGTGGGCTCATGCGCGTGCGCCGCAGGCAGGTCATCGATTGCTATGCGTTTACTTTGTTGCGTATTGTGAACTGTATTTCTCTGCTTTGAAGATATTAAGACTGAGTTTGTCCTGGTTTTATTAATCGTGTTGTCTATAACTGGAGTCTTTTTCCGTGCGGTTGGTAAATCAGAACCATCGACCCAGGATTGAAGACTGCTGCGGAAGTCTAGTAGAGGAGGTTTCCCAGTGAGATGCGTGTACGCCACCGTCGCCGTGAAAGTGGTTATCATCGGAAGAAATACCACCGGCAACAGATATTTTAAAGAGGGCATTGTCTAGAATACTTCCCAATTCAAATGGCCAGAAAACTAGCCAACTAATCGATGGATCAGTTCAATCATCGCATGATGTTTATCGTTCATATACTTAAGTTTGGTGATTTTGACGAAAGATTCTGTTTCCATGGCCCTCCCAAAAGTAATCGCACAAGGTTCGACTGGTTTTCAGTATTCGTCTTGGCATAGATACGCTTCATATGGGTGCGTGCCGTGTTTCTGGTAATGCCTAGCCTATCTGCGGCCGAATCTAATCGGTAACCTTCAATGATCAACTGAGCCAGTCTTTGCTCTGCGGGCGTAAGCCCAAAAAACGATTTTAGCATTTCATTTTGGAGTGACCCAAAAACTTCGGGGGTATAGATATACACGAGCGCGACTTGCTCTTCTTGACAGACAACCTTCCGCAGTTTCCGGCTCAGAGGCGAGACGACAACCCATATCGGTGGTTGACCGTGGCGCCGAGGGACGATCATCGCCTCATTCGTTTGATTTTCATCATTGTTCGAAGATTGGGTGGCGGCCTTCTCAATAAATTGATGGAATCTGACGGAAGACTTGAGTCCGGTGAGGGATAGCTTCTCTAGATTGGGAAGAAACAGGGTTTCATCGCGCACCAATTGTTCTGCGATACGATTCATGATTATTGGTTTCGCGAGCCTATCCACGACGAGTAGCGCTTGGGGCCAGTGATCGATAACCTCCTTGATCACGGCGAGCTGCCAGAAATAACTATTGCGTTGCATTGCCTGTTGCAGAGAGGGGAGCAGCGCACTGAGGCATTGTATTGCTTGTTGGCCGTAAGGTTCTTTTGCCTTAGACCGAAGGGCCTCCAAATAGAAAACTCGCTGGCCTTCTTGTCTAACAACTGCACAAATACGGTGGTGCAAATTTTGAGGTTTAAGCCATTCGGCATAGAATTTCGTTTGAATAAGTTCCGCCTCACTTAGGATTTCTTCGCTGAGAAGTACCTGCCCCGGAGGGATGCACCATTCCTCCTGGAACCACATGTTTAAGGAGGAATAGTTCTCGGTATAGCTGTGCAGATATGACTGACCGTATCCGATGGAATCCAGGATTTTCCCTTCCCGGTGAGTGAAATCAAATTCTCCCCAGCTGGTGGCATCTGCATCCAAGCGTCGCTGTAATTCCTGGAGTACGTAAAACCATCGGCGACTATCGCTTGCCGCGTCGCATATTAACTCTATAAGCCGTTCTTTCTCGACGTCCGTCAGCATAATAGTTCCCCATTTGAGCTGTAATTTATTTTAACGAGGACAATTCAGAAGATTGCCTTTAGTTCTCCTCTTTGGTCGATCCTTTGATTAATTCTGATCCTTCATTAGATATAAAGCTAATCAATATTTGTAACTAAATTAATTGATGTTGTCTCGATATTGTTGCCACACCTTGTTGGTTTTTTACCAAATAGTGTGGCTTGTAAAGAGTATAGTTAAAAATTGATCAAGTCAAGTTTATCTAACGGGGTGTGCTGGGGGGTATTGTATATATGTGTCAACTTGGAAGGATTTGCTATGGAAAGAGTGACAATGTTTATACGACTATATGAAAGGATTTACTACGGAAGGAGTGACAGTGCTAACGACAGTTATGAAAAGTTCTAAAGATGGTTATAAAACCAGGATTGAATATTGACAATAATATTGATGGCGGGATATATGCGTAACGATCACGCGATGATGCTGCATATAGAATTGACTTTGCTTTATTGGAATGTTCTTAATTGATTATCTCGACCCCACGCCGGTTCCCCCAAAGAAAAGGATTTGCCCCGAAAGGGGCAAATCCTGACAAGCTGGAAGTACTTCCAAAGCTTTTGTTTTCCTAACAACGGCTTAGTCGCTAGTTATTATCCTAAACTCGTTTTAAGTCTTAAAAAGGGCGTTGTTAAGGCCATGCTGGTCAGGTAGTTCCGCCGATCCATATCCGGTCCGCCATGTCCGCCCAGGTCCACCATGTCCGCCCGGTCCACCATGTCCAGGTCTACCACCGGGATGCCCGTGATGCCCGCGCTTCTTGTGCTTCACGTGTTTCACATGCTTTTTATGATGCTTCACGTGTTTCACATGCTTTTTATGATGCTTCACGTGTTTCACATGCTTTTTATGATGCTTCACGTGTTTCAGCTTTTATGAGCTTCACATGTTTATGATGCTTCACGTGTTTCACATGCTTTTTATGATGCTTCACGTGTTTCACATGCTTTTTATGATGCTTCACGTGTTTCACATGCTTTTTATGATGCTTCACGTGTTTCACATGCTTTTTATGATGCTTCACGTGCTTCACATGCTTTTTGGGCATTACGTGCTTCACGTGATTATATGCCGCCCCCTTCCACGCTCGCCAGTTGTTGGTCCGGCATGGCTATCGGATCGACGGGCAATTGTTGCAAGGCTTTGAAATCGGCGGATACCGCTGGCAATGTAACCAACATGCCTAACAAAGCTGCAGCTCCTATTAGCATTAGCTTTTGATACAATTTCTTCATTTACTAACCTCCTGAGTTAGTACCTCAATGTTACTAATGATGTCGCTTCGATTAGCTGTCGGAGCTGAGCTCCTTATCAGGCGGTGATAGATGAAAAGTAGACCGCATCACTCCCCCTCGCCACTGAAAGTATGTTTACTTTCCCTCCCTGACGAATTCCAACGGAGATATTTATAGCGTCATGGGTCAGAGGTTGAGTCGCCTCATTGGATTAGGGAGCATTCACCTCTAGGGGTGAGTAAAATTTGATCAGAAGGGTTGATGGCGCACCAACAGATTCGCTTCTCGACCTTGCTAAAATTCAACTAAAGCAATTTGAAGGCTTACTTTCAAATGTAGTCTCTACTAAAAATCGGTAAACTCTATGGGCGAGAGACGCTGTTGAGATTGCGTGCTTTCTGCGAGTAAATCAGTGTAGCGATTGTGGCAATGATCTAGCGAAAGTAGGGTGGCTTGATGAGTGAGGTTGGGATGGCAGGCGCTGTCAATTTCGAAGTCTTGAGATTTGCTGGGCTTGGAGTGCTACTGCTTTGGCAAAATGCCTGCGTTCGCTCCGGCAATATAATTGACCAGATCCAAAGCCCTCGAAATGGCTGCTTATGGAGAAGCCAAAGAAATCGGGCGACTTAACAATCCATCACTTGTGGAAATCAGTGGGATACGCCGTCTCTGCGTCAAGATCATCTATATTGGATGTTAAATGATGGGGGAAATCCCGCGCTGTTATATGCCATTGATCCAAACGGAGATCTACAAGCCGAGCGTTCGGATTCAAAATACGCTCAGAACACGGACTGGGAGGATATGGATTCCTTTGTATACAACCAACAGCCTTATCTACTGGTGGCGGATGTTGGGGATAATCTGGCACAGCGCAATTCTGTTCAAGTTTATGTTATCGCTGAACCCAAACTGAACCTGGACTTGCAGTCGCGTTCTGAAACGTCATTGCCGACCGAATCAATGACTATCCCCGTTCTTTATACCTTGGAAATTCAATACAATGAAGGTCCCCGCGATTGCGAAGCCGTTGCCGTCGATGTGCAGCAAAAAAAGCTGTTGTTGTTGAGCAAACGGGATAAACCCCCGTTGTTATATGAGGTCTCTCTGCAAAAGCTATTTAATTATCTGAGCAGTTCTCGTCCTAATTCTCTTGAAAAATCACCCGTTGAACGACTGCAAATAAACTCCAACGCGAGTTTGACTTGGTTCCCAAATCCTGATGCTGATGCCTTGTTCCCTAACGTAACCGATCTGTTCCATCCACATCAGCCGACTTCAATGGATATTAGCGCACAGGGTAACCGAGCCGTTGTACTGACCTATCGCTATGCTTTTGAGTTTTCGCGGCAGCCTAGCCAATCCTGGGTGCAAGCATTTCAATCACCACCACGCTTGATCCGGTTCCCATCCCTACGACAGGCCGAGGCCATCACTTACACCGCGAATGATCAAAGTCTTATCATTACTTCTGAGTCTGTGGGATCGCCGGTGTTGGAACTTACAAAATCTAGAGTGAAGTGATTCATGTATTGCTGATAAGCCATTCTAAAATTCCTTCATAGAATATTTTACAGCGTTTAAAATCAACCTATTAATGCGCAATCGGGAAGGTGCGCTGAGCTGAAGAATTTGATGGACTCGAGCTGCTAGCTAACGAGTTTAAGCCGAAATTGTTTAAGCCGAAATCGCATTCTCGGTGTCCTCCTCGGGCTTGCTTAGATGGGCTTCGAAGAATTCACTGTGCAGTGCATCGTGGAGTTTGGCGAGACGCATCAGGAATTCCTCTAAAAATTCGTGCAGTCCTTGTTGGAGGATACTCTCAGCGCTAACGGCATCCAACTGTTGCTGCAAAGCCACCATATTATGGCAAACCTGACAGTCGGGCAGATCGACGCCAATCTGCTCTAAGGCTTCTGTCATCCGGTTTAGGCAAAATCGCAGCGAACGAGGAAAATTCGGTTCCAATATCACAAATTCCGCCACATCAATGGGTCGGATACCCGTGTGGTATTGACGGCGGTACGCTTCGAAGCCAGACAATGATTTGAGCAAGGCACCCCATTGATAATAGTCCAAGGGTGAACCTACGAGGGAAACATCCGGCAGCAGCAGATGATATTTTACATCCAGGATGCGCGCGCTCATGTCCGCCCGCTCCAATAAGGTGCCGAGGAGGGTAAATCCGAAGGCTTCGCCGCGCATCATGGTGTTGGTGGTTAGGCCGTGATAGCGCGCCACTTCATTGCGTACGTATTGGTAGAGCCCGGCGGCGCGAGAAACCGATAGAGGCGTTTTCAAGGACTGGTCTATGTGCAGCCAGAACTCGTTGATCGCCTCCCACATTTGCTGTGAAATCCGGTCCCGGGCGACCCGAGCGTTTTCCCGGGCTAAACGCAAACTATTATAGAGAGAACCTGCATTGCTGCGTTCTTGGGTGAGATACCGCACCACGCGCTCACCGGTCACCCGGCCGTCGTCGTAGGCCTCATTAAAACCCTTCTGACAATCAACGATCTCCAATAGTGGTTCCCACAGTACCTCTTTAGTGGTGTCTTCACTCGCTTCGAGCATGTACACGACATTGATGTCGATGAGCCGCGCCGTATTATCGGCGCGTTCTAGAAAACGAGACATCCAATAGAGGGAATCAGCGATTCTACTCAACATAACGGGTTTCCATGGGGATCGAGAACAACGTTCCTCTAAGTTCTTCTAATCACAATAGTGCGTCGGTCGCTGAATAGCACCAGAATACGCACCGAGCTGATGTAAAATCACTCAGCCAGCACCCAGGTATCTTTGCTGCCACCGCCTTGGGAGGAATTGACGACTAAGGATCCCTTGGTCATGGCGACCCGGGTGAGCCCTCCGGGCACCACTTCGATGGTCTCGCCATAAATGATAAAGGGGCGCAGATCCAGATGGCGGGACTCCAGTTCCCCATCGAGATAACAGATATGCCGGGATAGCGGCACCACAGGCTGGGCGATATAATTGCGTGGTTTCTCGTCGATCTTTTTACGGAATTCATTGCGTTGCGCCGGCGTGGAAGTCGGGCCCATAAGCATCCCATAGCCCCCCGATTCGGCCACCGCTTTTACGACCATCTGCGGTAAATTATCAAACACATATTCCCGGTCCTGCGAGACTGTCATGTGAAACGTCGGGACATTGGCTAAAATGGGATTTTCGCCCAGATAATAGCGAATAATATCCGGCATATACGCGTAAACTGCCTTGTCGTCTGCGATCCCGCAGCCCGGTGCGTTGACGATCGCCACATGACCCGCCCGCCAAGCATCAATAATGCCGGGAATACCCAAAACCGAATCGGGGCGGAAACACAGGGGATCGAGGAAATCGTCGTCCACTCGCCGATAAATCACATCCACCTGGCATAGGCCGTGGGTAGTTCTGAGGTAAACCCGGTTATTTTTAGTCACCAAATCACGCCCTTCAGCCAGTTCGAGCCCCATTTCCTTGGCTAAAAATGTGTGTTCGAAATATGCTGAGTTATAGATGCCCGGGGTTAATACCACCACCGTCGCATTATCTTCTCCCCGGGGTGACAGATAGCGCAAAGCTTGCTGCAACAACGCTGGGTAGTGCTCCACCCGCCGCACCTTATATTTAGCGAAAAACTCCGGGAGGATACGCCGCTCGACGATGCGGTTCTCGATCATATAGGAAACCCCTGAAGGGGTGCGCAGGTTATCCTCGAGCACCAGATAACGGCCGTTCACATCGCGGATAAGATCGATACCGCTGATGTGCGTATAAATATCATGGGGTGGATTGATATCCATGATTTCCCGGCGGTAATCCTTACCCTCGTCGATCAGCTGTTGCGGAACAACGCCATCCTTGATGATACGTTGGGCGTGATAAATATCTTTGAGGAACAGGTTTACCGCCCGAACCCGCTGCTTGAGTCCGGCTTCCAGATTCGACCACTCGGCAGCCGTAATAATTCTGGGCAGCAGATCGAAAGGCCATACACGTTCGATGCCTTCTTCGGTGTCACTGTAAACGGTGAAAGTCACCCCCTCGTTATGCAGGGACAAATGTGCTTCGTGTGCTTTCTTGGCGAGCTGACTTTGCCCCATATCACGGATATGGTCCCACAAGGGTTGATAGTGAGTGCGCGGTCGAAAATCATCAAGATAAAACTCATGGTAAGGCATCGGATTTTCGGCAATCGGGGCGGAGAGATCGGAGTACATAGTTTTTATAGTTTCGGCAATTCCAAATGGGATCAGCAAAAGTTGCTCCTGCAAATTCTGAACCATCATTCAGTCCGTGATGAAGCAATGAATCAATCGGCTCACGCCTAGGGAGAAGAACGGTGATTAGGCCTTAATCTGCACAAATGCAGAGCGTGATTTACTGTTGACGCCTGTTCGTGGTGCGCCGCTCGCGGTTAGGGCAGCCATTAATCCGTAAAATGTCGTATTACATCTTTGGCACAGATCTGGTATGGCTATTCACCGCGCTCCTAATCCAAGGTGAACTCCGAATGATCCTTGGTCGGGGTGAGGGGGACTTGAGGCCGCGCCGGCATCTGCCGGAGCGGCTTTTTTTGGGTTACGTCCTTACGGATAGACTCCGAAAAGCGCTTAGGGCTCTGGGGCTCGGTAGTGTAGACGCGCTGGCGAAAACTCGCTTGCGTGCTTGTGCTGGAGGTTCTACCATTCCTTGCTCCTCCACCGTCCACGCCAAGGTTTCAGCCCACTGACCAGGGGGCATTCCTTGCTGCATGATCAGCTTCGCTGATTCCGTTGTGCCGGAGCAGCGCCTCAATGCTGGGCTTGCGGCCGCGGAATTCCACGAAATTGGTCAGCGCATCGCGTGAGCCACCCACTTCGAGCACGCTATGCAAAAACGCCTTGCCGGTAGCGCGATCGAAAATGCCGTTCTCCTCGAATCTTGAGAAGGCGTCCGCCGATAGCACTTCAGCCCATTTGTAGCTGTAATAACCTGCCGCATATCCTCCGGAAAAGATATGGGTGAACCCACACGCGAAGCGGTTAGACGGGGGCGGGAGCAATACGGCGACTTGGCGGCGCACCTCGTCCAGAATTGGCACCACCCGGGCGCCTTGTTGCGGGTCATACTCCCGGTGCAAGCGGAAGTCGAAAAGGGCGAATTCCAACTGGCGTAGCGTTTGGATACCCACCTGGAAGTTCTTGGCTGCAAGCATACGCTGGCGCAACATCTCCGGAAGCGGCTCGCCTGTGCGGTAATGTCCGGAAATCAGATCCAGTGCTTCCCGCTCCCAACACCAGTTCTCCATGAATTGGCTAGGGAGCTCCACCGCATCCCATTCTACGCCGTGAATGCCGGAAGCGGCGGCATAATCCACTCGGGTTAAAAGATGATGCAGACCATGGCCAAACTCATGGAATAGTGTCTGTACTTCATCGTGAGTCAGCAATGCGGGAGAGTTGCCTACCGGAGGGGTGAAATTGCAAACCAGATAAGCCGCGGGGAGTTGTATGCCCGATTCGGTACTACGACGCGCCACACAGCCATCCATCCAAGCGCCACCGCGTTTATTGGGGCGGGCATAGAGATCCAGATAGAAGCGGCCGCGTACGCCGCCGTCGGGCTCAAGGATTTCATAGCACCGTACATCCGGATGCCAGACTTCCATGTGCTCGGTGGCACTAATCTTCACGCCATAGAGGCGTTCTACCACGCCGAACAGCCCGGGAACCACCCGTGTCTCCGGGAAATAGGGGCGTAGCTCGTCTTGGGAAATTTGGTAACGGTGTCGGCGAAGTTTCTCCCCATAATAGCCGATATCCCAAGCGTGGAAATCACTGAGTCCAGCCGTTTCCCGGGCAAAGTTTCTCAATGCTTCGAGTTCGCGCAGTGCTTGCGGACGTGAACGTTGCGCAAGATCGTTGAGAAATGTGAGCACCTGCTCGGGGGATTCAGCCATCTTGGTGGCTAGAGAGTATTCGGTATAATCGTTAAAACCCAGCAAGCGAGCCACTTCGTAGCGCAGCGCAAGAATGCTCTCCATGATTTCAGCATTGTCCCATTGGTGGGCGTGTGGGCCTTGATCGGAAGCCCGGGTGCTGTAGGCCTCGTAGACTTCTCGGCGCAGCTCGCGATTGGAGGCATGGTTCATAATCGCCAGATAGGAGGGAAATTCCAGGGTCAGTAGCCAACCGTCTAATCCTTCTCGCTGCGCGGTCTGGCGCGCAAGGGCTAGCTCGAATTCCGGCAGTCCGGCCAATTCGCTGACATCGCTGATCTGTTTTTTCCAGGCATGGGTGGCGTCCAACACGTTCTCCTGAAATTTAGCCTGAAGTTGCGACAATGACTGCATGATAGTCTTGAAACGCTCTTTGTGCTCGGCCGTCAAGGCAACTCCTGAAAGGCGGAAGTCTCGTAGCGCATCCTTAAGAATCTTTTGTTGAACGTCATTCAGGGGTACCTGCAGTGGGTTTTCGGCGATAGCCAGATAAGCTTGGTAGAGGCGCTCATTCTGACCCAACTCGGTGTGGTAGGTACTCAGCTTCGGCAGGCAAGCATTGTAGACCACACGAAGTTCCGGAGAATTCATCACCGCGTTCAAATGGCTAACCGGTGACCAAGTGCGATTGAGTTGATCGTGCATCTCCTCGATAGGCGCGACTATATTATTCCAGTCATAGTTTGTGGTGGCTTCTAGCAGTTCATTGAGGCGGATACGGTGTTGTGCCAATAGGGCGTCAATCGCCGGCTCGACATGCTCCGGCTTAATGGCGGTGAAGCGGGGAAGTTCCGTACTTTCTAGTAGTGGATTGGTCATGGATAATTGGACTGAACGAGGTAATTGAAAAGTGGTGGTAGTGAAAGTGGTCCAACTCATTCCCCAGATGAGTGCTAGAGGACAATTCTGTCCCAACTAAACGCGGGTGCATACTAAGGCTATGCAGAAAAGTCTGCGGTGAAAGTTTAAACCAGTCAACCGTTAAGCGATGATTTGTAGCTCAACCCATACAATGGATTCATCGGTACCCCACATCGAGAAAGTCCATGCTGAAGCCGCACTGTTTCTGTCGGTAGGTCGCTTTCACCGCGGAGCAACCAATAACTTATTGATACGCTAGGAGGAAATCTTAAGGTATACTCCTCGACCCGTTGTTTTTATCTATCATAACTGGACCTAAAACATGCCGTTGGAAAGGCTAGAGACAGGTCGCACATGGGTGAATGTCGTGGGGAAAAGCTGGCACTTTCAAAATCATTCGGTTCCGAGATTGATAGGTTCATAGCTCTCTAGGAAGGGACATACCGCAATGGCTGACCTCCATTCATGACCTGAAACCGTTTTACGGATTGTTACTGAAACTTACGGATCGTTAATAAAGAGGTTTTCTTGATGCAGAAATTCAATTATCCACGCTGCTTCGCTGCCTTGCTAATGTCTTGCTTGGTAAGTGGCGGATCTCTCGCAGCCGCTTCGAGTAGCCCTTCTCCGGAGCAATTGGGGCAGCAGCTCGCCTTCGATCGCGCCAAAGGCAATTGCCTGGCCTGTCATGCCATAGGAAATGGCGAAAGCCCCCGGAAGATTGCTCCGCCTCTGGTGTCCATGAAAACCCGTTTCCCGGATAAAGACATTCTCAAGAAGCAAATTTGGGACGCTCGGATGGCCAACCCGCTGACCCTAATGCCTCCGTTCGGGCCTCATGGAATTTTATCCGAGGAAGAAATCGACGAAATCGTGGACTATGTCTATACCTTGTAGATGGATTGGCAGCGGGTAGTGATGCTAGGTTGGCCCTGAAATCTTTTTCACTGACTGTTAAATGACGACGTTTGTCAACGCAGCTTTTTTAGAAGTTGCAGAAGGCGTCGCGTTTGGTTTGCGCAATAGCCGGATCTCTAGCGGGCGCGCTGTGTCGATATGCAGGTCGCGCTGCGGGAAAGCAATCACAATACCCGCTTCAATGAATTTTTGGTTAATCGCTTCGTGTAATGCACTGATGGTTACCAGGCGAAACTCCAATGATCCGAGATAAGCGCGTAATGTTAGGGTCAGTGCATTATCGCCAAATCCTTCAAAGGTGCTAATGGGGGGAGGATCATCCAAGATATGTTCAATCTCTTCGGCCGCCTCGGTCATCAACTGCAGGGCTTTTTTAACGTCTGCCCCGTAGGCTATTCCAACGGTAATCACGATGCGGTTGGTCTGATCGGATAATGTCCAATTTAAGAGTCGGCCGGTAATGAATTCCTTGTTGGGCACCAGCAGTTCTTTTCGGTCCCAATTGGTTATGGTGGTGGCGCGGATGCGAATTCGGGTAACCGTGCCAGAGGTGTCGCCCACGGTCACAATGTCACCGACCCGGATCGGACGTTCGAAGAGAATAATCAAGCCTGAGATGAAATTACCAAAGATTTCCTGCAAGCCGAACCCCAGCCCCACACCCAATGCGGCGACGAGCCACTGTATTTGATCCCAACCCAAGCCCACCGTGCGAAAAACCCAGCTAAAACCGATGGTAACGATTAGGTATTGGGTCAGCGTTTTGACGGCATAGCGGGCGCCGTTATCGAATCCTGAGCGTTGCAGGATGGCGAGTTCGAGTACGCCGGGCAAGTTCCTGCTAGCGACTGCGGTGAGAATGCCGATAACAGTGGCGAGTCCCAGATCCGCTAGGGTAATGGGTACGACTTTAGCCTCGCCGTCAATGCTCAGCGTGGTTTGCCAAATGGACACCTTGTCCAGAATACCCAGCGCGGGTAAAACATCGGACCAGATCAGCCAAGCGCCCACGGCGACGGAAAGCCCAATGCCTACATTTAACAACTTGCGGGTTTGGGCATCGACGGCGGCCAGATCCAAAACCTCTGGCTCAATGGGGGCCAATCCCGGTTCTTCTTCAGACTGGCCAACCTCCCGGGCGGCCCGGGCGGCTTCGCGTCTCTCCCGGGCGGCCTGTAGGGCAAGCTTGCGACGGGTGAGCATGAGCCAGCGTAGCACCAGCGCTTTCACCACTAGAATTCCGAGGATTAGCCACAGCGTATCGATGAGTTGTCGCGTCAGGACTCCCGCCGTGTAGAAATAGCCAAGACTTGCGAGTACCACGAGGGCTAGGGGTGAGGCGATCGCCAGCGGGTACCAAAGTTTCTGTAGGCGTACCAACCAGCCTTTGGGTTGGCTCTTCAGCACACCGTATAGAACGCCGTGTTTAGGATTGAGAATGCGCTGAAAGAAATAAGCTAAAGCACACATGACGACCGAGTAACTGATAAATCCGAGATTGTCCTGGTATCCTTGTTCCGGCTGCGTACCTGCCATTACCGCCACAAAAGCGACCGGCACTGAGACTGCGGTTAGGGTATCGAGCTGGCGCCGTAGCGTGGTCAGCGCTACCGTGGACCAGTTGAAGTGCACCTCAGCTACACCGCCAGGTTTGCAGAGCGAACGGAATGCCAGCAAATTGAACAACATGGGTGCGGTAACACTAAGGCCATGCCCCACAAGTTGAGCGAAATCTGTGCTGACTTCCGAGGTCTGCAATCGCCACGCCAGCACCGCGATCAGCAAGGGCCAAGGCACCGCGAGCAGCACGGTCGCGGTGAGGGCCTGAAACGTATAGACAAATCGATCTAGGGTGGGTCTGCCCACTTTGTTGGCGGTACCTTTGATAAACGCCTGCATGCGGCTTCGGTAGCGCAGGATCATAGCGATCGTCAATAATGTAGTTAGGGGAATGACCGGAAGAAGAGCCGCGTCTTGTAATAATGTCTCTCCCACCACGCGCCAGTGGCGGGGCGTCAACAGCCATAGAACCGCACCAGGCGTTTCGCTGAATGTGCGCAGGCTAAGACGGCGATTACTTGGAATCCACAACAAATGCTCGTCTAAAAAATGCTTATATTCGTACGCGATGTCGACCAGACGTTGTTCTGAGAATTCCAGTTCTGCTAAAGCCCGGAGTAGAGCCGAATCAATATCGCTGGCCTTGGCGAGTAACTCTTGGCGGTTTTTCAATAGCGTCTGGCTTTCCTCTGGCATTAGAACGGCTGTGCTAGAGGATGCCCCCTTGGCCTGAAGGGGCTGCGATGGGTCCTGCTCTCTGAGATCACGAAGTTCCTCGCTGTGCTGAATTTGTCTAAGCCCGATCTCGGCAATGAGTTCCTCGCGTTGGCTTGCACGCTTCTGAAAGCGGTGGAGCTCGGGTAATCGGCGGCGTTCATCCGCCAAGGCTCTGCCGAGGGCCTGACTGAGCCCGCCGATTTGCAGTTTTTGCTGTGCGCTTTCGAAGTCTTTCTCGAGTTGCTGGACTTGCTTGTCGACGAACTCGTGTTCCGCTCTCACCCGATCCAACTGCGCCGAGAGTGTCGCCAGTTGTTTGCTAAGTCCGGCATTTTGTTCCGCCAGATTGCGTATCAGCGGACTCTTGCCGATGGCTTCTTTCTCGGCTTCGGCGGCCTCTGCCTGAGCCTGTTCCACTTCTACGCGACGGCGCTCGCTGATCAACTCCTGTAACCTATTTGTTAGCGCCTGATGGTTAGCGATTTCGCGCAAGGTCTCGTCACGCTGGGCCTGAAGAAGCTCGAGTTTCGCCGCTTGACTCAGCAACTCTTGATCGAGCATCCGGGATTCGGAATGTAGGGCATTACTGCGAGCCTTGAGTAGCCATTGCTGAGCCTCCAGGAGCAACGGTGATCCAGTCCGCGATGCCGCATTTAACTCGGGGGAAATCTGCTTCTGCAGCTGCTTTATCTCCGCCAATCGCGTGCGCACCGCCAGCGGGCGTTCATTTAGGGAGCGCAGTTGGTCTTCGAACTCATGAAGCTTGGCTGAAACATTGGCAAGTTCGGCTTGTTCCTTTGCCAGGCGTTGCTCTAGATCCATCAACGGTGTAGCGCTTGAAATGCCCATGGATTTAGCGGTAGGCTGCCCTGTCTTTGCGTGTTCGAGCAGACTGCGGATCCGCTTGGCTTCCTCTGGAGCTGTTTCGATGGTTTGTGCGAAAGATTTCGCAGCGTTTTCGTGCTGTTGGGTGGTTTCCAGGGTACTGAGGGTTTTGCGATAGATCTCGATCAGTTTTTTCTTGAGGGCGTCATCCAGTTCTTCTGTAGTCTCGATTTCTTTTAACTTGGACTCGATCTGCCCGGAGGTTATTCCGGCTATGACTTCGGTGGGAGACGCTGCCCATGCAAGGCCGGATAGCCAGGTCGATGCGAAAAACAGTAACGCGGAAACGAGCGCCGAGTAAACCAACGACAGGTTAAGGAAGCGGTTATCCACTTTCATAATGCTTGGGGGCATGGGGTGGTCATCTTTGAGTATTCATAACCGGCAAACACGGTATAGCGCCGAAGCAGGGCGATACCACCCGCTTTGCCAAAGGTGTTTATAAGGGATAAAGTGGCTACCGGTTTAGCCGTAGGGCTCCCGGTATGGGTTGCCGGATTTCTTTCACGGCGGTTTCGATTGGCGACTTTACGCAGCCGTGCAGTTTAAAGAAACGCTGTCTCTGTTGAGTGCGATGGTTTATCTGACCGGCGTGTGGCGAACACTAAACTGGGGGAGACGTTTTTTTCCTGATGAAATTTGGATGCTGTGGCAAACCGTTGCGGTTCGGTGGATTGGTTAAATAGTGGCCAATGCTTGGCTGACTGGTCTCAGGACGCAGACAGGCGAAGCGATGGCCGTGATACTGGGTGGTATAATTGTTTTCTATTAAGGAATATCGATTCTTTTCAGCTTTAGTTGGGGACCAAGTGCGGCCCTATCGACTCTACAAACTTGTGCAACTCCGTGCACTACCATCTATTTTTCTCAGTATCCGCCTTTAGATTGAACGGTGAGGCCTCTTATTTCCCAGGCGCTACAGCGGGTAATGCTTCTCCATGGGCCGGGCGCTGATTCATTGCTCGTTTCTTTGGACTGGGATGAGGGATCTCTGAATTGATGGTCCCACCGAGCAAAATCGATCAAACCGGCGATCAGCCATTGCGCGATCAGCCATTGAACAATAGGTACCATGCGTCTTAGAAAAATTAAAATGGCAGGGTTTAAGTCCTTTGTCGAGCCGACGACGATACTGTTTCCCAGTGAGATGGTGGGCATCGTGGGCCCTAATGGTTGTGGTAAATCGAATATCGTCGATGCCGTGCGTTGGGTCATGGGTGAAAGCTCGCGGCATTTGCGCGGCGCCACCATGGACGACGTGATCTTTAACGGATCGAGTTCACGCAAGCCGATTGGACTGGCCTCCATCGAACTGGTGTTTGAAAACAGCGAAGGGCGAGCGGGTGGTCAATATGCCCGCTATAACGAGATCTCAATAAGGCGACAAGTGACCCGCGATGGTCAATCCAAATATTTTTTGAACGCAACCCAGTGCCGGCGGCGGGATATTTCCGATATTTTTCTGGGAACCGGCTTGGGGCCGCGCAGCTATGCCATCATCGAACAGGGAATGATTTCCCGGCTAATCGAGGCTAAACCGGAGGAGCTGCGCGTTTATCTGGAAGAAGCCGCAGGTATATCCAAATACAAGGAACGCCGGCGTGAGACCGAAAACCGCATTCGGCATGCGCGCGAAAATTTGGATCGGCTGAATGATCTGCGCGAGGAAGTTACCAAGCAGCTCAGCCGGCTGAAGCGTCAGGCCAGCGCTGCGGAACGTTATAAAAGCTTAAAGCAGCAAGAACGGCGAGTCAAAGCGGAGGTATTGGCATTGCGCTGGCAATCGCTGGATTGCGAAGAACAGGAGCGCAAGCAAGCCCTTAAGGAGCAGGAAACCCAATTGGAGAAAGCCACCGCCAGGTTACGCGAGCTGGAATCCGAGATGGCACGGGAACGCCAAGCACTGACCCTGGCCAATGAAGTATTTAATGAGATACAGGCTCAATATTACAGCTTGGATGGCGAGGTTTCCCGCACCGAGCAGTCGATTCAGCATCTCAAAGAAAATCGTACCCGACATCAGGAGGAACTGCAGCAAACTCAACAGGCCTATGAACGCAACCGGCAAGAAATAACCCTTGAGCAGACGAGGTTGCAGCAACTCGATGAAGATCTCGGCAAGTTAGAACCGGAATTGGCCGGTGCCCAGGATGAACAGCAGGTGCTGACCGAGCGATTGAATCAACGGGAGCAAGCCTTATCCGACTGGCAGCATCAGTGGGAAGATCTCACTCAGCGGTTGGCTGGCCCCAGTGCGCGGGCCCAGAGCGAATGCACGCGCATCGAGCACCTGGAGTCGCAACTCAGTCAATTAGAACAACGCGAGACCCGGTTACAAGCAGAGTTAGCAGCGCTTTCCGAACAGGCATTACTGGCGGATATCGAGCAGTTTGAACACCAGAGTCGCGAAGCTGACGCTGCAGTCGAGAGTTCCGAGCAGGAATTAGAATCGATCCAGGAAGCTATTGAGGACCAACGCAAGCACAACTTGGAAGCGAATCAGCGTTTGAGCGATGCACGCACGCAACAACAAAACCTGCGTGGTCGCTTAGTCTCCCTGGAAGCATTGCAAGAAGCCGCGCTGGGGAAGCAACAAGAAGCGGTGATTGCCTGGTTGAGCCAGCATGGCCTGGATACGGCGCCACGCTTGCCGGAACAACTCACGGTTGAGCCCGGGTGGGAACGTGCCTTAGAGGCGGTCATGGGGCCTTATTTAGAAGCGGTTTGTGTCAATGGTGTAGACAGTGTCGTCGAGGCCCTGGGTGGTCTTGAACAGGGTCACCTGATCGTATTCGATGCTGACGCAAGCGCAACTCCGGCGCCGCTGGCGTCGGCTCGGTTAGGAGGTCCTGAGACTGACAGCCTGTTAACCAAGGTGCAAGCGCCTTGCCCGGTCGCCGAGGTCTTGGCCGGCATCTATGTGGCCGAGACCCTTGAACAGGCGCTAGCTCAACGCGCGGCGTTGAGCGCTCATGAATCGCTGGTCACTCGAGACGGGATTTGGATCGGGCCCCATTGGTTCCGCGTTGCCCGTGATCCCGACGAGCATGCAGGCGTATTAGCGCGCGAGCGGGAAATCAAGTGCTTAGGCGCAGAATTGGATACGGAGAGTCAGCTCATCGAGGCATTGGAACTCCAAGCGACGCAGGGTGCCGACGCTTTGCTGCAATTCGAACAAGCTCGGGAGCAGGCTCAAGCGCAAAGCCATCGTGCACTTCGAGTCCATTCCGAGCTGAAATTGAATCTTAGCCAGAGACGTCAGCAGCTCGAGCAAATGATCGCGCAAAGAACACGTTTGCAACGAGAATTGCAAGAGCTGCAAGCAAACAACAGCACCGATCGATCGGCATTAACCAAGGCGGTTCGAGTCCGCGATGAGGCGCGACAAGAACTCGAGAGTTTGACTGCCGAGCGGGAATTATTGGAGCGGGAGCGCGAGGAGTTGCGCGACGCTCTGGATGCTGCTCGTAATCAGTCTCGGCAGGGTGGCGAAGCGCTACACCAGCGTGCCTTACGCCTGGAATCCATGCGCAGCACACGTGCCTCCCTTCAACAAGGCCTTGAGCGTATGCAAGATCAGCTGCGTCAGTTTGAGCAACATCTGGAAACGCTGCAGACAAAACTCGAGGAAACGCTCGATCCTCTGCAGTCGCAACAGCAAGCGCTGGAAATCGTTTTATCGCGACGGATCGAGGCGGAGCGATCGCTCGGTGCGGCGCGCGAACGGGTGCAAACAGTAGAGGCAGACCTGGGCGAACGGGAGCAACTACGCCTAGGCGTAG
Source organism: uncultured Gammaproteobacteria bacterium (assembly GCA_963731655.1). Taxonomy (GTDB): domain Bacteria; phylum Pseudomonadota; class Gammaproteobacteria; order JAAEPA01; family JAAEPA01; genus CAVSWL01. The sequence continues at coordinate 240,129 of CAVSWL010000010.1, read as the reverse complement.
AGCGCGAGTTGGATGCGTTGAGATCACAGCAAGATAGCTTGCGTATGGCTTGGCAAGAAGTTAGTGTGCGATCCCAAACCCTTAAGGAACAGGTGAGCGAGTCCGATTTCGAGTTGAATGCCCTGATCGATGAACTGGAGTCCGGCGCCAAACTCGAAGCGTGGGAGCAACGCGCTGATGAAATACACCGCAAAATTGAACGATTGGGACCGATCAACCTGGCGGCGATCGAGGAATACGAAGAACAACATCAGCGCCAACACTACCTGGATAGCCAACATGCTGATCTGAGCGAGGCCCTCGATACCTTGGAAAGTGCCATCCAAAAGATTGACAAAGAGACTAAACACCGTTTCCAGGAGACCTTTGATCGGGTCAATAATGGTCTGCAAGCCATGTTTCCCCGTTTGTTCGGCGGAGGGCAAGCGCACCTGACGATGACCGAGGAAAACGTGCTGAATGCGGGTATTTCGATCATGGCCCGACCGCCCGGTAAAAAGCTTAGCACCATACACCTGATGTCCGGAGGAGAAAAAGCGCTGACCGCTGTGGCGCTGGTCTTCGCCATTTTCGAACTCAACCCGGCGCCGTTTTGTATGCTTGACGAAGTGGATGCTCCGCTAGATGAAGCCAACGTGGATCGATTCGGTGAAGTGGTCAAGGCGATGTCGGAGCACGTTCAATTCATTTTTATAACCCATAACAAGGTCACAATGGAGTATGCAGATCAGCTCATAGGCGTTACGATGCACGAACCAGGGGTTTCGCGCATGGTTGCAGTCGACGTGGATGAGGCGGTACAAATGGCAACGGGATAACAGACTCAACTGAGTGCCTTGGGTTGGAAATCGATATTTCTCTTATATAGGATCCTGACTTATGTCGGACTGGGAATTACGTTTTTTATTATTAATTCTCGGCGTCGCTATTCTTATAGTGATTTATGTACTCGGGGAAAAAAAGCAATCGCCGACGAGGCGCGATCAGGCCGAGGATGACGACATGGATATCGAAAGTCTAAAGGGCTCCTTGGTGGCTGAGCTCGATGGACAGAACGATGATACGCAGGAGATGGAAGCGCAGACCCAAAAAGTGGACGAGATCCTCAATGGGGGTGTCACTGAGAACGCCGAAATTGGCGCGAGTCAAACTCCAGCCGCTTCACCGAGCAGAGAACACTATGTTTCCAAAGCGCAGCGCGATAAGGCGATGCGCGATAAGCCGAGCAAGGTAGTCGAAGACAATCTGGTGATATTACATATCGCGGCAAAGCCCCCCAATCTTTTCATGGGTAAGGAGTTGTTGAGAGCCTTCAGCGACGTTGGCCTGGAATACGATAAATCAAAGCTATTCTACCGTTACACTCAGCGGTTCTCCGAGAAATTGGAGCTATTCGGTGCCGTCAATAGCGTCAACCCCGGAACGTTTGATTTGGAGCATATGGGAGAATTCAGGACTCCTAGTATCAGCCTGTTTATGCGCTTGCCCGTACCTATGGAAAGCCTTAAGGCGTTTAATATCATGCTGGATTGCGCGCAGAATTTGGCGCATTTTCTGAACGCGGAGCTTTACGATAAATCGCGTAGCGCCATTACCAAGCAAACCATTGATCACATGCGCGAGGAGATCCAGTTGTACAGTCTGCGCCACGGACAATTAAAGAACGCCAAGGCCTAAATCGCTTGATGGAGAAGGCACTGCAGCAGCGCATAGAGACCTTGCGCGAGCAGATCCGTCATCACAACACGCGGTACTATGTGTTGGATGATCCAGAGATTCCGGATAGCGAATATGACCGCCTGCTGCGAGAGCTCCAGAACTTGGAGACGCAGCATCCCGAGTTGATTACTCCCGACTCGCCCACTCAGCGAGTAGGGGCTGCGCCGGTGCAGGCGTTCGGCGAGGTCAAGCACCCGGTTCCCATGCTTTCCTTGAGTAACGCCTTCGATGAAGATGAATTGCTCGCCTTCAATAAACGGGTCATGGAGCGCTTAGGGATTCAGGATTCCATCGAATATGCCGCGGAGCCTAAACTCGATGGATTGGCGGTAAGCTTGGTGTATCGGGAGGGGGTATTCATTCAGGCGGCGACACGCGGAGACGGTGTCACCGGCGAGGAGATCACGCAGAATATTCGCACGATCAAATCGGTTCCACTGAGGCTCACTAATGACAACCTTCCCAAAGTATTGGAAGTGCGCGGTGAAGTGTACATGCCCAAACAGGCATTCGAGGATTACAACGCTAGAGCCCAAGCCAAGGGCGAGAAGACTCTGGTCAATCCTCGTAATGCCGCCGCGGGAAGTCTGCGGCAGCTCGATCCCCGAATTACGGCACAGCGTCCTTTGGAGATATTTTTTTATGGGGTCGGTTGGATAGAGGACGGGGTGTTAGCCGATACTCACAGTGCGATCTTGGATCAATTGAAATGCTGGGGGCTTCGGGTATGTCCCCAAAATTCCAATGTACAGGGCCCGGTGGGGTGCCTTGAGTATTATCATAAGATCAGCCGATTGCGGGATTCGCTGCCGTACGAAATCGATGGGGTGGTCTACAAGGTGAATCGCCTGGATCTGCAAGCGCGGTTGGGTTATGTGGCGCGTGCACCGCGCTGGGCGTTGGCGCATAAATTCCCGGCTCAGGAAGAACTGACGCAAATTCGAGAGATCGTGTTTCAGGTGGGACGCACCGGTGCCCTGACGCCCGTGGCCAGGCTCGAACCGGTATTCGTCGGCGGAGTAACCGTGAGCAACGCAACCCTACACAATATGGATGAGATCGAACGCAAGGACGTACGCGTCGGTGATACGGTGGTTGTTCGCCGAGCGGGCGATGTGATTCCCGAAGTGGTCAGGGTGTTGCCAGAGCGGCGATTGCCTGGAGCCGCGACGGTTTCCTTCCCGCAACAGTGTCCGATCTGCGGTTCAAAGGTGAAACGCGACGAAGGCGGGGCCGTGATTCGCTGTACCGGTAGCTTGTTCTGCTCCGCGCAACGCAAAGAGGCCATCAAGCATTTTGCCTCGCGCCGAGCGATGGATATCGAAGGTCTCGGGGATAAATTAGTCGATCAATTGGTCGAACGGGAGCTGGTGACCCATGTATCCGATATCTACCGACTTGAGCTCCCGCAGCTTGCGGCACTGGAACGCATGGGAGAGAAGTCCGCTCTGAATCTGCTGGATGCCTTGGCGCGAAGTAAAAAATCGACCCTGGCGCGTTTTATCTATGCACTTGGTATACGCGAGGTTGGAGAAGCGACCGCCCGTGGGCTGGCCGAATATTTCGGTTCCTTGGAAGCCTTAATGGATGCTAATGAAGCAACTCTTAAGAATGTACCAGATGTTGGGTCCGTGGTGGCTAATCAGGTCCATACGTTTTTCAACCAGGCTCATAATCTGGAGGTCATCCAGAAACTGCGCGAAGCCGGAATCCACTGGCCTGAGGTGGAGGTCGAGCGCAGCCCTGCCAGACCGCTGCAGGGGAATACCTATGTTTTAACCGGCACCCTGAGCACCTTAACCCGTGAACAGGCAAAGCAGCAGTTGTTGGTTCTGGGGGCGAAGACCGCAAGCAGCGTGTCGAAAAAAACGACTGCCGTGATTTCAGGTGAAAATCCCGGGACCAAACTAAGCAAAGCGGAAAGCTTGGGCGTACCCGTGCTTAACGAGAAGGAATTACTTGAACTTCTCAATAAAACCCAATCCCCACAGTAGAAGTGATGTCATAAATGAGGAGAAGCCGTGATGAGTGATCATGTCTATAAACAAGTCGAGCTAACAGGTACTTCAAAAATTGGCAGTGATGATGCCATAAAGAAAGCGATTGCGAAGGCCTCCGAGACGATTGAGCATATCGACTGGTTCCAAGTGACCGAGACCCGGGGCTATATTCACGAAGGGCAGGTTGCGTACTGGCAAGTTACCCTCAAAGTGGGTTTTAGGTTGAATGACACCTGATGATACCGGTTACTTCGAGTTGAAAATGCCTAAATGTTAGGTTACAGCAAGCCTGCTCTCGATGCGCAGATTCTTCTCGACTTGCCAGCGAGAGCATGGAAACTACACCATAAACGAAGGATAGCCACTAGCCACTAGCAAATTTCTTAGCTTGATCCGCGGCATTGCCGGTATAAGTTGCCGGTGTGAGAGCCAGCAACGCCTGCTTGGCATCGGGGGGAATCGGGAGTTGGCGCACGAAAGCCCGCATCGCGGCGGCATCAATCTTTTGGCCACGCGTCAGTTGCTTGAGTTTCTCATAGGGTTGCTCCACGCCGTAGCGGCGCATGACCGTTTGTACCGCCTCGGCGAGAACCTCCCAATTGGCGTCTAGATCGCTCCTCAAGCGTTCCGCATCGATGTCCAGCTTGCCCAGTCCCTTGAGTAAGGACTGATATGCGATCAGAGTATGGGCGATGCCCACACCTACGTTGCGCAACACGGTAGAGTCGGTGAGATCGCGCTGCCATCGGGAGATGGGTAGCTTGGCCGCCAGGTGATCAAACAACGCGTTGGCAATGCCCAAGTTGCCTTCGGCATTTTCGAAATCGATGGGGTTGACCTTGTGCGGCATGGTGGACGAACCCACTTCGGTGGATACTGTTAATTGCTTGAAATAGCCCAGCGCGATGTAACCCCAGATGTCACGGCAAAAGTCGATCAGTATGGTATTAAATCGACTAACCGCGTGAAATAACTCGGCGACATAGTCATGAGGTTCAATCTGAATGGTATAGGGATTCCAAGCCAACCCCAGGCCAACGACGAAATCTTGGGCGAAGCTTGCCCAATCGACCTCCGGGTAGGCAATGAGGTGTGCATTATAATTCCCTACAGCCCCGTTGATTTTACCTAGAATCCGGACTTCAGCGATTTGTTCGCGTTGCCTTTGCAGACGATAGAGCACGTTCGCGAGCTCCTTACCCAGGGTCGAAGGGGTGGCGGGTTGGCCGTGCGTTCGTGTGAGCATGGGAATTTCAGCATAGGTTTTTACCCTAGCGCTCAAGGAGATTAGGATGGCATCCATCTCGGGTAACAGCTGGTTGCGCTTCGCCTCACTGAGCATGAGGCCATAGGCGAGATTATTGATATCTTCTGAGGTGCAGGCAAAATGGATAAATTCTCCGACATTCTCCAGCTCTGTATGACCACTGATTTTTTTCTTTAGGAAATACTCCACTGCTTTGACGTCATGGTTGGTGGTGTTTTCGATGGTCTTCACCTGTTGGGCGTCCTTCTCGGAGAATTCATTGATTATCTGTTCCAAACAAGCGTCGGCCTCCTTGGAAAATCTCGGGACTTCCCCGATCGCATCATGAGCGGCTAAGGCCTGAAGCCATCTAATCTCTACCAACACGCGATGTCGAATGAGACCATACTCGCTCAATATGGGCCGCAGCAGTGCGCATTTGCCGCTGTATCGGCCGTCGATAGGCGACAGCGCTGTTAAACTCGAAAGTTCCATTGTTCCTCCGGATTACGTCAATTGCAGTCGAGACTGGGAAGATTGATTGTTGAGATTATCAGAGTGGGTGGGTTTCAATTGTTCACAGTTGAAAACAACGCAGGCATGCTGTATATGCCTGGCGGTCGGGCTTTGTACTCAAACCCGCCATCAAGAGCAAGCTAGGTGCAGCCACCCACAACCTATTTTGGCCACATCCTAAGGACTTCAGGAAAATTGCAAATATCTCTCCTGGAATTAGCTATAGCAGCCCGCTGCCATGAGTAAACTCCCGTTTGCCGTCATTACGCCTGGGGTGGTCATTGTGGCGATGATGGTACTGTGGGCGGCGCTCTACTTCGGTCGCAAGAGCTATCGTTCTGCCCCTGAGCACGCTCAGCGTTGGTGGGGCCTACAGGTATTTAGCCTGTTATTTAGTGTGGGATGCTTCGCGTTCGGGGGGGCTATCGCTACTCAGGCATGGCCGCTCGGGAATCTCATTTTAGCGTTTATGTTATTAGGCACAAGCGTTTTTATGTGGGTCATGATCAAGCAAGATATCGCGGTAATCACCCAGCTAACACGGATTGCGGCATTGGAAAAGCACCGTACAGTTCACGATGAGCTCACGCGATTACCCAATCGTGTATCCTTCTCCCGCTACCTGGACGAAATGATTTTCCGGCTGGATCGGTCCCAGCCTTGTCAATTGGCTGTTTTGATGCTGGACTTAAGGCGCTTGAAAACAGTGAACGATATCCTGGGCCATCGTTTTGGGGATCTCTTGTTGCAAGAAATTGCACTACGGCTTCACCGGGCGCTCAGAAAAACCGATATGCTCGCGCGCATGGGGGGAGACGAGTTCGGCGTACTCCTGGATTTGAAGGCCGATCCCAGCCATCTCGGGACCATTTGCCGCCATATCGTCGAAGCGTTGGAAGAGCCATTTGCCGTAGAGGGATGGCCGGCCGACGTGGGAATGCACATTGGCGTGGCGTGGTATCCGAAGGATGGCATACAGGGTAAAGAACTCATGAATCATGCCCGCCTGGCCATGCGCCATGCAACCCAGTCAAATTTAGACATGGTGGAATACAGCCGAAGTTTGGATACCTTGGGCCCCCATAGATTGAATATCATAAGTGAATTAAGCCATGCCATTAAGCAGAATGAACTGGTGGTGCACTATCAACCTCAATTCGATTTAAGGCAGGGTTGGATATGCGGAGTGGAAGCGTTGATTCGTTGGCCTCATCTGCGACTGGGGCTATTGTCTCCCGATGAGTTTATTCCTCTTGCCGAGGAAAATGGTTTGATCACTCGGCTGAGTTTCTGGGTCTTGGATATCGTGCTTGATCAACTGAAGGCGTGGCAGGCTATGGGCATCGCTCTACCCATCTCCACCAATATCTCTGCAACCAGCTTGGAGGACGAGGAATTTCACCGCTATATCCTCGATGGCATTCACTCTCGCCAGCTGATGGCTAGCCAACTCAAGCTCGAGATCACCGAAACGGTGGTTCTAGCAAATCATGGGCAAGCCTCTCGAATCGTTCATCAGCTTGCACGAAGTGACATACAATTTGCTATTGATGATTTTGGCACGGGTTATTCCTCACTTCAGTACCTTAAGAATCTCCCTGCAAAGGAGATCAAAATCGATAAATCTTTTGTGCTGGGCGTCAGCAAAGACAATGAGAACGCGATGATTATCCGATCCACTATTGATCTAGCTCATAAACTGGGATGTCTGGTCACTGCAGAGGGCGTTGAGTCTGCAGAGACGTTAGAATTGCTAAAAAAATGGGCTTGTGATCGCGCGCAGGGCTTTTATTTTGGGCAACCCATGGCGATCGAAGAGCTGAATCAACGGCTGCCTCACAATGGTTCGGAGTCGGTTAACCCCTGGATGATGCAACCTAATTCATGAATTCTGCGGCAGTATGGCATCAATTTCCTTTGCCATCGTTTTGCGTTCGAATAGGAGACGCCAGCGGTTACCGCCAGCTTGTCGCCAGAGTAGAGATGCGCGGATTCCGGCAAGCAATAAGGCTCGGATGCGACTCGCATTATCTGGATTTCTCAGTATGGATTCTTCGCCCTTGACGATTACCTTAGGACCCAAGGGGCTAATGTATTGCCGGTAGATATCGGCCAGATTACTGATGACGTTGGTATGCGTCAGTTCAAAATGTTTGAGCTGCAGGGCGGCATGCTGAATGCCTTCCTTTACGTTTTCAATCGTGTGTGGCGCCTTGCCGAGTTTGTTCTCAAGGTACATCAGCATGACACTGTATTGGGTGCGTTCCAAAGTGTGCGCGTCGCCACGTTGGTTGAACGTAGCGCGCAATACCTCCAGACCTAGCCGGAGTTGCTGCGCATTTTCATAGACATCTTCGTAGTTTTGGGGATTGAGTTGGAAGAGGCTAGCTATACAAGTTTTATAGGGTGCTTGCTCTACGCGTCCATTCCAAGCAATCTGGATTACTAAATCCACACATTGGTAAAGGCCTCCTAAAGCGAGCGTTCTATTGTGCAGTTGATTTGACACGATTCAATGAGACGGCGGAATTATACTCAGCATGGCCATAGCTTGTTTAGTCAGTGGCGCTAATGCGTTGCTAGGTCTAACGTTTGGATTGGCGATTCGTCTTCTCCCACTTTATGGTGACGCTGAATGCTGAATAAAGGATCAATCCCAGGTTTGAGAAATGATCCCGCCCCCTAAACACAGATCTTGTTGATAGAATACCACCGACTGCCCAGGCGCAATCGCTCGCTGGGGTTGATCAAAAACTACGCGCAAAGTCCCGTTGGCTACATGCTCCAGGTGGCAGGCTTGCTGAGTTTGACGGTAGCGTATGCGTGCCATGCATTGATAGGGTATTTCAGCTGAGTCACCTGTCGTCCAGTGAAGTTGTTCGGCGTATAACCCTAAGTGAAAAAGCCTGGGATGATTATGCCCTTGAACGACAATGAGCCGATTGTTTTCTTGATCTTTCTCAGCGACATACCAGGGTTCACCCGTACCTTGGCGATGTCCTCCTATACCTAAGCCCTGACGTTGCCCTATGGTGTAGTACATCAGCCCCTGATGCTGGCCAAGCGTGTTACCCTCCAGATCGATGATATCACCCGGCTGAGGGGGCAGGAAGCGGGCAAGAAAGCTTTGAAATCGTCTTTCCCCGATAAAGCAAATACCTGTGCTGTCTTTCTTATTGTGGTTACTCAGTCCTGCGGTACGCGCGATTGATCGTACCTTGGGTTTAGTCAGCGTGCCCAGGGGAAATAAGGTGTGAGCGAGTTCATATTGCCCAAGGGTGTAGAGAAAATAACTCTGATCCTTATGCTTATCCAGTCCTTGAAATAGTTGATAACCGCTATTACTGAACTCATTGCGGGCGTAATGGCCTGTAGCGATGACATCGACGCCCCGCTCAATGACATAATCCAGAAATACTTTAAATTTGATTTCTCTGTTGCACAAGACATCCGGGTTTGGAGTACGGCAAGCCTGATATTCCGTCAGAAAGTGTTGAAATACTCGTTCCCAATAGTCATGGGAAAAATTAGCTTTGTGCAAGCGAATGCCGAGTTGATCACAGACGGCCTGAGCGTGTTGAAGGTCAATGTGGGCTCCACAATAGTCTGAGCTATCGTCTTCTTCCCAGTTTTTCATGAATAAACCTTCAACTCGATAGCCTTGTTTGAGCAATAGCAAAGCCGCAACGGCGGAATCGACGCCGCCGGACATCCCGACGATGATGTGTTGTCGTTGATTTACCGACATAGAACAGCGAACCTAAAGCTTTGGCCTCTTCTCAAGTACGGCGTGGTGATTATACTCAATCTAGAACGAATTTCGTGACCCTATATTATTAATACCCAACATTAAAGCGATCCCCTATTCGGATCAAGCCTAAAACTTTTCTACAGGCTAAGGTCCAATTAAGAGATAGTTAAGAGAAAGGTACTTCCGCACACCGATTCCCTCGACGGGTGTTATGGCAACCAAGTGTTAAACGGGAGTTATTAGCGTTCAATCCTGCTGAAGACTGCCAGCCTCTTGACGCGCATAGCCCATGGCTAAATACTTAGGGGGCTGTTGGGATCAGCTTCGCGGGGATTGTATGGGGGCAGAGATTTTAGTTGCCAACGTGGAGGCGGCAGGAGTCGGTTGCGGCTCTAGGGACTTGGGTTGATAATTAGGCAGCTGGAGACCGAATAGTTTCAATTCGAGCAATCAATCGATCGAATGTATAATCGAATGTATAATTAATTGTATCACTGGGTCGTAAACAACATATGAGTACTCTCCCAACTTAAGGATCACTAAAGCGTGGTGAGACTAAATAGCTAGAGACTGATGAGCGACGATCGTACCAAGGTTCAAAAGAATGATGATCTGGCTGTTCAGGAAGCCAAGCCTAAACTAAGGCGTCCGCCTTTATACAAGGTCGTTTTGATAAACGATGACTATACCCCTATGGAATTTGTGGTGCACGTGTTGGAAAGTTTCTTCAACATGGATCGGGAGAGAGCTACGCGAATTATGTTGCATGTACATACCCGGGGGAAAGGGGTATGTGGGGTATTTACACGCGATATTGCAGAGACGAAAGTTTATCAGGTCAACGAATATTCAAGGGCTAGCCAACATCCGTTGCTGTGTGCGATGGAAGAAGCCTGAGAAGGTGAACTGTGATGTTGAATAAAGAACTCGAATTTACCCTCAATATGGCCTTTAAATCGGCACGGGAAAAGCGTCATGAATTCATGACGGTTGAGCACTTGCTGCTAGCGTTAACGGAAAATCCAACCGCAGCGGATGTGCTTCGGGCTTGTGGCGTTAATCTGGATGCTTTAAGCAATCAATTGATCGAATTTATCGACAAGAATACGCCATTGCTTCCCGAAAACGACGGACGGGATACTCAGCCCACCCTGGGTTTCCAGCGGGTCCTACAACGGGCCGTATTTCATGTGCAATCCTCCGGGAGAAAGGAAGTCAATGGTGCCAATGTCTTGGTCGCGATTTTTGGCGAACAGGAGTCCCAGGCCGTTTATCTATTGAGTCAACATGACGTGGCTCGCCTAGATGTGGTCAATTATATTTCACATGGTATATCCAGAGTGCCGCAGGATTCCGACGAAGAAATCAACCATTCACCCGAAAAAGATAATGGAGAAGAAACTGCGGGTAAAAAGCCGCTGGAAAGCTTTGCAACCAACCTCAATGACTTGGCGAGACAAGGCAGAATCGACCCATTGATTGGGCGTAATGCTGAAATCGAGCGCACCATTCAAATCCTTTGCCGGCGACGTAAGAACAATCCGCTGTATGTAGGAGAGGCCGGTGTGGGTAAAACGGCCATTGTGGAGGGGTTAGCCAAAAAAATCGTAGAAAAGGAGGTTCCCCAAGTGCTACAGAATGCCAAAATCTATTCCTTAGATTTAGGTGCATTGGTGGCGGGCACTAAATATCGCGGAGACTTTGAAAAACGCCTAAAAGGTATATTGGCGCAATTGCGCAATGAGCCAGAGGCAATCCTATTTATTGATGAAATCCATACTATCATCGGTGCAGGGTCCGCCTCCGGTGGCGTTATGGATGCTTCAAACTTGATTAAGCCGATGTTGGCATCTGGTGAACTCAAGTGCATCGGTTCGACCACTTATCAGGAATTTCGAGGGGTGTTTGAAAAAGACCATGCGCTCGCGCGGCGATTCCAGAAAATCGACATTAATGAACCCTCCGTCGATGAGACTTATCGAATATTGCTTGGCCTAAAGGAACGCTTCGAGGCGCATCATAGTGTGAAATATACCAATAAGGCGCTGCAGATGGCGGCTGAACTATCCGCGCGCTATTTGAATGATCGGCATCTACCGGATAAGGCCATCGATGTGATCGATGAAGCGGGTGCGCACTTGCGATTGCAGCCTGCCTCGACGCGCAAGAAAACCGTTACAGTGCGAGACGTGGAAAATATCATTGCAAAGATCGCGCGTATTCCTCCTAAGAGCATATCCGCGTCCGATGTGGAGTCGTTAAAGAACCTAGAACGAGATCTTAAATTGGTAGTATTTGGTCAGGATGAAGCGATATCGACCTTAGCGACAGCGATAAAGATGTCTCGGTCGGGTCTCGGGGAAGGAGAAAAACCTATCGGCTCATTCTTGTTTGCGGGACCGACGGGTGTGGGTAAGACAGAAGTGACCCGTCAACTCGCTTTGATAATGGGGATAGACCTCATACGCTTCGATATGTCGGAGTATATGGAGCGGCATACGGTATCGCGTCTGATCGGTGCACCACCGGGTTATGTGGGATTTGATCAAGGCGGGTTGTTAACCGACGCGATTCTCAAGGTTCCGCACGCCGTGCTACTGTTGGATGAAATCGAGAAGGCTCATCCGGACGTATTTAATCTGCTGCTACAAGTGATGGATCATGGTACCCTGACTGACACTAATGGCCGAAAGGTTGATTTTCGTAATGTCATTCTGGTGATGACCACCAACGCGGGGGCCGAGGAGATGAGCCGAAGCACAGTGGGATTTACTCCTCAGGATCATTCATCCGATGGTGCAGAGATTATCCGTCGTGTTTTTACCCCAGAGTTTCGCAATCGTCTTGATGCAATCATACATTTCAAACCACTGGATTCGCGCACTATCGCTAATGTGGTTGATAAGTTCATTATTCAGCTGGAAGCGCTGCTGGAGGAGAAGAAAATTAGCTTGAGGGTAGATGACGATGCGCGAAAATGGTTGGCGGAAAAAGGGTATGATCCAAAGATGGGGGCCCGGCCGATGGCGAGAGTGATACAGGAATATATTAAGAAACCCCTTGCAGAAGATATCTTATTTGGGCGTCTAGTAAGGGGCGGGCAAATCAGCGTGACGATTCGAGAAGGGAAGTTGTACTTGGAAGCGGAGGGTGAAAATGAGACGGTCCATTAATACGAATGCACTTTCAGCGGATAGTGGGTGTTTCTCTTTAACGGCCTCGATAAGTGATTCTTCCCTTGCTTAAGTCATAAGGTGTTAACTGCACCGTAACCTTATCACCCGTCAAAATACGGATATAATGCTTGCGCATCCGCCCGGAGATATGCGCGGTTACAATATGTCCATTTTCCAGCTCGACCCGGAACATGGTGTTTGGCAAGGTCTCTATAACCGTGCCTTCCATTTCAATATGATCTTCTTTAGCCATATGCGAATTATACAACTAAAGCCGGAGCTCAGCTATCCCCAAGAAGCTAGGTGAGAGGCTGTTGATCGAGGAAGATGATTTTTAGTTCTTCGGTTTATGGTGTGTGCTTTTTCGGATCGCTGTCATCGAAATCCAAAGTATATGTACATTGCGAGAACCATCCTGAGTTGGAGTCTTAAGGGCTGGGGAAAGAGCGATCGGCTTATGTTTACAGCTTTGAAGTGATGCGTTCGATGTGAAGCAAACAGCTGGACTAACGGGGGAAGTAATGAATTTTGAAGGGGCAATTGCGCTAATCACGGGTGCGAGCAGAGGGATCGGGTCGGCTATCGCTCATAAACTAGGTTCGCTTAATGCGACTGTTATCGGCACGGCTACGACTGAAACGGGTGCGGAGCGGATAACTATGGAGTTCTCGGAGCAAGGTTTCCGTGGGCAGGGCATGGTGCTCGATGTAACCCAACCAAGTTTGGTGGAATCTACGATAAAGCGTATCCAAGACGAGTTTGGCCCAATTGATATACTCGTTAATAACGCGGGAATCACCCGGGATAATCTATTGATGCGAATGAAAGAATCCGAATGGGACGCGGTAATTGATACGAATTTAAGCGCAGTATACCGGGTCACAAAAGCATGTTTACGCGGAATGATGAAGGCACGTCGTGGCCGGATTATTAATATTGCTTCAGTGGTAGGGCTTGCGGGTAATGCGGGCCAAAGTAATTACGCGGCTACGAAAGCCGGTATGATTGGTTTCGCAAAGTCCTTGGCCAAAGAAATTGGATCACGGGGTATAACGATTAATACCGTCGCCCCCGGGTTTATTGATACCGACATGACCCGCGTACTTACAGAAGGGCAACGCAATGAATTGCTGCAGCGGATACCGCTTAATCGCTTAGGGCAGGCTCAAGAGGTGGCCAGTGCGGTCGCATTTTTAGCCTCTTCGGAAGCAGCATACATCACGGGTGAAACGCTGAATGTCAATGGAGGCATGTATATGGGCTAGGCTGTTAGGCTAATTTAAGAACTTGCGGTGCCTTTCCATGTAACTCATAGAGTGGATTTTCCTTTTAAGAAGCAAGGCTCAGTAAAGAGGGCAGATTCCGATCGGGTCATGCGCTTGACAGCAACGTATGGCAAGGAATTGCGTTTGATTTCTAACCGGAAGGATCATTATTCAGGCTTTCTACAGAGCTTTCGGTTGCCTACGTTGAGGCCTTCTTAGTTCAATAACTCGTAAGGACACTAGCAGAATTTTTTTAGCTACAGTAGTTTCATTACATTGGTGATGCAATCGGGCGAGAGAAAGCTACTTTCGAATGGCAAAGACTCGCGTAATCACTTAGGTTTTCCCTCGCCAAATTACTTACCTCCCCCCTGAGCCACTCGCATCAGCTGGACACAATAGAGGGTTGGTTCGTCGGTTCAATGTATAGATTTAATGCTTGATCTGCAGGGTGGTCCCTAAAAAATTCTGCATTGTTTATTTTCTATATAATACCTGACGGATTGGTTTTGAGTAAACCTAATTGCGCTCGCCTTGCATAGAACACTGGTGTATGGAAATTGAGTATAGGCACGTGTTTGCTTAATCAAGCTATTCCGAGGCCGTTTGTCAGTAAGCCGGAACGAATCGGAGTGCTATCCCAATCAACCCTAGATTGATAGAGTTGTTTTCACTACAATAGCGCCCTTTATTTAGCTTGGGTGATAAATGCTTGGGTTTGGTAGGCAACCGGAAGGAGGCGTGATTAACAATTCTGATTTGAAACTGCTTCTCTAATAAAGCGTTAAAGTCAGATGAGGGCTGGCAGGCAACCTCCATCTCGACTCTAGCTGCACCGAGGGTAAGCTTTCTACTCGCATCGGGAGAAATGGGTTAGCGCCGAAGATTTGTTTATCACCGGTATAAGAAAGGTGGATCTATCCAAAAAAAATCTGGATTGACTCGTCACCTTAGATAAGGAAACATGTATTTTTCATGTATTGCAATTGTATCCCATACCAGGTTGAGTCGATCCTGTGTAGGATAAGCGATTTTTTACAATCTCCTGGTTAGTCAATCATTCGTCATTAGTAGATGATCTATTTAGAAGTTAGACAGTATAATTGACAAATTTAGCCTCTTGTCATACTGGACTCAGTAGGGTCTGGTTGGTGATAGAGCGACTACATTACCTTTCCTGAGAGGACATTCAGACTATGAGTAATATTGCAGAACGCGTCAAGAAAATTGTTATAGAACAATTAGGGGTTAATGAAGAAGAGGTGACCGAGAACGCCTCATTCGTAGAAGACCTTGGCGCGGACTCTCTTGATACCGTGGAACTCGTGATGGCACTCGAAGAAGAATTCGAATGCGAGATACCCGATGAAGAAGCAGAAAAGATAACGACGGTGCAGGAGGCTATAGACTATATTAACGCCCACTTGGAGTAAGCTCATTTTCGTTCGTAGCGACCGGCTGGCGGCGGTCTAAGTACTGCTATGAAGAGCTGGTTTTGATCTCTGCGGTCGGTTAATGCAAGGTACGGTCAGTAGTTTCACAATTAGGTAGATGAGGTTGGCTGGCTCTGAATCAATCAACAGAGATATAGCTTGCAGAGTATTTTCAGATCTTGAGACCAGGCCGGAAGATTAATGCTTGGTATTGCAATACGGCTCAGATCAAAGAATGTTTTGTGTTCATCCTTACGGGATTTTATTTAACTTTTAATATTTACCGTATGGGCAGAGATCAAAGCTGAGTAGTGCAGTTTCTGGATGAGAGATATAAAACTATCGTCCATAATGCATAATCTCAGTGTATAGATTATATTCAAGCTTTTATTAGGATAAGGTGCGATCTTGTCAAAAAGACGTATAGTGGTTACCGGTCTAGGTATTGTCTCCCCCGTCGGTTCCCGTATAGAAAAGGCGTGGGAGAATATCCTAGCTGGCCGCAGCGGTATCAGCAGAATTGATAGCTTTGATGCCAGTGCGTTTTCCGTACAGATCTCCGGTGCGGTGAGGGATTTTAATGCCGACGAATACATTAAGCCCAAAGATCAAAAGAAAATGGATCCCTTTATCCATTATGGTATTGCTGCAGGCGTACAAGCGCTTAAAGATTCCGGAATACAGATTACGGAAGCTAATGCGCATCGTATCGGGGTGGCGATCGGTTCGGGTATTGGTGGATTGCCTGGAATTGAGAAAAGCTATGAGAATTATATGAAGGGCGGTCCTCGCAAGATTTCTCCTTTCTTCGTCCCCAGTAATATCATCAATATGGCTTCTGGTAATCTATCCATCATGTATGGTATCAAAGGACCCAATATTGCGATCGTATCGGCTTGTACCACAGGAACCCACAACATCGGTGACGCAGCGCGCATGATCGCTTACGGAGATGCCGATGTTATGCTGGCCGGCGGGGCTGAAATGGCTACCTGCCATTTGGGTATTGGTGGATTTGCTGCAGCACGGGCGTTGTGCGCCTCTCACAACGAGGATCCCGAGACCGCGAGCCGACCCTGGGATCGAGATCGAGATGGGTTCGTGTTGGGGGATGGGGCGGGTGTCTTAACCCTTGAAGAATACGAACACGCCAAAGCCCGCGGCGCGCGCATCTATTGTGAACTGGCCGGTTATGGAATGAGTAGCGATGCTCACCACATGACCCAGCCGCTCGAAGGGGGAGATGGGGCTGTTCGCTGCATGCTAAATGCCATACAGGATGCTAGATTGGATCCTCATCAAGTGGATTACATCAATGCACATGGAACGTCTACCCCTCTTGGTGACAGAGCCGAGACTGTGGCTATTAAAAATGCTTTTGGCGATCATGCTTATAGATTGGCGGTCAGCTCCACTAAATCCATGATTGGCCATCTGCTGGGAGCTGCGGGTGGTGTAGAAGCCGTGTTCTCCGTGCTTGCGATTAGAGACCAAGTGCTGCCTCCCACGATTAACTACGACACGCCAGATCCCGATTGTGATCTCGATTATGTACCCAATACGGCGCGTGAGGTGAAACTCAATGTCGCTATCTCCAATTCGTTCGGATTTGGCGGAACCAACGCTACGCTCGTGTTTCGCAAGTTGTAGTTCTTAGGTCCCCACTCAAGACCAACAAAGGAATCTGCCGGGCAGCGAGCTGAGCCATTGTGGCTATGGCTGGGCTAGTCGGTCTTTTCATAACAGCGTCAGCACCGTTCCATTCTGTTTTGTTCTTGCTACAAAGGATCTAGAGAGCTCTCTGAAAGCAACTCTCCGCTGCTCTGAGCGCCTTCGCTTCGTGCCACATCAAGTTCCTAATGATTTAGTTCCTGAGTGCTTGCAAACCCAGGCTCTTCTATTGAACTTGCAGATTAGGATAGATGATTAAGGCACTGATCAATGGCACAATTTCTGATCAACTTGCACTTACTGATCGTGGTCTGCTCTATGGTGACGGTGTATTCGAGACAATTGCCATTCAAGAAGGTCAAGCGCAATACTTACAATCGCATTTGAATCGTTTGGAACGCGGCTGTCGGGTTTTAGGGATCGCGGTGCCTTCGCTAGAATTATTGTTAGTTGAAATCAGCGAAATCTGCCGAGGCATTTCCCGTGCGGTCCTCAAAATTATTATTACTCGAGGGCAAGGTGGTCGGGGTTATCGTCCCGATGCAGCCATCCACCCAACAAGAATAGTGACCCTACACCCTTGGCCCGTCTATGCTCCCCATTATACCCAAGAAGGCATTCTCGCTACCTTATGTAAAACTCGATTGTCGCGCAACCCTCTGTTAGCTGGTATCAAACATCTAAATCGCTTGGAACAAGTCCTTGCCCGCAGGGAATGGCAAGATCAATTTCAAGAGGGTCTAATGTTGGATACTGAAGACGAAGTGATCGAAGGAACGATGAGTAATCTGTTTCTGGTGAGTGGTGGGCAGCTGATTACACCTCAGCTTAAATACTCTGGGGTTGCTGGGATCATGCGAGAGCAACTCCTCCAAGGCGCCAGCGAGTTAGGAATCCCAACATCAATTTGCAAGTTGCGTCTGCAAGATGTCCAGACTGCCGAGTCAGCCTTCGTTTGTAATAGTCTGATGGGAATCTGGCCTATTAAAAGATTAGATCATGTGAAGTTTAGAAAGTCCTCAGTCGTTTACGCGCTAATGGACAAGCTAAAGCTTAGTTGAATTGATTCGTGTTGCGAAAGTCGGTCGTTGCCTTTCTTTTGTTGTTGCTATTGCTATGCAGCGCGCTATTCGCTGATTATTGGCGATTCGTCAGCATACCCATCAAGATCGAGGGCGAAACAATGCTCTATGAGATTAAGCCGGGCATTTCTTTCAAGCGCGTCGCGGCTGATCTTCATGCGCAAGGCATTTTGAGCAGGCCTATATACTGGCGCTTCATGGCGTTCCATCAAGGCAAGGCCAATAAAATTAAGGCAGGCCAGTACCGATTGCGCAGTCCAATTGTCCCGGCTCAGCTTTTAGACCTCTTTGTAAATGGAAAGACGGCCCTGTTTCGCTTGACGTTGTTAGAGGGTTGGACTTACGCTCAGGTAATAAGAGCGGTGCGATCGCATCCCCAAATTTTATGTACACTCGCGCCGGATGCCGATGTGATGTCGATGCTGGGGCAAAAAGAGATGCCGCCAGAAGGTTGGTTCTATCCAAATACCTACCATTTTCCGAAAGGCACTACGGATCTTGCATTTCTGAAGCGTGCCTACAGGCTGATGCGAACAAAATTAGAAAAAGAATGGGTATCGAGAGCTAGTAATCTTCCTCTTCAATCTCCTTATGAAGCCTTAATTCTCGCCTCCATCGTCGAGAAAGAAACGGCCATCCCGGCGGAACGGGCATTGATTGCCGCCGTGTTTTTATCTCGACTTAAAAAGGGAATGCGCTTGCAGACAGATCCGACAGTGATCTATGGCCTCGGTGAAAGCTATAATGGAAATCTGAGTTACCAGAATCTTAGGCGAGATACTCCCTATAACACCTATCTGCACCGTGGTCTGCCCCCCACACCGATTGCACTACCGAGCGCGGCGGCTCTGCATGCGGTACTTAATCCAGCGCCTACCAAGGCGCTCTATTTTGTTGCCAAAGGCGATGGTTCCCATTATTTTTCAGAAACTTATAAGGAACATCGTCAAGCTGTGATTAAATATCAACTCGGTGGCGATGCGCACCGCTATCGGGCACATGAGTAAACGATGAAATTGGGTAGAAAGTGAAAGCACGAAGATGCGGACTGAACCAGAGCCTAAGTTTATAACCATTGAAGGCATTGAGGGAGTCGGGAAGACGACGAGTATGGATGCTCTATGCGGCTACTTAAAGCAACGAGGTTTGCGGTTCGTGCGCACTCGGGAGCCAGGAGGTACTCCGGTGAGCGAAGCGATACGCGAATTACTACTTAGCCAGGATTTGCCCGCGATGCACATGGATACCGAGCTGATGCTTATATTTGCTGCGCGTACGGAGCATCTACGCACCGTAATCCTGCCTGCGCTGCAAATGGGGCAATGGGTTGTGTGCGACCGATTTACGGACGCCACCTATGCTTACCAGGGGGGTGGGCGCGGTATTGCTCACCAGCGCATTGCTATTTTGGAAAGCTGGGTGCAGGCTGCGCTTCGACCGGATTTGACCCTGCTGTTAGACGCGGGAACGGAGTTGGCGTTAGCACGTGCTAGATCTCGTCAAACCAGTGATCGAATAGAACAGCAAGCGGTTGCTTTTTTTGATAAAGCTCGTGAAGAATATCTTCGTAGAGCCACTGAAGAACCGGAGCGCATCCGGGTTATCGATGCATCACGGTCACTGACTGAAGTGCAAACGCAGGTCAGAAAGGCGATCGATCGACTAATCTCGAACAATGCTGAATGAATTCATTACGTTGAGCAGTGGGAGAATTATGAATTTGATTCAGCTGGCAGCGGCGTGGATATTCTGAATATTTTGTTGTTATGTCAGCACTTTATCCTTGGCAAGAAGACGAATGGGCACAGGTGCAGCGGCAGGTGAATCAACACAAGCTGCCGCATGCGCTATTACTCAGTGGGCGACCAGGCTTGGCTAAGTTGCACTTTACCAAGTGTTTCACCGGAGGATTGCTGTGCAGTAGGCCAAATAAACACGGGGAAGCATGCCGTCAATGTAAAAATTGTAACCTGTTCATTGCCGATAGCCATCCCGACCTTCATGGTGTCGCTCCTGAAGAACTCAGCCATCAAATCAAGATTGATCAGATTCGAGCTCTTAACGACTTTCTAATGCTGAGTTGTCAGGCGGCTCGCTATAAGATTGGTTTAATAGCACAAGCCGACGCTCTCAACCGCCACGCTGCGAATAGCTTGCTGAAAACTTTGGAAGAGCCACCTGCGGGCTCGTTGATTATTTTGGTCACTTCACATCCGACGAATCTGCCTGCGACCATTAAAAGCCGGTGTCAGCGGATCGTCTTCAAGCCACCGCCGCGCCCGTTGGGAGTCGCTTGGCTACGCGAAGAACTTCCGGCCGCCAAGGATCAGGCATTGTTGTTGACGCTTGCGCATGGTGAGCCTTTGACGGCAGCGAATTTAGTGCGAAATGAGCAACTTAAGCTGCGGCGGCGCGTTTATACCGATTTAATTCAGTTCTTGCAAGGAAAATTATGCGCTGTGACAGTGGCCTCTCGCTGGAGTGACGCCGATTTAAGACAAATTCTGGATTGGTTACTGTCCTGGCTCATGGATACTGTGCGTTTGCAATTCGATGTGAGCACCGACAATCTGAATAATCCGGATTTCCATCAGGAGCTTGATAGTCTTTCGCACCGTGTGGTCCTAAGGTGTTTATTCCGCCTGTTGGATGAAATGTTTGAAACGAAACGTCGATTGGACGGGGCGTTGAATGATCAACTGTTGCTGGAAGATGTACTGCTTGCATGGCGTAGTGTTTGGCATTCAAATTAGTTAGGGAAATCTAATGTCACTAAACAGCGGTATCTTAACGGTTACCATAAGGGAAAAATCCGCATTGTATGCGGCATATATGCCGTTTATAATCAGAGGTGGATTGTTCGTTCCCACTCAAAAAACTTATCGAATGGGGGACGAAGTCTTTATGTTGCTTACCCTCCTGGAAGATAAAGAGAAAATGCCAGTTGCCGCACGAGTTGTGTGGATCACCCCAGCGGGGGCTCAAGGCAATCGGACTCAGGGGATCGGGGTGCAATTCAGCGATCAAGATCATGGTGCCACGCGAAACAAGATAGAAGGGCTGTTAGCGGGGCTATTAAAGACGGAACGGCAAACACATTCCATGTGAGGGAATTAGTTTGTTTTAAGCGTTTGCAGGTCCTCTATTACTTTGATGGCATCAAGTCATTAGCTAGATATAATACGTTAACTTACATTATCATGAACTCGCACACGTGCGGCGCAACCCATAGGTGTTGAAGCGAGTTATGTGAGAGAGGCTTGTCCGATAAAGAGATGGCGGGATTTTGTGGTGGCCTCGCTGCCGCTTCATAGAATCAGGGCCCCAAAAAAGGACGTGACGCTCTCTCTAATGTTACAATAACAAAAACTATTTTGTCCGATCTTGCCAACGGCAGGCTATGAAAGACTCTGTACAATCCTGGTTATATAGTAGCAATGCTGCCTATATCGAGGGCCTTTTCGAATCCTACCTTAAAAACTCAAATTCTGTTTCCGAAGCATGGCGTGACTATTTCACCCGATTAGAATCTGAGGACTTCGGTCGTCCGGAATCGTTGACGTCACCCGCTTCGGCTAAAACACATACCGTCCGCACGAGTTCTTATCCTAGTGGTGCTGTGGGCATACTGGGCCCGGCCGAGGGAATGCCGGAAAATAAACAGATTTCAGTGTTGCATTTGATTAATGCCTACCGCTATCTAGGACATCGGGCGGCGGCTATCGATCCGCTTGAACTGTATGAGCGACCCTCCGTTATGGAGCTCGAACTCGGATATCATACACTTTCCAGTGACGATCTGGATTTACGATTCAGAACCGGCTCGCTGCAAGGAATAAGCGATCAGGCTAAGCTCAGGGATATTCTCGATGTGCTACAAGCCACCTATTGTGGTGCGATCGGCGTGGAGTTTATGCATATCACCAGCACCGAACAAAAATGCTGGATCCAGGAACGTCTGGAGAGCGTGCACGGCCAAGCACCGGACGATGCGGATACCAAACGTCGGATACTTAAGAAACTGGTGGCGGCCAAAGGTCTAGAGGAATATCTCCATCGAAAATATGTGGGGCAGAAACGCTTTTCATTGGAGGGAGGTAGCAGCCTCATCCCGTTGCTCGATGCTTTAATGGAACGCGCGGGCTATTATTTAGTTAAAGAAGTCGTCTTCGGCATGGCCCATCGAGGTCGTCTGAATGTGTTGGTCAATATATTTGGAAAAAGTACCGAAGAGCTGTTCCGAGAGTTCGAGGGGACCTCCCAGCCCGTGTTCGGTTCCGGTGACGTAAAGTATCACAAGGGCTTTTCGGCCGATGTCATCACACAGTATGGGACAGTACATGCGGTATTGGCGTTTAATCCTTCTCACCTGGAAGTGATTGACCCGGTAGTTGAAGGTTCCGTGCGCGCCCGGCAACAGCGCCGCCATGATACTCAGCGCAACCAAGTCTTACCCGTATTGATCCATGGTGATGCGGCTTTCTCCGGACAAGGAGTCGTGATGGAAACTCTGAATCTTTCCAAGACCCGGGGTTATGGTACAGGAGGCACGGTTCATATTATCGTTAATAACCAGATTGGGTTTACTACCAGCGATCCGTTGGACTCACGCTCCACATTATATTGCTCGGACGTGGCCAAGATGATTCAGGCCCCGATATTTCATGTGAATGGTAATGACCCAGATGCGGTGGCGATGGTCGCGCAAATGGCGCTGGATTTCCGTGTGAGATTCAATAGTGATGTGGTGGTGGATATGGTCTGTTTTCGCCGTCATGGTCATAGCGAAGCCGATGAGCCTACGGTTACCCAACCCATTATGTACCAGAAAATTAAAGAGCGGGGATCAATTAGGGATCTGTATGCCCAGAAACTGATTGAACAAGGGATCATCGACGCACAAAATGTGGAATGGATGAAGTCTGATTACTTGGACAAACTTACGACGAATCGCGCGGTTTCCGAGCCACTCGATCTCAATCCTGACAAAGCGTATCGAGTAGGTTATATCCCTTATCTGGGGACACACTGGACTGTCTATGCTGACACCACGCTTTCGTTAGAACGGATTTCTGCGCTTACAACAAAAATGGTACAACTTCCCGCGCATGTCAAACCCCATCGACGAGTTATAAAGATCCTTGAGGAGCGTCGCAAGATGGGGCAAGGTGAAGTACCCATGGACTGGGGTTTTGCTGAGACGCTCGCTTATGCCTCATTGCTCGAAGAGGGGTATGCAGTACGGTTATCCGGGCAAGACACGGTACGTGGCACCTTTGCCCATCGACACGCCGGTATCCATGATCAGATTACCGGAGAAATTTACATCCCTCTGCAGCATTTGTTTGAAAATCAGCCACAATTCCTCCCAATCAATTCTTCTTTGTCCGAACTGGCCGTGTTGGGATTTGAAATGGGTTATAGCTCCTCGGAGACAGAATCGCTCGTGATCTGGGAAGCTCAGTTTGGGGATTTCGCCAACAATGCTCAGGTGATCATTGATCAGTTTTTGAGTTCATCGGAGGCAAAGTGGCAGCGTTTATGCGGCTTGGTCTTGTTACTGCCCCACGGATATGACGGTCAGGGGCCGGAACACTCTTCAGCCAGACTCGAGCGTTTTCTGCAATTGTGCGCGGAGGACAATCTTCAAGTCTGCGTGCCGAGTACTCCAGCGCAGCTATTCCACATGCTCCGCAGGCAATTGCTGCGCCCCTATCGCAAACCACTGATCGTGATGTCGCCCAAAAGCCTACTTCGTTATAGATTATCAACATCCAGCTTAAAGGATCTCACGGACATCGGTTTCCAAACAGTGATCGACGAAATCGATGAGATTGACCCTCGTAAAGTTAGCCGCTTGCTGGTGTGTAGCGGCAAAGTTTATTTCGAATTGCTGGAGGCGCGGCGAGAACACCGTCTTAGCCACATCGCGATTGTTCGAATTGAGCAGCAATATCCCTTCCCGGCCACTGAGCTTAGTGAGATCATTAATCGTTACCCACGGGCCAAAGAGGTGGTATGGGTTCAGGAGGAACCGCGCAATCAGGGTGCCTGGTACTATATGCAGTCGCGGCGCAACATCAAGGGTTGCCTATCTTCCGAGCACCACCTGGACTATGCGGGTAGAGCCTATTCGGCCTCACCTGCAGTAGGTTATTTAGCATTGCACCGGTCTCAGCAGAGAGAATTGATCGAAAAAGCCCTGCAATTGGCAATGCCCCTAACCCAACAGATCGGTCGGGCAGCCGCAAACTAGGGAGCATTATCGTTTGGGTGCAGTTGCAGCGACGTCTGGAAGGGGGGAGCGTGTTAAGCGAAATTAAAGTACCTACTCTGGCTGAATCGGTGACTGAAGCGACGCTAGTTAAATGGCTGAAAAATCCAGGTGAGCCTGTGCAACAGGGAATTAGCTTAGTTGAGATAGAAACCGATAAAGTGATGCTGGAAGTGCCGGCACCGGAAACAGGAATATTAATAGAGATCAAGAAAGGTGATAATGAAACGGTAGTTACCGATGAAGTGGTTGGCATAATCGATACGGACCAAGCTGCGTTGGATGCCAATGAACCTCAAGATTCACAGGTTGCTACCGCGCCTTCATCGGCATCGCCTTCACAGGTAGAGCCCCCAACGCCTAAGCTCAGTCCCACCGTGCGCAAGCTATTGGCTGAGCATGAACTCAAACCCATCGAAATCACTTCACGCAGCTCCGATGAACGCATCACCAAAGCTGATGTCCTTGCTCATCTGGCGTCCAAATCAGTCGTTGTTCCAGACAAGCCTATCCCACTAGAATCGGAATCTCCGCTCACCCCACCACTCGGCGAGCGTCACGAAAAGCGTGTACCCATGACACGTCTTCGCCGCCGCATCGCCGAAAGACTCCTGGCGGCTCAACACGAAAACGCGATTCTCACCACTTTCAATGAAGTGGATATGCAATCCATCAGCGCACTGCGCCAGCGTTATCGGTCCCGATTCGAGGAGCTTCACGGTGTGCGGCTGGGATACCTCTCGTTTTTTGTACTGGCCGCAGTCGAAGCACTCAAACGTTTCCCCGTGATCAATGCCTCCATCGAGGGCGATGTAATCGTCTATCACGACTATTACAATATCGGGATAGCCGTCAGCTCGCCACGAGGTCTGGTCGTGCCTGTGCTACGGGATGTTGATAGACTCAGTGCGGCACAGATCGAGTCGGCAATCATCGAATTTGCACGGAAAGCACGAGATAATACCCTGGATCTTGAAGATCTCGCAGGTGGAACGTTTACGATTACAAATGGGGGGATATTCGGATCGTTATTATCTACCCCTATTCTGAATCCCCCGCAAAGCGCCATTTTAGGGATGCATAAAATACAAGACAGACCAGTGGTCAAAGAGGGCCGCGTCGTGGTCCGCCCTATGATGTATCTGGCCCTTTCTTACGATCATCGCCTCATCGACGGGAGGGAAGCCGTGCAATTTCTGGTAACATTGCAAGAGCTGATCGAAGACCCCATTCGATTGTTGTTAGAAGTTTAAATACCGCAAGACGTGGCTCTGGGATCGAAATTCGGGCGATTCATGTTTAAAGCAGTTAGCTTTAGACTGTTTTAACTAAACCGAGCTTGTCGTTACTTAGCGGTGATTCCCGAGCCTAAAGCGACGCTTTCCAAATAGCTCGCTATTTCCTTATTGCCCTGATGGCTAGCCACGATTGCGGCTGTTTGGTGTTCATCATTTTCCAAGTTCGGATCCGCGCCATGCCCCACCAAGGCCATGGCGATATCGCTATGGCCGCTCCATGCGGCGTACATCAACGCTGTCCATCCCCGTGCGCCCTGTTCATTGACAGAGAAGGGACTCTTCAGCAAGGTTTGCACACAGTTTAAATAGCCCTTCGCGGCCGCTAGCATTAGCGCGGTCTTACCATCATAGGTACGCTTATTAGCATCGGCACCGGCCTTGAGCAAAGACTCAAGTATTGCCGTGTGGCCATGCTCTGCAGCGCTTATCAAGGCTGAATGCCCATCGTAGTTTTGGGAATTGACTTCGGCATTGCGTTTGAGCAGCGCTTCAACGATTTCTTGATATCCTCTTCCGGCAGCAGAAATCAGACTGGTATCTCCAGCCTGGTCTCTTGCGTTGATATCAGCTCCGGCATCCAATAAAGCGATAAGTCCTGCTGTGTTGCCCTCTCTGACCGCTTTCATCATCGCGGATACACTAGGTTTATCGGCCAAGCTATCGGCTGGTCTCCGAGTTACAGCCACATTTGTGCCATCTGGCGTGGTGTCAGGTGTACTACTTGCAGACTGTCGGAGAGGGGGGATATAAGATTGTAGTGCGCCGCCCGACATTTCTTTGATTTCTGATGTGTTGTCCCTATTTTGGCTAGTCTGATCTAGGCTTAGTGGTTGTTGACTGGTTGAAGGGAGAAGTAAAGACAAGGCGGTTAGCCAGCCGAGGAATCCCTGCAGCGATCACTCCACCGGTGATCAGAGCGGTCGTACGCCAGCCAGCCTGTTTGCGATTGAGTTCATCAAGAAAATGTACTACGGAAGCTGTTCTTAGGTTTCGGTCAAAGTTCAATGCTTTTTGTAAAGCATGCCATTGTCGAGGATGGAGTGTTCTGGGTTTTATGGGCTGTTGATTTGCGTCCCTGGCTTCGGTGGCCCGCTTTCGTTCAAAAGGATGGTTTCCAGTCAATAACTCATAAGTGGTGCAAGCAAATGCGTAGACATCATCCCGCTGGTCGGGTTGACCGTGCTCTAACATCTCTGGACTGGCGTAAGCAGGGGTGAGGGCGTTGACCACGGCCTGTTGGGGCAAACTGGATTCGGAATCGATCTGAAACGCACGCGCTATACCAAAATCGATCACTTTGATCTCATTCCGGCTCGTGATAAACACGTTGGCGGGTTTGAAATCGCAATGAATGATGCCTTGCTCATGAGCATAAGCGAGAGCGGTTCCAGCGGCATTGATGATCGGTAATGCTTCTTCCAGCGCTAGACCGTTAAAATCAGGACTGTGTATTAAGTCTTTCAGTGTTCTTCCGGACAAATATTCCATCGCTAAATACACAGTCGAATCATCTCGGTGTAAGCCGTGCACCGCGATGATATTGGGATGGCTAAGATTTTGGCTTTTCTTGGCTTCTTCCTCCAGAATTCTCCAACTGTGCTGATCGTGGCCCAATGGTTGTTTTAACAACTTGATGGCGACATAGGGATTTTTCTCGTCCGTGCCTAATTTGTAAAGATCAAGTGCCATATAGACCGTGCTCATTCCACCCGTACCGACGTGCTTGATCAGTTCGAAACGGTTGCTGAGCGTAAATTTATTATTGGAAGTTTTACCATTCCTCTGATTTTCTTCAGCTACTATAGCTTCACCGACAGGTGGGAATTCGGTCATATCGGGTGCCGGTTTCTTGGATAAAGCGGAGCTATCATCAGGCGTCTGCGGTGTCGAGTTCGCGGTATGCTGAGCGGGCGAATCGTCGATGATGGTATCCTCATCGATCAGAGTGTTATCGGTATCCTCCCCAGTCTGAGCTGTTTCGTTGTGGGTATTAGCCGTGAGTTTGATTCGATGTCGTATGATGTTTATTACCTCCACAGGCAATGAAGGGAGGATCGTTTCTTCATTGAGTTCAGCAAGCAGGTCGGTCGCTAGCGCTCGTTTTTCTTCAAGTAGACGATCGATGACCCGGAGCAGTTCTTGGAAAGTACTTTCCCCGCGTTGATATGCTTTTAGAGTATGTGCCAAATGAGTCATTTCTATATATTGCTTTAACGTCGTGAGCTCGACTGGCCAACTCTACCTAATTGGTAGCCTGTCTGAGAGTTCGGGAGCTGACAGTCGAGTAGGCAAGTTGGAATCTATAGTATGGGTGCGATGGATCACAGCCCTGGCGCATCAAATGTGTTCAATAATGCGGATAAGCTTCTATCCGACTAGGAAAATGTCCTGAACAATCGCCGTCGCGGCCCGGGACGACACAGAAGGGATATCCGTTGTCTACAAGGTGGTGTTTTGTCTAGCCAAGTGACAGACACAGCACCCGAAAAGCTCATTCGCGAGGAGCCTAGTGGGCATTATTGTCTACCACACGAGCAATGGGTGGATCGATTACGCGCTCATGAATGTGTTGCTCCATACCTTGCGCAATCGTCTCGAAGCTGCCTGGGAGGAACCAATAATAGCCGAGAATGAATCCAACAAAACCACCTAAAAATCCTGCAAAAGCTACCGTGCCTACTACGAGTCGTTGTTTACTTGCAGGGGCTGTTGGATAGACTTTGAGTGGTAGCTGCGCGTCGCTCAATGGTTTGGAGGAAATAGGATAAGCGATCGGGGCCGCCGCTCCATGGATTCTTATTGACTGATAAAATGGCCGCTTTGGGTTGAGGCCAGTTAGTAATTCCACCATATTCGGTGTTCGTTTGTTGCGAACGAATTCAAGTGCTTTTCCTAGTGCTTTCCACTGCCTGTGATTTAGGCTGGAGGGCTTTACTGGTTGAAGCTTCTTTTCGTTTGCTAGCGTTGCAGGCAACTTGTTGAAAGGGTGCTTCCCTGTGAGAATTTCATAGAATGTGCAGGCGAAAGCATAGATGTCATCGCGTTGATCAAGATGCCGATTTTCTAGTTTCTCTAGACTCGCATATTGGGGAGTAAAGGATTTCGAAGTCTTCAAATTGGAAGTCGGCGTTACATCCTGCTCAATTGACCTGGATATTCCAAAGTCGAATACTTTGAATTCGCCATTATCGGTAATGATTATGTTATCGGGTCTGAGATCGCTGTGTCGGATTCCTGATCGGTGGATGAATGCCATAGCATCACCGATACTATTGGCGATTCGCAATGCTGCTTTAATCGACATGCCCTTAAAATTTGGCTCGTCAATGATCTTTCGCAAAGAGCGACCCGATACATACTCCATCACGAGGTACACTAAGGAGCCATCTCGATCAAGATCATACACTTTAGCAATATTGGGGTGCTTCAATTCTATGAACTGATGAGCCACTTGATGTAACGCGATTAGCCAGTCTCCATGCTTCCTAAATTTCCTGTCTAGAACCTTGATGGCAACATACGGACTGTCATTTTCGACTTCCACTCTACGTTGATCCAGCGCTTTATAGACCGAGCTGATCGCTCCCGAGCCTATGCGGCTAATTAGCCGAAAGCGGCCGTTAAGCACCGTGCCTTCCAAGCTGGCATGAGTGCTACCACTAGCGGCATCAGCGGAGCTTATTGGAATGGGGTCAGTGCCCGAGGCAGGCAAGGATGGCGGCAACACATAACGCTCTTCGTGTCTGGAACTTTCTACCGGGGGCGTTTTAGTCTTAGGAAATGACGCTGTCAGTAGTTTAGCTCTGCGTGGAGCGGCTTCTTCGTTGAGGGCGTTGATGGCCGTGTAAAGGTCTTCTAACGCCAACGCATGCTTCTTAAGTGAACATCCATAGAGAAAAAGCTGACGGCATAATTTATTGATTTGGCGCGGAACACCTCGGCTAAACTCGTAAATCACGGGGTAAAGCTCATCTCCGAGCTGTGGATTGCCTTTCCAGCCTGCTGTTTGCAATCGGTGGGCTAGGTAGGCTTGAGTATCTTCGGCCGCTAATGGCGGAACTTCATAGGCGGCTAATATCCGTTGGGAGAGTTGTTCCATTCCAACACCGTGCACCCGTTTCACCAACTCACTCTGGCCTATCAATACGATCTGTAGCAATGATTCTCCCCCCGCTTGGAAGATGCCAAGTAGCCGCACTTCTTCCAATGTGTCGAGGGATAGCGTGTGAGCATCACGCAGTAACAATAACCCTTTGTTTTGGGCCGCGCTTTGCTTCGCCAGAAATTCTTTCAGACGCTGATAAAGACTCGCTCTGTCCCAATTCGGAGAAGCACTTAAACCAAATGAAGAGGCGAGTTCCTGCAAAACGTTATCGACCCTTAACCGGCTGCTCTCCAACCTTGCGACGGTACGTTGTGTACTCGTGTCAGCAAGGAGCTCGTTGACCAACGTGGCTTTGCCCACTCCGGGGGCACCCGTGATCATGATAAGGCCCTCACCGAGATGCAGCGTATATTTCAGCTTAAGCAGTGCCCGCTTATCACGATCGTTTCTGTAGCAGAAGCGGTGATCGGGAGTCAAGCGAAATGGATCCGCCGTCAATTGGTAGTAAGCTTCATACATTGGGAGCTGCTGCAAATTCAACCAGTAAAGAAAATACCTCGCTCAAATTTCAAACGTATATCCAACGTCGCCAGGACAATAATTCGGCATGATCATTAGCTTCGATGATAGATTGTGAAAAGTTGAAGCACTTCATTGGCGCCAGATTAAGTGTAATGAGGGGCAAAGTATAATTATAGATGAAAAATGCGCCACCGGACTGGGGCAAATGAGGCACATTAAAATTCATGACTTATAGTAACACTGAGTATAGTATATCGTTTACGGTGATCATAGCGCCGTTCTAATGGTTACTATAAATCCCCTAGTTCTGATAGGAAATGGTCAAGTCGAGCACTGATAGACTATGATGAGGTGGGATCTTCCGAATCAGCATGCTAAATAGCAAAGGCCCCATCACTGGGTCTCTCAGCCTTCAAAAACGGTCTTTCCCGTGGCATCGACTAACTTTTCCTCCTGGCGACCCATCAAAGCCTATCTGGAGCGAGCTTCATATTAGAATTGATTAATGCATCTGCGCTCACATCCGAAGACTAGAATCACTACTTTCCTTCGACTTAAAATTTGCCATATACGGATGATAAACTATATCAAATAAACTGTCCTTCACTGAATTGTTTCTGAACTCGCTCGGTGATCTCAGCGAAGTCTTCGACTCCGAAGTTTAGTTTGGCCCCGTTATTTTGATTGTGATTTATTCCAGTTTCATTGTTGCTAAATGCTATAGTAATTTAACGAGTGTAGCTCTGAAATAGTATTGAATACAGCATCTAGTTACGCTAAGGAATGTAAACGGACTCACCTCATGATCCATCGTTGAATAAATTATGGACTTAGGCATTTAACCACTTTCATGTTCGAGCCTTAGAGCGCAAGTTTAGAGAATGTTTCCGCGATCTCGCGGTATTTATCATTCGACTCATGTATTAAAGATCAATGTATGAAAACTTTTACAATTTAGTCGCGGACCCTTTCCGTTTAACTCCCGATCACCGTTTGTGCTATAGGCATCCAAGTTATGAACGAGCCATGATGGCATTGAAGTACGCTTTGCACCTCGGTGAGGGCTTTATCATGCTAACTGGCAGTCCTGGTGTGGGTAAAACCACCCTGATCAATGACTTGCTGACCGATCTTGATACACAACGCACCCTTGCCAAGGTGGATAGTATTCACATGGAACCCGGTGAATTGCTGAGTTTGGTCGCGCATTCATTTGGCCTTCATGTGCAACTGCAAAACATCACTGCGAATTTGCGGGCCATGAAGGCGTTTCTCATTGAGCAGAAATTAGCCGGTCGAGGTGCACCGGTATTGATCGTCGACGAGGCGCAATCGTTATCACCTGCCGCGTTTGATGAACTGCGCTTGCTTAGTAATATGCAGCAGGATGGTGCTGCTTTAGTACAAATCTTTCTCATAGGCCAAGAACGATTAGGAGCGCTAATCCGTAAGCCGGGAATGGAGCAATTGCATCAACGAATGCTGGCGGCGTACCATCTGGAGGCACTTACGGCTGATCAAACTCAAACCTATGTGATGCATCGGCTGCGGTCCGTTGGGTGGAAAAACGATCCAACATTGAGTCAGGATGTTTTTCGAATTATTCACGATATCAGCCACGGCGTTCCCCGACCCATCAACATGTTGTGTAGCCGTTTATTACTCTCTGGTTATCTGAACGGCAAGCGTTCACTTGACGTTGCGGATATTCAAGAAACAATCAATTACCTACATTCTGAGCGGTTGATACCCTTTGTCTATGAAACAGGTGTTCACAAAACCGTTGCCAAGCACATTGAATCGCCCGCAGCCAATTCATCCAATGTCATCGAGTTTAGGGCTAGGCGGTCTAGTCCGTCGGAGAAAGGATCGCCCCCTCGCGTAGATTCCGATCCCACGCCAACTCCACCAAAAGCGAAGAAGCTTTGGTGGGTGACCCTAATAGGGTTTGCAGCCGGTGGTGCCGCGGCAATTTGTTTTATTGTGAGCTTTCTTCTGCTTGCTGGCTCTGGCTAAACAGTAGCCTTTCTATTCAATTTTAGGCTGCCCGCTTTTCCTGACTTCAATTACGCTTCGTTCTATCGCCCAATAAGGGCGTAGCGTACCTGCTTTGGCGGTACAGTGCAGGATACATCTGTCGTTACGCGATTTTCAGACGACCACAGCTTATGCACTACTCACATTCTTGATGGCGGGAGGCTTGTGGCGGTGATTTGGGGCGGCACGCATCCAGGTGGTATGAGTCGATCTCGATCGCCATTAGAAATCAAAGGCATAAGCTAGACCTACGGAGACACGCGCAAGTACTTCCGTGAAATCCTGGGTTTGATCGCTTTCAAAATCGTAGCGGTAGCCCGCGACACCCAGTGAGTAAATCAAGCCGTCTATCGGCGTAAATCCCATCCAGGTAAGCCCGAGGGATAGTCCGACCGCGTCCCCTTTGAGGTCTGATAATCCAACAGGTCGCCGATCCAAACTATTGAGATCGATCGGAGTAGACACACCAAATTGATTGGTCAGGATGAACTCTTTGAATTTGTTGTTTGTTTCCCCGCGTAGAAACGCAACGCCAATGTTACCTGACAAATTGCCCTTGAATCTGCCCTGATCAATTTCCCAGGTATAGGCTGCGCCACCAAAAGGACCATCATAGGTGAATTCAAAATCCAGAGAGCCACTGAAAGGGCCTGTTAACTCGGGAATCGGCGTCAGATCACTTGTTCGCGAAAGTTGCAGGGCTCCAGTTAATTTTTGATGAAAATCGCTCTCGGCCCGTTTGTATCCCGCATACAGCACGAAGTGATCAGTGACCCCATAACCGAGGGAAATGGCTGTTTCAGTGCGTTCAAGATTGCTATCGATTGAAATGTCAGTCTGCGCTAAGGTTCCGGCGGTTAATAATGGCGGCAGAGCGTCTTCTTGGAGAAGGGTGTAGCTGTTGAAATGCCCGTTGTCGTTTCCGTTGAAGGCGCGCTGCACCGTGACATCGAGAAATAGGCGATCGAAAAACGCGGTTAGCCCAACGCTTACGCTGGGCATAACATAGCTTAGTTTTAGATCACTGATCACATTGGTAATGGCGCCTTGGGGGCTGCCTAGCGCGTCCATCGAAAATTCGGCCAGCGCTCGCTGATCGAATTTATAGTACAGCACTCCGGTCTCGATCCGCGGTTGTAGTCTGAAGTTAATCGCAAAAACAGCTTGTGGAATAGCCAATGTGGCCAGCCCAAGAGCAAATAATAGCTTCCTCATAAGTATTCCCCATTTAAAATTTCCCATGCCCCATGTGTATACCGGACAGCAACACGACAACCACGTCGACAGCGTCTACTCCTACGAAGCGACGGTTCAAAGCTTAGCTATCCGGGTTGCTAAATTAAAATGTTACGTAGGTTTTAATTTTCCGTCGTTTCCCGTCTTCGCCTGATGGTTTTTCTTCCATAGGTGTCGCGTCTAATGGTTTTTCCTCCTTAGGTGTTGGGTTTAATGGCTTTTCTTCGATAGGTGTTGATTGCAGAAACGTTTGTGAGGGAGGGGGCATATCCTGCTTATGCAGCCCCGTTGGTCTGGTGAGTTGCTCAGTGGCATGAGTTATTTGCGGGGCAGCGTGCGCAGTCTGGCGGACGAGTTCATCTTTGAGTGTGCGCAAGCCCTGGTGGTGTGGAAGGACTTTCAAGCCGTCCTCGACAATGACCAGGCTTTGCTGCAAATTGCCTTGCTGCTTCAGGGTTCGAGCTCTAGTCTCGAACTGATTCGCAATGTCGATCAAGCCGCTGAGCGCCCAACGATTCGTCGGATCAATCTGGAGAATCTGGTTAAACGTTTCCGAGACGTTATCGCCTTCTGGTAAGGTCAATTGGTAGACCGCGAGTTGGCGTTGGGCTTTCGTTAATAATTCTATCTGCATTTGCTCGTGTGGAGCCGCGGTTTTAAGCGTGGGCGATAGTTGCGAGGAAGTATTGGATTGATGGCCTCTCCCCTTGATTTCCTGGA
Organism: uncultured Gammaproteobacteria bacterium; assembly: GCA_963731655.1. Classification (GTDB taxonomy): domain Bacteria; phylum Pseudomonadota; class Gammaproteobacteria; order JAAEPA01; family JAAEPA01; genus CAVSWL01. The sequence goes on along the minus strand of CAVSWL010000010.1, from coordinate 206,078 downwards.
GCAGCGGACTTTCGGGCGCCAGTGTTATTGCTCGACTGAGATAAACTTGAGCGGTGGACAGTTCCCCGTTTTCCAAGGCAGCAGCAGCCCATTTTCGGTAGAGCGCTTCCATATGTTTGAGCCCCGATAAAGCGCCTTCTTGTTCTGGTACTAACGCCAGGATCTGTCGATACGATTGCAAGGCCGAATCGCTTTCTGGGGTGGTTAACTTATTTGCCGCTATTTGCCGATCGGCACGGTCAAGCAATTCGGTGATACGCTCGTCAAGCTGGGTTTGGGTTGATGCGCCTTGCTGTTTAGCCAAACTTTCTTGACGTGATTGCCCCGTACTCGAAGGTTTAGGTTGATGGCTTTGGCCAGCTGATTGCGGACTAACTTTCGGGGAAGGTACCTCTACCTTTTGCCTCTGCTCATTCACCACTCCATCAGTATGGAGTGCATTAATCACCGTCATCTCGCGGTTAGTCAAAGCGTTTAAATCTGGGGTATTGGCCAGTGCCGCATTGGGCTTATCCGGGAATAGTTGTGCGTAGGCAAACAGTTTGGGGGCTGTATCGAGAAGCTGTACCGAGCTTTCGGGTAACTTAACGAGTTGTGCATGTTGGAATGTTGCCAATTGCTCTCGCTTTGGTTCGGCCGGTGGCGGAGTTTTGGGTTTTGCCAAATCGGAAAAGCTTGGTGTATACAGCTGTGAAAAAAAATAATTCATGCCAAATGCGAGGACCCCCGCGGCTCCCGCGAATAGCGCGGCAATGAGGGGCAGTCCTTGAAATGCAGTGCGTTCCTTGGTGTTAAACTCTTCGAGAAAGCGTTCTACTGTCGGTGTCCGTTTGTTGCGCTCAAGCACGAGCGCCTTTCTAATCGCTCCCCATTCCTTGGCTTTTAATCCTGCAAGCCGAAATAGAGCAATGTGCTTGTCCCGTGCCTCCAATGCTCCTCGTCCGCTAAAAGGGCGTTGACCACTAATTAGCTCATAGGCTGTATAGGCGAGCGCGAAGACGTGATCACGCGGATCCGGTTTGAGGTGTTCAAGCATTTCCGGACTGGCGTAAGCCGATTCTTCACGCTGCGCGCTTACACTCCCGCTCGAAGTTTCGGCAGCGTGTGCATGGAGTTCGCCATAAGCCGATGGGATGAAAAAGTCGATCACCTTAATGTCGCCGGTATCGGTAATGAAGACCTTGCTTGGTTTAAAATCCGAATGCGTGATGCCTAGTTCATGAGCAAAACTGAGCGCTTTTGCCATGGCATTGATGAGCGGCCGGGCCTGTTGTGGTGCAATGCCCTCAAAATTATCGGAACGAAGTTTTTCAGCTAAAGTGTGGCCATACAGATATTCCTCCGTGATGTATGTAGTTGGTCCATCACGATTTATATCGTAGACCCTGCCGATATTGGGGTGTACGAGATGCTGACATTTTTGGACTTGTCGCTGTAAAGCGATGAGCCACGCTGGGTGGGCGCTAAAACGGTGTCTGAGAATTTTGACCGCCACATATGGATCGCGCGCGACGGCTTCCATCTTGCGTAGATCAATTGCCTTGTAGACGCGGTACACGGTGCTGGAACCGATCCGTTGTTTCAGTTCAAAACGTCCATTCAGTATCTCGCCTTCTTTATTGATATGAATATAGCGAGGTGGACTGGTTGATGCTTTATTTTTGCCTGATGAATCTATGGCGGTCGATTGCGAAGCGGCGCTGAATACGTGATTAGGGGGCTCTCGATGTTTTACCGGGTTCACTACTCGATTGACTCGCGTAGGCGCTTCAGAAAACTCTTTTGTAGAATCCTCCGTGGAGGCATTAGAAAGGACTTCAGTATCGTCATCCACCGCGTCGATTTTGCTCAATTGTTTTTCTACGGTCTCGGTGGCCGATTCCAAAAGTTGCTTCACTGCATTAAATGCCGCGGGAGGCAGAGGATGGCGGGTATTTTGGGTACGCAGCGCACTGAGCATCGAAGTGACCGAATCCTTGCCCTCGTCGAGTATGCGGTCGACATCTCTGAGCAGCTCGTCTAGGGAACGCTTACCCTCATGATAAGTTTCCAAGGTATGGACAAAATTGGTCATTCCCGTTGATCGTTCTCGTTGAATGATTCGTACGCTGCCCTCCGACCGTGGAGTTTCCCGCCCATGTATAGCACATAAACATCCCTGAGATTGGTTTCACCCAATCCCGATGTGATTACAGTGTATTACTTATAGGTATTGCCGCACATAGAAAAACTCGCAGAATCCCTTATTCACCCAATTATTGTATTGTGACTCTCTATTAGGACAAACTGAAAGTTGTCAATTCGACTTGCTTTATAGGGCAGGACACCTATGAAAATTAATAAATTATTAATTATTTCTAGCGAGATCGAGTATAGGCTGGCCTCTAACCAGCCCCATAGAATATTCGGAAATCCTGCAATCACAACAACAGCTTACTCGACTCCTCTCTAGCTTCTTACTATGGCAAATCTGACCGCTTAGGTCAAATCCGGTGTGGCTTGGCAACTACCGTGCTCATTACCGGGACAACCGGCTAACAAACGTCATTCAGCGGCCATCTGATCGATGGGTTCACTCGGCGCGGGGCTTAGCGCTGCCAGCTGTGCGCCTAAGTCAAAAATGCTTACAGGAACTTGCTAGCGAAATCGCCGCAACCCTCCTCTTGCTCCCGCCCCCGGTCAGCAAAACTCGGGCGGTAGGATCAAGCTTGTTCGCAGGTATCACCGTTATGTGATTTATCAGCACATTGCTGGTCGAGTCGGGTTCATTTCTATGAGACGAGATGACTGTCCACCGAATGAAGACGCCACTGTTTATTGCGCCTGGAAATTCATCGCTATGGCCCACATTGCCCTGCCGCCAGTCGTGGAGTCGATCCATGCCCGTTACAGATTCGGGTACATCGGTCGCTATAGACCCTAGCCTAGTCCCTAGTCGGTGGACCCTAGCTTAACGATCGGTCTGAGACGTACAGGCCGTCCTCTAGCGCAGGTAGTGCGATCAGATATGTTAGCGTAGCGAATTGGTGTTCTGCGATGGCACGGCACTTTCAATGACAACCAAGTCTGGGAATAAGAAGTCTAGCTCAATGACCCTATCGAAACTCTTGTCAGCTTGGAGAGATGAGCAGCTCGGGCTCGCTATGATCAGTGCGTCGCTGATTGTGATCGGGCTTATCGTGGGATTGCTATTTAATTATCAGCAAAAGACTAGAGAAGCTGAGATACGGTCACAAGGTGTGAGTATGGTCCGGCTTTTAGCTGAAGTTCCGTATGGACAATTGGTTCCGGATGAGGGTCGGCAGGGGATTCTCCAGGTGATGTATCAAAGCCAACACAATTCCGAGTTCGCTTATGGGGTAGTCGTAGATACCAAAGGAAATCCCCGGGCGCAAGTTAGCCTTCCGGGTATCATCATACCGGACGTCAAGCCCACGATGACGCCTGACTCCAGGCTGAGTGAACGCACGTTGGCGCTCGGCGACAGTGGCCGAACCCTCTTAGAATTTGAAGCCCCTCTAATCAAACAAGGTGAACTGGCTGGTCATATCCGGTTGGGATACTTCAGACCAGGCTATGGGTTGAGTTATGAACAAATTCCTTTCTTTGCCACGCTCTCCCTACCCATATTTCTGCTTACTCCCTTATTTTATTTTCTAATTCGGCGCGAGATAAAGCCGGTGAGCCGAGCGAGTCACAAGATTCAAAATCTGATCGAAGAAGGCCGGTTCAATCAACTCCAGATCCATGCCAGCGGAGAGTTGGGAGAGTTTATGCAGCGCTTCAATCAGTTTATCAACTATACGCGCGGCCGGATCGAGGATTTGGAATCGGAACAATCTAAGCTGCTGACATCGGCAAAAATTCTGTCCTATAAACGTTCCCGAATCGAGACAGTACTCCATGCGCTACCCGATGCCATCATGGTTTTGGATGAATCCGGCGGCGTTAGCTTTGTCAACGACAAACTCGCTTCATTGCTCGGTGTATCCCGCGAAGAGGTCCTTGCGCATAAGGCCGATCAATGGTGCCGGAATCCGCAAGTGCTAGCTTATCTGTCGCGGCATGAGACTCAAGTGTTGGGTGGTTATGCGGCAGAATCCATGGAATTTTCACCGGACAATGCTACGGATAAGACCATTCAAGTGACCAGCTATCCCATCTTTAGCCAAAAATCCGCTTATGCGGCCGTAGGAACATTAGTGTTGTTCCGTGATGTAACCGCCGAGGCGCTGGCTAAACGCAGCCGGGGAGAATTCGTGGCCCATGTGGCGCACGAACTAAAATCACCCCTGAACGTGCTCGCCATGTATAGCGAGGCGCTCCAAGGGGAAGACGGAAATTCTGCGGAGTTTCGCGTGGAGGCCATCAATGTGATTAACGATGAGGTAGAACGATTGGCCTCATTGATCAATAACTTGCTTAATATCACCAAGATCGAGATGGGCAGTCTGAGTATTGATAGAAAACGGGTGCGAATGCGCGATCTTTTGCAAGATGCGTTCGAAAACATCACACGCAGCGGACGGGATAAGGACATTCAACTCCATCTGGAATTACCCAAAGATATGAGTTCGGTGAGTGTGGACAAAGATCTGCTGCGTGTCGCCGTCAACAATTTACTCACCAATGCGATTAAGTACAACAAGCCCGGCGGCCGTGTCACATTGAGCGCGGACGAGTCCGAGCAAGAGATAAGCATCCGTGTACGCGATACGGGTATCGGTATCGCGCCGGCAGAACAGCAGCGCATTTTCGACAAGTTCTACCGTTCGGAAGAGGAATCGGCCAGACTCCAATCGGGGCATGGTCTCGGCCTTGCCTTGGCTAGGGAAATAGTGCTGCTGCACCATGGCACGCTGAGCGTAGCAAGCACTCCGGGAGAAGGCACGGAGTTTACAATCGAATTGAACAAAGAAACCCATTTTTTAAAACAGACAGGCTGAAACAAGTGATCTGAAACAGGTGAACCCTTATGCGGCGAATACTTCTCGTGGACGACGAACCCCATGTCATTCGGGTGCTCAGGTTAGCGCTCGAGCGGCAAGGCTACCAGGTTGATTCGTGTTCGAATGGTGAGCAGGCGCTGGCGCGGATCCATGCGGAATTGCCGGACGTGTTAATCACCGATATCGATATGCCGCGGATGGACGGTGTAGAGCTATGCCGGCGGATAAGCCAAGAACTTCCCGACCGGAGTTTCTTGATCACGGTCCTGACCGGAAAAACAGCGAGTGAGCCACGGAGCTTGGTCACTGAATTGGAGAACATCGCGTTCATCGAAAAACCGCTCAGCCTACGTAAACTAATAACCCGATTAGACGGCTATTTTGACCAGCAAGGTATCCATTGATGAGTAAGCATGCGCAGCATTCTTCGCTCGAGTTAGTCGATGCATCGAAGTACTTCAGTTTGATGAAAACCTTGGCGCCCAGCGTCGTTGCCATGGCCATATGCGATTCGGAAGGAATCCCGGTTTGGGCGAGCACGGATACACAACGCAACGGGTTTAAGGCAAACCTGGCTCTAGGCCACACCCATACCGAGGTTCTGGAAAGGGAGAAGGGTTTTGTGCAGTGCCAGCCTGTTGCCGATGGCAAGACGCTTTATGAGGCACCGCTCATCACCCGATCAGGTAATGGTATTGGCGTACTGATGGTGCTTTTCGACGGCGCGGCTCCTGACCTGACGGCGCTGTCCTCCGCATCGCTAAAGGATGCCATCTCAGCTATTGCGGTTTGTTTGTGTGACGATTATGCACTGAATACGGAACTCAACGCCATGGCGGAAGAGCTGGCGGCGCGCTATGAGGAACTTAATCTGCTGTATGTCACGGACAAGGAGGTGGATGAATTTTCCCAGATAGAGAACACTCTGAGAGAATTGGTCAAAAGCTGTACCGAAATTTTCGATGTACTTGCCGCGGCTCTGATAATACCGGAGAAAGGCATAACCCTATTGAAGAGTGATTTTAGCCGACCTCTCCCCCACATCCACTCCGTATTAGAGTTATTAAAGAATGAGTTTTATGAAGCGCTCAAATCAAACCGCAAAAGCATCGTAGTCAACGATCCCACGGGGTATAGCGAATTTAAAGAGTATCCTGAGTTTCCTTATAAATTGATCGTTGCTCCTCTCTTGCAAAAACGGGATAGCGTCAGTGGATTTATAGTGGTCTTCAGACGTATTGAAATGCAGGATTTTAGTAATAGCGATCGCAGTCTGTTGGAGGTGCTGGCGAATAAAGCCTCCAAGGTTATTCAATATAACTATGACGTGCTCACGGGATTGATGAAGGGAAATGGCTTTGAGCACAAACTGAGAGAAGCCGTGATGACGGCTCGGGAAAAGGATTCGAATTATTGCGTATTGAATGTCAATTTGGACCGGATGAAAATCATTAACGACATGGTCAGTCATCAGCTCGGCGATGAAATAATCAAGCAGATTGGACAGTTGATGGTGAAACAGTTGCGAGACACGGATAGCGTCGCCCGGCTAGGCGGCGATGTATTCGGTGTATTGCTGGATAAATGCCCACTCGATCAAGGGCAGCGGATCGCCGAAAAGTTGAAGTTGCAGATTAATGACCTGGAATTCGTCGAATGGTCACAGATTTACCATGTAACCGCCACGTATTGGGATCGCGTTGTTGACGGCCAATACGGAGTCCGTCGAAAGCGTGCTTAGCGCGGCGGAAACCGCCACTCGAGTCGCAAAAGAGCATGGCGGCAACCAAGTCCGAGTGTACGATCTGGGAGATGATCATATCACGCGGCGAAAGGATGAAATGTACTGGGTTAATGAAGTCTTGGCGGCCTTGCGGGAGGATGGATTTCAGCTTTATTTTCAACCGATCGAGCCTCTTGGCGAGGCTACCGGAATCGCTCACGGCGAGATCTTGTTACGCTTACTCGGTAAGGACGGTCAACCGGTCTCTCCCGGATTGTTTATGCCGGCCATCGAGAATTACCACATGATGCCCGCCGTCGACCGGTGGGTGGTGGAACATAGCTTGAAAACGCTGGCTGAAATGGGCTTAAGTGCCGCTGACGCCGTGTGGTCCATCAATCTATCGGGGCAATCCTTAGGCGCGCATGATTTTACGGATTTTATTATCGATCAGCTCTATCGCTCCGGAATATTACCCCGTTCAATCTGCTTTGAAATTACCGAAACATCCGCGATCGGAAATATGGATGAAGCCCGTCGGTTTATCTCGGCCGTTAAAAAACTGGGCTGCCGTTTCGCGCTGGATGACTTCGGGGTGGGTCTTAGCTCATTCGCCTATCTGAAAAATTTACCCTTGGATTATCTGAAGATCGATGGCTCGTTTATTAAAGAAATTACTCAAGACCCCGTTTCCAGCGCGATGGTAGCGGCTATTAACAAGATTGGTCACTTGATGGGGTTGGAGACCATTGGTGAATATGTGGAAAACGATGAGATCAAGCGTCATTTACAAAAACTGGGAATCGATTATGGACAAGGCTATGGCATAGCGAAGCCCCAGCCCTTGGAGCCGTATCTGCGCGAATTGATTCAGCGACAAGGGGTGCGAGTGGCTTAACATGCGGAAACGCGTTGGCTAGTCACGGCTTGCAAACCGTAGAAAGGGAATCCATAAAGTGAGCGCCGCGGTTAACCTGCCCGAGAGTGAAACCCTACGCACGCGCATTGGTGTGATGACCTATCTAGCGCCCAAAGGTTCGTTGTCGAACGGGGCGATCTTAGAGAGTTTACGCGCTGCGGTGGGCGGATGCCTGGCGAACCGGGAGTTGCAGGTTGTAATTGATTTAACCGCCGTGCAACTGCTCAATAGCAACGCATTGGACGCCCTGTTGGACGCGAAGGATCAGCTAGTGAGAATAGGGGGGTATCTTAAGCTGATCAATGCTCAGCCCCTGGTGATGGAAATTTTTAATCTGACCGGCTTTAGCCGTTTCGTCGGTGGATTGGAATCAGGGTCAGGCAAACTCAATCCGGCTTCCAAGGGGCAACCATCGGCTCACGCCCCGAAACTGGGCGATATCCTGATTTCCAGGGGTTTAATCACCGCACAACAAGCCGCCGAAGCCGTGGTGGATCAAAAGCGGCTGGGCAAGCGACTCGGGCGGATCCTAGTAGAAAAGGGTTGGGTATCCGAGAAGGAAATGCTCCTGGCGTTAAGCGAGCAATCGTCCATACCCTTCGTCCAGCTGCGTTCGGGCTTATACGATCCGGAGCTGGTTGAGTTGCTTTCCAAGCCGGTCGCGCAACGCTTGAACGTATTGCCCTTGTTTAGAGTGCGCAATGTACTCTCGCTAGCCTGCGCCGATCCCCATGCCGTTCCTAGTTTCAACGAGGTGGAAGAACGCCTGAAATACCACGTTTCTCCGGTGCTCGCGAGCAAAGAGGACATTCTTAAAACCATCAATGAAGCCTACTCGGATACCGACAGTGTACTGATCGGAGAACTCATCGGCGATGTGGATGAGGATTTCCAGGTGGTGGATACCGGGGCAGTCGCCGATTATACCGCCATTGATGAGCTCGCCGCCGGCAGCCCGATTATCAACCTGGTCAATTCGATCATCCAGCGGGCCATTCACGACGGCGCCAGCGATATTCATATCGAACCCACGCGCACCAAAGCCCGCGTGCGGTTCCGCATTGATGGTTTACTGTATGAGGTGATGAATCCACGGATGGAACTGCATGCCGCGGTGGTCTCAAGGTTGAAAGTAATGGCGAACCTGGATATCGCCGAGCGGCGTTTTCCTCAGGACGGGCGCATCCAGGTGCAGACCCAGGGCCGCTCGGTGGATCTGCGTTTCAGCTCCTTGCCGGGATTGTTTGGTGAAAAGGTCGTTTTGCGGGTTCTGGATAAGAATCAGGCCATCCTGGATGTGAATAAATTGGGGCTGACCGAAGCGAATCTGCAGACTTTCAAGCAACTGTTGAGCCGCAGCTACGGATTGATTCTGGTCACGGGTCCCACCGGTAGCGGCAAGACGACCAGCCTCTATGCGGCGTTGAATTATCTGAACAATATCGAAAAAAACATCGTGACCATCGAAGATCCGGTGGAATACCAGGTCGAGATCGTCAATCAGAACGAAGTCCGGCACAACATCGGCCTGACCTTCGCCAAGATGCTGAAACATGTGCTGCGCCAGGATCCGGATATCGTGATGGTGGGCGAAATCCGCGAACACGAGACCGCGGCGATCGCCGTGCAAGCCGCGCTAACCGGACATCTGGTGCTCTCCACACTGCATACCAACGACAGTATCAGCGCCGTCACCCGCATGATCGATATGGGCGTCGAACCTTATCTCTTGTCTTCGGCGCTGATTGGCGTAGTGGCGCAGCGCTTGGTCCGGACCGTATGTCCGGCCTGCAAAACCCAATTCTTGGCACCGCCTGAAATGCTCGTCCGCTACGGTTGGCCGGCTGGCGAGAGCATTCGTTTGGCCAAGGGGCGCGGTTGTCCCGAGTGTTATGATTCCGGCTACAAGGGGCGTATCGGCATTCATGAAATTATGCTAACGAATCCGGCGCTGCAAAAACTGATCATGTCCAACCCCAGCCGCGACGAGCTCACCGCCTATGTGTCGCAAAGCGGTTTAAAGTGCTTGATTGATGACGGCATGGAACGCGTGCGGCAGGGGCGGACGACCCTTGAAGAAGTCGCGCGCATGATTAATGTCTGAGATTGGGCCATGGCGATAGACCTGAATAAGCCCGCGCCCGATGCTTCAGCCTCGCTGGAATTGAGCCAACTCTCGGCGCGTTTCGGCCGCCGGTCTAAGGTCAGTGCCAAGGAGCGTCTGTTCTTCACCGAGCGCCTGGCGCTGCTCATGGAAACCGGAGTGAACCTTCACGTTGGCCTGCAAGCCTTAAAAAAGCAGACGAGTAATCCGGCGCTGGTTGAGATCATTGAGTCATTGATCACCGACGTCGCCGAAGGAAAGATGTTCTCCTATGCCCTGGCGCGCTTCCCGGAAGTGTTCTCCAAGACCTATGTCAATCTAATCGGCGCCAGCGAAAACGGCGGCTTTATTCCCCAGGTGTTATACGAGTTATTGGAGATGGAAGAAAAACGGGAAAAGCTGCGCAGCACCCTGCTATCGGCGCTTTCCTATCCCGTCTTTCTCCTCTTGTTTTCCCTCGGCGTGGTGATCTTCGTATTGGCCGTGGTGTTTCCCAAGTTCGCCAGCTTGTTTCAAACCATCAGGGATCAATTACCCGGTACGACCCTTGCCCTCATGTGGACCAGCGATCAACTCAGGGCGCATTGGATACCTTTGTCGGGGACAGTCATGATCAGCTTCGTGGGCGCCAGGCGGTGGATGAAAACGCCATCCGGCAGCGCGTGGGTAGATTGGTTGAAACTTTCAATCCCACTCGTTAAGGATATCTTCGTGCAACTCTATCTGGTGCAATCCCTACGCGTGATGAGTCTCTCCCTGAAAAACGGGGTAAGTATCGTGGATACCCTGGCCGCTTGTCGGGAGGTCGTCGCCAACCGAGTCTATCAACGTTTTATATCCGGTATCGAACGCAATGTGCAAGACGGCGGCGGCATCGCCGTGGGGTTTTCCGGCGCCCGGTTTATTCCCCCCATTGTTCAGCAGATGATCACCACCGGCGAGGAAACCGGCAATTTGCCCAAGGTGATGGCGCGTGTGGCCGATTTTTACGAACGCGAGTTATCGAAAAAACTGGCCGCTTTGTCGAAAATCGCCGAACCGGTTTTACTGCTGCTCATGGGCGTTGTGGTTGGCGTGCTCGTGAGTTCGCTGATTCTACCCATCTTTAAATTATCCAGAGCGGTTCATTGAACCGAATCCATTTTACCTCCCGCCCGATTCCGGCGATCTTAAAAATAAACCTGCCTGTCAGTCATTCCAGCGCCTGTTAAGACACCACATAAAGTTTTTGGGGTAGTGTTCGATAAACTACCCAAGAATAAAAAATAACGCGTCATAGTGAACTTGTTTTTCCGTAGTCAACGCTTTAAAGGAAATAACAATGATGGCAATTGCACATCAGTTACAAAAAGGCTTTACGCTGGTCGAACTCCTGATCGTAGTCATTATCTTGGCGATTCTGGCGGCGATCGTCGTGCCCCAGTTTGCGGCGTCGACGGATGATGCGAAGATCTCATCGCTGGATACGACTTTAGCGAATATGCGGGCAGCTATCGATCTTTATTACCAGCAGCATGGTGAATATCCTAGTGCGATTACCGCAGCCGGTGGTACAGCTTGCGCTGTGCCGGCTGACGGTACAGGTGCCGGTGCTGCTGATACCAGAGCACTGCATTTCTGGATCAGTTGGCATGACTACACTAATGAAGACGGCGCGGCCTGTACGCAGAAATACGGCACTAAATTTCACATATGGTCCCTATCTCAAGAAAAACTCGATCTGCCGGATAATCCGATAACCGGTGTCAATACACTTGAGTTGTAGTCACTGCTGGTGATTTGGATTAATGGCTGGCGACTGGCGCCGATGCTAGGTTGGAAGTTTGACAACGTCACCGGGAAAATTTATCGCCAATGATACCTCAACTGATCCTGATGGCATAACTTACGATTCACAGCTAATTCGATGGTTTAAGATTGATCCATTGCTAAGCTGGCAACTGAAGTCGTGTTAAGCTCAGTTTCAGGGTATGAAGCATCAGACCGGACTGAGCCTGATTGAACTCACAATCGTAACCGCAATTCTGGGGATTACCGCTTTGGCGGTGATCCCCAATTATTCTTCAACAGATCCCCTTCAACTCGAATCTTCCGCAACGGTGGTGGCTGAGGCCCTGCGTTTTGCGCGCAGTGAATCCATTCGCACCGGCCTGCCTTATGGCTTTGAGATTCAAGCTTCCCAGAAGCGTATCCGGCTGTTTCATGCCGACACCAGCGTCGATCCGCCCACGCCGGTCTACGATGTGTACCAGCCGCTGAGCAAAAAGCTCTACGATATCCAGCTCGATGAGTTGGCTTTTGCTGAGGCGGACACCGTCAATGCAAACCTCAACTATCAGGACACGTGCGACAAACCCACTTTGATCATATTCGATGGCAATGGCGTGCCATTTTGCGGAGATCCGGCAAATGTACCGTTGCGTCAAGCCGTGGTGACACTCGGCAAGGGAGCAACGACGCTTAGTGTCATTCTGGAAGGAATCACCGGACGGGTAAGGACCCAATGAATGCGCCAAAAGCTGCAAGCTTTGCCTATTCGCAAACCGGTTTTTCCTATATCGAAGTGTTGGTGGCGACGGTTCTGATCGCTACCGCCCTAGTCCCGGCTTTGGACGCATTGCAACCCGGCATCCAAGCAAGCCAAATTCATCGCATTCAAACGGAGAACCGTTATCTGCTCACGGCGAAAATGGAGGACATACTCGCGGAACCTTTCGCCGATCTGGACGCGGCGGCCGTGGCGGCCGGTGATGCGTCCACGCCCACCAGTTATTCGGATACCGTAACGGCGTCGGACGGACGGCAGATCGACCGGCAAGTCTATCTGTCCCGCTACGATGGCGATAACGCCGACGGTGACGACGATCCATTCACGGATACCGACGAAGGCTTATTGTGGGTCCGCGTCGAGATCGCAGGCACCAGTCAAGCACTCGAGACCCTAACCCACGATTCGGCGTCATGATGCGTCGCAACTTGAGCCAAGATCAAGGCGTCAGCCTCGCCGAACTGCTGGTGGCTCTGGCGATTGCCGCCTTGCTGCTCTCGGGCTTGGCGGGCGTGGCTGGGCAGATTTCCAAAACCCATGATGCGGTTCGCGATAAGAACAATCTCGCCCAACAGGCCAACTTCGCGATGGCGCAGATGGTTCGTGCGGTGAGGGGCAGTTCGTTATTGCTGTTGCCGCAGGTGGATAATCCTTCCACGAATTGGCCGGAGAATCTGCGCGAACAAACCGTGCCACCCACGCCGCCCGTTGGCGACAGCACTCTGGCCACGGCCGTGCTGGCCGTAACCGTACCCAGGGCTCAGGATCTCGATGCCGACGGCTACGCCGACGGCGACAACGACCGCGACGGACGGATCGACGAAGACTTGCCGGCGGATAGCCAAAACGATTCGGCTTCGGGCATTTACGGGATCGATGACAGCGGGGACGGCGAGGTTGACGAAGACAACGTGAATGATGATGACGAGTCCGGTTCGGCCACAGATGAAGACCCGGTCAATGGCCTCGATGATGACGCTGACGACAGCGTGGACGAGGATCCATCCGCCGATATGAACGGGGATGGCTGTCCCGGAGTCTGTGGGGTCGATGACGATAATGACGGCACGGTCGACGAAGGCAGTAGTGACGATGACGATGAGGACGGCCAGACCGACGAAGACGGATACGATGCGCTGGTGTTTTATCTCAATAACGGCGTGCTGATGCAGCGCACGCCGGTGCCCTGGGACGAAGACGGCGATTCCGCTATCGACGGCAGGGACTTTATCGAATCCGCCCTTGCCGAAAACGTGAGCCGCTTTCGCGTCGAGCGCCTGCCGCTCGGCGCTGGCCGCAGCGTGGTCGTGGTGTTGACTCTGGAGCTGACCGATCCCGCCACCGGCGAGGTGGTGAGCTTGAATACCCAGGCGCGGATAGGCGGGGCCTTATGATGCCAGCCAATGTCCGTTGTGGTCTTCAAACCGTAGGTTGCGGTGAGAAGCGAAGCGCAGCGTTCGCGGGAATTTACTACGGATCCCCACCGATGCGCTTCGCGATGCTCAGCACATCCTACGCCTGCATGCGGTGGCATCGGGGTCAGGAGAAGATTTGTCAGGGGTGTTGGCGGCATGGAAGCCGCCGTCAAGCCTACATGGAAGTATACACGGCGTCCCCTGACAGATCCTCTCCTGAGCCGGACTGTGGGTACTGGAAACCTCTCCCATGACCCATGGTTTCCAAACCTCCGGATTCATCTTGCTGCCCGTGGTCGTAACAATCACGTTGATCGCGGTGCTCGCGTTCATGATGAGTTATGAAGGGGCGATGGAAACCCGCATGGCGGGCAGCGAGTTGGAATCTGATCAGGCGCAGTATGCGGCCACCGCCGGCCTGGAGCACGCCCAATGGCGGATTGAACAAAACGGTTGCGGGCCGTACACGGATATCACTTCGGCGCCGCTCGGCGACCAGAGTTATTCGGCTAGCATTACCACCAACGGTGGCGGAAGTTCAATTACCAGCTATACGGTGCCGGTCAGCGACGACGACTATATCCAGGAGGATACCCCCACCCAAAACTACGGCAGTACGGCGCAATTACTAGCCTACAATCAATTGCTTTCGAATGTGGATAAGCGAGTGTTGTACCGCTTCGATATCGAGAATTCGGGCATTCCGACAGGGGCCACGGTGGTCTCGGCCGTAGTGAAGTTGTTTGTTCTCGATACGACGGCCATGGAAGTCACAGTGCATCAGGTGACGGCGGATTGGACGGAAGCGGCGGTAAACTGGAATAACATCGCCGCCGATTTCGATGACTCATCCATCGCCTTCATACCCGGCAACTCCTCCGTGGGTCAATTTGTTGAATTGAACATCACGCCCTTGGTGCAGGCTTGGATCAATGGAAGTGTGTCCAACCAGGGCATCATGCTCAAAGAATCGGAATTTGCTAATAACGACGTGGCGCAATACACCAGCAAGGAATACGGCAATAGCGCCAAGCGCCCCTCACTGGAAGTGAAAATCACCAATGGATCGGTGGCGAACCGGGCCGATCTCAGCGCCACCGGCACACTGGCCGATGGGGTAAGCCGCACGGTCGCGCGCACGGACATTCCGCTTTATCAGCCGGCTTCTAGTTTCATCTGGCAACCCGGCGCGGAGCTGGAGGACGCCACCATTTCCAATGCCCAAAAGAATAAGAATTTTGGGGCATCCACTGCGCTCACAATAACTTATAACCCTGAGTATTATGGCCTGATTCGCTTCAAACTGTCGGCATTGCCCCCCACGGCGCGGATCACCGACGCGCGACTGGGTCTTTATCTGGAAGGCGGGGCTTCTTTAACTAATGGGGTATTCGATTTGCACAAAGTTACGCGCTCCTGGGTGGAGGGCGTCGAGGATGGTGCGAACCCGGTCGCCGGGGAAGGGGTGACCTATGACGAATACGACGGCGCCAACGCGTGGGATTCATCGGGCGGCGATTACGATCCGACGCCGCTCAGCAGCCTGACGATACCCGATTTAACCACCGGCTGGTACGAATGGGATGTGACCGCGCAGCTTCAAGCCTGGATGGCCGGCGAACCGAATTATGGTCTGTTATTGCGCGCCAGCAGCGGCACCGTGAATAGTATTGATTTCACCAGCAGCGACAGCGCAACCAGCGCACAACACCCCCGGTTGAATTTAACGCTTGCCTGTGAGTGCGGCGAGAGTTGCCAGATCCCTCAAGGCAGCGGCAAGGTGCTTCTGGTGGTGGGCGATGCAGCCAATCCGGCCGCCGCCGATGCGGAGAAAAAAGAGCTATTCGAGAGCTGGGGCTATGAAGTGTCCTACATCGACGACGACGACACTCAGGCCGCCTTCGACAGCGCTTTGAATAACGCTGACGTGGCCTATGTCTCGGACACGGTCAGCGACGGGAATCTGGCCGATAAGCTGGCCGCAACCAGCAAGGGGGTGGTCAACGAAAAAGATGGCCAAACCGATAATCTGGGGACTTCCAGCAGCAGTGGCTATACCGTGGGCGGAAGCCTCGAGATCGTCGACACCAGCCATGAGATCACCGAGCGATTGCCCGCCGGCACGCTGCCGATCTATAGCGCGCCCATGGAAAGCGTAGTAGCCGCCGGCACCTTGGCCACCGGTCTGCAGACCCTGGGCAATGCCGCAGCCTCGCCCGCGATCGCCGTGGTGGAAAAAGACGGCGTATTGCACGATGGCAGCAGCCTGGCTCCCGGTCGGCGGGTCATGGTGCCCATCGGCCGATCCGGCAACTTCAATTGGAGTTATCTCAACGGCAATGGCCGGCTGATCGTGCAGCGGGCCTTGGAATGGGGTAAAACAACCGCTTCCACTTCTACTCTCATGAAGGTCTACTGGACGGATGATCAAGGTGGAAAGATCCAACGGTCGGATCCCGACGGATCCAATGTGGAAGACGTGCTGACCGGATTAAATATGCCCACCGGACTGGCTCTGGATACCGATAATGGCAAGATCTACTGGGCCAATGGCAATCACGAAATAAAAAGAGCAAACCTTGATGGGACCGGCAAGGAAACCATCTATACAGATTCTGGAACTGTTTTCGACGTCGCGCTGGATCTGTCCGCGGGCAAGCTCTATTGGTCGAACGATGCGCTCCAAAAGTATTCAGGCGCGCCAATTTAGACGGCTCTAATGCTGAAGTAGTGTACACGGCATCGGGACGAACCGGCCTATCTAGGCTTGGATACCTCATCGGGACGGATCTATTTCCCGGATTTCGATAATGGAAGAATCACAAGGGTCAAATACGATGGGACAGGTGCCACCAATCTAATCAACTGGCTTGGAAATCCCGTAGGCATCGAGCTCGACCTGAGCGCGGATAAGCTCTACTGGAGCGATGGCGAGAATGGAGACAGCATCCATCGGGCGAACCTGGATGGTTCCGCGCAGGAGACCTTGGTCAGTGGTCTCAACGCCCCCCAGGATATTGCCGTGGACGTGGAGAATGGCAAACTCTACTGGGCCGATGCCCTTGCCCACCGTATTCAACGTTCTAATCTGGATGGTTCCTCGGTCGAGGATGTGGTGACGGGTTTAAACCGTCCACGCGGTATTGCCATCGTTCCGGCGTCTCTGGTTCCACCTACCGGCGGTTGATAAAGGACCTGTAGGATGTGCTGAGCTTAGCGAACCGCATCTGTCGCGATCGATGCGGTTTGTGTTACTCACCGCATCCTACAGATATTTATTCTCTGTGGTTTAACTTCACAGTTCATTCACAAGCCTAATTTGGCCCTTCATAAGGATTGACTCAAGATCTGCAACACGCTGCCGACACGGGAACTGAGATCAATTTACTTAACGTGCATTGCCACTCGTAACGGCGGGTCAATCCCCAATGCGGTCATTCAAGCATCTGATCAAACGGCCAGCCTCCGCGGCGCCATCGCCTCAGATTGGCCCCGTGGGTTTGGAGCTCGCGCGTGAACAGATTCATATCGCCCAGTTGCAACGATTAACCGATGGTGCGCTGACGCTTAGGGCCGGTATGTCCTCGTCCTACCCCGCGACGCGGGATGAATTAATGGGGTCGAGCGCTTTATTCAAATCATTCTTGAAACAACACCTCAAGCCGGAAGGTTTCCATGGCCGCCGGGTCGTGGCCACCATGCCCACATCGAAGGTGCGGATTCTTTCCATCAGCTATCCGGGGAACCGCGCTCAAACCGATGCCGAGGCGCTCCTGCAAGTGTTGAAGGAACGGGTTGACGGTGAGTTGACGGATTATGTGATCGATTATCTGCCGGTGCGGCCGGGAACCCAGGAAGAGCAACACCTGGCCGTGGTGGCGCTGGCTAAGCGATCGGCGGTGCTGGCTTTCCTGGAGTTGATGCGGGCCGCAGCACTACAGGTTGAGGCGTTAGAGATCGGGCCGGTAGCGCTCAAGCGCTTGGTTGCGGCCGTGTTGGGGCCTGAGTGCTACGACAATGTGTTGGTGGTTAATTTCGGCCATACCGTAAGCTATCTGACGATGATTTCCGGACGTCGATTGCTCTTCGATCAGATGATGGATTTCGGCGAGCAGGGGCTCGTACAGTCTATCGCCGGGACCCTGGAGATGTCGGAGCCGGAGGCGATGAAACTCATTCAAGAGTATGGTTTTGAGGCGGATAGCCATGGGGCAGAGCCGGGTGTGGGCAACATGGCCGAGGGCGATGTGGCTGATGTGTTACGCGAGATAGCGAAACCGAAGCTGTTGGCGCTGACCGACAACATCAAGCGGGCACTCATCTACGCGGCTTCCGAAACCCGGGGCGAATCCGTCAAGCAGGTTTATCTGGCGGGCAGTCTCGCGCGCTGGAGCGGCATAGCCACATTGCTCAACACCATGCTGGAAATTCCCGTTTCGACCATTCTTGGGTCTCATGCCATCGCTGACTCCGGATCGACTGCAGCCGCGGCGCTGCTAAATAATTCGCTGTTCAATAGGGCGGCGCCGGAGATGGCGGTAGCCACTGGCTTGGCGCTGCGTGGTTTCGTGCAAGATGGCTGAATTCGATCTCATCCCCAATGATTACCGGGAGCGGCTATGGCGCGAACGCCGGCTGAGGGAGTTTGTACTGATCGCGGTAGGACTGCTGTTGCTGAGCGGTGGCGTGGCGGCCGCGCTGAACCAGGTTAAGAACTCGCTCAAAAAGGAAGTAGAGCAGTTACAGGTTCAAAAGGCCATTAGCACGCAGCAAACCACCGAACTGAAAAGCTTGCGTAAACAGAAGGCGGAATTCGAGTATCAATGGTCGTTGCTCGAAGGGTTGCGGGGCGGGATGTCGGCGGAACATATTTTTTACGTCATCGACGGCGCTTTGGATGGCCACGATGTATGGTTTTCGGATTGGAAATTTCGTCGTGCCGGGGTCAAGGTCAGTACCGCACAGCAGGCAGAGGTCAAAGGTTATTTTCTGGTGTTGCCGAAAGGCCAACAAAACGCCAAGGAAGACGCCTGGCAGATTGAAACCGACATGACGATCAAGGGACGGGCGGTGGATT
Organism: uncultured Gammaproteobacteria bacterium; assembly: GCA_963731655.1. Lineage (GTDB taxonomy): Bacteria > Pseudomonadota > Gammaproteobacteria > JAAEPA01 > JAAEPA01 > CAVSWL01. The sequence continues at coordinate 187,343 of CAVSWL010000010.1, read as the reverse complement.
ACACGGCGCTTGCGAACTTCGTCAGGGCGCTGTTCAGTAAACCGGAGATCCACGACGTGCGGGTGCTCAAGACTATCCTCAACCACTCGTCACCAGCCGCCGGTGATCGATTTCGATCTGGCGGTGGTGGTAAACGCGGCGTTTGGAAACGGCTGATGCACGCCTATTTAGCACGCCTCGACAAGCGCACGTTTTTGCTCTTACTGGGCGGCTTGCTGCTATTGCTGGTAGCGTTGTTGGCCAGTTATTGGGTATGGCCCCAATTCAAGCTGATGCGCAGCGAATGGAACACGCGTGACCTGCTTCAGGAAGCCGCCGCTAACGGGCAGGTGCTCGAAGGCGAACTGGCATCGCTAACGGAGCAAGTGGACACGCTCAAGCATAAGGTTCATGGGGACTTGGCCAATCTTCCAGTGCAGCAAATGGAAGCTTATATCATCGGCCGGTTGCAGGATATGGCCTGGCGTCATCAGGTGCAGTTGGGTGGAATCAAACCGGGTGCGGGCCAGAGGGTAAAGATTTTTAAGGAAATGCGCTTCGATGTGGAGGTTTCCGGTAGCTATTTTAATTTGATCGCCTGGCTGCGGGAACTTGGCCGGGAACTGGGTTTTGTGGTGGTTAAGGAGTTTGAACTGAAACCGATGGCTAACGTTAATCGTGGATCGCGCGATGCTGCGGCAGTACCCCGTCTGTTACTCCTATTGACCATCGTGTCCTATCGAATTGCAGTGTCATGAGCCGCAGCGCGCTTGGGAGAATGATCATGGTACTGATCCTGATTGCGCTATCCTTATGCCTGGCTGCCAATACCTATGCCGCCAACGAAGCTTTAAATCTGCGTCACGATCCTTTTCAGCGACCAGCGTCCTTCAACAATCCCGTTTTGGGCACAACTGCAAGCCAAAATACCGCTCCGGCGACGCTTCCACGGTTGCGCGCGACCTTGGTGGCGGGTAAGGATTCCTTGGTTAATGTGGAAGGGAAAATCATCGGTATCGGTGAAGCGGTGGATGGCTATCGTTTGCTATCGGTTGACGAGGGTGTCGCGGTGTTCACTAAGGATGATGTCCAGATAACGCTGAAAATCGAGCAGAAGTGAACGCAACGGTCGTAAACGAGGTTTAGCAAGAGTGTTTGGATATAACGGGATGTATAGACGGCTCGTATTGACGGGTATACGCCCAACCAGATTTTCTAGAAATGACTGAGCAGTCTCGATCAGGATAATTTCGCAGGTGAAAATAACTAACCTTCGGCTTAAAAGGTACTCATTATTTTGGGTCATGATGCTATGCCTGGCCGTATTGCCAGGTGCCAGTTTGCCGGCGCAAGCTCCTGGTAAAGTGACCCTGGTGTTGCAGGACGTGAAACTCGCCGAAGCCCTGGAAATGCTCTCGCGCAAGCAACGGGTCAATATTTTACTTTCCAAGGATGTGAGCGGCCGAGTCTCGGTCAATCTTTACGATGTAACGGTGGATCAAGCCATCCGCTCCATTGCCGGCGCTGCAGGCTATGCCGTGGAATTTCGCGATGGCAGCTATTTTGTGCTTAAGCGGGAGGAAAGCGGAAAATACGCGCGCAGCAGCCTGACCCAGCTACGTACCTTTAAGGTGGAATACTCTGACCCCGCAGTAGTAGAAGGAATACTGAAAAATTATCTGTCTGAATACGGTAAGATCACCAAACTGCCGGCCCGCAAATTACTGGTAATCGAGGATCTTCCCGAGTTCCTAACGCGCATTGAGAAATTGCTGAAAACGCTCGATCATCAACCGAAACAGGTGTTGATCGAAGCAAAGATACTCGAGATCACCTTGCAAGATTCCGAGTCATTCGGGCTCGATTGGGCCAGGCTGTTCAATTCCGATGGGGGCAACGGCGCTTACGGTACCCGAGGGTTATCGGATTCCACGTCGCCGGGATTATTCTTTGAATTGGTGAATCCGAATGTTAGTATTTTCCTCGATTTGCTACGCAGCCGCGGCCGATTGCGCACCTTATCCACGCCGAAACTGCTGGCGTTGGAGAACCAACAGGCGGAAGCCATCATCGGCGACCGCATCGGCTTCAGAGTAACGACCACGATCAACCAGGTGACCACGGAGTCCATTGAGTTTTTGGAATCGGGTGTCATTTTGCGAGTAACCCCCTCTGTCGATGGACAAGGGCGCATCTTGTTGACCATCCACCCCGAGGTCAGCACCGCCACGGTATCGGACGATGGTGTGCCCTCGCTGGCGACCACCGAGGTGAGTACGCAGATGCTTGTAGACAGCGGCCAGTCGGTGTTCATTGGCGGCTTGATCAAACACAGTGTGGATCAAAGTCAGGAGGGGGTGCCCGTAATTGGCGACCTGCCGATCATCGGCAGATTGTTTTCCAACGAATCCACGAAGAGTGTCAATACCGAAACCGTCGTATTGATTACCCCCTACATCGCGGACGATTATAAGGCGCTATGGAATACGAAAAAGCTCGATCAGACTCGCGCCGTGGAGCAGAGTCTTCGAAGCAAGGCACAGCAGATCGATGCGGCCATGACGGAACCAGAACCGGGTAAACCCCAGCCTGGCAATCATCGCGATCATTTAACCTCAGGTGCGCAAATACTCAACCCCGAAGCCGGAGCAAATACCAACCACTATTCGGATATTCTGGGCAATCACGATTGGTAGACAGGGCCTGCGTTTGGACTGACTTGAGTGCTGCAACTATTGGCGCGGCGCAGCTTATTTCCCCTAGGAGTACGAATAAACGCCGTGGTGAAAAAGTGTGGATTATTTCGTATCGGGGTGTATCACGCTCGCTTCTTTAACCCTCAACTAGTTTAGAAATAGCAACACGAATGCAGGCGTTTTGGGGAATTTTTATTGAGTTATTCCGCTTTCTCAGAGGGCATCCCTTAACTGCTGTGTTGCTATTTAGCCCCTCATCCCTGTTGTTTGCGGCCTTGGCTATCAGGGACTATGGATGCTTGGATTCGCGACTGGTGGTATGGGCGCTTGCGGCGAGTATTCCGGCGAGTGGCACGCTCATCCGTTTGTGTGACGGCGAAGCGGCCAGTTTTTTGGTTGGCGAGCGTTGGTCCCTCGCCGTATTTATGGGTATGAGTTTGGCTCTCAATGCCATGTTGGCCGGAGTCGTTATCCCGCCCTACTGGCTTACGCGAGTGCTGATTTCTCCGGCGTGCGGCTAAACTGCTCTTTGGATAATTGCCCGGGGATGTGGGCTAGCCATAGAGTGCCCTGCGATGCGGTGCATCGAGCAGCGCAAAAGGTTTCGAAAGCAAACCGTATTGCTGTTGAGTGTATCGCGGCAGTCTAGAGATTATCGCCGCCGGTATGAACGCTTATCACGCGGCCGGTCTTTACCCACCCGAAGGGGGCGCCCTTGGAACTCATTACCGTCTAAAGCGGCAATGGCGCTTCGGGCTTCATGGCCTTCCATATCGACAGTGGCAAAGCCTTTGCATTCGCCAGTAAAGAGATCTTTTACCAGCTTTAGGTTGTGAACTCGCCCGTACTTGGAAAATAATTCGGTAAGACTTTCTTCGGTAGTGGTTCGTGGCAGGCCTCGAACTGAGAGTTTGATCATTAAAGCATTCCTTATGCTCGCTTAAAGGTATCTCCTGGACGGGTTTAAAACCCGTGAGAATAGTAAAAGCCGGTCTGACCGCGGGCCAGACCGGTATACTAGCAGTGCTGACTACATGGGAACGACATCTTCCGCCTGCAACCCTTTTTGTCCCTGGCTTACGGTAAATTTCACCTGTTGACCCTCACTGAGGGTTTTTCGCCCCTTACCAACGATGGACCGGAAATGAACGAATACATCGCCGCCGCTATCCCGGGTTATAAATCCATAACCCTTCGCGTCGTTAAACCATTTCACGGTTCCCGTTTGCTGTTCTGACATCTTCGATACCTCTGTTTAATCACATAAAAACTCCGTCCACCACAGCGGGGTGGATAACTCATTGTACTGTGTATTGCGAGTAGGGAACTACGTTGGTTGGAGCAGAGCGGAATTCGGAGATAGCCAAAACTGCACAAACTCAGGTAGATCGGGCGATACGCAGCATGCGGACCATAACGTTCCGCTGGCGAAAATGCAAGCGTCGCCTTGAATTACAGGCAGACAATAAGGGTATGAATCGCTTGTTACTCGTGGGACGAGCCGTAGTTTCCAATATTTGCAGAGGTTCTGGCACGATTTTTTTGTTGAACCTAATTTTTACCGTGGTTGAATGGGTGGGTTCGGTGAGTGCCCTAGCAGTTGGCTTATCTTGAACACGGCAAAATCCGGCGAACGGTGGACTATACGGCAAGCTCATCGGATCAGGTATAAAAAATCCATCTAAAATCTAAGTCTTAAGCCCCTTCGTTTAATGGTGTGCGCATTGCCTGCTAGGGTGGGCAGGAGAGCTCGCTAGTCATTTGGATAACCATCCTGAAAGCGGAAGGGCGAAAGCCAATAGGCTCGGGCCATTAGCTCCGGTGATAAACGGATTGAGTTGGGACCGTCGCCCCGGACCGTCGCTCATTAGATCCTAAGCGGTTTGTTCGGATGAACTGTAAAAACTAATTGACGGGTAATAAATGAGGTTTATACTTTATTCGGTGGATTCCCGAGGCCGGCAGCGGGAGGTCGATAATATCAGTTTCCAGTAGAAATGTTACGCTCCCAGTGCCTACTCAGCCGAGGACCGACCTACACGGCTATCCTATTTCAGTCAATTATCCTGAACTCTTTCTTTAGTTAAACTACGGTTATCCGCTTCGGGTATTTCAATAAGCAGTTCGAATAACTTGTTTGCGTGGCGCTTGCCTGATCCGGCGAGTGCGAACCAATATATTCCTAGGTCCACAAGTTTCTTAATGAGTCTGAATCCCGTCACCCAATACTGAAGATCCTGATCATGTCTGAAAACTCTAAAAAACGCGTTTATTACTTCGGTAAAACTAAATCTGAGGGCACTAAAGAAATGAAGGAACTGCTCGGCGGCAAAGGAGCGAATTTAGCCGAGATGACTTCCATTGGACTGCCGGTTCCTCCGGGTTTTACCATCACCACCAAGACCTGCGCGGAATATAATGAGGCCGACGGCAATCTGCCCAGCCTACTCATGAAAGAGGTCCATGAAAACATGGCCCTACTCGAACAAGAGACGGACAAACAATTCGGCTCCGAAACGAATCCACTGCTTATTTCGGTGCGTAGCGGCGCCGCCGTGAGTATGCCGGGCATGATGGATACCGTCTTAAACCTAGGTTTGACGGACAAAGCGATGGAAGGCTTGGCCACTGCCTCGGCAAACCGCAGGTTTGCGTTGGATGCTTACCGCCGCCTAATCAATATGTTCGGTGACGTGGTGATGGGGGTCGATCACGTCCATTTTGAACATGAGTTTGATCGCATTAAGGCCCAATACGGCGCAACACTAGATACCGATTTAGATGAGTCGGGTCTGGAAGAACTGGTCGCCGCCTATAAGCAAGTTTATTCGAAGCATACCGGTGAAGATTTTCCTCAAGATCCTTATCTGCAATTGGAGAAGGCAATCGAGGCGGTGTTTAAGAGCTGGAATATCCCACGGGCGATAACCTATCGCGAGATCAATGAAATCACCGGCTTATTGGGCACTGCGGTTAATGTGCAGACCATGGTGTTCGGTAACATGGGAAAGGATTCCGGCACCGGTGTAGCGTTTACCCGCAATCCGTCCAACGGGGAGAACCTGTTTTACGGTGAATTTCTGGTCAATGCTCAGGGAGAAGACGTGGTTGCCGGAATTCGCACGCCGCAGCCCGTTAGTGAAATGATCGCGTGGCGTAAAGATATCTATGAGCAATTGTTGGAGGTTAAAGAGATTCTCGAAAAACACTACCGGGAGATGGAGGATTTAGAGTTTACGATTGAGCGGGGCACGCTCTATATCTTACAGACCCGTACCGGTAAGCGTACCGGAGTCGCGTCGGTTAAGGTCGCGGTGGACATGGCTAAGGAAGGTCTGATTACCGAAAATGAGGCCTTGCTGCGCGTGACGGCGAATGATCTAAACCAATTATTGCTCCCGACCTTCGATCCCGAAGCCCGACGCGAGGTGTTGACTAAGGGATTGCCGGCCTCTCCAGGTGCGGCTTTCGGCAAACTGGCGTTCTCCGCAGAAGAGGTCGTAGCGCGCGTCAATGCCGGCGAAACCGTGCTGCTGGTGCGCAACGAGACCAGCCCTGAAGACGTGAGCGGTATGCATGCCGCTGCCGGAATCCTCACTTCCACCGGCGGCATGACCAGTCATGCGGCGGTGGTGGCCCGGGGGTGGGGCAAATGCTGTGTCGCGGGGGCCGGCCAGGTCGCGATCCACGAAGCGCAACGCACCCTCACCGTAAATGACCGCACCTTCACCGATCAAGATATATTGAGTATCGACGGCACCACGGGTGAAGTGATGGTGGGCGAAGTGCCAACCCGAGTCCCCACCTTGTCCGGAGAGTTCGCAATCCTGATGGACTGGGCGGACCAATCTCGTGAACTGCGAGTCCGAACCAACGCGGACACACCCGAAGACGCGTTACGGGCCAGAGAATACGGCGCCGAAGGTATCGGGCTGTGCCGCACAGAGCATATGTTTTTCGAAGGCGAGCGGATTCGCGATATGCGCGAGATGATCATGGCCGAATCGGAAGAGCAACGGCGCGCCGCTTTAAACAAACTGTTGCCCTACCAACGCGCAGATTTCAAGGGTATTTTCACCGCCATGCAGGGTCTGCCGGTTACCGTACGCTTATTGGACCCACCTTTACACGAGTTCATCCCCCACGAAGAAAGCATTTTGGCTGATCTGGCGGACAGACTTGATAAGCCACTCGAAGAGGTGAGGGATCGAGTCGTCCAACTGCATGAGGCCAATCCCATGCTCGGCCATCGCGGTTGCCGTCTCTCCATTACCTATCCGGAGATTCTGACCATGCAGGTGACGGCGATCACCGAAGCAGCAATTGAATGTATTCGGGAAGGTACTGAGGTGAAGCCCGAGATCATGATCCCGTTGGTCGGCACGGATAAGGAACTTAAAGTGCTTCGGGCGGCAACGTTAGAGACCATTGCGGCCGTGAAGGCGGCAAAGAACTTTGATGAAACCTTGGAGATCCCGGTGGGAACGATGATCGAGATCCCGCGGGCTGCGCTCACGGCGGACCAGATTGCCAAGTATGCCGATTTCTTTAGCTTTGGCACCAATGATTTGACGCAAATGACCTTTGGTTACAGCCGCGACGACATCGCCAGTTTTCTGCCTCAGTATCTAAAACAGGAAATCCTCAAGAAAGATCCGTTCCAGTCGCTGGATACTGCTGGGGTAGGCCAGTTGGTTCAAATGGCGGTAGCCAAGGGGCGTGCGGTGAAAAAACAGATGAAAATGGGTATCTGCGGGGAGCATGGAGGCGATCCGGCTTCCATCGCTTTTTGTCACGAAGTGGGGCTGGACTATGTCTCCTGTTCACCGTTCCGGGTTCCCATCGCCCGGTTGGCGGCCGCCCAGTCGGCAGTGCAAAGCCAAAAATAGGATGTGCACCTGCTGCCCGATCACGCGGAGGCATTCAAAACGAATCTTCGCGCGTAAGTGGAGGCTTTAGAAAGAAATGTTCTCCATGAGGAAGTGTATGGAGGATTTCCCGTTGTCTTCACACAGCCCCTTCTCTCAGGAAGAGAAGGGGCTGGAGTAAGCTTCTTAGCAGAATGGGATATTGGTTAGTGATCTTCCTCGCTCAGGCGAAATTCACCAAACAGAACTGCGGCAAAGAGGCAAGGCTTGGTTCCCACAGCGCGTATTGCGTGGGCGCTGCCCGGAGGCCGGTAAACCAACTCTCCACACGCCCAAATTTTTCCTGAAATCTCTTCTTCTAAACAGCCTTGAAGGATAAAGCTCCACTCATCGCCGAAATGCTGATGTGTCGGAATCCTCTGACCGGCATCGATATGCACCAATCCGCAATGGGCATCGGCAACTCGTTGTCCGCCATCAAAGTGAAAAAACCGAATCCCCGGCAGGCCGCTTTCTACCCAGGGTTGATCCCAAACGGCGCCGGCTGCGTTTAAAAGCGTCCGCGCCTTATCGAGATTAATGTCAAACAATTCGGCAAATCGAGCTAAAAAACCTTCGAAAAGGGTTGTGGGCTCCACCGAAGCCAACACTTTTTGACGCAGCGCGGGTGTGGGGGAAAGCGGTTCCACCGTCAGGGCCACATCCCCGAGTAGTGCTTCCAGCTCAGCCAGTTCGGCCCGACTTTCGGCGGAAGATTGAAGTTCGTTTTCTACTTGTACGCGCGCCGCCGGCTCCAGATTGCCGAGTAAATATTCGATGAGTTGGACGCGATCCACGGACATCAGTCGATAGGCTCGCTTGGGTTGAGTTCCGCGCGCAGTTTGTTCAACGCCGCCGCAAGCCGCGATTTGACCGTACCAATCGGGATATCGCAGCGTGAGGCGATCTCCTGGCAGGTCATGCCTTCAAAATAACCCAGCGCCACAACAATGCGTTGGGTTTCCGGGAGTTTCATCAGCGCCCGGCAGACCTGGAAGCGGTCCCGCACCGCGCTGGGATCAACACCTATACCACTCACTTCTTCCTCCGTATTCGCGTGTGCCTGAGCGTAGTTGCGGGCCGTTGCGAACGTTCTCATGCGATCGATGGCGCGGCTGCGTACCCGCATCAGTAGCCACGTGCGCACCGAGCTGCGCTGCGGTTGATACGAGGCCGCGCGCTGCCAAGCTTCTATGAAAACATCGTGTACTAAATCCTCGGCGAGGCTGCGATCCTGCAGGATCAGCTTCGCCAGCCCAAGCATTTGCGCGGCATGGCGATCATACAGCTGCGCCAGGGCAGCGTTGTTGCCCGCCTTTACCCGCTCCCACAAATTGCGGTCGGAATCGGGATCAGATCACAAACCCTTGGGTGGACGGGGTATCGCTGTCGGAGTCTATTACGTGTCCCATCATAGATTATAAGGGGTGACTTTCCCGTCCTCTTTACACAAGCGCGCTCACTTCCCGGTCAGATACGCCTGTTGTTGAAGACTAATACGTCCGAGTGCCGGTTTAGGTTCGGCCGGTGTTGAAAATCGTCGGCCTTTCCCGGCTGAGCCGTTATCGAAATTTTCTTAGTAATTACTGAACCGTTGCGCAGGTTGGCGCGTACAAGTTTGGAAGTCCGCGCTGATTGTTCCACTCCGCGGGTTTGTTTCCGTCAATTCATTGCTAGGAGAATTATCCATGAGACACGTTACGCGTCAGCTTGCATCGGCTTCTATTTTGGCCGTTGCATCGCTTTGGTGCAATCTAATTTTCGCTGCGAGTCACCGCGAGGCGCCTTTGATAGCCTTAGATCCCACGGCGGATATTACCGATGTTTATGCTTTTCGCAGTTGGGAGCATCCGGATAATGTGGTGTTTATTATGAATGTGATTCCAGCTCAGGAGCCGAGTTCGGGGCCCAATTATTTCAATTTCGATGACAAAGTCCTCTATCAGATCCATCTCGATGTTAATCAGGATGGCAAAGCCGGGGATATCGTTTATCAATTTCGCTTCCACACCGAAATTCGCCAGCCTTTTAACGATCTGCCCGTCGCCTATGCCGGCGTGGACGGCGTGCCGAATCTGCCACCGGCTATCACCGCTTTGGACGGTCCGGGCTCGGAAGGATTGGGATTACGCCAAAGCTATAGCGTCACCGAGGTGCGGCCCAACGGCCACCGAAATCTGGGAACTCAGACCCTGTATGCGGTGCCCTCCAATATCGGTCCGCGAACCATGACGGACTATGAAGGTTTAGCCCATCAAGGAATTTATCATCTGGCCAATGGCGGTCGGGTATTTGCCGGACAACGGGACGAGACGTTTTACATCGACTTGGGCGCCACCTTCGACACCCTGAATTTCCGCGCCCCGCCGATTCTGTCCGACGGTCAGGATGCCGATGATGGCTCCAACCCCTTCGGCAATGACATGTTCTCCGGATTCAATGTGAATACCATTGCCATAGAAGTGCCGATCGCAGACATCACCCACGACCCGAAGGCGGTCATCGGCATGTACGCCTCGACCAGCCGGCCGCAATCCAAGGAGTCGGTATACGCAAGTCGCTCGCATGGGCAATCCGCTGGTCAATGAGTTAGTGATCGGCACCGGCAGTAAGGACCTGTGGAATGCCACCAACCCATTCAATGAAGCCCAATTTCTTGATTTTTACCTCAATCCCAGGCTAGCGACTGTTATTAACCTGGCTTTCAATACCCAGTTTCCCACTACCCAGCGTACCGACCTGGTCGCCGCCCTACTCAAGTATCCCGGACAGGAAGCCAATACTTGCACGCATTCCAATCCCTGCTCCGAGTTGCTGCGGCTGAACTTGGGTGTCGATCCGACGCCGCCGAATGCCCAAAAGCGGCTTGGCGCCTTAGCGGGTGATGCGGCGGGCTTTCCCAATGGCCGGCGCCCAAACGATGATGTTACCGATATCGCGTTGCGTGTGGTGGCAGGCGCGTTGTTGGGGCCAGTGCCCAATCTGGGGGATGGGGTGAACTTTAATATCGGTGCACCCGGCACCCACCTCACCACCAATGGGATCTATCAAATCTTCCCATTTCTTCCCACACCCCACGATGGACGCAACCGTCGTCATATCGACTGCGATGAGGACGGAGCCAACGCTTGCAGTTAACAGCGGCGTAGTCTTTATGGTGTAAAGGGAGCAAGGGGGTGCGCCGGTCCGTGGCAGCCCCTTTGTCTCCTTGGTGATTGAAATCAACCAATAGCCTGCATCTGTCGTGTTTTATTACGAGCGATGGAGTGTTACTTTTCTTCCGTTTTGCACCAAGGCTGGACTGGGCAGTACCTGTCCGGGGACGCCGTATATACATCCCTGTAGGCTTGACGGCGGCTTCCCTGCCGCCAACACCCCGGACAGGCACTGCCCAGTCCCAATCTACAAGCTCAGTGGGTTGCGACCCGAGCTATAAATGAAGATTACTCAATATAGTCTGGTTTAAAATGAACAATACACGTTGCCCAATTATCAATAGTGGGGTCAAACCCCGGTTATTTAATTCGATACCGCTCGGCGTTGTTTTGTGCTTATTCGGAGCACTGAGTGTGGTAGGGCAAGAAGTGCGGGCCGAGGCTTTTCTACCGACAGATGATCATCAGGTTTTGGAACGCGTTTTCACCGCGGGAAAGCAAATCGATGGCGAGTTGCGCCGCAAGCGCCAGTTATTGTCCCGCAGTCCTCAAGATCTTCCTCTCGCGTTATCCCTCGCGCAGCGCTATGTGGAACTCGGGCGCAAGCAGGGTGATCTGCGTTTTGCTGGCTATGCTCAGGCGGCATTGGCGCCTTGGTGGAATCAATCTCAACCGCCTGCCGAAGTCGTATTGTTGCGCGCCATTTTGCGCCAGCGCCAGCACGATTTTGGACACGCCCTGAATGATCTTTCCCGTGTGCTCGAGGTACAACCCTACAACGCTCAGGCTTGGCTGACTCGCGCGATCATCCAACAGGCGCGTGGTGACTACGGCAGGGCGATGCGCAGTTGTCTGCAGCTTTCCAGACTGGTGAAAAGCTTGGTGGCAACAAGCTGCACCGCCAGTGTCGCCAGCTTGAACGGCCGAGCCGAAATCAGCGACCGCGTACTTCAACAAAGCCTGAGCGCTTCGGCCGATGCCGACCCCGAGATCCGGCTGTGGGCGCTTACCGTGCTCGCGGATATTGCCGCACGCCTGGGTCATGATGCGTTAGCCGAGGAGCGTTTTACCCGGGCGCTCGCCTTGAGCCCCCAGGACAACACGGTATTAAGCGCCTATGCCGATTTTTTACTGGACCATAACCGGGCTCAGGAAGTGGTTTCCCTGCTCGAGAGCAATACTCAGCCGGATTCCTTATTGCTGCGTCTGGCGCTGGCCGAAAAGCGATTGGGATTGGCTCGTCTCGAAGACCATGTGCAAGACTTGGGCGCGCGGTTTGACGCGGCCCGCTTACGCAGCCTGGGATTGCACTTGGGCAGCGAGGCGCGGTTCACGCTGTACCTGTTGAACAAACCCTCCGAGGCGTTGCGCTTAGCCCAACAAAATTGGTCAGTCGAGCGCACACCCGCCGAAGTGCGGTTGGTGTTGGAGGCCGCGCTTTCCACTGGGGATCTACCGGCGGCGGCTCCGGTATTGGATTGGTTGAAGCAGACCGGCTTGGAGGACCGCTCCATTCAGAGACTGGTTCATCGAATCGAGGAGACGTCATCGTGAAGCACGGGAAACTAACCTTCACGGGTTTTTTGCTGGCCGTATTGGTGTTGGGACTACCGAAGCTCGGCTTGGCTCATAAACCCAGCGACAGCTACTTAAAGCTGTTTCTGCAGGGCGAGGTTTTAACCGCCGAATGGGATATTGCGCTGCGTGACTTGGAATTCGCGTTGGGTCTGGACACCGATCATGATGGGGCCATTACCTGGGGAGAGTTGCGCGCGCGCCACCCGGCCATCGCCGATTACGCGTTTTCCCATCTCATGCTGAACCGGGGCGATAAACCCTGCCATCCCCAGTCTAACGGCCAATGGGTGAATTACCATAGCGATGGCGCCTACACGGTGCTGCGCTTCGAGTTGGGCTGTCCTCCGGGCCCGGCTCAGTTGAGCTTGACGTATCACCTGTTTTTTGACCTGGATCCCTGGCACCGGGGATTAGTGAAGATTGTTTATCCCAAAGGCGTGCAAAGCGCGGTGGTTTCCCCGGAACACCGTCGGATCGAGCTCAATCCTACCCAATTCAGCCGTTGGCGTTCGTTTACCCAGTATTGGCAAGAAGGGGTATGGCATATCTGGACCGGGATCGATCATCTGCTATTCCTGCTCGCCCTATTACTGCCTGCGGTCCTGTGGCGGGAAGGGGGCCGTTGGCGGGAAGTCGAGTCATTCCGCGCCACCTTAGTGAACGTGACCGGCGTGGTGACCGCTTTTACCCTGGCGCATTCGATCACATTGAGCGCCGCTGTCCTCGGTCTCGTTTCCTTGCCGTCGCGCTGGGTCGAGTCCGGGATTGCCGCCACGGTGATTTTTGCCGCCATAAATAACCTGTATCCACTCATTGACGGCAAGCGTTGGGTGATCGCCTTTAGTCTGGGTTTGATCCATGGCTTTGGGTTTGCTACTGTGTTAACTGAGTTGGGTCTTCCCAGCGGTGCCTTGGGTTTGGCCCTGGCGGGGTTCAATCTGGGCGTGGAAACCGGCCAGTTGGCGATTGTGCTTGCCTTTTTACCCATCGCCTATGTGTTGCGGGGGTCCTGGCTCTACCGGCGCGGCGCTTTACAACTGGGCTCGATGGCGGTGCTCGTCATTGGCGTGGTTTGGTTATTGGAACGCAGCTTGAATTACCGGCTGCTGCCGATTTAGCGCGAGGGGATTACTTCCAGTGATGAAAAACTCAGGCGGGAGGTGGGAATGAAAAAAGCGGCTGAATCGGCCAGCGCGTTGCTTCGCGCTCAGCGTTTTGGCGTATTGACCACTCAATCACGGGCTGTGCCGGGCTATCCCTTCGGCTCCATCACGCCCTATGTGCTCACCGATGAAGGAAATCCGGCTGTTCTCATCAGTACTCTAGCTCAGCACACGCAAAACATTTTGGCGGACAGTCGGGTTTGTCTCACGGTGTTTGACCCCAGTGGCGCGGACGATCCCCAAGCCGCCGCGCGACTGAGTTGGCTTGCGGATGCATGCCCCGTCGCGCCCTCCGCTTTAAGCGTTGTGAGTACACGCTATACCCGTTATTTCCCAGCTTCGGCCCAATACAACGCCATGTCCGACTTTAGTTATTACGAGCTGGTATTCGTTAAAGCCCACTATGTGGGCGGCTTTGGAATCATCCACTGGCTGGATGCGGCGGATCTGGATACGGCCAACCGGCTCGCCGAAGCGGAAGCGCGGATCGTGAATCACATGAATGTGGATCATGCCGACGCCTTGATGGGCTATTGCCGCGACCGATCGGGAATTACGCCCGCTTCGGTAACGATGATCGGCATTGATCAATACGGCTTCGATCTGTTAGCCGACGGCCATGCGGTGCGCATTCCGTTTGAGCCTCCGGTTAGCAGCGTGGAGGCTGCGCGCACGGCCTTAGTGCAGATGGCGCGGCGTTCGCGCTAACTTAAGATTGGGATAAGCTAAACCACCTAGGTGGTACAGTCATAGGCCGACCTCACTTGGCAGTGTTGATTGGCTACGGTCTACATGATTCCGTCGTCACCGCCCTGAATCGTCATGATGGCATCTTCTTCGGCGTGTTCAATCGCCGGATCTTTATTCAAACTCTGAATGAGCTCTCGCAATGCTTCCGCAGAAACCGCCTGGTTTAAACGGATGACCCAACCATGCGATCCAAAGGAGCGGACGAAGGAAAGCTCAACACCGTGAGCAGTGCCCCAGTCTTGCAGCCATTGACTGCGCGCTTGCGCGGCCTGGAGTTGCTCCCAATGGTTCGGTTGGAAAGAAACGATGATTTGTTGTTCGACGAGGCCCGCATTGACCGCTAGAGCCGTAGCGAACATCAGCTTCCCTGCAAGTTTAAAGATCGATTTCAAGCGCGATAACATAACTATCACCTCTTAAATTTTAAACAAAGATTGATACCTAAGACGGCCGCCGGACTTGGTTCGTCGCGGATTTACTCAAAGCTGATTTTCCAAGCATCGATATAACCCACATTAGCGGCTAACCCATCCACCACGGTTAGAGACCATTGTCCCGAAGCCGGAATACCGGTTGCATCGACCAAGTAAGTCTTCTGAATGTTAGCACTTAATTCCCAAAGTTTTCCAGCACAGCGTAGTCGCCATTCGGGGCGGTGAGTACAACGCTTAACTCGCTGGCATTGGGGTGTTTGACGTCAACCTCCACGCTGATCTTGCCGGAATCTCCTGCTTTGGTCACATTACTTGCCTAATGCCCGCACGGGCAGGATCTTGGCGTTCCAGGCCACACCGGCTACGCCAATGCCATTATTGGTGTTGGCCGCGATAGTGCCGGCCACATGAGTTCCGCGCCAGGGCTTCATCGCTCAGGCTTTAACCGCGATAAAGATCAAAAAATACCGCCAGCAACACGCTGGAAATCACCAGCGTCAAGACCGCCACCGGCGTTCCACTTTTAAGCCATACCCACGGCGAGATCCGGTGCTCGGGAATTCCGGTGCGTTCGGACTCGGCCACGCAGACCACATTGGCGGTGGAGCCGATATGGGTGCCGTTGCCGCCGAGTCCCACCCCCAGTGCCAAAGCCCACCACAGCGGCATCACGTCCACACCCTGGGTCTCTAAATGCTTGATGATCGGGATCATGGTGACGGTGAAGGGGATATTGTCCACGGCCGCACTCATTAGGCCAGCGACCCACATGAGGATCAGCGCGGTTTGCAACAAGTCATCGGGATCCTTGGCAATCTCACCCAATTCGACACCCAGCAGATCCAGCAATCCGGAGCTCTCCACCCCACCGACAATCACGAATAATCCGGCGAAAAATACCAGCACCGGCCAATCGATTTGCCTTAAAAACTCATCCGGATTCGGCCGGATCAACGCGAGGGCCAGGGCGACCCCGATCCAAGCGACATAGCCCGGCAACAGATGGAAATAGTGATGCACGAAGAACAACAGAATCACCACACCCAGTGAAATCAAAACCTTGGTCA
This sequence comes from uncultured Gammaproteobacteria bacterium, assembly GCA_963731655.1. Taxonomy (GTDB): domain Bacteria; phylum Pseudomonadota; class Gammaproteobacteria; order JAAEPA01; family JAAEPA01; genus CAVSWL01. The sequence continues at coordinate 171,614 of CAVSWL010000010.1, read as the reverse complement.
GCACCTCGGGGTCCTTCAACGCCTTCGTTTCGTCGAGGTCGAGGACATCATTAATTGGATTCTTTAGCTGGGAGCGAAATATAAACAGCATCATAAAGACCGTCGCTAACCAGGCTAAGAAGATGATCGGCATCATGTGGAACAGAAACCGGTTAAATTCGATGTGAGCCGCGCTGCCGATCATGATATTGGGGGGGTCGCCCACCAGCGTACCGACACCGCCGGTATCCGATAGCAAGGCTTCCGCCATTAAATAAGGGATGGGATTAACGCCCAACATCCGCGTGATGACCACGGTGAGTGGCGCAAACACCAGTACGGTGGTGACATTGTCCAAGAACAGGCTGATCACCGTTACCACCGTCGATAAATACACCACCAATCGGCGTTGACTTCCCCGGGAAATTTTCGCCATGCGGATGGCCAAGAACTCGAAAGCTCCGGTCGGTCTCAATAAGATCACCAGAGTCATCATGCCCGTTAACAAAAACATGGTATTGCCATCAATGGACTTGACCGCATCGACCTGGGAATAAAAACCGAAGATCATCCCTACGAGAATCATCACGACGGCACCGATGACGCCTGCCAGAGTCCGGTGAATGATTTCGGTGAAAATTAATAGGTACGCGCCTACCAGAATCAGGCCCGCAATCCACATCTGTGGTGTAACGCCTGCGGATGCTGTCTCCATCGTGAGATTTCCCCCACTGTTTGAGTTGATTAAGGAATCGACTGATGGTTAACTGGAATTGTTGCTCTTGGTGAAGATCGCCTCGGCTAGGGATCCATCGCAGCTATATTGCTTGCTTCGCTCATGTCGAGAGCAATATCGCCTTCGGGGTTTGCAGAGTTAAAGCCGATTTAAATAATCGTGAGTTGTTCTTCTTCGTCTTCTTCGGTGGATTTCCCTTCTTCTACGGTATGCACGGCATCCATGATCCGGCGGGCGACCACCATTCGGGTCACTATGCCAAGATACTTATCATTTTCCTGGAGGAAAACATAACTGGAATTGAACATCTCCATGATGGCTAAGGCTTTGATGATACTTGATCGGGGCGATACGTTTGGGATGGTTTCCAGTACGTAGTCTTCGGCGGGTAAGGAGAGTATTTGCCGGACCTTCAATTCGGGTAATTCGATGTTATCGGTACGGTCGCCGAGTACATGGGCGACTTTAATGAGATAATCGGGGATGGCGAGACGCTTGAAAACATCACGCAAAGAAATTCGTCCCACGATTCTTTCATATTCGTCCACATAAGGGACGCCGGGTACTCTCCAGTGGGTACATTCTTCAAAAAAATCGAGCAATGTCATTTCCTTGCGCATGGCAGCCGCTGGGATAGAAAGATTTTCAAGTTTCATTTGTAATCACCTTAGGCACTGAGATTAATAAGATTATAGGAAAAATTAGAGCGAGTTTTATCCACCTATTTTATTCCAATACCAGACTTTCCCATCCTCCCGATAATCACCGCTATTAAACTAATTAATGAGCTCTGAAGATAGACCCTATCCAGAATTATTAAAAATTTTTTAATAGAAAAATAGGGTCGGTAGATTGGCTAAGCTCAGCCCTTTTTCAGGCTAACGCGCAGCAAACTCAGGTGGCCAGCATAGGCGTCATTTTATGCCTCCGTCCCTGGGTCAAATGAGCTGTCTCAAAAATATCAACAAACAATCAAGCTGTTGAAATATTCGCTTGTTAGGATGTTTGCGTGTGTGAGCAAGCTGCCGCACCGAACTATCGATTTGGGGGATATTTCTGACATTCAAAGTCCGCGCTGAAGCGAGCGTGAACTCTTCTGTGGCCGCAGTATTTCCGTTGTTTTCATCCTTCAAATCGCATGGGTGGATGCGCTTGGCTGTGCACATCAAACGCGTTGATCAATTTATCAGAAGGAGTGAAACATGACGAGTTCAACCCTATGGGGGACACAGCTAAGCACGCTCGGTCTGTCGTGCGCATTAGCGGTAGGCATTTCCACGGTGAGTACGAATGTGGGGGCCGCTGACTCCACCCTGAATTTCAGTCCGGTACCGGTGCCAGCGACCGATGCCGAAAAACGCTTGGTTTCTGCCTCAAAGACTGTTTCGGTGGATGGGACGGATTATCCGATTGGGTACAACACGCTACTTCGCAGCGGTGACCCGCTGGGCGATAACATGTTCGGCCTGCAATTGGATGTCCATGGCAATCCCGTCTATGCGGAAGATGGTTCGCCGACCATCATGAATTCCAACGATTTTTCCTCACTCATACCGGTGGGCAAGAAGCTCTTCATGATTTCCCATTTCGAAAGCCGTCCGGGGGCCATGTATTTGAGCGAGCTCAACCAAGATCCTAGCACCGGCAAACTCCAGGCGGTGAGCACCCGAAGCATCGATTTCTCCGGTATCCACGGGATCTGGGTGCCTTGCGCGGGTAGCGTGACGCCATGGGGAACGCATCTTGGCAGCGAGGAATATGAGCCGGATGCCAAAAACCACGATCCCGCCACTGGCGAGATTGACGATTACTACAACGCAATGGGTGCCTACTATGGCGGCGATCTGCTGAAGATCAACCCGTACTTCTACGGTTATCCGGTGGAAGTCGGCGTCACGAACGAACAAGGCGACACCAAAGTCGCCGCGCACTATGCCATGGGACGGGTGGCTATCGAGCTGGCTTATGTGATGCCGGACCAGAAGACTGCCTATATCTCCGACGATGGCACCAATGTGGGACTTTACATGTTTATCGCCGACAAGGCCGGCGATCTCTCCGCGGGTACCCTCTATGCCATGAAATGGAATCAGACCAGTGCCGCTAACGGAGGCAGCGCCAAGTTGGATTGGGTAGCCCTCGGCCATGCGACCGATTCCGAGATCAAAGCGTTGATCGACGACTACAAGGGCACCGGCAAACCTCCGAAATTCGAGGATATCTTTGCAAGCGTTGACCCTGACCCCAATGACGCTTCTTGCCCGGCGGATTACGTCTCCGTCAATCATGGGCACGACACGGGAACACACGAGTGCCTGCAATTGAAGCCCGGCATGGAACTCGCTGCTTCAAGGTTGGAGACCCGGCGCTATGCGGCTTATCGCGGCGCTACCACCGAGCTGCGCAAGGAAGAAGGGATCACCTTCGATCCTGACACCAAGACGCTGTATGTCGCGATCAGCGAACGCAACTCGGGTATGGAAGATTATAAGAAGGACGGGGAGGATGATGATGGATCCGATATCGGAGGTCCTAACGATATCCGCCTGCCCTATAACCTATGCGGTACGGTTTACGGTTTGCAGGTGGGTGGGAATAGAAATGACAAGTCAGGCCAACCCATCGCGAGCGAATACGTGGCTAAAAATATGTCCGGTGTGGTTCAAGGGCGCATGACTCAGGCGTCGGATCCCAATAGCTCCATCCCCGCTTATGATCCCAACGGACCCTATGCCAATAACACCTGCGACCTCGAAGGCATCTCGAATCCGGATAACCTGACCTTTATCCGCGGTCATAAGACACTGATTATCGGCGAAGATACCGGCGATGGCCACCAGAACGATGCCATTTGGTCGTATAACCTCGAAACCAAGAAGCTTACCCGTATTCTGACCACGCCCTACGGCTCCGAAACCACCTCGCCGTACTTTTATCCCGACATCAATGGTTGGGGTTACCTGATGGCCGTGGTTCAACACCCGTACGGCGAAAGCGATGAGGACAAGGTGCCGCCGGGCAGCGCCGAACGCCACGCTTATACCGGCTATATCGGTCCGTTTCCCAAAATGGGTGAGTGAATGTCGACCGTCTTGCCGTTGAACCACAATCAGCACTGAGCCTACACGGCCCCATAGCGGGGCCGTGTTTTGCTTTGGAGATAATTTATGAGAGTTTTAATTCCATGGGTCGGCATGGCGGCGCTGTGGCTCGCGGTCACGAGCGTCCATGGCGACCCTGACCCGAACCCAATCTTAAGCGGCCACACACTGTACAATCAGGCGGCCTATATTCCGCCTCAATGCTATACCAATACCCGGGACGGCGCTGGCCGGGTGCACAATCCGTGTTCTACCTGCCATATCGAATCCAGGGCCCCCAACTACATCAATGACGCGGACATACAACGGGCCTACGCATTCCCTCGGTTTGCTCTGAATAATCATTGGAGCAATTTATTCGTCGACCGTGCGCGCAAGGTGGAGGCCATCAGCGACGCCGCGATCAGCGACTATGTACGTGTTGATAACTATCGGGGCGCCACAGCTAAAATCCGTTTGGCTGAACGGCTCGCCCAACTGCCGTCCGGATGGGATCAGGATGGCAATGGCCAGTGGGATGGCTTCGTGCCGGACGCCTGGTTTAACTTCGACGAAGAGGGTTTCGACCGCGCGCCGGACGGCAGTTACAGTGGTTGGCGTGCGCTGGCCTATTATCCTTTTCTGGGAACCTTCTGGCCCACCAACGGTTCCACCGACGATGTGCTGATTCGCCTCGCTGAGCCCTTCCAGTCCAATGAAGCGGGAAGCCTGATACCCAGGTCTATAAGCTCAATCTAACCATCGTCGAGGCACTGATCAAGCGCCACGATATCCGTATCGAAACAGTCGATGAGAATCGCTATGGAGTTGACCTCGACAAAGACGGGACATTGGGGCAAGCCGATCGAATCGTCTACGACTGGGCTCCCCTCAAGGGGCGAACCATGTCCTATGTGGGGCAGGCACGTTTACAACGGCAGAACGGTGCCGTGCACCTCGCCGCCGGACTGTTTCCCGAGGGCACCGAATTTCTCCACAGCGTGCGCTATATCGATCCCGGCGAAGACCAACAGATCCGCCTGGCCCCGCGCATGAAGGAGTTACGCTATGGGCGCAAGGTGAGCTGGCGCAGCTATTCGGATCTCAAACAGGCTGCGCTTGAGGAAGTTAAAGAGGAGCACGATTTTCCCGACCGCCTCAGGCAACTGATCGGTGACATGGAGCGCGGCGTCAGCAACGATCAGGGTTGGGTGTACCAAGCATTCATCGAAGATGCGCGAGGCGAGCTGCGTCCCCAGACCTATGAGGAGACCGTATTTTGCATCGGTTGTCACTCCGGGGTCGGCGCCACCACCGACGGGATCTTTTCTTTTCCCCGCAAGCTCGGCGCCCAGGCTTTCCAGCGAGGATGGTATCACTGGACCCAGAAGGGGATCGATGGCCTGCCCGACCCCTTGCGCACCGATGGACGCCATGAATACACGTATTATCTGCAAAACAACGGCGCAGGCGATGAGTTTCGGGAAAACGACGAGGTGCTGACGCGGTTTTTCAACCCGGATGGCAGCCTGAAACCCGAGATGCGTGCCGCGCTGCAGCGAAATATTGCGGTGCTGCTCAATCCTTCACCCCAACGGGCGCTAACCCTTAACAAAGCCTACCGAGTGATTGTCGAAGCGCAGTCGTTCATCGATGGCCGCGACGCCACGGTGGCACCCGTCGTCAACGTCCACGATAAAGTGAAGCAGGATCAACCCACCGGGGTGGAAAAACCCGTATCCGGCCCCGGCGTGCTCGGTGGCACTTGGCCATGAGTTCGCTAACTCACATGGATTGGCAAAAGTATTCCGCTTCATGCGGAAAACCGCCGTAGGACAGTTTTAGGCCCAGAGTACTTGTATCAAACGTGTTATTACCCGTCTACTGCCTCTCACTTTGATCGGTCCGGTAACGCACGTTTGGCGGTTTGCACTCTATCAAACACTGGTTTTACTCCCAAGATGATCGATTCCTCGGCTATCTACGTGACATAAAACTCTCATGGGATATCGGAACCACGAAAACCGTAAGCCTACCTTGCCTCCTCGATCCATTTGCCCTTCGGTCAATATGTAGATCTAAAAAGAACTTTAACCTTGATTGAACGAATATTTGTACATCCCTACTAGAGTTGATCCTTACCTAAAAACTCTTCCGTCTTAGCCGCCAATCCTATAGAGGGATATGTTCTCAATCCCCTTTAAGCCGCACTCATGCCCCATACTGTGCCCCGCATCGCATGATCCGGTTAATTCAATTACTATGATTTGCTAAACTGGACCGCTTAAGTACGAGTTTTCCGCAATGCCAATAATCACAACGGGGAGGAAAAATGCAGTATTACAAACTGCGGCTACTGATCATTCTGAGCCTGCTGCCAGTGCCAGCGGTAGCCGGGGCCGGTGACGCCCCTTATTTCGATGCGTTTTTCGGTGCGCTGAACGGCTATCTAGCGAAAGTGATTTTCTGGGATGTCTATCCAGGCGAGCCGGAACTGCCCTTTATCGTGGCTTGGCTGATTATCGGGGCCGTATTTTTTACATTGCGTTTCAGCTTTATCAATCTGCGGATGATGGGGCATGCCTTGCGCATCATCCGCGGCAAGTACCGCACCGTCGATGCCCAGGGCGAGGTCACCTCTTTTCAGGCGCTGACCGCCGCACTCTCGGCGACGGTGGGTTTGGGGAACATTGCCGGTGTGGCGATTGCCATTGGCATCGGTGGGCCGGGTGCTACGTTCTGGATGATCGTGGCCGGATTTCTCGGCATGACGACGAAATTCACCGAGGTATCCCTGGCGCAGATGTACCGCGAATTCCGCCCGGATGGACGCGTCATGGGCGGGGCGATGGAATACCTGTCCCGCGGGCTGGCGGAAAAGCGGTTGCCGGCACTGGGCCGGGGATTGGCCATCTTGTTCGCCGTGCTGACCGTAGGAGGTTCGCTGGGCGCGGGCAATGCCTTCCAGCTCAGCCAATCGATGGGAGCCGTGCAGCAGGCTATACCTTTTTTTCAGGATTATCCCATCGCGTATGGGCTGATCATGGCTTTCGCGGTGGGGATCGTCATCATCGGCGGTATCCGCCGCATCGCGCATACCGCGGAGGCCGTGGTTCCCACCATGGTGATCATTTATCTGTCGGCTTGCTTATGGATCCTGTTGAACAACATCGCGTTGTTACCCTCGGCGTTGACCCAGATCGTTATGCAAGCCTTCTCCCCGGTGGCGGTGGCGGGTGGGATGATCGGTGTCATCGTGCAGGGGTTTAAACGTGCCGTGTTTTCCAGTGAGGCGGGAATCGGTTCGGCCGCCATCGCCCATTCGGCGGCGGCCGTGAAGTATCCGGTGCGCCAAGGCATGGTGGCGCTGTACGAGCCGTTCATCGACACTATCGTGATCTGCACCATGACCGCGCTGGTGATCGTGATCACCGGTGTCTACAACGCGCCCGAACAGGCGGCCTTGGTCGAGGCTCGCAATGGCGCGGCACTAACCTCGGCCGCATTCGCTTCGGTCATCAGTTGGTTTCCGTATATCCTTTCCGTTTCCGTCGTGCTGTTCGCCTACAGCACCATGATTTCCTGGTCCTATTACGGCGAGCGTTGCTGGACCTATGTGTTCGGCGAACGGTATTCCATGGCGTTTCGTTTGATTTTCGTTGCCTTCATCGTGATCGCTTCGGTGACCAGCGCCAGCAACCTGCTCGATTTCAGCGATCTGTTGATTCTGTCCATGGCCTTTCCCAATTTCATCGGCCTCTATTTCCTAAATGGGAATGTGAAACGGGCGCTCAACGAGTATCAAGAGAAACTCCGTAGTGGGGAGCTCGATCGGGAAGCTGTTCATTAGCCGGTGAATGAGGCCTCCGCCACGGCAGATAAAAAAGCCGGCTTTTGGCCGGCTTTAAGGTGACTACGTTATGGATTCGTACCCGCGTTTATCCTCCGCTCCTGAACCTGATGTTGCAGGGTATGGATCAGGCGCGACTTACCGGATGCAATCCGGAGACTCCACCACGTTTACATTGATCGTATCGCCATCGTCGTTTAATTCCGGCACGCCCAAGGCACTGGTGCCAAACACATTCTGGCGCCAGATGTTGTCGGCGCAGTTCTCATTTCCGTCGAGTGCGTCGAACTCGGTATTGTTCCATAAAATATTTTTACTGATTTTTGAACCCGTGCCGGCTACGGCGAGGCCCGCGAAGCGTTGCACAATATTGCCGACGTCGTCCTGCTTCGGGGGACGCCCATTATTGACTGCAAAATTCTCGATCAACTTATTTCCGCTTCCGGCATCGATTCCGAATCCATTATCAAAGTTACCCACGGCGATGTTCTTGAAACCGATATTATGGTCTCCACGGAACTTGAAACCTTCCCCGGATTCCAGTGCTTCGCTACCGTTGTCCACCGCTGAATTTCCGAAAAAGTAATTACCGTTGCCATCTCTTACTCTGGCACCGTGGTCTCCGTTGCGATAAAAAATGTTATGCGTCAATTGGTTATAGTTTCCCTCCCGAATCCGCAGGCCTTCCCCGGCATTGTTGCTCACGGAATTACCTATAAAATAGTTGTGATCACTTCTAACTTCGATTCCCAGGTCGCCGGTGCCATCGGTGATATTGAGGCTATAAATCTTGTGTTTCCCCGTGCGGCCAGTCTCATCCGTGTTGTTGACCTGTAGCCCCTGCCCACAACCCGTTATTGTCCCGGAGTGAAGGCTCACCCTCTCGCCTAGAAGGACTATCGCGGTAAAACTTGTGCCCTCGGTGCAAGAGAGTTTCTTTCCGTTTAAATTTACATTGGCGGGACCGGTTATCGTCAAAGCTGCGCCGCCTTCGGTCAACACGGTCCCGTCGCAATCAAGGTCATGTTCTAGCTTGTATGAGCCTGGGCCCAATTCTTGGCCGCACTGTTCGATACCAACGGCTCCAACCGGTTGTACCCCTGCGGTCAAATCGAGCGCGGTGACAAGGCCTATCGCGATCGCCAGTTTAAATCGCTGGGCGTTAGTTTGTTTAATTTCTATCATCACGAGTTCCTCACTGATTAATGAACTGCTTTCTACTTGCTAAACGGTGCGGGTGTTTATCCACGGATGCTTCGAAATAAAACCAGTTCTCGCACTCCGTTATGGTTTTAATTGCGAGAATTGCGAAGCGAGAGACGCCACCCTTTTACCCGAGTAGGAGGCCAATCTTGATGGCGTGATAACGCAGACCTCCAAATCCAAATAAATGGGGCCATCTCTGCAATAGAATATAGTCTATAAGGGTATTTTTGTCATCGGTACGGTAATCATTGTGAATGCGATGAGAAGCGAACCGCACCCAGCGAAGAATAATTCGGAAATACTGGATTTAGAATCGCCTGGATTTTGACAGGCCTCGAGCTCTTTATTTGAGTTACTAACCGCGGGAGCCTAAGGGGGAAGTGGATGTCGGAGATTGTGCGACCGATGCGGTTCGCAGGCTCACCGGCATCCTACGGTCTATCGTCGTCCAGCGGTTCCTCTTCCGATAGACCTTCTCCCCAATCGTCGGTTTCGCTGGATTGTTCCCATGCGTCTGCTTGGCTTGCGTTTTCTTTTAGGGGCGAAGCCCAGTCATCCGGGCTCATTTCGGTTGCCGAATAGTCCAAGTCGTCATACTCGATATCATCCAGTGGGCCTGTCCAATCCTCGGGGATGGAAATCGGCTCAATATCCGAGGTGTACCAGGTTTCTTCGGTGATCTCTTCGATATCGCCATCGAAATACTGAATTTCAATGAAGCCGCCGGACTCATCGAGGGCGTTCACTTTGAACCGTTGGCCCTTATCCAAATACTGATACCACTGGCCAACGAGCGGATCTGCTTCAGTTGTCATAACCGTAATCTCATAAAAACGTTAGAGTTGATCCAGATAATTACGTACCGACCGCTCGGCTTCTTCAATGGATAAATGGGAATTTGAAGCCCACTTAGCCACATTATTTCGAAAAACCTCGGCCCGCCATAATCCGGTTGCTGGATCCTCCCAGTACTCGGCAACCCATACATTTCCGAGCCGTTGTTCGTATATTCCATCCACTCGCTTGGTGATTATTTCGTCCGACATATCACTCCCCTTATCGCTCAACTATACATTGCCCAACGGCAACGCGGAACACATTAACCGTTCTAGATCGGGCAAACGAGATGGCCCATTTTTTCTGTGAATTTCATATTTTCCGAATAGTCGACCGGGCAGTCGATAATCACCACCGTGTTGTCGGCGATGGCTTGTTTTAGGGTGGGCACCAATTCATCGGCCTGGTTGATTCGGTAAGCTTTCGCGCCGAAACTCTCGGCGTATTTGACGAAATCCGGATTGTTGAAAGCGATATGGCTTTCGCGGCCAAAATGACGCAATTGATGCCAATGAATCAAGCCGTACTCGCCATCCGTCCAAATTAAAATCACCATCGGTGTGCCGATGCGCAAAGCCGTCTCGATCTCCTGAGAGTTCATCATGAAACCGGCATCGCCGGTGACGGTCACCACCGTCACCTCGGGATGTACCAACTTGGCCGCCAGGGCGCCGGGCACGCCGATGCCCATGGAGGCGAAGCCATTGGAGATAATACAGGTGTTGGGGCGTTCCGCTTGATACATGCGGGCCATCCACATCTTGTGGGCACCCACATCGCAAATAACGATGTCCTCCGGTTGCAGGACCTGGCGTAAATCCCAGATGATCTTTTGCGGTTTAAGGGGGAATCCCGAACTCTCGGCGTGGCTGCGAAGATCCTCGATAATCATCTGGCGCAAGCTTCCGGCATACTGGCCATGGTGCGGCTGCGCCAGGGTGGTGAGCTTATCCAGTGAGGCGCCGATGTCGCCGATCACGCCGCACTCGAGAATATAGTGCTCGTCTACCTCGGCTGGACTCATGTCCACATGAATAATCTTTTTCTCTTTGTGGGGATGCCACAAATTGGGGGGATATTCGACCATGTCGTACCCCACACATACCACCACATCGGCTCGGTCGAACCCGCAGGCGATGTAATCCCGCGCCTGTAAACCCACCGTACCCAAGCACTGTTCATGGGCGAAAGGAATAGCGCCTTTGGCCATAAAGGTAGTCGCCACTGGCAGTTTCAGGCTATCGGCTAAGCGCGTGAGTTGTTCGGAGGCGCCCGCGCGGATTACCCCATTGCCCGCCATAATTAGGGGAAACGTCGCCTTACTGATGAGATCGGCGGCTTGCTGAAGCTTGGCCTCGGGGGCGATCGGCGGCTTCGGAGCCTGAACCTTGAGAGGTCCCGCTGCGGGCACCCCCATTCTCGCTAGATTTTCCGGAAAGTCGATGAAACTACCTCCGGGTTTTTCGGCTTGGGCGTTCTTGAAAGCCTTGCGCACGATCTCCGGCACGATTTCCGGTTCACGAATCTGGATGCTGTATTTGGAAATCGGTTTGAATAGGTTTACCAAATCCAATATCTGATGGCTTTCCTTGTGCATCCGTGTGGTTGCCCCTTGGCCTGCGATCGCGACAATCGGCGCATGGTCCATGTTGGCATCGGCAAAACCGGTCACCAGATTGGTTGCGCCCGGTCCCAGCGTGGTTAGACACACGCCCGCTCGGCCGGTCAAGCGGCCGTAGACATCGGCCATGAATGCGGCCCCCTGTTCATGGCGGGTGGTGATAAACTGAATCTTGCTCCCGAGCAACGCATCCATGATGTCGATATTTTCTTCTCCCGGAATGCCGAATATATAGTCGACGCCTTCGTTTTCCAAACATTGTACGAATAACTCAGCCGCTCTCATGGCGCTCTCCTTGAAGTATGGGGTCAGATTAAGGATAGGCAATTCATGGATGTTTTACTAGAGGTTTCAAAGCAGCTTCTTTTCCGGCTTCCGCTTCATCCATGCAGCCAATACCTTGATAGACGCAGCCCAGAACGAAAAGTTGTGTTTGATGAGGTGCGTTCATTGGTTAATGAAAGCCGTGTATGGTTTGGGCACACAGCGGAGTCGATTTATTGGGAGATTTATTGGCATACGACGTGAAAGCTCATCGAAAATACGCCTACAGTGCTGGGCTCACTCGTAGTCGGTTAGACTTTACTCCCTGTTGAAGGATAACTACCGAGTTTTTATATGCTATGCTGTTAAGTCGATTTCGGCGGTAAAACGGCTCGAAATCACAGCCTTGAGCTAAATTACTCGCAGCGTGTTGGCTTTGCCCCTTTAATTTATATGCTTCCTGGGCTTTCCGCAGCTTGGATTGGTGGGGCAGGGTAGTCCTGCGGACGACCTGAATGGCGAGATGGTGCGTTTAAAACCAAGAGAGATTAATGCATGAAGGGGATTATTTTGGCGGGAGGTTCCGGATCGCGGCTTTATCCGGTGACTCAGGTGATCTCCAAACAACTGCTTCCCATCTATGATAAGCCGATGGTTTACTATCCGCTCTCCGTATTGATGCTCGCGGGGATACGGGACATATTGTTGATCTCCACGCCGCAGGACACCCCCCGATTCGAACAATTGCTTGGTGATGGATCGCAGTGGGGTATTTCGGTGAGCTACGCGATACAGCCCTCTCCGGGTGGTCTGGCGCAAGCTTTTCTCATTGGGGAGCCGTTCATCGATCATCAGCCTTGTGCGCTGGTGCTAGGTGATAATGTTTTCTATGGTCACAATCTGGTGGGAATGCTCGGCACGGCCTCTAAGCGAACGCACGGCGCCACGGTTTTTGCTTATCCGGTCGAAGATCCTCAGCGTTATGGTGTTGTGGAATTCGATGAAACGGGGTTGGCGCTCAGCTTGGAGGAGAAGCCGGTTCAACCTAAGTCCCGCTATGCGGTGACCGGCCTTTATTTCTACGATCATCGGGTTGTGGAATTTGCCCGTTCCCTGAAACCTTCACCACGAGACGAGCTGGAGATCACCGATTTAAACAATATTTACCTTCAATCGGGTGATCTGGTGGTTGAAATCATGGGACGCGGCATGGCTTGGTTGGATACCGGCACGCACGATTCTCTGTTAGAAGCTTCTAGTTTTATTGAAACCATAGAGAAACGGCAGGGTTTGAAGGTAGCGTGTCCGGAAGAGATCGCCTACCGGCAAGGATATATCGATGCTGCGCAACTAGGAAAACTCGCGGAATCGATAAAGAACAATAATTACGGTCGCTACTTGCGCAACCTATTAAGCGATCGGGTATATTAACTCGGATCGCGTAGAAAGACTTTTTATAAGCGCTGACGAGTCTGAGAAAGATCACGTCCCCCGCTTAAATCCTGCCTTTGAGCCACACCTTTAGCGCCGACCCGCGCCGTGGCGGTCCGGTGATGGCTCTCATCTCCGTATATCCTCAGCCTCACCCTAAATTGTGACTGGATAATCGGCTTCCCATTGTACGCGCCTAAGCACACACTGGCGTCATGATGAAGCCATATGAGAAATCACAATGTCTGGCGAGGCTGAGTGTAAGCAGGCTGCAGCAGGCCGATTACTCGTGGATAAGCCTTCTGGCTTGACCTATCCAATCTTCGCGCTTAATTCGGCCGGGGAATTTAATGGTGTTCCCTTCAAGCTTCTCGATATCGGCTTCCGTCAGCGCCGCGAGTTGGTCGAAACGATAGATACCCTCCTGGTTGAGTTTTTTTTGCAGAGCGGGACCGATGCCAGTTATGACCGTGAGATCATCCGAAGCCACAGATTTTGGCGGCTCGGCTTTTTTGGGCACGGTTTTGGGCTTGATTGGTTTGGCCGGGGGTTTTGCTACCGACTTCTTTTCAGTTTGAGCACTTGAACTTGAAGAGGGGGGGGGCAGAATCGCGTAGAAGGTTCTCACCGATTCCAGGATGCCCCCGAGATAGGCTGTGGCTTCTTCGGTCAAGCTAACGGCGTTTTCTCGAACACCTTGTGTGAAGGCTTCCCATTCGTTATGCCCCCATACCCCTTGCTGTTGTTTGATGAACTTGACGCTGTCTCTCGCGATGGTTTTCATGGCCTTTTCCATGCCTGCAGTGGAAGCGGTCGCTTGGTAAAACCGCTTCATAGACTCTAAGAGTTCACCTAAATTCGACTGCATTCCATTTGAGACTTCAACCCCCATTTTCTGAACCTTAGCTAAGAACTCGAGCCAAGCGGAGTGGTCCCACACACCTTGATTTTCTGTAACGAAGCTGCCGGCAAGTTTAATGATTTCGTCGAACCCGGCGCTAGATAGTTTTACCATTGAAACCTCCTAATCGGAAAGACTGGATTGGCCGTAGAGCCCGCTGGGCCGCTACATTATAAATAATCCGCGATAAATAACCATCTGGATTGTGTTGCGACTTAAGACTCGTTGTAACACCTTTTTTGGGACAATGTGTTGGAAACAACCTTAGCCATGTAGAACACTCAGGTAGCAACCGCCTAAGCGATCAATCGGTTCCCGCGATGAGGGCGTGAGGAGATGCTCCAACTTTGTCGCTCCGCCTACGCCAGCGGTTTCAGTCTAGATCGGCATTGCGGTAATGTTTGGCCTGTGCTGTCCCCGCCAATCCCTAGTTTTCGACCATGGCCATCCCATTTTCTCACTCCCTGTACTCCGTTGACTGGTGGTGTAATGCCTGTCGATTCATCGAGTCGTTTACAGGGTCATTATCCTAACCAGCACACTGATTATCGCACAGAGTGAAGCATAAGAATTCTAACGGCACATGTCCAGTTATCCGTGCCTATACCGGTTTAAATAGCCGTTTATCGGGCTGTAAAGCCTATAGGGAAACGCAGCGAGCATAGCCGCATTGCAAAAGGGGCTGAGTGGTCTGAATGTGTTACTCTTCAGCAACCCGGATCAGCTTGCGAGGTACACGTTCCGCAATGCGGGTCACCACTTCATAATTAATCGTGCCCAGTTTTTGCGCCAACTCATCGGCCGAGAGCGCCTGTTCCCCTTGCTGACCGATAATAACTACCTCGTCCCCCAGCCGGACGCGACCGCGGAGTGCTGTGACATCGATCAGGCTCTGATCCATGGAAATCCGCCCAACCTGGGGGCAACGTTGGCCGCGTACCAGAAGATCGAGATTGTCGGAGAGCCGGCGACTAAGGCCGTCGCCGTAGCCCACGGGCACAGTAGCGATCAGCGACGGACGTTTGGTGTGAAAGCTATGTCCGTAGCTCAGCCCGGTGTTTGCGGGCACTTCTTTGAGAAAGGCGATGCGTGTTTTCCATTCTAAGATCGGTTGCAGCTCGTTCACCCGAGGATTGAGCATTGTTGCTGAAGGCGGCAGGCCATAGATCGCTATTCCCGGGCGTACGGCGTCAAAGCGGGAACTCGGCAGATCAAAAATTGCGGCACTGTTGGCCATGTGCCGAAATTCGATGCCGTGGCCGGCGGTGCTTTCAGCAAGGTGGCGGAAGCTGGCGATTTGCTGCAGAGAAAAGCTTTTATCCGTTTGGTCCGCGCAGGGAAAGTGGGTCATCAGTCCGCGGACCTCTAAGCTGGGCAAGGCGGAGCAGCGCTGGAGAAATGCCGGAACTTGTTCCGGCAGGATGCCATCGCGTCCCATCCCCGTATCGACCATCAGGTGCAGTGCGGCACGGCGCCTCTGTTGTTTCGCCTCCCGCGCGATAGCCTCAATGCATTCCAAGGTGCAGACCCCGGCTTGGCAGCCGAGATTTACGATCGCTTGGCTTTGTTCGGCCAGGGGTGGCGAAAGGAGTACAAAATGGGCTCGAATGCCGGCTTCGATTAAAGCCGCAGCTTCCTCGACGTGGGCGACACAAAGCGTGTCATAACCCAGTTCAAACAGATGTCGAGCAATAATGTCAATCCCGTGCCCATAGGCATTCGCCTTGATGACCGGCCAGATGGACGCGTTGCCCGCTTGGCTTTGTAACAGGCGCAGGTTGTGTGTCAGGCGGTCGAGGTGGATGTGGACTTGGGTCGGGTGGGTGTCATTCATTCGGTAAGTTCTGGCGAGCAGCGAATTCTTGGACTATACGCCATTCGAGTCGTAGATCGCCACCGTTGAGACCATGGGTGGAATGGGCACGTCGTCGAGTGTGCCGTAGTTTGAGCGTGTATGAAAAAGTACTTGGCGATATACTGTGAGCTCCCGCCTGGCTGGATGCGTCTGAGGGAGGCCAGAGCAGACATTTATTTTTCTCAAGCCCTAAGTCGTTATCATCGCTTTAAAAAATAAGAGGATTCCTGCATGGAATTATTTTCACACAAGACCCGTATCGATTTTCTCGGCAAGCGTAATTTAGCGCTGATGCTGTCGGGGACACTTATTGTGCTCGCTATCCTCTCGCTGGCCATTCGAGGTTTGAATTTCGGTATCGATTTCACCGGTGGCACATTAGTGGAGGTTGAGTACACCCAGCCGGCCAAGCTGGATATCGTGCGCCAGGCCTTGGCCGCAGGTGGAATCACACATGCCACGGTACAATATTACGGAACCCAGCATGATGTGCTCATCCGACTTTCGCTACACCACGGCACCACTGTCCGCGCCGAATTGAGCGATCGGATACTCGATCTATTGAAACACCAGGGCGAGGTAAAGTTGCGCCGCATCGAGTTCGTTGGTCCGCAGGTAGGCGAAAGCTTGCGGGAAGATGGCGGGCTAGCTATGGTCTATGCGTTGATCGGTATATTGATCTATGTGGCGCTACGTTTCGAATATCGATTTTCCCTGGGCTCCGTGCTGGCATTGGTTCATGATGTGATAATCACTCTTGGTTTTTTTTCTGCTACCCAAGTCGAGTTTGACCTCTCGGTGCTCGCCGCGATCTTGGCGGTGATCGGTTACTCGCTCAATGATACCATCGTGGTGTTCGACCGGATCCGGGAGAACTTTCGAAAAATACGCAAACGTAGCGTCATCGAGGTTATGAACCTATCGATCAATGAAACATTGTCACGCACCATTCTTACGGCAGGGACCACCCTGCTGGTCTTGGTTGTTCTAGTGTTTCTAGGAGGATCGGCGCTGTATGGATTCTCACTGGCCTTGATCGTGGGGATTTTGATCGGCACGTACTCGTCTATCTATGTGGCCAGCACCGCGGCGTTGATGCTCGGCGTGAGCCGCGCGGATCTTGCTACGATGAAAAAAGAAGGGCCTGAGTTGAGTGATCAACCTTAGGAACCCGGCCGATTTCGAGTTGATTGGCGTTGGAACAGCTAGATCTGATAAGATTTCACACTCCCTTCTGACTCATGACTCGGCTAAGCGGCGTATTCCTTGATCTCGCAACCGTGGATCGCGGCGATCTGGATCTGTCCGCATTAACCAACACCGCGCTTCAATGGAAACATCATCATCATACCCTGCCTAGCGAAACACTCGAGCGCACGCAAGACGCCGAGGTGATCATTAGCAACAAAGTGGTTTTGAACCGCGCGGTGCTCAGCCGTACGTCGCGGCTGCGCCTGATCTGCATCGCAGCCACGGGTACGAACAATATCGACCTCGAGGCAGCCCGTGAATTTGGGATCACTGTCACCAACGTCCGTGGTTACGCGACCCCCACCGTGGTTCAACATGTGTTCGGACTGGTTCTGGCCTTCGCCACCCATCTGGCGGACTATCAACAACTGATTCGAGCCGGGCACTGGCAACGCAGTGGCCAGTTCTGCTTATTGGACTATCCCATCTGGGAGCTTCAGAACAAGGTATTGGGTATCGTGGGCTTTGGGGAGCTGGGACGGGGTGTGGCGCGCGTTGCCCAGGTGTTCGGTATGCAGGTGTTGGTCGCTCAGCGGCCTGGAGGCCCCGCGAGCCCAGAGAGAACACCTCTAAATGAAATGCTCGGCAAGGTCGATGTGCTGAGTCTGCATTGTCCCCTAACGGAAAATACCCGCAACTTGATCGGCCAGCC
Organism: uncultured Gammaproteobacteria bacterium; assembly: GCA_963731655.1. Taxonomy (GTDB): domain Bacteria; phylum Pseudomonadota; class Gammaproteobacteria; order JAAEPA01; family JAAEPA01; genus CAVSWL01. Next base: position 153,951 of record CAVSWL010000010.1, on the reverse strand, counting down.
TGAACTCGCACTCGGATGAAACCCTCAGCCCTATTGATCAATACTGCCCGCGGCGGTATTGTCGATGAACAGGCTTTAGCCGAGGCGCTGAAGGCGGGCGAAATCGGTGGTGCTGGAATCGATGTTCTCACTAGCGAACCACCGTCGCCCGAGCATCCACTGTTGGATCCCAATATCCCCAATCTGATCCTCACGCCTCACACCGCGTGGGCGAGCCGCGAGACCCGCCAACGTCTGGTCAACGAAGTTGGGAAAAACATCGTGGCTTTTATCCAGGGCCACCCACGTAATGTCGTGGTATGAGGGCATACGGCAGCCTATCGCGCAGTTTAGCTCATGAGCAATCATTCCAATAAGCCTTATGCTTCCGCTGTCACATCAGCCTCGGATGTTTCCGGCTGGTCGACTTGATCGAGAAAGCGCTCCGCGTCCAAAGCCGCCATGCAGCCGCTACCTGCGGAGGTGATAGCTTGACGATACACATGATCCATCACGTCACCTGCGGCAAAGACCCCTGGGACGCTGGTGGCGGTGGCGTTACCTTCCGCGCCGCCTCGCACCCGGATATAGCCGCCGGACATCTCGAGTTGGCCCTCGAAGAGTTCGGTATTGGGAATATGTCCGATCGCGATAAACACGCCCAGAACGTTGAGCTGTTGGGTTTCGCCGCTTTGAACGTGACGCAGGCGTAGTCCGTTGACACCGCTGTTATCGCCGAGCACTTCGTCAAGCATCTGATTCCATTCGATGGCGATCTTGCCTTGAGCCTGTTTCTCGAATAACTTGTCTTGCAGTATTTTTTCGGCACGCAGGCTATCGCGGCGGTGAACGAGGGTCACCTTGGAAGCGATATTGGAAAGGTAAAGTGCTTCTTCGACGGCCGTGTTGCCACCGCCAATCACCGCGACGTCTTGGCCGCGGTAGAAAAAGCCGTCGCAGGTCGCGCAGGCCGAAACTCCTTTACCTTTGAAGTTCTCTTCCGACTTCAGCCCCAAATAGCGGGCGCTGGCGCCGGTGGCGATGATCAGCGCCTCGCAAGTGTAAACTCCCGAGTCACCCACTAGGCGAAACGGAGTTTGTCCCAGCTCGACGGTGTGTATATGGTCGAAAAGGATCTCTGTCCCGAAACGTTGCGCGTGCTGGCGCATGCGTTCCATCAAGTCGGGGCCTTGCAGGCCTTCCACATCACCCGGCCAGTTGTCCACATCGGTGGTAGTGGTGAGTTGGCCACCCATTTGGATGCCGGTGATCAACACCGGATTTAAATTTGCTCGGGCCGCGTACACCGCGGCGGTGTAGCCTGCCGGGCCCGAGCCTAAAATTAATAGACGCGCGTGCTTTACCTCACTCATGATGAAACGGTCTCCTATGGTTAAAGTTTAGCCAATGGTCGATCTTGCCAGAGCCGCGGCCATTAAGTGTCGCTGCTCTGGATCGTGTGTTTAAAAGATCAAAGCTCGGATGCGTGGTCGGCTAGGTATTCGGCGACACCCTCGGGACTCGCTTTCATGCCCGCGTCACCCCGCCGCCAGCCGGCCGGACAGACTTCGCCGTTTTCTTCGTTGAACTGCAAGGCGTCGACCATCCGCAACATCTCATCGACCTCCCGGCCCAACGCTAGATTATTGACCACCTGATGTTGGACGATCCCCTCTCGGTCGATCAGGAACGAGGCGCGCAAGGCCACGCCGTCGGGGTGTTCGATACCGAAGGCCCGGGTGATCTCGTGGCGCACATCCGCCACGATGGGAAACTGGACGGGGCCAATGCCACCGTGGTTCACCGGTGTGTTGCGCCAGGCATAGTGCGTATACTGCGAGTCTATCGATACCCCGATGATCTCAACGCCGCGCTCCTTGAATTGCTGGATCCGGTGATCATGGGCGATGATTTCGGAAGGGCACACGAAGGTGAAATCCAGTGGCCAGAAAAACAACACCACGTACTGGCCGCGATAGTCGGATAAGCGGAATTCTTCGGTGATCGTGCCATCCGCCAATACGGCGGGGGCGGTAAAATCAGGGGCTTGCTGTGCAACTAGAACGCTCATAAATTTTCTCCTTAAGTCGATTAACGTTGTTAAACCCTACAATCGGTTGATGACGGGCCCAGGAATTCTGGGTATTGATCTGTCATGGGGTAATGATAAAGGTGTGTGTATATTTTTTCTAATGGATTATTCTGTTTAAAATAATCGATTTTATCGAATATAATATTTTTCCATGGACCGCGTTCTCATCTCACTTGCCGACGGTTAAACAGTTGCGTTATCTGGTAGCGCTGGCTGAGCATCAACACTTCGCCCGCGCGGCCGCGGCCTGCTACGTTTCGCAATCCGCCTTCAGCAGCGCAATTAAAGAGCTCGAGTCCTTACTCAATGTGCGGCTGTTCGATAGAACCAATCGGCGCGTCACGGTCACGGCGATCGGTCAAGAGGTCGTGGTGCAAGCGCGCTTGTGCCTGCGCGATCTCGATGCACTGGTGGAAATCGCCGAAGGGGGCCAGGAACCTTTAGTTGGGCGGCTGAATCTCGGCGCGATACCGACGATCGCGCCTTTTCTGTTACCTCAAGTGATGCCGAAAATTCGAAAAGCCTTTCCCAAGCTGCAGCTTTATCTAAAAGAGGGTAAAACCCGGCAATTGCATGCGGAGCTTCTACAGGGAAGTCTCGACGTGCTGCTGATTGCCTTGCCCTTTGAGTTGAAAAATGTCGAGACCTTTACTCTTTTCAAGGATCGTTTTCGTTTGGCTGCGCGTGACGACACCAAGCTGGTCGATCCCGAGCGGTATGCGTTCAACCGTCTCGATAGCGGCAGCGTGCTACTGCTAGAAGAGGGCCATTGTCTGCGTGACCATGCCATCTCGGCTTGTCGGATTCTCGACTATCAAAAACTAAGTCCCTTCGCGGCGAGCAGCCTGCTGACCTTGGTACAGATGGTGGACGGTGATCTGGGCATCACCTTCGTGCCCGAGATGGCGGAAGGTTCGTCGCTGCTCAGCGGCACGCATATCAGGACCTATCCGCTCAAGGAGGGAAGTTACCGCATGATCGCATTGGCGTGGCGCAAGGGCAGTTCCCGCGGAGAGGAATTTCGCCTGCTCGGTGAGTTTATCCGGGATAATCGGGGATAGTGCTGTAGGATGCCGGTGAGGCACGAACCGCATCGGTCGAGGTAGAATCGTCGGGTATCGCGACAGCTGCACTTCGCGGAGCTCAGTATTTCTTACAAGTCCCCAGAGGATTTTCGGCATCTGACGCCCAGGACCATGAAGTTAGGTAGCAATTGGGTAAGCTGACTCTAGAATGGCGTGGTTCGTTTGGTACGGGTAGGAGCTGTTTATTGACAGGCATTGCATTAGTGCCGATTGTTATCGCCAGACAATAACCGGTTGTGCGTGTAGTTTTCGAATGCGCGAAAGCTGCCGAGGAATACCGGCACCAAACTGTGGGCCAGATTGAGCGCATCCGCCAGTACGCCGAGATCGTCGATATACTCATGGACTAATTTGTTCCGCAACCCCCTGGCGCCCAGCCACTCCTGTGCATTTCGAATCAATCCTAACCGTTCGGCCCGGTTGAGATTTTCGACGGCAGTACCCGGAGACTCTCCGGCCACGTGCAGAAACACCGGCAGTAACTTGTCTCCAATGGTGTCCTGAATGCGCGCGAATTTGGCGGCAAAGGATTCGAGCGTATCGATCCACATGGGGTTGGCTAGTCTTTGCTCCAGCCAGGAGGCATCGATCTTTTGTGCATCTCCGAAAAAGCGGCCGGTAACCCCTTCGAGATGATGGGCTTCCCGCTCGACGACCTGCAGGATCCGCAGAAGACGTTCTCTATAATCCGCTTCCCCGCTCACAATAAAACGCCTTTTTGTAGCGCTTGTCGGTGAACGGGTTGCAGAGGTTGGCCCGGCTCATGGGTCAGGATATCGATTTTCTGCATGCCGAAAGCCAGTTGGAGCGCCCCATTCAATTTCAGGCTTAGGGCTAGCGCATTTGGCAGCGGTTCGGACAGTTCGATATACAGATCGATGTCTCCCCCCTTCGCAGCAGCGTTCACTCGTGACCCAAAAAGGTAAACAGCAGCCCTTTCACCGAAAAGCTTAGCAACCTCAGATTTGATAAGTTTGACCTGAGTTTCCGTCAGTCGGATAGCTGTACTTGTGGGTTTGTATTTTTCCAAGGACCAGACCTTAGCTTCTGTTTAGCGGCCCCGTTGAGGCCGTCGACATCGGAAGGATAGGCAACTCAACGTTACTTTTCAAAGTATTTCCGGAGATTGAACAGTGTTTTTTAAAATGCAGGTGATTGGACTACACAACCATAGCGCCGACGTTGAGCGAATGGTCCTTATTTGACCCACCCGAAGACTTGTCACTGTGTCGCACCGTTATCTTACAATAATCGGTTGTTATGGCGTACGACTGGGTTCACCGTGAAGAACAGGGTCGCCCTGGAAGTTCTGAGTCGTAGGTCAACGGTTGTAAAGTGGATATTTTATGGTAGGGGATTTCGCGATCGATGCGGTTCGCAGGTTCACCGGCATCCTTCGTTGTTTCGCCGGGCAGCTACTCCGTTTCTGGATTCCAGTTGTGAAGTATTGCTATCATAGTTCGAGCTTCAGAACAGGGATAACTCCAGCTCCTGGTTTCCCCCGGAGAAATCTTGACCTTAATACACAGGCAGATAACCGGTGTTTAAACGGAATCTAACTCGCAAGCACTTCGGGTTTCTTCCCTTGTTGTGGATCGTGCTAGGGATGGGGCTGGTGTGCTGCAACAAAACAACTCAGAACGGCCCACCCGGGTTGACGGTATGGGCCCATGCCGGTCAAGCTTCGGAGCGCGAGACGATTGAGCAACAGCTCAATCGCTTTAATGCTACCCAAAACGCTGTGCGGTTGCGGCTGAATTTCATTCCGGAGCGCACCTATAACACCCAGGTTCAAGTGGCTGCCCTAGCCGGTGATCTGCCCGACATTCTGGAGCTGGATGGTCCGTATATCTACAACTACGTGTGGCAAGGCCATCTCGTTGCGCTTGAATCTTTGATATCCCCGGAAGTTATCCAGGACTTGATCCCATCCATCGTAGACCAGGGAACTTATCACGGTCAGCTTTACGCGCTTGGAACCTTCGACTCCGGCCTGGGGATCTATGCGCGGCGTTCCGCATTACAGGCGGCGGGCGTGCGCATTCCCCAGGGTCCGCAAACGGCGTGGAGTGCGGCCGAGATGACGTCCGCCTTGGCGTCGCTGGCGGCTCATGACCCGGATCGGGCGGTGCTGGACCTGAAGTTGAATTATCCGGCGGAATGGTTTGTTTACGCCTTTTCTCCGTTGTTGCAATCCGCCGGCGCTGACTTGATCGACCGTAAGACCTATCAATCTGCAGACGAGAGTTTAACCAGTTCCAGGGCCGTATCTGTAATGCAGACTCTGCAATCTTGGTTAATCAACGGCTATGTGGATCCCAATGTGGATGATGCGGCTTTCACTGCCGGTCGGGTGGCGCTCTCCTGGGCCGGGCATTGGGAGTACGGCCGTTATGCGCAAGCGGTCGGTGATGATCTGGTGTTATTGCCCTTGCCAGACTTCGGCAAGGGGATGAAAACCGCTCAGGGGTCCTGGGTATGGGGTATCACTACAGCCTGCACCCATCCCCAGCAAGCCGCCCGATTCCTGGAATTTCTGTTACAACCCAAAGAAATTCTGGCCATGTCCGATGCCAATGCGGCGGTGCCGGCTACCCGGAGCGCGATAGCGCTATCGTCACTCTACCGCGCGGCTGGTCCGCTGCATTTATTTGCGCAGCAACTTCAGGAGGGTTATTCCGTGCCACGGCCCAAGACGCCTGGGTATCCCGTGATCAGCTCGGCGTTTTACCAAGCTTTTATGGATATACGCAATGGCAGCCCCGTTCAAAATGCCTTGGATAGGGCCGCGGCCGAAATCGATGAAGATATCCTGGATAATCGAGGTTATCCCTTTGTTCCCAAGAATTCCAAGTAGTTCAAGTAAATAAATTGTTATGGCAGCTAATTCTCGCGCCCGTTCCAACCGATCTAGCTGGCTGGCGTTCGGATTCATCGCTCCTGCTTTGCTGGGTTTGTTGTTATTCGTGGCCGGCCCCTTCCTGTGGGCGCTGGGTATGAGCTTTACGGATCTACGCTTGGGATCGCCTCTGCCGGTGCAGTGGATGGGTCTGGCACAGTTTTACCGGGTTCTGTCCGATCCTTCGTTTGGCCGAGCGCTGATGAACAATGCCTTATTTGCGTTGATCGTGGTGCCTCTGCAGACGAGTTTGGCCCTTATGCTGGCGCTAATGATCAATCAACCCTTGAAGGGACGCGTCCTGTTTCGGACCTTGCTCTTCTTACCAATTGTTTTTCCCTTATCCTTGGTGGCGGTGGTTTGGGTCCTGATTTATGCGCCTGGGCCGAATGGGATGATGAACGCCGGACTGGAATGGATCACTTGGGGCGCCTGGGAGCCTCGAGATTTTTTACATGATCCACTGCTGGCTTTCCCTGCCATTATGTTGACCTCAATCTGGCAGGGCACCGGCTTTCAAATGGTGATTCTATTGGCGGGCTTACAAGCCATTCCCGAATCGCTTTATGAAGCCGCCGCTATCGACGGCGCGGGTCGCTGGCCGCGTTTTTGGTACGTCACCCTGCCGCAGTTGAAAAATACTTTGATATTTGTGGTGCTGGTTACCACGATTCTCGCCTTTAGGTTGTTTGACCAGGTGCAAATCATGACGCAAGGTGGTCCTCAAGATGCCACTACTACCGTAATGTTCGAAGCCGTGCAAGCCGCTTTCAGCCGATTGCAAGTCGCCAAGGCGGCCGCGATGACCGTGGTGCTGTTCGGGGTTGTCCTGATCATCACCGGCTTACAACGGCGCTTGGTGAGGCACGAAGGCGAAGTGGCATGAAAGCTCCTGGAAAATCCTTTGTTGGCGCGGTGCTGGCTTCTCTGTGGCTGCTCGGGTTGGTCTTGTTGTTTGTGGTGCCCGTGATCTTTATGGTTGTGGGCAGCCTCAAGCCCGATGCCAGGGTGCTGGTGGAGGCGGGTGGCTGGTCCGCCTTTTGGGTTAATGGCGTCTCGCTGGAGAACTATTCGGATGTCTTCGCGCGGGTGGATTTTGCGCGCTATATGCTGAACTCGCTGTTGATCACCGCGTCGGTGGTGATCGCGGGCTTGGTGGTGAATAGTCTAGCGGGATATGCCTTCGCACGGCTTCGGTGGCGCGGCCGGGAACCTCTCTTTGCACTCGTGCTGGCGATCATGATTATTCCTTTGGAGGCGATTGCGGTGCCGCTATTCTATCAAGTCACTCTACTGGGATGGCGCGATACTTATCTGGTGCAAATCGTCCCTTTTATTGCCAATGCCTTCTCCGTGTATCTGTTCTATAGCTATTTTCTCGGCCTGCCCAAGGATCTGGAAGAGGCCGCCCGCATGGACGGCGCGGGTCCACTGCGCACCTATATTACGATTATCGTACCCAACGCTAAACCGGCGTTCGCCAGCGTAGCCATCCTGACTTTTCTAACGCAATGGGGCTCTTTCCTGTGGCCATTAATGGTCACCATTGGCGAGGACGTTCGCCCGTTGCCACTGGCCGTTTCCACTTTTTACACCTTGCCACCCTTGCAGTGGGGCGATATTTTCGCATTTGGCGTGATGATGATTTTACCGATTCTGGTGGTGTTCGTGATCTTTCAACCCTGGTTCGTGCGCGGCGTGGCCGCTACTGGGATCAAAGGCTAAAAGCTGAATAACGTGGGCACGCGGCATCATGCGAGATTAAACGCGTTGTCAAACTAGCGCTTTTTAGCGCTCTTAAAGACCCGTACAATGCGCCTCGCCCCGAAAACTTTCACTCTAATGAAACAGGACGGGATTGGGCATCGATAACGAAATCAATAGGAGAGTTCCCGCTTATGTCTGAAGTAGGTCGCTTTACGATTAATCTCGAGCATCTCGAGGACTATGAATTCAATGTTAAATTTGATTGGGATTCCGCCGCCGATGTGTTGATGGACGAACCCCCGCCATTGGGTAAGCGGGCAGGTCCCAACGCTTCCCGGATGTTGACCGCCGCCGCGGCCAATTGCCTAAGCGCGAGCTTGCTGTTTTGCATCAGCAAGAACGATGTGGCGCCGAAGAGTGTGAAGACCGCGGCCACGTGCAAGATCGTGCGTAATGAAAAAGGTCGGTTGAGGGTCGGCGGTATGGAAATTCGGCTCACGGTGGATGCCGAACTAGAACAATCGGTACGGATGAAACGCTGTCTGAAGCTTTTCGAGGATTTCTGCGTAGTCACGGACAGCATTCGCCAGGGTATTCCTGTGGCCGTCTCGGTAGAGAACAGCGCTGGTGAAGTGTTATACCAAGCAGATTGAAACTTAAGTTGTGGTTCGATGCGGTTCGCGTGGACACCGTAAATCCTGTTGCACGTCGAGTCGCGAAGGCCCATTGAGTGTTCTGCCTGCAATGGATGGATCACGCGCGGATCGCGCCCATCGGCTGATATAGTCGATGAGAATCTCTACTGAGCCGTGCTAGTAACGGAACACTTGAATTGATCTCTGTTGCATTTTTGTGACAACCTCGCGTTCTTTCTTTTAATGCATTATTCTCGGGTTTGTTTGAGTTAGATAATTTTTCTATAAATAGAATTAGAGGCTTAAGGTGAATCTGAAAGATTGAACTCGGATGGGCGTAGTTTTTGCTGAATTCAATTCAGCCCATGGCTCGATTTCACTCAAACATAAAATAAAACGGTTAAAACGAGCTAGTGCATCCTGAGGAGGGGAACGAGGAGGGGCAACGTGGCTTGGACGCAGCGGATCAAGATCTCCGTACAGCACAGGGAGCGTGCAAGAAGTGATCGCGCGGTTCGGGTCGGCTGGGATAGCGGTCCCGGCATTCGTGATCGTCTTCATCGACGCGCGGAAGGAGCCGAGTGAGATCGCCGCGAAGCTCGCTTGCGAGCTTGAAGGGATGTCGCAAGGGATGACAAGCGCGGGCGAAATCTCGAGCTTCCGGCTCGAGATTTCCTCGGGCTCTGTCGTGATTATGCTGTCCCAGGCTAGCCGCTAGCTGCCCCAACATCAGATGCGGCGTGTTTCCACGGCCGCCCCTTGCCGCTTGGCATCGTACTCGATTCAGTGCACCCGCAAACGGCAATCCTCTAGCCACCCCGGACGATGTCATTTCGCAATAATAGCGATGACAACTTCTCGTTTACCTGAACGCCACCACTATCAAGGATATTGTCCCCGATTTCCCGGCTGATGCCGAACAAGGTCCCCTCGAATTAGGGATATACGGTTGTTCTGCTAGCGCTATACCCGGTGCTAGGATTCGGATTCGTGGAAACTAATCGTCAAATTGCGCCTATCGGCAGGTACAGGGTCGACGTTTTCTAGCAAAGCTTCGTAGCGCTGTCTCAGTAACTGAACACTCGAACGCGTCTTCGTTGCATTTTTATAACAATCTAGCTTCCCATCTTGCGACACGTCATTCGTGGGTTCGGCCGGTTCGGCCGGTTCGGCCGATTCTTTCTGTAAATAGAATCAGAGTGTTAGTATAAATTACAAAGACTGGACCGGTGTAGGCCTAGTTTATGCTCCTTAATACCAGGCCACGGGTATTGCCTATGGCTCGGCTTTACTCAAAATTTCGAATTAAAACGGATAAAAACTAGGTATACCATCCTAAGGAGGTTATAAAATGGAGGCAAACAAACTCTGGCAATTCCCCATCAAAGAATTCCATCGCATTCCACGCGGACTTTTAGGGCCAGGCGCCTATGAAATGATTGGGGTAGAAGCAAAGACTCTGGGCTTTAAGCGCGCCTTGCTGAGCACTTCGGGTTTACGTGGCACAGGCATCATTGAGGACATTATCGGCAAAGTTCAGTATCAAGGTGTCGATGTGGTGCTGTACGACAAGATCGAGTCCAATCCGAAGGACTATAACGTGATGGAGATCGCCGATCTCTACACCAAGGAAAAGTGTGACAGTTTCATCTCGGTGGGTGGCGGCAGCACGACCGACGCGACCAAAGGGGCGCGTATTGTCGTTTCCCACGATGGGCGCAACATCAACGAATTTGACGGATTCAACAAATCTGAAAACCCCAACAATCCGCCTCATATCGCCGTTAACACCACGGCAGGCACAGGTTCCGAGACCAGCTGGGCCTATGTGATCACCGATACCACCTCGGAAAAAGCCCCGTATAAATGGTTGGGACTGGATGAGAATGTCCCGGTTACTCTGAGTATTAATGATCCTACCCTGCATTTCTCCATGCCCCAGGATTTGACTGCATTTTGCGGGTTCGACGTCTTAGCGCATGCTTCCGAACCCTATGTTTCCCGGCTTGACTTTGCGCCGAGTCTTGGTAGTGCGCTTTTTGGCATCGAGTTGGTTGCTCAAAATCTGCGCCGCGCAGTATTGGAGCCGCTGAATTACGAAGCCCGCACCAACATGATGTATGCCTCCTATGTCTCGGCGCAGGCGTTCAATAGCGGTGGCCTCGGTATCATCCACTCCATTTCTCATGCTGTGAGCGCCTTTTACGATTCTCACCACGGCCTAAACAACGCCATCGCCTTACCCCGGGTTTGGGAATACAACATGCCGACCAACTACAAACGCTTCCGTGACATTGCCAAGGCGATGGGCGAAAACGTGGATGGTCTGTCGGATGTGTCAGCTGCTGAGCGAGCGGTGGAAGCCGCGATCCGGCTCAGCAAAGACCTTAACATTCCTGCCAACTTTACCAGCGTCGGTTCGTACACCAAGTCACGGATGGGCACAGGACGCTATGCAGAACAGGGAACTAAGATCGCTGACGATGACCAGAACGTTACTCGTATCTCCAAACATGTGTTGGGAGACGGTTCGACGCCCGGTAATGCCCGCGAGTGCACTCTTGAATCGGTGTCTCCAGTAGTTCGTCATTCCCTGAGTGGCTCGTACTATTAGACTGACTCCCCTTAACTCAGCACAATAGAAAACATTCCGCGCCTGGCCGTAGAAGACAGGGGCGGAATGGGAGCGTGTACATGTTTGAGTCGATCGAGCAGACGATTGATCAGTTCCGTGCGCAGGAATACATCTGCGACCGTAAATTGGCTACGGTTGCCTATTTAGCCTTCAAGATGCGTAAACCTATCCTGATCGAAGGACCGGCGGGAGTGGGCAAAACCGAGCTGGCAAAAGTCGTCGCTCTGGCGCTGCAGCGCCGTCTGATCCGGCTGCAATGTTATGGGGGCTTGGATGAGGATCGCGCGCTCTACGAGTGGGAATACGGTAAGCAGTTACTTTACACACAGATTTTGCGCGACAAGATTAGCCATTTATTCGAGGGTGTCGGCAATCTGCACGAAGCGGTCGAACGGTTGCATCTGCATGAAGACGTGTTCTTCTCGGAGCATTTCATCGTACGCCGTCCCATCCTCCAGGCTATCAGTTCCCCCGATCCGGTGGTTCTGTTGATCGATGAACTGGACCGCGCCGAGGAGCAGTTTGAGGCTTTCTTGCTGGAAGTGTTGAGCGATTTTCAGGTGACGGTGCCCGAGCTCGGAACCCTCAAAGCCGCAACGATTCCCTACGTTATTATCACTAGCAACAATACTCGCGACCTCAGCGACGCGCTTAAGCGCCGCTGCCTACATCTATTTATTGGTTACCCGGACGAGCAGCGCGAGCTGGAAATCGTCCGGATGAAGGTTCCCGAGCTTCAGCAAAGCTTAGCCACGCAAGTGGTCGCCGTAATCCGCCGGCTACGATCCTTGGATCTGCGCAAGGCTCCCAGTATCAGCGAAACCTTGGACTGGGCCCAGGCGCTCGTATTGCTCAATATCGATACGCTGACGCCCTCCTTGTTGGAAGAAACGCTGCATCTGCTGGTCAAATATGACCGCGATACACAGCAAGCCAACGAGCACCTGAGTTGGCTGGTAGAGGCGACTCAGCCGCAAATTCCACCCAATGGCGGTCATGCCGCCCCTCAGAATCACGTCGCCCGCCCGGCGCGTTCCACGGCAGCCTGAGACCCCGCTGCGGCCGCCCCTGCGCCCGGCCGAACCGGACACGGACTATCTGGAACAGCGGCGCCAGGAACACACGGCCCGGTATTTTACCCGCTACCGCGGCCGTACCGATGGGCGTACCGGCGATTCATGATGGACGCGGTCATCAACCGTTTCATATTTTTACTGAAAGGGCGAGGCGTGCGGATTTCACCCGCTGAATCGCTGGACGCGATGCAAGCGCTGACTTGGATCGCGTTGCATGACCGCGATGCGGTGCGCACCGTTCTGTGTAGCGCCTTGATCAAAGATTTACACGATCTGCCAGTCTTCGAAGAGCTGTTTGAGCAGTTTTTCAGTCTGCCGAAGTCGCCACAACAACCGCCGGAATCAACGGCGGAACCGCTCCCACAACAAGACACAGAGTCCGAACCATCGAAACCGGCGGTGGAACAAGAAATGCGCCGGGAACCGCTCGATAACGATAACGCTCACGAAGAGGCGCTCGACATCCGGGACTATTTCGATAAGGAGCAGCTCGTCACCCATTTTAACTCGCAACAGGATTTCGACGATCTCAGTCTAGCGGAATTTGGTCAGAACTTGCTGTTGATGCGTAATCAAGAACTGCTCGACCAACTCATGCAAAAGGCGGCACAACTGCTAACGGTGCGGCGGGTGAAAAATGCCGATCGGGCGGGCGAGCTGAATTTCGACGAAGCGATCGCATCACTGGATACCGATGTGATCGCTGATGCCGTGGCTGAATTGTTGGATGAACTCAGCGATACGGACATCGATGAGGCGCTGATCCAGCGTCTGTCCAAACAGTTGGAGGGTGGCATGGCCAATCTTACGGAACAGCTTAAGCGCTATCTCGAACGGGAATTGGCGCTGCGCGATCCAACACAAAATCTCAGCGGCAAGCCGCCTAGTGATACGCCCGACTACCATTTTTCGGAACAGGAGCGCCAAGAAATGACGGAAATCGTGCGGCGCTTGTATCGGCGCATGCGAGGCTCCCGTTCCTACCGCCGTCAAATTAGCCACCGTGGCCGGATTAACGTTCCGCTCACTCTGCGTCGCAATATGAAATACGAAGGGATTCCGTTTCAGCCGGTGGTAACCCGGTATCGCGATGAGAAATCCCGGCTGGTGGTGATTTGCGATGTCAGTCTATCGGTGCGCAATACCGCCCGTTTCATGCTGCACTTGGTCTACAGTCTGCAGTCCTTCTTCGAACAGGTTAAAAGTTTTGTGTTCGTCAGCGATCTGGCCGACGCCAGCGAATACTTTGAACGATTAAGCATCGACGAAGCCATCGCCGCGGTATTCGGCGGCGAATTACTCGACGCCGATGCTAATAGCAACTATGGACGAGCCCTCGAAATTTTTTGCCAGCGGCACCTGGGAAGCTTGACCCACCAAACTACGGTCATAATTCTAGGCGACGGCCGAGGCAATCGTAATCCACCGAACGCCTGGGCGCTGGAAGAAATCCGGCGGCGCGCGAGGCAATTGATCTGGTTATCGCCGGAACCTCGTGGAAGCTGGGGGCTGGGCAGTTCAGACATGCCCTTATACGAGCCAATCTGCCATCGGGCCGAGGTGGTGCGCAATTTAAAACAATTAGGGCAGGTCACGGAGGATTTGATTCGGGGTTCCGCGATGCGGTCCTAACGTGGCTGAGGCACGAAACATCAAGCGATGAATCCACTCACGCTGTCGCACAGCCGCCACGAGGTTTTGGTGGAATGCCTGGTACAGCGCGCCGAGCCGGTTGCGAGGAGTTGCCACTTTGTCCTGTACGGACTTGGCTCGCTCCAAAAGTCCGCGATTTGTCCGGATGACGTGGTGGTGGTGCACGATTTCGCGCCAGCGCAGATTGACAATAACATTGGTTACTATGTCGCCAACGAACTGTTGCCCTTGTTCCACGGATCAAGCTGTGCCTCGGAAGCTGAGGGTTACGCTTATAGCGAACAGGACATCTTTGAGCGCTATGTGGGAGAGATCGTTCGCTCCATGGATGGAAACGAACGTCGTGCTTGGCACTTGTACTACGACAATACCCTGGCCGCACTGCACCGGGTGTCTGCAGATTGGCCAGAAAGGGCGGTTCCGACCAACGAAATCGGTGGGGATTTCATTGCTGAGTTCGGTGCCATCTATCGCCGCGCAAGCCAACTGATTGCAGAAATACCCAATGCCTCGGTGCTGGATGTGGCGGCGTGTTTTGGCTTTCTGCCGTTATTGCTGGCTACCGGGCCGCGCGGTCAGGGAGAACTCGTCGGCTGCGACTTGAATCCGGCACTGGTCGGTCTCGCCGGCGATTACGCGCAACACCGGCGGCTACGAAACATCCGGTTTATTCGTGCCGATATCCTGGCGGCGGATATCGAACAGGAGTTGACTCCAGCACCGGCGCGGTTCGATGTGGTGACAGCTATACATTTACTCGAACATTTAGAGCAAGAACAAACGGAGGCGGCCGTCGCCAACCTGTGGAAACTGGCAGCCCGGCGCTTGATCGTGGCCGTCCCTCTGGAAGAGACTCCCGATCCGCGCTACGGTCATCGGCAGGTCTTCGACCGGGAACGCTTGTTGAGCATTGGCGAAATGCTTGATGGTTACGCTAACTATTTCGACGATCACGGCGGCTGGTTGGTGGTCGACCGTCGAAACCTCTAAGGAGCCGCGAGAAACAGCGAACAACTAGAATAAACAAGTACTATAATTACTAGCACTATAATTATTTTAAATACTACAATTATTTTGATCGATCACCTTGGATCGGTCGCCAATGTGGAGGATGGTACTCATGCCCAAGTATTTGGTCGTGCGCAGTTTAGTGCGCGACGCCGGTGATCTCAGGCCTATGGACCTGAAAACCCTTTCCAAGAAATCGTGTCGCGTTCTGGATAAACCGGGGCCAATGAGCCCGGTGTCCGAAACGCTCTGGAGTGCGATGCGACGTCATCGGCGACCCGATGGGCTGCATCGATATGATTTTCATCACCGAGCACGTGAAATCGCACGCAGAGTCGGGCGGAATTGCGGCCACCCGTGTCTCTGAACTCGGGGGGAATCCCTCCCGTCATCGCGGAAGTGCAAAAATCCAAACCAACGTCACCGTTCTAAGGGGTAGCCGATGAGCTATGAAATTTTTCGCCAAGGTTTGAATTCACCGATTTGTCTCACCTGGGAAATCACCTACGCCTGCAATCTGCGCTGTGTCCATTGTCTATCGTCATCCGGTAAGCGTCGGCCGGGTGAGCTGAGTACTCAAGAGGCTAAACGCTTGATCGATGAATGGGCCGAAATGAAGGTTTTCTATATTAATGTCGGCGGTGGTGAGCCGATGGTCCGCCGTGACTTCTTTGAATTGATGGACTATAGCTTAGATCGCGGTATCGGGGTCAAATTCAGTACGAATGGCGCTTTGATCGATGAAGCGGCGGCGGCCTGGATCGCCTCTCGAGACTACTTGGACGTTCAGATAAGCCTCGATGGCGCCAACGCGGAAACCAACGACCCGATCCGCGGTAGTGGCTCCTATGATCGCGCCCGCCACGCCATGGATCTGCTGGCGAAGCACCAATTCCCTTTCAAGATCAACACGACGATCACCCGCCATAACTACCCGCAGATCGAGGCACTATACGCCTTGGTGCAACGCTACGGCGCCGAGCTACGCTTAACCCGATTGCGTCCCACGGGCCGCGGTGGTGAGGTGTGGGAAGAGTTGCGTCCGAGCCATGAGCAGAACCGGGGCTTGTATGACTGGTTGTTGCAACATCCCGATGTGCTCACCGGTGACTCCTTCTTCCATTTATCCGCCTACGGCCAGTCCATCGAAGGACTCAATATGTGCGGCGCCGGACGCATCGTCTGTTGCGTAGATCCGTTAGGGGAAGTGTATGCGTGTCCCTTTTTACTCGACCCGGAATTTTCCGCGGGCAATGTACGCCAACCCGGTGGTTTTAAAAAATTGTGGCAACAGTCGTCGCTGTTCGCGCATCTGCGGGACTGGCAGGTGGGCGGGAGTTGTCAGAGCTGTAACGCCTACGACAAGTGTCATGGCGGTTGTATCGCGGTGAAGCATTTTACCGGCCGCCCTGTCGATGCGCCCGATCCGGATTGCGTATTCCAACATGACGGTACTTTCCCGATTCCGGTCAAAGCCGTACCGCTGCCGGCGGGCACGGCCTGAATGCGGTTTGGACCTTAACCAATGACAGACCACTAGGAAAAACTATGATTCAGGAGCAGCGTTATGAGAGCCTCTTTGCCCCCTTACCCTTGGGGAGTCAAACGGCACCCAATCGCTTTGTCTTCGCCGCTCACCAGACCAATTTCGCCGTTCACCACCGTTTCGAGAAACGGCACGCGGACTACTACGCGGCTCGTGCCGCCGGCGGTGTCGGCCTGATTGTGCTGGAAGGCAGCATCGTCCATGATTCGGATAGGCCCTATGAGTACACCATCACCGGCTATGATGATAGCGTGGTCGCCGGTTACCGGCAGGTGGCGGAGGCGGTCCATCGTCACGCTGCCCTGGTGCTTGCCCATCTGACGCACAGCGGCATGCAGGGCAGCAGCCACTTTTCCCAGTTACCGCTCTGGGCACCCTCGCCGGTGCCTGAGGTCAACAGCCGAGAGCTTCCCAAGGCGATGGAAGCCGAGGATATTGAGGCCGTTATCGAAGGATTCGCCAAGGCTGCCGGCTACGCCATGAGCGGCGAGCTTAATGGAGTGGAGATCAACGCCGGCCAAGATAGTCTTATCCGCCAGTTTCTATCGCCTTTGACCAATTTGCGCGGTGATGACTATGGGGGGGAATTAGACAATCGGTTGCGCTTCGCCCGTGAAGTGATACGCGCCGTGCGCGAGCAAGTGGGCCGGGATGCCATCGTGGGTCTGCGCTTGTCGGCCGATGAACATGCCCCCTGGGCCGGTCTTAAACCCGAGGATGCTACCGAAATCGCCAGCCTACTCGCTGCCGACAAGCAGCTTGACTTCATCAGCGTGACCACTGGCAGTATTTACAGCGGGCATCTCACTCGGCCAGGCCTCTTTATGCCACCGGGTTTCGCTAACGAGCTGGCCGCGACCGTGAAAGCAGCGGTGTCCCTACCCGTGTTCGCTCAAGGCAGCATCGTCGAGCCTTCGATGGCGGCTGAACTGATTGAGGGAAATCGGGCCGATGCTGTGGAAATGACTCGGGCACTGATTGCCGATCCCGAACTGCCTAAAAAATTGCGCGAGAACCGCTCTGCAGAGGTGCGTCCCTGCTTGCTGTCCAATCAGGATAATATCGTCGGTCAGGTACAAAACCCCCGCCTGAGCTGCGTCAACAACCCGGCAGCGGGTTATGAAGGCGATCCCGAGTTCGCCCCTCTAACTCCGGCGCCGCTTCCCCATCGAGTGATGGTGGTAGGCGGAGGGCCTGCCGGACTGGAGGCCGCCCGGGTCGCGGCGCTGCGCGGACATGAGGTGACACTCTACGAACAGAGTCATCGACTGGGAGGCGCTCTGCGCCTGGCTGCTGCAGTACCGGGGCGGGAACGGCTGGCCCTGGCGGTCGACTGGCAGGAAGCGGAGCTCAATCGGCTGGGTGTCACGATTCGGACCGGTGTCGAAGTAACTCGCGAACTGGTGTTGGCCGAAGCGCCGGCGGCGGTGATTATAGCGGTCGGTGGAATCCCGGGACGCCAGCCAGGGATCGACTTCAGTGATACCGCACCGCTGGTGAATCCGCGCCAAGTATTGAGCGGCGAAGTGCCGGATCGGCCGGGTAAGGCGGTGGTGCTGGATGCCATCGGCGATCCCGTCGGTATGGGGGTGGCCGATTGGCTGGCTGATCATGGCTGGCAAGTCGAAGTCGTAACCAGCGATATGTTCGTCGGCCAAAAGTTGACGGCTTCCTCGGAGCTGACCCCATGGAATCAGAGGGCGTGCGTCAAGGGTATCGTGTTCCGGCCCCAGGTCGAAGTTACGCAGGTCACGGCGCGAACCGTGATCGGTTGCGACCGCTTCGACCGTCAGGAAATTCGCATCGAAGAAGTCAAGCTGGTGGTGGATGTGTATAACGAAATCCCTAACGAAGCGCTCTACTTCGCGCTTAAACAGGACAATCAACGTGTCTTTCGTGCGGGCGATTGCGTGGCCCCACGCTATCTAAGCCAAGCCGTCCTGGAAGGCTACCGCGTCGGTCGGGAGGTATAAGTATGAGCAGCCAGGCTAGACTGTTATTTACCCCTTTAAAGCTCGGCAACCTGACCCTGCAGAATCGCCTGGTCTTTTCGGCGCACCTGACCAACTACGCCGAAGATTTTATGCCCAGCGAACGGCATGCCTATTACTATCAGGAGCGGGCGCGTGGAGGAGTGGGTATGATCATCACCGAGGAGCAATCCACCCATCCCACGGATCACCCTTACGAAAAGCTGATTCACGCGTTTCATCCTCGAGTAATCCCCTACTACCGACGTATCACGGAGAGGGTACACGCCGAAGGCGTTCCGATACTGGCTCAGATTAACCACAACGGCGGGCAGAGCAGTGGCATGTTTACCCGGCTGCCGGCTTGGGCCCCTTCGGCCATTGCCGACCCCATGTTCCGGGAAGTCGCCAAGGCGGTGGAGCACGAAGACATCCAGGAAATCATCGAGGGCTATGCTCGGGTTGCGGATTACTCCAAACAAGGCGGTTTCGATGGGGTGGAACTGCAATGTTCTCATTCGTCCATCGTCCGCCAGTTTCTCTCGCGCAATACCAACCACCGCACGGATGAATACGGCGGTGGCCTGGAAAACCGCATGCGTCTGTTGCGGGAGATTATCGCCGCCATTCGCACCACGGTCGGCCGGGATTACGTCATTAGTGTGCGCCTGTGTGGCGACGAATTGATACGTGATGGCATCACCATTGATGAGACCGTCGCCACTGCCCGTATTCTGGAAACGGATGGGCAGATTGATTGCATCAACACCAGCATCGGGACCGCCACTCAGACCCTCTATATGATAGAGGCCTCGATGCGCATCCCGCCCAACTACGCCATGTTCATCCCGTCGGCGATCCGCAAGGCGGTGCGGTTGCCGGTCATTGGCGTCGGTCGCGTCAAGGATCCGATCCAAGCGGAGCGTATCCTGACCGAAGGGCACGCCGATCTGGTCGGTGTTGTACGCGCCCAGATCGCGGATCCGGAGTTTGCGCGTAAATCCCGTGAGAACCGCGTCGATGACATCCGTCTGTGCTTATCCTGCAATCAGGAGTGTGTGGGCCGAATGGGCCTCAATCGTTGGATGGGCTGTATCGAAACCCCCGCCACGGGCCGGGAAAAGCAATATGGCTACGGCACCTTACAACCCGTCGCCGCGGCTAAGCGGGTGTTGGTCATCGGTGGTGGACCGGCTGGCTTGAAAGCGGCGACCATCGCTGCCCGACGAGGTCATCGGGTCACTTTGCTGGAGAGCGAGCCTACTCTAGGCGGACAGGTGCGCTGGGCTACGCGGGTGGCCACCCGGGCCGAATTCGGCGACATCGTGCGTAATCTCTTACATGAACTGGAGCAGCTCGAGGTCGAGGTGCGCACGGGCGTCGATGCCACTGCGGAAACTGTATTGGCGGAGAAGCCGGACGCGGTGGTGATCGCCACCGGTTCGCTCGTGGACCGCAGCGCGATTCCCGGGGCCGATGGACCCGAGGTGGCCGACGTTATCGATATCCTTTCGGGCGAGATCAAACCCGGTAAAAAGGTGTTGGTGGTGGACCGGCTCGGCTTCCACGAAGCCACTAGCGTCGCCGAATACCTAGCCGAACAGGGGTGCCAGGTCGAGGTGGTTACGCCGACGCTTTATGTGGGGCAGGATTTGAGCGTGACCCTGGATCT
The DNA here is from genome assembly GCA_963731655.1 of uncultured Gammaproteobacteria bacterium. Taxonomy (GTDB): domain Bacteria; phylum Pseudomonadota; class Gammaproteobacteria; order JAAEPA01; family JAAEPA01; genus CAVSWL01. Next base: position 133,994 of record CAVSWL010000010.1, on the reverse strand, counting down.
GGAGAACTGGTATCGCCAGGCACGTCGCCTGGGTATTCGCTGTACGCCGAACCATTCGGTCCTTAGCATCAGCGAAGGGGTCGTTACCGCACTCCACAACTACAGTGGGCAAATGGTCAGCTTCGACAAGGTGGATACCGTGGTGCTGACGATACAGCGCAAGGCGAACAGCCGCTTGTACGAAGCGCTTAAAGGGAAAATAAGCGAACTGTACCGGATAGGTGATTGCGTGGCGCCACGGCGCGCTCATGCCGCCATTGTTGAGGGCGAGAAAGCCGGGAGGGCGATCTAACATGAACAAGACACTGATCGTAGTTGCCGAAACCGAACACGGCGAACTGACCTTGCCGACGCTCGAATGTGTCGAAGAAGCTCGGGAGATTGCCGATGGGCTCGATGGGGTGGTACATGTGCTTCTACCCGGTCATGGCGTGGCCGGTCTGGTCGACGAACTGGCTGCCCACGGAGCGGACACGGTCACCATCGTAGACCACCCGGCGTTGGCTAACTTCAGCGCCGATGGTTGGCTGGCCGCACTGACGCCACTTATCCAACAAGCGAATCCAATGCTCGCTTTAATTCCGGACAGCGGTTCGGCGCGAGCCTGGATGCCGCGTCTGTCTGCCCGTTGGCGGATACCCTTGGTGAGCGGCTGTATTCAGGTGAAAGTGATCGCCGATGGCTACCCGGAATTGATCGTTTCCCACGATGGAATACGGCATGAACGCTTGGTCTGGCCTTATGCCGCGCCGGTAGGCGCCATGCTGATTCCTGGAGTGCGTGGCATCGGTGCGCCTCGTCAAGGACGCCATGTGGAGGTTACTCAGCACACTCCAGAGCTCGATCCGGCCAGTTTCCGTGATCGTACTTTGCGTACCCTTCCAGCCGATCCCCGCACGGTTGACTTGACCGAAGCGGAAAGGATCGTGTCGGGTGGCTTGGGCGTCGGCGGTCCGGAGGGTATGGCGCAGTTGCAACAGCTAGCAGATCGGTTAAACGCGGCCCTGGGTGGGACTCGCGTGGTGGCGGATCGCGGCTGGCTAGCGGAAGATCGGTTCATCGGCACCACCGGCAAGATCGTGGCGCCCAAGCTATACGTAGCTTTCGGCGTTTCCGGAGCGGGCCAGCATCTGGCCGGGATTACCGGCAGCGAGCTGATCATCGCCATCAACACCGACCGTACGTCACCCCTGCTCAATATGGCGGATCTTGGTGTGGTTGGCGATCTGCATGAGATTTTGCCCATATTGCTGAAGAAATTGGAGCAACTGACAAGCGCCAGCCGTTCGGCCGATAGCCCGGGCTCTGATCAAAAACGTCAGGCTCGAGCCTTATAATCATTTCCGATTGCTCAGATGAGAGACAAAACATTACGATGACTCCAAACGCCACTACCCCCCAATTCGATGTCATTATCGTCGGCGCGGGACCGGCCGGTAGCGCTGCAGCGCTGTGCACTGCACGGGCCGGGCTCAAGGTTCTCTTGCTTGAACGCGGTGAGTACCCAGGCGCGAAGAACGTTTCCGGCGCCGCTCTCTACGGTAGTAAGATCCTGGACGAACTCATTCCCGGCTGGTGGGAACAAGCTCCCGTCGAGCGTTACATCTGTCGGCGGGACGTCGCATTCATGTCGCCACAGACCGCGGTTTCCCTTGATTTTCGGGCGGCGGGCCCCGGTTACGGTACGCCCCCGTATAACGGTTTCTCGGTACTGCGACCCAAGTTCGACCGTTGGTTCGCCGCGCAGGCCGAGGCGGCCGGAGCGTTTATCCTCAATGCTTCTGTGGTTGATGATGTATTGCAAGAGGACGGCCGCATCGTGGGTGTACGGGTACGGCGTGAACAGGGCGAAGTGCGCGGTAAAGTTGTCATCGCCTGCGACGGCGTCAACTCATTTCTCGCTAAAAAGGCTGGATTACAACGAGAGTTTCATGCGCATGAGTTATCGCTGGGCGTCAAGGAGGTCCTTGGACTGAGTGAAGCGGTGATCCGCGAGCGCTTTCAACTTTCCGGTAACGAAGGCATGGCGCTGGAGTACTTAGGCGCAATCACCGAGAAGGTCCGCGGTGGGGCCTTTATGTATACCAATCGCGACTCCCTATCGCTGGGCATCATCGGCCAGATTTCTTCACTGGCCGAGCACAAAGTACGGCCCTATGAACTGCTGGAAACCTTCAAGGCCCATCCGGCGGTTGCACCGCTGGTTCGAGGGGGTAAGCTGCGTGAGTACTCGGCTCATGTTATCCCCGAAGCCGGCTGGGCTATGATGCCTAAACTCTACACCGATGGCATGCTGGTGGCGGGTGACGCGGCGGGTTTCTGTTTCGTCGCCGGCTTGTATCTGGAAGGGATCAACTATGCCATCCAGTCGGGTTTGGCCGCGGGTGAAACCGCCATCGCCGCCTGCCAGAGCGGTGATTTCTCCAAGCAGGCGCTGTCGCGCTATGAGCACTTTCTGAAACAGCGCAATGTTTACACCGATTTCAAGTGTTACCGGCATACTCCCGCTTTCGTCAACGGCGAACGTTTACAAAATCTATATCCGGAAATCGTGGCGTACGGCATGGAGGCAATGTTTCGAGTCGACGGCCAGCCTAAGAACAAACTTCTTCCACTGTGCTGGAAAACGATCCGGCATTTCCGGGTAAAACCCCGATATATGGTGCGGGACCTCTACCAGGCAGCGAGGGCTTATCTATGGTGATGACAACTCATGAAGAAAAGATGCAGACTGTCCGCTTCAAGGTCGACGAACAACCGCATATCGTCGTCGATGCCGAGATCTGTAAAGACTGCTCGGTGAAGTCCTGCGTTTACGTCTGCCCGGCCAATCTGTTCGTAGAGCTGGATGATGGCGGTATCCTGTTTAATTACGAACAATGCTTCGAGTGTGGCACCTGTTATATCGCCTGCAACCAAGAGGGGGCGATCAAATGGTCCTATCCCAGAGGGGGATATGGTGTTACTTTTCGTGAATCCTAACCGTTACTATTGGAAGGTTAGCCCATGCGTATTGCCGTTTGCCTGAAATATGTGCCAGATCCCGCCACGATCGAAGTTGACCCCTTAACAGGTCTCATCGATCCAGTTCGCACGCTCTATATGCTCAACCCGGCCGATGGCGCGGCGTTGGAAATGGCGTTACGACTTCGGTCGGAAAGCGATTCGATTTTAGCGCTAACCGTCGGCTCAGCCGAGGCGGAAGTGGTGTTGCGTGATGCGTTATCGGTGGGCGTCGATCGCGTTCTGCGCCTGTGGGATGATGTGTATACCCACACCCAGCCGCCGCTCACTTCGATGCTTCTGGCCACGGCTTTGCGCCTGGAGCAACCCATTGATTTAATCCTATTTGGGGCGCGTAGCGTTGACGGCGGGTCTGGGAATGTGCCGGCGTTGCTGGCCGAACATCTGGACTATCCGGTGGCAACCGATATCACGCATTTCGAGATTCATGGCGGTTGCGCCCGCATTCAGCGCCGTCTAGCCCGTGGTGCCCGCGCCGAAGGGGAGATAACCCTACCTGCCGTACTGGGTGTTGAAGCGGGTCTTGCCCGGCTGCGTCAAGCCAGCTTGCCGGGTTTGATGGAAGGAAAACGGGCGGAGATTCCGGTTCGTAATCTGACCGATCTAGGGCTTTCTCCGCACGACCTGGGCTTTCCAGCGGCGACGCGGCGCGAAGTCATGCCTCCACGCCCGCGGCCACGCGCGATTTTCATGCCCGACGTCGATTTGCCGCCGCATGAACGCATTGCGCAGATCGTATCCGCGGGGGTCGCCAGTAAATCGGGGCAAATCTTGGATAAAGGTTCGCCGGAGGAAAAGGCCGATGCGATCATCGACTTTCTACGCAAGCACAGCTTCCTGGAGTCAGCGGGATGAAACCGTCGCTGGCGGAGATGAGTTGGCCGGACTTGGAGCAGGCCGTCGCCGACGGAATGACGACCTTAATCTTACCGTTGGGAGCTACCGAGCAACACGGTCCGCACCTACCGCTGGGAACCGATACTTTCCGGGCGGCGGCATTGGCCGAACGCTTGGCTGAAAAGCTATCCGATGCGCTGGTGGCGCCCGTCCTGCCCATCGGTTGTTCCGACGAGCATACCGGTTTCCCCGGTCTTTTGAGCCTCGACAGCGAAACCTTAGCCCGGCTGATCGTAGATTGTGGCCGACGCATGGTCGGCTGGGGCGTGCGCCGTCTCATATTGCTCTCGGCGCATGGTGGCAACGGTCAGGCTTTGGCGCTGGCGGCTGAACGGCTCAACCGGGAAATGCCGGAACTCCAGGTATGGTTTCCCAGCTTCCTTGACGGCTACGCCGGCCGCAATACTGACCATCGCTCTGGCTGATGGTGTGACTCCGGAAGCCGTTGGTTTGCACGCTGGGGAAGGTGAAACCTCTGAGATGCTATGTCTGCATCCGGAACTGGTACATATGGAGCGTGCGGCTTCGGGGTACACGGGGGATATGGCCGAAATCGTTTCCCGCCTGCAGGAAGCCGGTCTACGGCCGGTAACCGATAGCGGTGTGCTGGGTGACCCGAGTTGTGCCCAAGCGGTTCGAGGCGAGCGTTATCTGGACGCGGAGTTGGCGGGTTATGGCGAATCGATCGCCGAGAGTTCCAATCGGTCGAGTCTTCCGTCGGAGAATCAATACACGGCATGAGGCACGGCTCACAACAGGCCTTATCGGCGACCATGGCCGAGGCCATGCCCGCCGAGGGGCGGGCCCGACCCGAATTAAATAAAGAATCGAGAGAGCAGGGTGCCCGCTATGCGCTCAAACCGGGTTTGACGCTGGTGCCTGACGCAACAGGAGGGCTGTTGTTGGCGCCGCGTCCGTTGTTTGCGATGCGGCTCAATCCCCAAGCATTCGCCTTGCTAGTCGGTCTTAAGGGCGAGCGTACCGCCGCTGAGTTGGCAGCGCAGGTGCCCAGCCTCCCGGTTCCAACCGTATCGGCCTTTCTGGACAACTTGGCACGGCGTAGATTGGTGACTCGAAAACCGTCGGAACCCCTCTCGTGGCCAACGGTTTCTATCGTGGTGCCGGCGTATGGACGGCCTGAGGCCACGCGGGCTTGCATCGCGTCGTTGCTGGCGCTCGACTACCCGACCGACCGCTTGGAAATCATCGTAGTCGACGACGCTTCAGAACCGCCTTTGGCCCCATCACTGGCCGATATGCCGGTGCGAGTATTGCGTGAGGAACGCAATATCGGCCAGTCCGCCGCCCGTAATCGAGGGGCCGCACAGGCGAGGGGGGACTTGCTAGCATTCATTGACAATGATTGCGTGGCCGCCGTCGATTGGTTGCGAACCCTGGTGCCTCAGTTCGGTGACCCTGCCGTGGGAATTGTCGGCGGCCGGGTATTGGCCCCTGACCCAAATAGCAATGTGGCCGCTTTTGAAGCGGTGCGTTCGCCGTTGGACATGGGGACCATCGACAGCGAGGTGGGGCCTGGTGAGAGCGTAGCGTATTTGCCTACCTGTAATGTGCTTGTGCGACGCGATTTACTGTTACGCCAAGGCGGTTTTGATCCCGATTTACGCCTGGGAGAAGATGTGGATTTTGTTTGGCGTTTACTTAGCGATGGCACACGTGCGTGTTATACGCCCGAGGGGTGTGTGGTACACCATCATCGCGTCCGTTTATGGGATTTGCTCTGCCGTCGGAGCGATTACGGTTCATCGGAGGCTACACTGCAACAACTCCACCCAGCCGGCTGGCGAGTCATGCCGTTACCGCTGCTCACCCTGACGCTGCTGTCAGCGCTCACGTTGGCACCGCTATTTTGGGAGGCTGGATTATTATTGGGTATCACGGCGTTGGTGGGCGCAACAATTGAGTTTGTGGTAAAACGGCGTAAGCTGCTACGGCTCGGTGCCAGTTTACCCATTCGGTGGGTGAGTTCTGCGATTTGGCGTGAGCATCTGGCCTCGCTGTATCACCTCAGCGCTAACGCCACGCGTTATTATGGAGTGCCGCTGTTCATCGTGGGCCTGCTGTGGTGGCCATTGTTTCCAGCGGTGGCGACATTGCTGCTGGTCGCACCGATCAGCGACTACCGTCGCATGGAACCCAAGCTACCACTAGCGACGTTCGTGGGCCTGTATTGGCTGGAAATGGCGGCTTATCAAGTCGGTGTTTGGCGGGGTTGCCTGCAACAGTACACTTTACGGCCCCTATTGCCTTTAGTGCGATTGCGAGGGTAGTGTCCAGTTTGTCGTCCAAGGATTTCTACGATCGTCTAAATCGACGGACTCTTTGTGAAAACAGAGAGAGGTGTGCCGCTCCTTGAACCGTCGTGCGGGCGTGGGCTGCACACCGTTTAATGGTAAAAATGTTAACCAACAAGAGAGGTGCTAAACCATGAAAATTCATGCTCAAAACTATTCATCCCTGGGCGCGTCGGAAGACGGGTCCAAGGATTCCCCAGTACTGCTATTACGCACTAATCCCGATCCCGAGTTTCCGGTGCATCCCATTGACGATCCCCAGATACAAGAAGAGCTGGTGATTGAGGAGGTCAGCATTGACGGAATGTGCGGCGTGTACTAACTCCGAAGGAAAACGAGCGTCATCAACGACACCGCTTCCCTGTGGAAAGGGGAGCGGTGTATTTTCTGCAGACCCACTATGATGGACCGCGGTGCTCCCGGTGGGGTAATGATCGATAATCGAGGTGTGCTATGGGTAAGCTGGAAGGTAAAGTTGCGTTAATAACCGGCGCCGCCCGCGGTCAAGGGCGTGCTCATGCGGTGACCATGGCGCGTGAAGGGGCCGATATTGTGGCACTCGATGTCTGTAAAGACCTGCCCTACCCACGTTACTCCCTAGCTAATCCACAAGATCTGCAAGAGACGGTTAAGCAGGTCCAGGACATTGGGCGTAATGCGTTGGGTATCGTGGCCGATGTTCGTAGCCCCCAGGAAATGGAAGCCGCGGTTAATCAGGCCGTGGAGATATTCGACCATATCGATATCTTAGTCTGTAATGCCGGGATTGCCGACATGGCTTTGACCTGGGACATCACGGAGGAATGGTGGGACATCATGCTCGATGTCAACCTGAAAGGCTATTGGTTAGCGGTTAAGTATGTCGTACCGAAGATGTTAGCTCAGGGTACCGGTGGGCGCATCATTATGACTTCTTCCGTAGCCGGTCTGCGAGGCGAACCCGGAATGGCACATTACTGTGCTTCCAAGTGGGGCGTTATTGGGTTGGCTAAATCATTGGCCCAAGAATTGGCAGGACACAGTATCACTGTCAATACCCTTCATCCCACGGCCGTCAATACCGATATTATCTCAGGCATGGCCAAGGCGGCCGAGATGCCCAGAGAAGAGCTGGTGGATTTTATTTTTCTCAGCCACACCATGCCCGTAAGATTGATTGATGCGGACGATGTGGCAAAGGCTGCGCTGTGGCTGGCGACCGACGAAGCCCGTTATGTGACCGGTCAGAAACTGAAAGTAGACGCAGGGAGAATGCTAAAATGAATTTGGAATTCCGCTATCGGCTTGCGCCTGGGGTAGCGATTCGGCCCGAGCGTTTTGGTGGCTTGGTTTACCGATATGACAATCGCCGTTTGTTTTTTTTGCATTCCCATGAACTGGTGGATTTTGTGAGCGGTTTGGAGGAGGTTGGCTCCCCCTTGGGAGATGCGCTAGACGATTATCTTGAATCCCATCAGCTCGCGCGTTCCGTTCGCACGACTTTTATCAACGCAATGACTCAACTGGAGAAGCTGGGCGTCTTAGTTCAGGCGACCGAGGGGCATACTGAAAACGCGTAAGCAATCCCTCCATCGTCGTGCTCGGTGATTAAAGATGCAGGGACCGCTTACTGGGGTAGAGAACGCCAGACAAAACTTGGAGCTTGGTGGCGTATACAGCGCTGAGTTAGTAATTCGGGGAGGCTATCCCATGTTTTTTCATCTTACGATAGAGTGTGTTGCGACTTATGGACAAGCCTGCTGCGGCAGCACTAATATTCCATTGGTGCTCATCCAATACGCGCAGCAGAGCCGTTCTCTCGGCGAGGGCGAGAGTGCTTGTCTCGTCTAGGTGTGCACTTTGATTTGAGGCGTGTAAGTTGCGTGCCAATTTAGCCGCAGAGGATTGGGCAATCTCGGCGGGAAGATCATCGGGCCGGAGTATGCCCTGTTCGCAGAGCGCGAGTGCTACACGGAGCACATTGCGAAGTTGCCGGATATTGCCAGGCCAGTGGTAAGCGTTTAATGTTGTGAAAGTTTCTTCTTCCAATTGGATTCTCTTTCCGTCGCTTTCCATTGCCAGGATGGAACGGATCAATTGGGGTCGATCTGCGCGTTCTCGTAATGGGGGCAATACTAGGGAAATTCCATTCAAGCGATAATAGAGGTCTTCCCTAAATTTACCTGCGGCTACTAGCTCTTTGAGTTGGCGATGAGTAGCGCTAATGACATGAAAATCGACCGGAATCGGGGTTTCGCTGCCCAACGGTAATACCTCTTTATCCTCCAAAACCCGCAGCAAACGGGTCTGTAAGCTCAAGGGCATATCGCCGATTTCGTCGAGAAACAGAGTCCCGCCGTTGGCATTCACCACCTTGCCAGGCCTGCCCTCCCGTCGGGCGCCTGTGAATGCCCCATGCTTGTAACCAAATAATTCACTTTCGATCAGGCTTTCCGGGATGGAAGCACAATTGACCGCCACAAAAGCGTGGTCAGTGCGGTTACTGGCATCGTGGATCGCCTTGGCGAAAACTTCCTTTCCGGTGCCGGACTCGCCTGATAACAGAATAGCAATGTTCTTGTTCATGACGCGTTGAGCATAATGCACATTATTCGCCATCAGGGGATCACCGCCGTGCAAACCATCTAGATTCATGGGAGGTGCTGTAGCCGGTTCTATGGTCAGCGAAACAGTTTTTGGCGTAAAGGATCGACTTACTGGATTGCGCAAAACTACGAAATGCCGGTTCCCACGCAAATCATGAATTGGCCAAATGGTGTTGGGTTGTGCGTAAGCGCGAGTTATGAGATGACCGAGGTATACATCAAAAATATTCTCGACCGGTTGATTCAATAAGAGCTCGTAATTCTGCAACCCGAGTTGGTTTAAGGCACACTGATTCGCGCCCACGATACGGCCATCTTCATCCAAAGCGATAATGCCCTCGTCTAATAGGCCCACAAACTCTGGCCGATCATGAAAATGCAACTGTCTCGCGTTGCGAAATTGCCGGAGGAAATTACAATTTTCGATCAAGCGTGCCGACATGGTAGCCAGGGCCAGTGTATGGGATTGGCCTCGTCTGGAATCCAAGGAGTTAACCGAGGAAATATCGAGGACAGCCAATAGCTTGCCGAAGGGGTCCAAAATCGGTGCGGCTGAGCATGTCAAATCGATGTTAGTGGCTCGAAAGTGCTCGTCCAAATGCACCGTAAGTGGCTGTTGCTCGATCAGGCAGGTTCCGATGGCATTGGTACCTTCGTGGTCTTCGCTCCAAACCGCGCCCGTCCAAAGACCTGTTTCCTTGTATTTGTCAATGACTTGAGGGGCGCTGATGCTGTTGATAATTAAACCTGTGCTGTTAGTCAATAATATCGCGAATCCCGAATCGGAGATCCGCCGATAAAGGTTATTCATCTCGATCTGAGCGATCTTTAGTGTATGCCCCATGAGTTCCTGCTGCTCTTCGAGGCTGGGATGCTCGGTAAATATCGGTTGATGTCTTCGCTGAGTGGGATCGATACCGTAACGATCGATACAACGCAACCAGGAGCGGTCAATGCTGGAATTCTCCAGTTTACGATCGATATTTTCTTCGTTAAGAGCTAAAATACGATTTGCGTGACGATTGGATAGGTCCTTCATCATCGAATCACCCTTCAATAAAAACTACATTTACGCGTGAGATATCTTGATCTATTCGCTCAAATTGAATTCAGGAGGCTATTCTATTGGACGGCCTCCTAGGGAGTTTTCTGCGATAAATAATGATATTAAATCGTGAACTAAAGATTGATTAAGCCCAACCGATTGTTCGCTATCACTATAAGTTCGATATGCACACACTTTATTCACTTGGCAGTATTTGTAACTCCACGTTATCGACCGAATTTATTACGTTTCGTTATCTCCAGTATTTCGCAAATTCGGCGCATTAAGTTTTTTAGCATTTAGTGCTGCTCGTCTTCTCCCATCGAAACCAACAGGAATTTCACGTCGTTGAGACTCAATTAGACAGGAGCTTGCCAATTCTTATCCGATGATTCAAGCTCTCTTCCAGAAGATAGGGGAGACAACTCTAGAAAATGGCCGGTTGCCGAACCGACAGGTTGACAGAGGATTCTGCTCTAACCTCTCCAACGGTTCACGTAAACCGGCTAGTAGCCTCAAGCACAGGCCTGCACAAGTTCAATGAGATCGCGTGCAAACAACCAATCTTCTGCCGAACCTTCACCTTCCTTTCTTAGGTAAATCTCCATCCCCACATAGATAGGTACCTGATCATTCCAAAGCGACTCTGGAATTGGGGTGCGTGCTCCTATAACGCTTTGTCCGTCTGCTTTATTCGCTTTGATTTCTTCGGTGTCCTTTAAAATTTTTGCTAATCGGATTTTCCCCTCGATACCCACTTGTTTTGATCGGGCTGCAATACGCTGCAACAAGCGCTCGTCTCGGCTATATAGGTCCGCACAGTGTCCAGCATCATATAATCCGCAATGCAAATCGAGCAATAAGCGGTAGCGTCCTTTTACTTGTTGCCACAACTGGAGATAGATCTCCCGGTGTTGGGTGTTGTAGTAAAATAAACTGTCGGAGCCGGGGCGAGCATGGGAGATCCCCTGGGGAATGCGCAAAATCTGAATGCGTTCTTCGTCTAGCTGTTCCACTACCCGGTCGCCGAAACTGAGCTCTTCTCGGTGGATACCCGTTACCAACAGTGTTTGCGCCATGGGTGTTGAATTCTCGCTCCTATGTAATCGGGGATAGCTTCAGAAACGATCATATGACCGCGATAGTGCGCGATCTGCATCATGGCTGGACGTGTTTAGACGGATTTGCAACCGTGGCGGAGTATATTTTTTGCAAATCGCTCAGCCAAGTAGTTTGAAAATCCAAGGGGTGGCGGGATAAGTCCGGCTGCAAGGTCCGCAGACAGAAGTTTGCAGTGGTCTTCAGAAGACAACAATTACTGTCGGATCACCATGATCTTTTGAGCCATTCCCGTCCCTAAGGCTAGCCGGGTCTCGCCCCGAATCACAACTACATTGCCGCCGTGGCGCTGAGACACGATCAGTTCACTGCCTACATTAAGCCCTAGCGAAATCAAACGTCTCTCCAAATTTTTACCGCTACGCAACAAGAACACCTTAACCTTCTCCCCTTCCTGGGCCATTGCTAGTGGGAAGGGTGCTTTATCTTTCGATGGGGTGGTCTGCGGTTTGGTATGCATCGAGTTCGTCTTTACGCAATTTTACATTCACATTGATACCGCTCTGTAATTCCCATTTTAGGGAATGGATCCAATTCTACAATTGGGAACTTCAGTTCATAAGATAATTGACGATTCGGGCTTCTAGCGCATCCCTTATCGAAGGTCGGCTATGCGTGGGCTCCTGGACCTTTATTATGTGTTCGTTAATATTATTAAGAATAATTTTTATTTTGATATCGGCTTTTCTTGGTGTCAATAGCGTTCGTAGATGTCGATGCATACTTAGTGCACGTGCACTGCTTAGTAAGGAGATTCGCCGGCGATATCCCGCCCCAACTTTCGTCAGCGAGCACTGGCTTCACGACTTGGCTTGCCTCTGTTCAAATGGGGCCTGCTTGCGCCCGACACCATGCTAGCGATAGCCGGAAAGCCGGCCATCATTGCGTACCACACGGTGGCAGGGAATGGCCACGGCAAAATCGCCAGCCGGGGCGAGCAGGCCTAGCGGCGTAGAGCAATCAATCATTGGTATGTTAAGTTGCGCTATATTTAATACGAAGTCATGACTTTAGTAGTGCTTTTAACGTAGATGTCGCGCAGGTGTGCCTAAGAAGGCCAGTACAGTTAAGTCCTCGTCTACATCGAAGAACGTATGATCACAAGCGGCCCGCACATACATTAGGGTGCCTTTCTCAATGACGTGGTCGTGGCCTTCCACGCGCAAGCACGCCTTTCCTTCCAGCACCAGATAGAGCTCGTCTTCTTCGTGGGCGCCTTGCATTTCCTTTGAGCCGGCAGGTACGTGATAGATGGAACAACTGAGTGACGGAGTACGCAAGAACTCGTGGAATTTGACTTCATTACGCTCGACCTTCGCTACGAGTTCTGGGAGTTGGAATACGAGCCAATCATTTTCTTTCATTCGGTTTAAGTCCTTGTTTTACCCAGAGCAATCCCAAACTGCAGCCCATCAAGTGTTGTGTCGGTAGTTTCTGCCAGTCTCCAGCCTGTAGCAGCTCGCGGGGATGGGTCGGGATGGTAAAATTTCAATCGCCTATGCTTTGTAACTTACACCAACGATTTTGCAGCGAACAAATGTTTGGGTCAATCCGGTTTCTCATGTTTGACGGCATTCATTTTCATTACTGATCTCGCCGCTAAATGGAGTCGATCAACATCAGTCAATAGTTTCATCATGTGTCAGGTTGCCTTGGTGTGCGTGCCAAACGTTTGCACCGGCTTTTTACTGCTCTAGGGCAAGTTTGATGGTTTCAGTACCTTTAACCTCAGCAATGGAAACACTGGCAGGATGGGAAAAGTGTCCGGCAAAACATGAGCCACGGCGACGTCCTAGAAGGCCACGATACCCTTACATGGTTTCTTTTATGCGTGATGTTCGGAGTTCTGGGCTGACTAGTCCCATCTGTTCGGTTAGGTCAGATCAACTAAGCGGTATTTGCTTGTTGCCAAGTTTGGCGTTCGGGCAGTCATGTTGGGTGCAGTCGGCGTGAATGACTAGCGAGTAATCCGTCATCTGAAAACCCATTTTTTCCACCACCTTTTGTTGCCTTTTCTTTAAGGCCTCATCTAGGAACTCGATAACCGCACCGCAGGTACGGCACATCAGATGGTCGTGATGCGTCTTAGTAGCCAATTCATATACCGCCTTGCCACCTTCCGTGAAGTGATGGCGAGCGACGAGTCTGGCAGCTTCTAACTGATTCAATACGCGGTACACTGTGGCTATTCCGATGTCCTCACCTGCCTTCGCCAAGGTGTAGTAAATTGCATCGGCATTCATATGTGTTTGTGTAGATGATTCTAGAAGCTCCAGAATCTTCATCCGTGGCAGCGTCGCCTTTAATCCCGCTTGTTTCAGCTTTTGATTATACATAAACAACCTCGAAGCTTGGGGCGGCAGTTCAAGCCCATTATACGACAATTTAGTTAACTGGGCGTGAGTGCTCTGCCATACTCGATCGAGGTGCCCGAGGAAAATCCCCTCCGACTGCGAATATCCCTTAAAGGGGTCAGACCACTTTGGAAATCAGCGCCAAATCAGCGCAGAAAACACATAGAGAATCATCGACAGGATCATCACGGCCTGGAATCCAAAGTGAATGGCGATCAGGGTGGCTAAGATAACGCTAAGTACGGAGGCGCAACCATTAATCCCCCAAGCCCAGGGTATGAACTCGGGATTATGACGAGCAAGGCGGCCCATGCCTATCGGAAACGGCATCCCCATAAAAAATGCCAGTGGAGCAATACTAAGTAGCGCAATGAGTGCTTTAGCAGGAAGGGGAAGGGTCATGCCCTTGGAGAGCAAAGCGGGTAAGCCGATAACATATACCAATGTAATTATAACGATACCCATTACAGCCAATTCGGCTGGCGAAAACCGATGCTTGTCAATACGAAATCGGGCACTCAGGCCACTTCCCAAACCGGCAAACACTAAAAATCCGCTGAGTGCGACCGCGGCGGCGTACAATGGATGGCTAACAAATACAACGAGTCGTTGCATGAATGCGATTTCCATAAATAAAAAAGCAAAACCAAGTCCTAGAAAATACAAGGCAGGCCGCCAACCCCGTTGAATTGGGAAATGTGCTCTTTTCAGCATCAGCAATGGCACAAGAATGAGCACCAGGCTAATCGGTACGGCTTGGGCTAAGGTGGCAACTAAAATCAGATAGCCTGTATCCAACAACATCAAGCCGCCTTGCGCTCGCAACGCAAACAATTCTGGAACTAATCTCCACTTGAAAAAGTGAAAAAAATAGGGTCTGTCATCGGTCGCCGGATGAATATTGAATTTATAGCTGGTGAGGTAATCCTGTCGATTCTGGCCCAAAAGAGCGTGCGCGCCCTCATAGAAGTAGGCTTTATCTAAAACATTGTAACGGTTGACTTCGGTCGCGCTGATGCCGGGGAAATAGGCTACATCGAAAGAACGCGAAGCGCTGAAGCTGCGGATTCGATCGATATCCGTAGGGTTAAACTTCCCTTTCTTCACTAATAAAGTGCTGGTTTGCCAACTGCGGATGATGGCGAGTTGTTTGCCGGGTTGAGTGATTCCCGACTGCTGCAAAGCCGCAATGGCCGTGGCGAAGAGCTTCAGGGAATCACGCGGTGGCAATTTTAGCCAGCGCGTGATCACAAGCAGTCCGCCCTCGGTTAGATGCCGATAGTATTCGCCTAGCGCCTCCACGGTATAAAGGTAATTTTCACTCAGTGCGTGAGTTCCCGCACCTGAAGTGGAGAATGAATCCAGGAGCGCGACTTGGATAAGGTCATAATGGCTCTGGTGGCTTGAGAGGTAGCCGCGGGCATCGGCAATGTGCACATGGACGCGAGGATATCGATAGATTTGCCCAGCAAAATCGCCATAAGTCTCACGCACTAGAGCGACCATCTGAGGGTTTATCTCAACGGCATCTACGATGTCTGCTTGATGAGAAAGGGCTTGGAGTACGTCCATTCCGCCTCCGGCGCCGAGTATCAGCACCCGGGGAGCGTTGAGCAAATGATAGGGCAGCGCCGAAGACAAATCATCCAGATACGCCAATGTGTCAAAGGAGCCGTCAAAGTGGGTGATCACCGTCATCCCATCCCCATCCGTGAATACCCCGAGTTGAGCGGGAGGCTCCGTAGAGCTCGCAAGACTCAACCCTGGTGCATAACGAAAGGGTATTGTGGGGTTTTCCACCACTGTTAATAATCCAAGTGGACTGGATCGCTCGTTCACAATTTTGCTGCCCATCACTTCCAGTGCATTCGCCAAGCCCTTGAATTGTGATATCCGCAGTTCTATCCAAGAGGATGGCCACAGCACCAGAAACACTAAGGTGAGGCATAGCCCGATGGTCCAATAACCCGTGTATTGCGAACTACGACCGATCACCACCAGCATAGCGCTTACAATTCCCGCAATAGCGATGAGCTGCAGACAGCGTAGCGGATCAACCATGAAAAGGAATGCAATGATGGTCAGTGACCCGAAACCCGCTCCCACAAGATCCCAACGATAGATGCGATGGATGTGTTCCTGAACATGGATAAACGCTGCTCCGACGCAGTTGGCGGCAAAGAAGAACGGGAGGCTGAGGAGTAGATAGAAAATAATTAACCACCCAAATTGACGAGGATTCCAGATCAGCTCGAGTCCATTAAAGGGTAAGTGCTGAGCGATGGAAAAGCAGCCGATACTCGCAATACCGAACAAGATGGCATTGGCTACATAAATATCATTAAAATGCCGGGATAGGCGGTGTTGGATAAAACTAAGGAAAGTGCCACTCACGCCGTAACCCAGAAGCGCCAAGCTGATGATCATATAGGCAAAATGATGCCACTGAATGATCGACAGCAAGCGCATGAGCAGGATCTCGTAAGCCAGAGTAGCCGCCGAGATCAAGCCGATCGACGGGAATAGAAGATTAAGGCCCTGCCGCCGTTGCGTGGCAATCGGATTCAATTCAGCGGCTACGGGTAAGTGGCACAAATCGAACGGGAAGTATTTGTCTTGTTGTCAATTTGCCTGCCGGAGTTTTTTCCACCAGCATGAGTTGCTGGGTAAAAAAGGCGCTGCCGACCGGTATCACCATTCGTCCACCCGGTTTTAGTTGTTGGATCAAGGGCGGTGGAATGCTGCCTGCTGCGGCGGTAACGATGATCGCATCAAAAGGCGCGTAGTCCTTCCAGCCATAGTAGCCATCACCCACGCGTGTGGTGATATTCTGGTAGCCTAAACGGCTTAGACGCTCGCTGGCTGCTTTGGCTAAGGGCTCGATAATTTCAAGCGTGTAGACGTGTTTGACTAAGTCGCGCCAGAATTGCGGCCTGATAGCCCGAGCCGGTGCCAATTTCAAGCACGGTATCGTTCTTGTCAACTCGCAATAGATCCGTCATCAGCGCGACGATATAGGGCTGCGATATGGTTTGGCCATGACCGATGGGCAGCGGTCGGTTTTCATAAGCCCATTCACGCACATTGGGTGGCACAAAGCGGTGTCGGGGTACTTCGCCCATCACATCGAGCACGTTGTGATCCAGGGCAGTTTCATCGGTTAGACTACTGCTAACCGAGGCGGCGTCGCTGATAATCGCCTGGATCATGTGCTGGCGCTCGGTTGCATAATCAGTTTGGTTGTTGTCACCGGCATGCGCCTGCGATGAGGGCGCCATGAGCGCAATAAGCCCCAGAGTCACTTTGATAAACTGATATGAGTACGAGCGCATACCGTTAACCTGCTTCGTCGTGATGCGTGTCGATGTAAGGGATATTTTATACCGCCTGGTGAAGAGGAACAGCTTTTTGGCAGAGGCGGCCGAGGGTATGCGCCAATGATTGCAAGGGATGCCGGCGCCCGTACGAACCACCGGCAAGCTTTTATTCAATGATCAGGATAAATTCCCTGCTCATTGAGGAATTTTTTTAAGACCTTGGGTATAACGCTTGCCGGTTACTCATAAATCCATCACCATGGTTCCCGATGAGCTCAAGGAATTGTTTAGGGACCTGCGCTGTCTCATAGAGCGCTTTTCCGTGTGCGAACGGTATAAGATCGTCCTCGTGGCTGTGAATGACCAAGAGCGGTGATCGAACGTTCTGGATATGTTCCAGCGTATTAAATTGGAGTCGTGTCAGCAACCGCGTCGGGGCTAGAGGATAGAGCTTCGAGGCCAGTTCGGGTACCGAGGTGAAACTCGATTCGATGATGACGGCAGCCGGTTGGGTGTGCGCTGCCAACCAAGCGGCGATGGCGCCGCCCAGCGATCGTCCGAATACAATAATACGGTGGGGATCAATGCCACGATGTTTTGTCAAATACTGCCAAACCGCTTCTGCATCACGATAGACACCCGACTCTGAGGGCTTACCAGTGCTGCGGCCGTAGCCGCGGTAGTCAAATATAAAAACGTTTAGGTCCAAATCATGAAAGGTCGCAATGGAAGCTAAACGATGCGATATATTTCCAGCGTTCCCATGAAAGAATAACAAAGTCGGTGCGGCGTCAGATGCGGGAATGAACCAGCTATCCAGTTGGATATTGTCCGCGGTACGGACGGTTGTTTGTTCATAATGCAGACCAATGGATGTAGGTGTTGTCTCAATCTTGCGGTTGGGTAAGTGTGGCAGGAACAATAGACGGTTCTGCATAAAGAACAAAATACCGATGTAGGTTGTGTACAATAAGGCTCCAATCAGCAAGATGATGCTCATTTTGGACACATTTTTGCACTTAATAAATTGGAGTGACTTCGTGGATTGCTTCAGCGAGCCGGAATTTACCGGCGTAGCTGTAGTGACCGGAATGACCGACGTCCTGGGTTCTTCTCGTTTCTAGGGTGGACGACACTTTGTTATTATAGAGCCATTCTATCCCATAGTACCGACACGCTACTGTCTCCGCTATTTATTGACTAGGTGCGATTCATTCAGAGTGGGCTTAATGTCAGGAATTACTTCGGCCGTGGTTTGGCGAAGTGGTTGCTCAATCCATCAGGCACAGCCGAAGGCGCGCCGGTTGATCGATTCATTCCCGCGTTCTTCCCGTCGGATTGGGTAGGATCATATTGATATCGAGGATTTCCCAACGATATGCGAATCATCTCAGATCAGTCTGCTCAGCTCAGGGATAAGCCTGTGGTAGAAGGAGTCGGCTTACCTGCCGCGTATACCTGGCATTATCTGGTTCAGATAGCGTTAGCACATAAACGCGAGTTGGTGCTAGCCAATATTATTGCCATGGTTGCTGTAATAGCCAGTGTGCCAATCCCCTTGCTGATGCCGTTGATGGTCGATCAGGTGCTGCTCAACAAGCCCGCGACTTTGGTTGGTTTTATCAATGGCTTGTTCCCCCCCTCCTGGCATGGGCCGGAGCTTTACTTAACCGTTGTATTATTGGCTACCGTGCTATTACGGGGGGCGGCAATGGTGTTGAATGTCTGGCAAACGCGCCAGTTCACGACTATTTCCAAAGACATTATTTATCAAATTCGTAAACAGCTTCTTGGCCGTTTGCAGAGCGTGGCCATGTCTGAGTACGAAACCTTAGGAGGCGGCACCGTGGCCGCGCATTTTGTCACCGATCTAGCGACCGTTGACCAGTTTGTTGGTGGCACTGTCAGCCGTTTTCTGGTGGCGGTGTTGACGATCGTCGGTATTGCGGTGATCCTGCTGGTGATGCAATGGGAACTTGCGCTGTTCATATTGTTTATGAACCCGGTGGTGATCTATTTCACTACGGTATTGGGTAAGCGCGTTAAGCTGCTCAAGAAACGCGAAAACAGCGCCTTTGAGGTTTTCCAGCAAGCTTTGACCGAGACGCTGGAGGGTATTCATCAGATTCGTGCCAGTAACCGGGAGCAGCACTATTTACAGCGTGTGAGTCAGCTGGCGCGTAATGTCAAGGACCATGGAATCGCGTTTGCTTGGAAAAGTGACATGGCCAATCGCTTGTCCTTTCTTGTGTTTTTAGTCGGATTTGACATATTCCGTGCCGTCAGTATGCTGATGGTTATCTATACCAACCTGAGCATCGGCGAGATGATGGCGGTATTTGGCTATCTTTGGTTCATGATGACCCCGGTGCAAGAGGTGCTCAATATTCAATACGCTTATTTCAGTGCTCGTGCGGCATTGGAGCGTATCAACCGCTTGTTACAACTTAGGCAGGAGCCCCGGTATCCACATATTACCAATCCATTCTTGGGAAAATTGACTGTAGGCGTCCGCTTGGCGGATATCAATTTTGCGTATGGCAATGATCAGCAAGTATTGAATGGTGTTTCACTGCAGATTGCCCCTGGAGAAAAAGTGGCATTGGTGGGTGCTAGCGGCGGTGGTAAGTCTACGTTGGTCCAAATTATTCTTGGATTATATCCGGCTGATGCCGGTATGATCTATTTTGATGAAACCCCGGTAACCGAAATCGGCATGGATGTGGTTCGCGAGCACGTGGCCACCGTATTGCAACATCCGGCCTTGTTTAATGACAGTGTGCGAATGAACTTGACCTTAGGTCGGGAGTTGCCCGATGCAGCATTATGGCGGGCGCTTGAGGTGGCTCAATTACGTGATGCCGTCGAAGAACTGCCCGACGGCCTGGACAGCCTGGTAGGACGGAATGGGGTGCGGCTATCGGGAGGGCAGCGTCAACGTCTGGCGATTGCCAGGATGATTTTAAGCGACCCCAAAGTGGTGGTGCTCGATGAGGCGACATCCGCCCTGGACACAGAAACTGAAGCACGCCTGCACAAGGCATTAAGCAGTTTTTTGAAGAATCGGACCACATTGATCATCGCGCACCGGCTTAGCGCGGTCAAACAAGCCAATCGCGTCTATGTGTTTGAGGACGGACAAATCGTTGAATCCGGTGAGCATCAGGAATTAATGGCCGCGAACGGCTTGTATGCGCAGCTTTACGGGGCACATCAGCACCATTGAGCTGACTGTTCATCAGAAACGGCGAATTGAATACTGCTTTTTATACATTGGGAGAGATTGACTGTATCGCATAAAAGCAGCTACTCAGTGTGCCAGGGATTCTAATACTTCCCCTGCAATTTCAATGGTTAGCTCGATATCCTTCTGAGAATGCGCACTGGATATAAAACCGGCTTCATAGGCCGATGGAGCCAGATAGATGCCGGCTTCGAGCATTGCATGGAAAAACTGATGAAATCGCCCGATGTCGCAGGCGCTGACCTGCTCGAAATGAGTCACCGGATGAGTTTCAGTGAAAAATAGGCCGAACATCCCACCCACATGATTGGCACTCATGGGGATGCCAGCCTGTTGGGCTTGTTGCAGGATGCCTGCGACTAATTGCTCCGTCTTGTGGCTGAGTTCTTCAAAGTAATTCGGTGCGGATATCAGTTCCAAGGTCTTCAAGCCCGCCGTCATTGCAATGGGGTTACCTGACAAGGTGCCGGCTTGATACACCGGGCCCAGTGGCGCTACCTGACTCATGATCGCACGTTTGCCGCCGAAGGCGCCTACCGGCATGCCGCCACCGATCACTTTCCCGAGGGTAGTCAAATCCGGCGTGACACCATAGTGGGCTTGAGCGCCGCCTAAAGCCACTCTGAATCCGGTCATCACTTCATCAAAGATCAGCACCGCGCCATACTCGTCGCAAAGCTTACGCAAGCCTTGCAGAAATCCGGGCAGGGGAGGGATGCAGTTCATATTTCCCGCTACGGGCTCCACGATTACGCAGGCGAGTTTATTTCCATGGCGAATAAAGGTATCGCGAACCTGGTCGAGATCGTTATATCGAAGGGTCAAGGTGTGTTGTGCCAATGCGGCTGGGACTCCCGGAGAACTCGGTATTCCCAAGGTTAGCGCTCCGGAGCCCGCTTTTACGAGTAACGAGTCCCCATGGCCATGGTAGCAGCCCTCGAATTTAATAAGAGTATCGCGCCCGGTAAAACCGCGAGCTAGGCGGATCGCACTCATCGTTGCTTCGGTTCCGGAGTTCACCATGCGTACCAGTTCGATGGAGGGTACAAGCTCGCACACTTTATTGGCCATCGCCGTCTCGATTAGCGTTGGTGCACCGAAGCTCAAACCCTGATTGACCGCGCGATGCACCGCGTCGATCACTTCTGGATGAGCGTGCCCCAAAATCATCGGCCCCCATGAGCCCACGTAATCGATATATTTTTTTCCGCCCGTGTCGTAGAGGTAGGCTCCCTGAGCGTGTTCAATAAATACCGGGTCGCCGCCGACGCCCTTAAAGGCGCGCACCGGGGAGTTAACACCGCCTGGGATATGTTTTTGAGCTTCTAGAAAAGGTGCGCCTGAAATCATTCTCGACATGCCTTAGTGGTTTATGGAGAAAACTGGCCGACGGAGGACGAACTATTTTTCTCAAATAAGCGATTAAATTTATGGGCGATCAGTTGCGGATCCGGATAAGCGAACACCTCCCGGACGACAGCGAGCAGATCTGCGCCGGCATCAATGAGCAGTCCAGCGTTCTCAAGATTGATCCCACCGATGCCGCAGATGGGTATACTCAGAATGTTTTTTGCTAACTTTAGCAAGCTGAGATCGGCTTTCACGGCGTTGGGTTTAGTTTGCGAGGGGAAAAAACTGCCGAACGCGACGTAGCTCGCGCCCTCGGCTTGAGCCTGCAGGGCACGATCCAGATTGTTATAACAAGAGACTCCGATGATTGCTTGCTGGCCGAGCTGACGGCGAGCCTCTGTAATACTGACATCGTCCTTGCCCAGATGAACTCCGTGTGCTCCACAGGATAACGCCAGCTCTAGGTGATCATTGATAATTAATGGGATCTCATACTGCTCACAGAGCGCTGCCAGGTCTTGAGCTTGGGCCTGCTTTCCCCGCCAATCGGTCGTTTTATCGCGGAATTGTACCAGGCGCGCGCCCCCCAGGATTGCCTGCTCTACCTTCGGAATCAGAGTGTTTGAAGGCGTCAATTGGGAATCAGTGATCACGTAAAGGCCGCGAAGCATGGAACTCATTCGGTGTCTCTCACCGCCCAAAAAAATCGATTGGGCATATACTGCCCCATGCCGATTCGATAACCTTGTTCGAGACTTTTCCAGGTGTATTCCTGGGCCTTGCGCACTGCGGTGAGAGGCTCATGACCCCGCGCTAATAGCGCACTGAGGGCCGAGGCTAATGTACACCCAGAGCCATGATAGCTGCCTTCAAGGCGTTTCCATGTGAAGCGGTCGAGCGCGCGCTGGTTCCCATAGAATGCGTTAGTCACATCGGTGGAGTGGTTGTGCGTCCCGGTGATCAATACATAGTCCGCGCCTTGTTCCAGAATGGCCATTGCCGCGGCATCCAGAGTATCGGCCTGGGGAGCGAGCATTCGGACTTCATGGGTATTAGGCGTGATCACGTGACACAAGGGTACTAACAGGGTGTTCATGGCCAGTACCATCGCTCCGTCGGCTAGGACCTTACCTCCTCCGGCATCGATGATGGGATCGATAACGACGGGGATTTGCGGGTAGTCCGTCAATAGGACATGGATGGCCTGCATAATTTCAACGCTACCAGTAAACCCGATCTTTATGCAAGCGATGGGTATGTCCTCGAGTACGGCGCGGGCTTGTTCCATCACGAGTTCAGCCTCCTGTGGCACAAAGCCCATTACATTGGTAGTATCTTGCACTGTCACTGCCGTGATGATTGGTGCCGCATGGCAACCCATGCTAGCGATCGCCTCAATGTCGGCTTGAATCCCGGCTCCGCCGGTAGGGTCTGATCCCGCGAAAGCCAATACAACTGGAAGTTTAAGAGAGGTATTCATTAGGAGCTCCTATTCGAGCCAAGGACTGGATTGCCGTCAAATGGTTGGATTTTTTCGTCGAGGTGGGCATTGAGTTAATTGCTATCACGTTGCAGTATATGAAGACGCTTCAAATAGTTTTCGTAGGTGAAAGTTTGCGAGCCATACATAAATAATTAGGAATGGTATTGAAGGTGTATAAAACTTATATGTGTGTAATCTGTGGGTGGATTTACGATGAGGAACAGGGGGCGCCGGAGGAAGGGATTGCGCCCGGTACCCTTTGGGAAAATGTGCCCATGAACTGGACATGCCCCGAGTGCGGCACGACCAAAGAGGATTTTGAAATGGTGGAAGTCGAAGCCTAATTTTAGGGGTTACCTTCCGTGAAAGGCCTAAGTTGCAGTAGTTCATCGACAATTCAGTTACCAGCGTACTACAGCGAATCATGAGTATTGGTATGGTCAGCTGTTAATGGGCTCGGACTTGCAGCCGCCCCGGGAACGGGTGGTCATGAAGTTAGGTTTGTTGAAATCCGTTTTATTTTTGGCTGGCTACGACCATCTCCCTTATAGTAGTCAATTTACCCATTCTATCCGTACCTTTATCTTGTCTGGTCTCCCTAACCAACACGTTTCCCAATATCTCGGGATCTCTATTAACTGATTAGCCGGGCATTGGTCCATTTTTACCACAAAAGGATGCGAGCCATTGAATTTTCGCCGATTGTTCTAGTGAACAGGTCCATTTGTAAGCCAGGTTGAGCGATCGCCCCCAGGCATAAACACCATGGCCACGAATCACGGCGATCGGATATTCTGTCAGTACTGCCGCAATCTCTGCTGGCGCCTTCGTTACGTAGTCGTGATAAGCAATAGTTAGTACGGGCACTGTCGGAAAATAGTATTGTCCCTCGAAGTCCACAGGATGTAATGCCTGACCATCAAGTGTTAGCGCTATGGTGTAAGCCCCGTGACTGTGCAATACAGCGTTTGCCTCGGGGTTGCGCTGGTAAATAGCGAGGTGCAATGGGGCATCAAGGGAAGCTTTATCACCAATCGAGCCCTGGAGATCGCATTTGACTAAATCCCCCACTTTTAAGCTATCTGCGCAAGCACCCGTGGGCGTGACCCAGATAGTCTTAGCCTGCCTAACAGAGGCATTGCCACTGTGAGAATCGTTGTATCCGTATTGGCGAAGCCAGTGATAATAACGCACGAGTTGTTTTCGGATAGACATGGTTTATGGGGCTATACCTCGGTGGGGGCATTATTTCGGGAGTTGATGAAGCTAAGCAGTTAGCGATCCACGTTTCGTAATGAAATTATCGGCCAACCTCTTTGGAAGGCAACTTGTTTAAGCTTTTCATCGGCATCGACAGCGACTGGATAGGTTACCGCTTCCAGTAGTGGTATGTCATTGTGGGAGTCGCTGTAAAACCAACTATCTCTGAGTGAACATCCGGTGGCTTCTAGCCAAATGTGCAAACGGTCAACTTTACCTTGCTGAAAACAAGGGATACCCGCCAGTTCACCAGTGAAACGCCCATCCTTAAATTCGGGTTCCGTGGCGATCAACGTACTCACGCCCAATAATTCGGCAATGGGTTCCGTGACGAACCGATTGGTGGAGGTAATAATCACGAGGCAGATCACCCTGTTGCCTGTGCCAAGCTAACAGTTCCCGAGCTTTGGGCAGAATGATGGGCTGTATTTTTTGTTCGATATATCGTTCGCGCAGATTTTGTAGAACGTCCAGAGAATGCTGTGTAAGCGGTTTGTAAGCAAAGCGCGAGAAAGCGTAGATGTCGAGTGTGCCGGCTTGATAATTTTCAAAAAATCGTTGGTTTTCCCGTTCGTAGACCGCTCTATCCACAAGCCCTTGATCGATAAGAAATCGGCCCCACTGATAATCGCTATCACCGCAAAGTAAGGTATTGTCCAGGTCGAATAAGGCTACACTCATTGTATAGGTGCCAATAGTTCTCGATTAACCCATTGTCTACAACGCTAAGCTTAGACTCGGGTTTACCAAGATTAAAAAAAGAAAAACTACCTTTCGTCCGCCTGCGTGATAGATCCCGCGCAAATGAGGTCAGTTTGACTCGTCTTTTTTGCAGGCAGCGAGCTTGGATTGTAGCCTGTAAGCCGCCTTGCGCAGTAGCCCCCAACGGTAGTGGCTACACTCAGCCCACCCTCGAATCACGCTCTGCAATAGTTTTATTCGCATTTTACCTTTCAAATGGAATCAGAGTAAGTCCTTCCGGCGAAGGATATTTGCCGAAATCTCCGCCTTATGAAACAATGACAAGCTTTAAAAAATTTAGCAGAATGGAGGGCAGGTGATTGATTCTGAGGGATATAGAGCAAATGTAGGTATTATCCTGATTAATCCACAGGGACGCGTATTGTGGTGCAAGCGAGTGGGGCAAGATGCTTGGCAGTTTCCGCAAGGCGGAATTCAACGCAACGAAACCCTGGAAGAAGCTCTATTCCG
Source organism: uncultured Gammaproteobacteria bacterium (assembly GCA_963731655.1). GTDB lineage: Bacteria > Pseudomonadota > Gammaproteobacteria > JAAEPA01 > JAAEPA01 > CAVSWL01. The sequence goes on along the minus strand of CAVSWL010000010.1, from coordinate 108,792 downwards.
GGAATTGGTCGAGGAAACTGGCTTGTTGCCTGAGCATGTGGTGGTAATGGGACATACCAAAGAGTGGCTGCGCTATCGATTACCTCGACATCTGATTCGACGGTATTGCACTCCGTGCTGTATTGGGCAAAAGCAGATGTGGTTTATGTTGCGCCTGATTGGAGCGGAGCACTGTGTAAATCTCCGATGCTCTGAGAAACCTGAGTTCGATGGCTGGCGATGGGTGGAATACTGGCACCCTATTAAAGAGGTCGTTTTTTTTAAGCGGCGTGTCTATAAATTGGCACTAGATGAGTTAGCTCCGTTGTTATTTAAGGGTAAATTACCACACCATTATCCAAATTCCGGGGAGTAGTCACCGAGTATGCCAATTACCGATACTTGAGTTCATTAGAGGAACGGATTGCAGTCGTCATGCTGAATGTTTTGCGTCGCATTGCACAAGAAGTAAATACCGCAGCTGATCTTAAACAGGTATTGAATATCCTCGTCTGCCGAATCAAGGAAGCTCTAAAGGTGGAGGTTTGCTCGGTATACTTGGCAACCAGCCAGGATAATGAGCTGATTCTCATGGCAACTAATGGACTTAACCCGAAGGCTGTAAACAAAGTTCGACTTCAATTTTCCGAAGGTTTAGTAGGGCTGGTTGCCCAGCGTGCTGAGCCCATTCATTTCGAAAATGCACCGGCACATCCCCGCTACAAGTATTTCCCGGAAACTGGAGAAGAACGCTTCCATGCATTTCTAGGCGTGCCGATCATGCATAAGCGTAGATTGCTCGGCGTATTGGTGGTGCAAAGGCATGATGAACGAGGCTTCGATGATGAACATACGGCGTTTCTCGTTACCTTGGCTGCTCAACTAGCGAGCAGCATTAGTCATGCTGAACTCAGTGGTGAAATTGATGCGATCGGGCTGCGTTCCAGTCATACCGAAGTGCGTATTGCTGGAGTATCCGGAGCGCCGGGTGTCGGTATGGGGACGGCAATGGCGTTTTTTAGTGCGGATCTGGAATTGATTCCGGATCGTAAGCCTAAAAATGTTAAAAGCGAGATTCATGCGTTTAAACAGGCGGTGCGATACGCACAGAGCGAAATGCAGCAGATTACCAGCCGTATGCGTGAACACTTGCCCGCTGCGGAACATGCGCTGTTCGATGCCTTTGTCATGATGATCGGAAGCGAGACATTGGTGGACGAGACCATAAAACGTATAAAAAAAGGGAATTGGGCACCGGGTGCGCTTCGTCAAACGATCAACGAGCATGTGGCTATCTTCCAGAATATGGACGATGCTTATCTTCGAGAACGCGCCGATGATATTCGGGCGATTGGTCGCCGCATTCTCAAGCAGCTTCAAAGTGGTGACCGCAATGAGAACGGACATTTTCCTGAGCGGACTATCTTGATCGGTGAAGATGTCGGTATTGCTGAACTTGCTGAAATACCTTCGGGTCGGCTGGTGGGTGTAGTTTCCGGGCGGGGTTCCCGATCTTCTCATGTCGCAATATTGGCACGGGCTTTAGGGGTGCCTGCGGTAATGGGGACCGGATACTTGCCTGTGTCGAGATTGAATGGCCGAGAAATAATTGTAGATGGGTACGCCGGACAATGTTTTGTAGAACCCAGCGCTGCCGTACGGCAGGAATATATTCAGATGCAGGCCGATGAGCGGGTGTTGGTTCAGCGACTCGCTGGCTTGGAAGGAGAACCCGCGATCACTCCTGATGGAGTCAAAATTCCAATTTATGTTAATAGTGGCTTACTAGCGGACATCAATGTGGTTTATAAGTCGGTTTCGGATGGAATTGGGCTCTATCGAACGGAATTTCCCTTTTTAGTGCGAGAGCGTTTCCCTACCGAAGATGAGCAGTTTGAAATCTATCGCCAGGTGCTGGAAGCGGTGACCCCGAGGCCCGTTATCATGCGTACCTTGGATATAGGCGGGGATAAAATCTTGCCCTATTTCCCAATAAAAGAAGACAACCCCTTTCTGGGGTGGCGTGGAATTCGTGTTACTTTGGATCATCCTGAGATTTTTCTCACTCAATTGCGTGCGATGCTTAGAGCAGGAGCTGGGCTCAGCAACTTGCGGGTGTTATTTCCCATGATCAATTCCTTGAATGAGGTTGATGATGCACTCGCACTATTGCACCAGGCTTGGCGTGAGCTAATCGAGGAAAACATTGAAATTGATATCCCGAGTGCGGGGGTTATGATTGAAGTGCCTTCCGCTGTTACGCTTGCAGAGAAAATTGCGCAAAAGGTCGATTTTGTGAGTATCGGCACCAATGATCTGGTGCAATACATCCTTGCGGTGGATAGAAATAATGCCCAGATATCCGGACTTTATCAACCGCTCCATCCAGCGGTATTGGATGCTTTGATGACAGTAGTTAGAGGCGCGCACAGTGCAGGGAAGCCAGTGAGTGTGTGCGGTGAGATGGCTAGCGATCCGGCGGCAGTCATCTTGCTGTTAGGTATGGATATCGACAGCCTGAGCGTCAGTCTCGCGGGCTTAACTAGAGTGAAATGGGTAATCAGGAGTTTTTCACTCGGCAGCGCGCGCGAGATCTTGGCTCGTGCTATGGATTTAGACGATCCGATTGCTATTCGTCAGCTACTCAATATTGCGTTAGTAGAAGCGGGATTAGGCAGTTTGGTTGGAGTTGCTAAAGCGTCGACTTAGCATTTGAAAAGTAGAGTATACATTTCAGTTTCCTGGTAGCGCTGTCAATCGCGAGAAGTGCGGTTCGAGTTTCAATAAAATGATTCGGACCGATGGAAAGCCAGAAAGATGCGCTTTGACCAGGATTGGCTTTGGCAATGCGGTACCCTTAGCTATTTTTAATCGGTTTAACGAGCAGGCCAGAACTGGGTGGCTGGCGTGGATAACGTACCGAGTTTCAGCTAGAAAACCATCTCTCGAATGGTTTGATAAATCACCATCCACCTGACTCACACCCCATACTTAAGTGATCACCTCGTTTCTAGACGAGCTTTCTGCTCTGAGTATTGGTGTCCGATTTCACAATCTCCTACTTTAGTACGTGCTAAGCAAATGAAAAATTTCGGTCATTTAACTCGCCAAAGGAAAGAGTGGACAGTTGAAAATTGTGTGGGGTATTATAATTTAGTTTTCGATGCAGCAGCATCGCACTGCCTTCAGCTCATTAAATATTCCATTTAGTTAACGCAAAGCTGGTATTAGGCCAATTTGCCAAATCAGTATGCGTTTTCTATTAATGCATCATTATCGAGAAACGATCCAGCTCGTCCACTATGCTTTGTGGCTGATTCATGGTAAGTGTCCCAAACAGGACGCTTACTTCAGTCGAGACAGACGCATTACACATAAACTTATAAAAATTTGGTATCCATGTCGATACAGACCAGTTTAACCAAGAAGATAGAAATGGACAGCACAAGGACAAAGAAGATCTCATCAGATGTTCAATTGGGGAAAAATGTACGCATTTTTGATTTCGTTAATCTTTATGGCTGTGAGATTGGGGATGAGACGAAGATAGGTACCTTTGTCGAGATTCAAAAAGGTGTAAAAATAGGGTATCGATGCAAAATTTCGAGCCATACATTTATTTGTGAGGGCGTTTCTATCGAAGATGAGGTCTTTGTAGGTCACAATGTGACTTTTATAAATGACCGATTTCCAGCCGCCACTCGGGCGGACGGAGGTCTACAAACGGAGGCTGACTGGGAATGTATCCCTACGCTTGTTAAGAGAGGTGCTTCCATCGGCTCGAGTGCGACGATCCTCTGCGGTATCACCATTGGGGAAAAAGCGGTAGTGGGTGCAGGCTCGGTGGTTACCAGTGATGTCCCACCGAATGCTATCGTCACCGGTAATCCAGCACGTATTCTTAGAAAGGGGGGGTAACTCATTATGGATGTCCCCTTTCTTAACCTGCCAGCACAGCATGATTCCATTCGGGATGAAATATTGCAGGCAATGTTGTCCGTGCTGGATAATGCTGCATTCGCCGGTGGGCCATTCGTTGAAAGATTTGAAAAGGAATTCGCGGCTTATTGTGATTGCCGCTATGCCGTTGGTGTTGGAAGCGGAACTGAAGCACTCTGGTTAACGTTGTTGGCTATGGGAATAGGTTCTGGGGATGAAGTGATAACGGTGCCGAACTCGTTTATCGCAACTGCTGAAGCCATAAGTTTCTGTGGGGCTACGCCAGTCTTCGTCGATGTAAACGAAGCGACCTATACGATGGATCCAAGTTTAGTGAGTGGTGCAATTTCACCGCGAACTAAGGCTATTATTCCTGTGCATCTATTTGGTCAGCCTGCTCATATGGACCCCATTATATCGATTGCTGAGCAGCATGATATAGCCGTTATCGAAGACGCAGCACAGGCACACGGTGCCCTATATCGTGGACGCAAATCGGGTTCGCTGGGTATCGCTGGATGTTTTAGCTTTTATCCCGGAAAAAACCTAGGTGCGCCAGGGGAAGCGGGTGCAGTAACTACGAACAGTGTGGATATTGCACAAACGATTCGAATGCTGAGGGACCATGGTCAATCAAGTAGGCACAACCATAAAATCGTCGGTTGGAACGGTCGAATGGATGGCATTCAGGGGGCAGTGTTAAGCGTTAAGCTAAAAAGACTGGAACAGTGGAATGCGGCTCGAAGAAGAATAGCGAAGCTTTATTGCGGAGGATTGTCAGGTATCGATGAGATCGTGCTTCCGACTGAGGCAGACTATGCTAAGCATGTCTATCATATTTTTGCTATTCGGGTTCCTGACCGAGACAAACTGATCAAATATCTTGCAAAGCTAAACATACAGTGCGCTATTCACTATCCGGTACCAATCCATCTGCAGCCCGCTTATAACGGATTGGGTCTCTCCGAGAATACATTTCCCATTGCGGAAAAATGTGCCTCCGAATATGTCTCCTTGCCTATATATGCTGAATTGCCAGATGAACAAGTTGCCTTTATATGCGATAGCATTGTGCAATGGTTCTCTTAAAGTGGCGCCGATGAATGACGGCGACTAAGACCACTAAGAACCTGGAGTAGGTAACTTTACGGCCCATTTGTTAATCCGCGGACATTATCAAGGTTGAAATGACATGGGGGAATCTTGATAGCGAAATGCTAACGGAGGGTAACTCTGGAATAAATTTTAAGTCTAGAGAACTGGAACCCTCCTGCTGTCCAGTGGATTGCTGGCTAATTAAATAAGAAGCTGTCTTAAAACCATTCAGGTGGGTGCGAGGCAAGGCATAAATCGGTAAGGAAGCGCAGGTTTACATGGGCGCAAATGAACTTTCGAATCGATTTATCACGCCGTATCGTACCCGCTGAGGGGTTTTCAACCAGCTTGCAAAAAAACACTTGTTTTATGGATGTGCTGAGGATTTATCAGTGAATACTGATCAAACGCCGATACAACACTCGAGTTATAATTTGCGCGATTTTCTCACCATTTTATTTCGTCGATGGAAGATTCTCGCGTATTTTACCGCTGGAGTTGTCGCTATTACACTGGTTAGTTTGATAACGAGTCCACCGCAATATGAAGTGAGCGCGAGCATTTTACTGAAAAAGGAACGCGCTCGTGTTCCTCTAGCTCCTACAGAATCATCTATAAACGTCTACGATGAACTTCGGGAGGAGGATATCAACTCTGAAGTAAGCATACTTACGAGCCGGTTTCTGATCGAAAGAACGCTTGAGAATCTAGGTATAAGCAACAAACCAGAGCAACAAGGTCCACAATCCATTGTGGAACGCCTAGCGTCGGCACTAGGGCGTGTACTGGGGCAGAAAAAGGCCCCTTCTTTCAATAGCATGGTCCTATCGGCGATGAAATCGCTAAAAGTCGAACCGCTATCCAAGTCAAATATTATAAATCTTAGCTTTGTTTCGGATGACCCTGTCTGGGCTAAAAGATTTATGGAAACACTGATAAGGCTGTATCAAGACAGACGCACTGAATTGCATGACTTCCCAGGTGCGAAGCCCTTCTTCAAATCGCGGATGGTCGAGGCGGCCGCACGGCTGGAATCCGCAGAAAACGCGATGCAGTCTTTTTTATCGACTTCCGGTCTGACGATCATTGATGGCCCGGTTGGAACGGATTTGCTTGAGGCGGAAAAGCGTAAAACTTTAGAAACCTATCGCGCTTTTGATATGCAGCTTAAACAAACGGAAATGGAGGCGTACACGCTTCAGACTCGAATTAACAAGCTCAAGTCTCAAATCGCCGACGAGTCGGCACGCTTGCAACGTAATTTGCTGGAGAGTCAGAAAGCGAAACTGATTGCTGAGATTGATGATTTATCAAAGCAAGAAGCCCAACTACTGAAAGAGTACAGTGAATTACAAACCCAACGCAAAAAAGTTACTAAAAACTTTAAAAAAATACGGGAACTGGAGGATAAGCTTCGAGGTCTCCTTCTGGACAGTCGGCGCCGGACCGACGTTAGTATTTCTAAGGAAGAACTAGATAAGGAGGTCAATGCGCTTTATGAACAACTGGCGGAACTAGGACAATTAAAGCGTTATGACCTTAATGTTGGCCACGAGGCCTCTCCTCATGAAGAATTGGAAACACGCATCATAGATGCAGAGGTGAAACTGAGCGGACTTCGAGAACGGAAAAAGCTACTGACCGCGCAGCTTGCCACTTATCAGCATCCTGAGGTGGTGGATACAAAACTCGCGCAATATGCTCATAAAGGATACTCCAATGATCAACGTGTTGGTAGCCGTAAGGATAGCTTGGTCAGTAACGGCAACTTAATGTCACACGAGGGTAAACCATCAGTTAATTCTACAGCTCCTAATACGGGATCGGATCCCGTATGGCAACTTATAGAAAAGACTCAAGAAAAACTGAGTGCGGCTACCGAGCAGTTAAAAATTAATACCCGGGAACTGATGGCGCCAGTGTTTCAGAAACTGGTTGCTCAGCTCGTAAGTTCAGACGAAGAGTTAGAAGGCGTAATGGCTAAGCGGCAAGCCTTGGATAAACAGGTCCGAGCTTATGGCCAGTTATTGTCTAGTCTCAACCGAAAGTCGGGCCGATTAAAGGAACTCGATCGAAAACTGAAGTTAGCGCAGAATGCGTATCTAACCTATACCAAGAAATACGACACGGCAACCATTTCAGCGGAGATGACTAAACAGCGGTTGATTAACACCAGCGTATCCGAGCCACCAAGCGCGTCCTTGACGCCAATAGGCATGAGTAAATTGGCAAAATTAGCCTTATCTATGATCATGGGTATCGTAGGAGGCTTAGGGCTTGTACTGTTCGCGGAGTATGTCGATCATACCATCACAACGGGGGAAGATCTGGAACGTCGCGTTGGGCTCGTTCACCTGGCGTCTATTGGCGAGGGTGAAATCAGCGGTGTGCTCGCTACAGGAATTCACGAAGTTCCTGCTACTGTTCAAGCCGGTCCAGTTAGCCCTAATAATAAGTTGTTCCTTGTAAGGGAAGGAGCTGTACCGAGTAGTCGAATGAGCCCAGTGAACGTAGGGAAACATACCCGAACCGCGCAGCCTCATAACAATACTATCGAACAAGCGATAGATAAGTTATCAGCAAATCTCGGTGGTGCACCCTTTCCATAAGGGAGACCTGATTAGTATTAGCTGCAGTAGCAGTAGTATAAGATTTGAGCTGACAGTCAAACCATGTACTCATTCTTAAACCGCCCATCGACGTAGAGCTCACGCGTGTGTCTTAGCCCCCTGGTAAAATACCTCTAACTCCCTATATTGGCTTGTCGGTAAGAGCAGCCGGCTAAGGTTCTTGTGGACTTGCTCTCTTTCCCCAAATTCGCTTTTTTTTTAGCGACGATTGTAAATCTGCTTGAGTGAGTAGCTTTCCCAACCGTTTTCAAATGAAAAACCCTTCGTTTGTAAATGCAGTCTGTTTCGCTGCTGTCGTTATCCTTGCGATGTTCGGGCTCCAGGGGGCCATGGCCGCAGGCACGGATACGCGATTCTCACTGAAAGGTTTCGGCTCCTTCGGTGCTACGAGAACCGATACCAATAACATCGCGTTTCGTCGCGATATCACCCAGAGCGAGGGTGCGAATAAAAGCTGGGCGATAGATACCGATTCCAGGTTGGGCTTACAACTCGACAACGATGCGACGGACACCGTCCATCTAGGCGTGCAGTGGGTCGCTCGCAGCCATGCGGGGAATTTTGCCGAGCAAAATCTAGACTGGGCTTATCTACGGTGGCGGCCACGCGCGGATATCGACGTGCGCATCGGGCGTTTGGGGTTTGATACGTTTGCCTTGTCGGATTTTAGAAACGTGGGCTACACATATCCATGGATTCGCCCGCCGCAAGAGTTTTACGCCGCAGTCGCGCCCTATCATTTCGACGGCGCCGATATCAAAGGTCGTTTCTCCTGGGCAGACGGCATACTGAGTCTCAAAGCAAACGCCGGGCACGCATTTTTACAGGTGCCCTCGGAGGATTCCGATGTCGCCGATGCCTCGTTAGTCGTGGCGGGCTGCACCATAACCTATGAACGAGACCCGTGGCAGGCGCGCCTGGGTTACCAATACGTCAATACCGACTCGGACCTAAGCAACCAGGACTTGGTAGCTGCGCTCGATAGTCCGATGGTCAATGCGGTGTGGCCTGGCGCGCGATCGTTGATTGACGACGTCTCGACTGACGCCATAACCCACTACATTTCGGCAGGGTTGGCCTATGACGATGGTGTTAACACCGCACTATTCGAAGTAGCGTACACTCATTCAAACACCAACTTTTTCCCTAGTTTGGTCAGCGGGTATTTCAATTTCGGTCGGCGCTTCGATCGGCTAACACTCTATGCCTTGGTGGGCGTGGCTGAGACGCTCGAGCTATGGGGTCGATGTGCCGCAACCGGTTGTCGCCCATCCCCGAAATCGTCGCACTACGGGATAGTCTCGACACCGCGTTGAACAATAATGGCATCGATCAGAAGTCACTTTCGATTGGGACGCGTTGGGATGCCTACGAAAATGTCGCATTCAAGTTCCAGTGGGGCCACTACTGGTTTGGCGATGACGGCACCAAACTATGGACCGAGCGGCAACTTGATGCGATTCCTGATGAAGTCAACGTGTGGTCGATCGGTGTCGATTTCGTGTTTTAGAACGATGCGCACACTAATCCTTAGTTTGCTGTTGCTAGCGGTGAACGCGCATGCCGAGATTGCCGTCATCGTGAATCGCGACAATTCCGCGCAGTCTATCGACAGCCGCGAGGTGCGCGATATTTTTATGGGGCGGATCCGCTCGTTTCCGGACGGTAGCATTGCGTTGCCGATCGACCAATCGACTCTGCGTTCGCGCTTCTATGAGTTGCTCACCGGGCGCGGCATCGAGCAAGTCAATGCCTACTGGGCACGCATCATGTTCAGCGGCCAAGCCTCTCCACCGACGATTGTGCCAGATGACGAGGCCGTGCTGATGACCGTGCGCGCGAATGAAGGCGCGATCGGTTACATTGACGCGTCGCGCGTAGACGACACGGTGCGGGTTATGTTCCTGATACAGCAACAATGAGCAAGCGTTATCTTCATCGTCACCTAGCGATCTCCATTTCTTGGGTCGCACTGCTATTCGCCGTTCTGACGTCGGGGATGTTCTATGTTTCCGAACTCAAGCGGGCGACAGAAAAGACCACCGTGATGCTGAATCAGTTGCTGGATACGGTCGAAAACACCGCCGCCATTGCGGCCTATGCGGGCAACCGGCAAATCGGCAAAGACGTACTGAAAGGGCTGCTGAAAAATGATATCGTGCACGAAGCAAGGCTCATCAACAGCCGTGGACTTGATATACGCGAAGTGCGCTCCACGAAGGTTGAAACACAACCGGGCGTGGAGCGCGTATTGATTTCGCCATTCGATGAGGAAAAGGTCGGGCGATTGATTGTCGTCCCCGAAGCCCGCTTCAGCGTGCAGGAAGCTCGCCACAGCGCGTTTTACTCCGCGCTTAATTCGTCAATAATCATCGGCTTGACAACCTGGATCGTTCTATTGATGGTGCGCCGCTCGTTGTCTCGCCCACTGATGAAAGTGTCCCACACACTACACGCTATCAGCGCGGGTGAAAAAGACCGCCTGGAACCGCTGGCACGTAACAAAGACGACGAGCTGGGTCAACTGGTCACCGACATCAATGGACTGCTCGATGCGCTTGAAGAGAAATTCAATGCCGAACGAAAGTTGCGCAGTGAGATTCAAGCAATCGAACAACAATTGCGAGCAATCTTCGAAACGACCAGTGCCGGCATATTCATCATCGACGCAGAGGAGCGTCTACTCACGGCCAATCCTACGTTGGGCAAGGTGTTGGGATTGACTGAAGCGCAATTCAATAGCAGCAGGGAGCAAGGGTTTTTTAAGCGTTGTCTTCTCGGACGCGGCTCATGTTCGTAAGCTAATGCAAGAAGCAGAACAACGCCGGCAACCTGCGGCCGGCGATCTCCAGTTGATTAACCGCAATAGCCACGCGGCAAATTGGGTTCATTGTCTGATATCGCATCATCTCGATACATCCGGCAAGATCACTTTCGAAGGGGTGGTGTACGACATCACCGATCGCGTCAAGGCCGAACGTCGGATGCGAATCGAGGCGGATTTCGACCCTCTAACGGGGCTGATGCGAAGGTTGCCCGCCGAACGCAAGCTCCAAGCGCTCCTCGGGGTTACACCCTACCACCAGGCAGCGCATGCGATTTTATTGGTCGATTTGGATTACTTCAAAGAGATCAACGATACGCATGGACATGCCGCCGGGGACGCGGTGCTCGTCGCAATTGCGGGACGTCTCAAGAGCTGCGTGCGGACGGAGGATATCGTGTCTCGCCTTGGTGGAGATGAGTTTTTGATCATCATCGCCCATTGCGCACCGCAGGAACGGTTGTTCTCAATCGGACGCGATCTCATTGCAGCTGTACAACGACCCATCGAGATTTCGGATGAGTTAAGCGTGCAGGTCGGCGCTAGTATTGGCATCGCGGTGTTCCAAGCTGAAGGCGAATCCGTGAATGAATTGTTGAGGCGTGCCGATCACGCGATGTACGCGATTAAGCACCGCAGCCGGAATGGCTTTGCCGTTTCACCGGGTAAGGGCTTGGCGCCTATCTTCAGCGAACCTGGTTCGCATCAAATGTGCGCGCCGACTCCCATCTGGGAGGCGTAAGCGCGCTTGTAAGAGCGCGCTTACATGAACTCCCGAAGCGTCCATGGGCCGACGCTCGACCAGACCAGGACATCCGTACAACGGTGAACGACGTCTACCTCAGGTTAGCGCCAGATGGAAATCAGCCGGATTGACCGCGCATTCCAATTGGCCGAGTTGCTCGATGTCGTTGTTGGCCAGCACCTGGTCGAGGTGCTGTTTGGGGTTTTTCACGTTGAGCACCATATGCACTTGCACCGGCTGCCCCTGCGCATCCAGACGCTGTACCCAAGCCAAGGCGCCGCTGGAGTAACGCACCAGGGTCCCGATCGGTGTCATACCGAAGTGGCGCACGTAGCGTTGCGCCCAGGCATTGTCGAACTGGGCCGGGACGCCCAGCACATGGCGGTAACACTCGACCAGCGGCCAAGCGTCGCGGTCCGCACGGGGACGCGACAGTGCCTCGATCACATCGACCACCGCCAGCATCCGGCCGATGTCGGAGATATCGTCACCGCCAAGCCCTTGTGGATATCCGCTACCGTCCAGGCGTTCATTGACCTGCTCGATCACCTGTTTTGCGATCGGAATCGCCAGCCAGCGACACTCAACCAGCTTCGCCATGACCGCCTCGACATGCGCCGCTAGCGCTTCGCGCTGCTTGGCGGTTAGCGGCGTGGGACTGTCGAGGAGCGTCCCCGGTAACAGCGCCTTGCCGAGATCGTGGATCAGGGCGCTCGCGGCAATCGTCTTGAGCGTATCGTTGGCGTAACCCTGCCAGCGCGCCAGATCCAGGGCACGGATGGCGACCCCCAACGAATGCCGGACCAAGGGCGACTCATCGTGCAGATAGCCGATCGCATAGAGTAGCGATTCGCAGCTCCGTTCCTCGAGCTGCAGCAACGCATCGCTATAGTGAGACAATAACGTCATCGAGATGTTACCACCGTTCCTCAGCTGCAGTATCTGCGCATTGAGATAATCGGCGATGCGTTTCAAGTAACGCGCTGTGGTCTTGCCGAGCGACGCCCGGGGCGTCTCGACACTCTTTGATGCCGAAATTACCGGGCGGCGGCTATCCGGTATCCTGAACAGTTCGGATGGTTCCAGCTCCTTGTCGCTCGTAAGGGCATTGCGAGCCCTCTCCCTTTCGATTTCCTTAACGCAGTACCAGAGCAGCCGCTCGCTATCGAAGCCCAATTCGTTGAACTCGCAGCCGACCAGCGCCATGGTCCAGCGCTCGTTGGGACGTATATGTCTCACAGTGCCCTTGAGCGACAGACGCTGCCCATTGAGGAAGTCGACTTGCAGAGTTCTGAATCTATTGCCGGATTCCAACGATACCGCCGATGCCAGCGTCATCGTCAGCAGACAACCGCCGAGGGAGAGATTTTTGAGTTCGACATCGATCGGTGAGGCATCGGCCGATGCGTAAAGCTTGGCCGACACGCCCATGGCAGGGCTCAGGGCGGCACGAAAGGCTCCACGCCGATGAATGACGCTGATGATCTCGGGGTAGTTGCAGCGCAGCAGCAGCCGGCCGACGCTATCGACGCGCTCGCTGACGGTTAGGGTGTCGGTCTTTACCAGGGCACCGTTGACGTGGCCCAGCAGATGGAAACCATCGCCCCGCTCCAGTCGCGTCGCCAGTTCAGGGAAGGCGGAAATGTCTACGATCAGCGCCTTATCGACTTCGATATCGTGCAGCAGAACCGGCCATGAAGCGCTACCCGGCGAATCGAATGCCAGGTTGGCGCCGCCTCTCGTGCACAGAGGCTCCAGCAGCTCAAACTTTGCTTTGGATTGGTGGACATCGGTCGAGGCGGATTCGGATGACGACATACCGGACTCCGATAACGCTGAGTGAACTAAAGAGACAAATTACAACAAGCACGCTAGCGGCAAAGCTGATAAATACTTAAGTTTTCGACGCCTATGACCAACGATGACAGACCCTCTGGAAGCCCACTCCACTACCGCAATTTCCGTTTCTTTCTGATCGGTTGCTAGTCAATGGTTCTGTCACCATATAGCATGATCCTGGTGATAGGATGGCAGGCCTATAAAATCGCATGGCAGACTACGGAAACCAATGCTGCCGCCCTGCCTGCCAGATGATCGACGGTCTTGAGTTTGACAATAACGGAAGCTTTCAGTACTTTGCTTATTAACCAATAAAGATGTTGTGACCATTTCCCATCAACTCGTCGTAGGCAGGGCAAAGCCAGTGCCCCGATGAGGTATGATGCAGCGCCTGTTAGTGCGCGGGTGCCATCGAGTCGATTGACCTCGGTGACCCAGGGTCGAACAGGACCTGGCCTGGCAGACGGATTGCTACAACTTGCGGACGGAAAGAACATCCAGCCATTCAGCTACAGCAACCGACAAGGAGACACGGCTATGCCCAAGGCCATCCAGATCGAGGCATTCGGTGGACCGGAACAGATGAAGTGGGTAGAGGTATCCGTGGGTGACCCGGGTCCCGGCAAGGTGCGGGTGCGGCACAGCGCCTGCGGACTGAACTTCATCGATGTGTACCAGCGCACCGGCCTCTATCCAAACCCGCTGCCTATGACTTTGGGCATGGAAGGGGCCGGCATGGTGGAGGCCGTGGGCCCGGACGTCAAACACCTGCGGGTGGGCGACCGCGTAGCCTACGCTAGCAACCCGCCGGGCAGCTACAGCGAAGTACGGGTGATGCCCGCCACCACCGTGGTGCAACTGCCCGACGGCATCGACTTCGAGACCGGCGCGGCCATGATGCTCAAGGGCCTGACAGCCCAGTACCTGCTGAAGAAGGTGCGACCGGTCGCGGGCCTGGAATCCGGCGACCACGTGTTGTTTCACGCCGCGGCCGGCGGTGTGGGCCTGATCGCCTGCCAGTGGGCGCGTGCGCTGGGCCTGCAACTGATCGCCACCGCTGGCAGCGTGGCAAAATGCCAGCTAGCACTGGAGCACGGCGCGGCCCATGCCATCAACTATAAGGAAGAGGATTTCGTGGAACGGGTAAAAGAGATCACCGGCGGGCGCGGTGTGAAAGTGGTGTACGACTCGGTCGGCAAGGACACGTTCGAAGGCAGCCTGAATTGCCTGCGGCCCTTCGGCTTGATGGCCACCTTCGGCAACGCTTCCGGGCCGGTGCCGCCGTTCGCCCCAGCCTTGCTGGCGGCCAAAGGCTCATTGTACTTGACGCGTCAGACCCTGTTCACCCACATCGCCACGCGCGAGGCTTGCCAGGCGATGGCGGACGAGTTGTTCGCGGTGGTGGAAAGCGGTGAGGTCAAGATCCGCATCGACCAGCGTTTCCCACTGCACCGGGCGGCCGAAGCGCACCGGGCGCTGGAGGCGCGTCAGACGACCGGATCCACGGTGCTGTTGCCGGGCTGATCAAGCGCAGGAAAGTGGGCCTGGTTCGATGACCCTGTCGCCCAGCCGCCCAACCTAGCGGTTAATATCCGGAGGCCTTTTGCACGCTTTTGCTTAACAGAAGAAGCGTTTGTTCTATCTTATCCTGGACTCGACGCCAGGATCGATGAAGTCACGATCCGACTCATAAAGGGCGGTGTTCTGTTCAGCTCCATCTATCACGAATATTTCTTCACAGCATTGTTTTGAAAACGTTCACTCGGATGTCGGTTTGGGCCCATTGGCCATTCGATTCCGGCATTTTCCGCCATCTCGTTGCACCTGACCATGTCCAATTACATCCACAGCTTCACGCCTGACGAACAGCAGCGACTCATCCACCAAGCCGAATTCCTCGTGCCGTGGATCCACGCCCATGTTAACTTCACCGGTCACAACAGCGTTCTCGAAATCGGCTGTGGTGTTGGCGCGCAACTGCGGATTCTCACGGAACGTTTTCCCGGTGTGAAATTCACAGGGCTTGATCACTCGCCCGAGCAGATCGCACGAGCGCATATTCTCGTAGGCGACCGGGCCGAGCTCGTCGAAGGTTCTGCATACGAGCTTCCATTCGCGAACGGGACTTTCGAGGGGGCATTTTCATGCTGGGTCTTTGAACACCTGGCTGATCCTGTCGCTGCGATGCGCGAGGTCGCTCGTGTGCTCAAACCCAGCGGTATTCTATTCGCTTCCGAAGTTTTCAACGCCGGCGTGTACTGCGATCCGCCGCGCCCTGCGTTGATGGAATACTGGCGCGCATTCAATTCGCTGCAACGCGAGTTCGGCGGCCACCCCGATATCGGCCTACGCCTCGCCAATCTCGCCGCCGACGCTGGTTTCTGCGATATTGATTTGCGCAGCGTTGCGCCGCACCTTGACAAGCGCCTCAGCTACGCGCAGCGCAAGGAAATGGCTGATTATTTCTGTGGAATATTTTCCAGCGGTGCCGCCGAACTGCTCAAGCGTAACCGCATCGCCCCTGAGCTCGTCGCTGCCATGCAAGCCGATTTCGCCGCCATTGCGGCCGATCCCGAGTCAGTCATGGTCTATACGGCCTTCCAAATTCGAGCCCTTCGCTGAGGGTGTGATGCAGTGATGCGGAGGCAACCCGTCGTATCTTGATCATGCTGTTCGTCATCACCCGTCACAGCGCCTTTGGTATCTGCTCCGACCCGATGTTGCGACTCAGGAAAAGCTACTTCGGCGATGGCATTCTAGGCATCCTCTACAAGCCTTTCGAAATCGATAAACTTTATACAAAGTCTTATTTGCTCACGCTCCTTGAAAGTCCGACACTCACTGCCATTCCATGACCGGGCATATCCTGCCATCGTCCAAGGTCAGAAGGCATTCGCTTTCGTCGACGCCATTCGCACGATGAATATTCGACGTGACCCGTTCGGCTGGAATGGTGACAATGTCGCTCACACGGTCGGCTCCAAGGGCATAGCGCACATCTTCACGGCGCAGGATGATCGCGATTCGTCGTTGCAGGCTAAAGAGCACGTCCATGGTGCGGTCGAATAGTCCCAGGAGATTCTTGAGGGTCGTGTCCGTCGCCTCCTGAAATCGGGCCAGCGCCTCGCCTTTACGACCTGCTTCCGACAGCGCCAGCAGCTGGTCGGCCAGCCCGTGAATGAAGGCGTGCGGCTGCTCGAAATTGCGGAGCAGTAGTGCCAGTTGGCGGTCGACCGGTCTATAGCTGTAATACCATTTGCCGAACGCGCATTCGTGCGGAGTGCGGGCTTTGCTGAATGGATAACCGCTACGGATCGAATCTTCCAGCGCGGACATCCAGTCGATATGTTCCTGGCGCCGCTGGGGCAGCATGGCTGCGAGCTCCGCGAATTCGTGGTAGCAAGTATCCTCGCCGACCAGGTTCCAACTCGACACGAAGTTGAGCGGCGAGCCTTGGAAAGCGAGGAATCTCTCTGCCCGATCGCCTGAATGCACGAAGTCCGGCGACAAGGGAACGATATGTTCGACATCGGCCAGTGGCAATGCAAAGTCGTGTTGGCCGACATGCACTATCAATGCCTCGAACGCGCTCGTCGTTGAGCCCGCGTGGGCGGATTGCGGATTCATAATTTGGGTTTGCATTATGATTTCCCTCCAGGATAATCATGGATTACTGACCGCCTCACCATCGTGGGCGGCCAACGCCGTGTTTGCATTAAGACAACGTCATACGGTGTATCCGCGGATCAACGCAGCCACGACAAGGCGTGGCAACGCAGGAATTACTCGCAGCCTTTGGACCACTGCGGGATTCGATGCACTCGTCCAACGCGGATCCTTCGCGATCGAAGGCTTAATCGAAATTCGCATGAAGTCTCATGTGCAACCTGTGCATTGATCGATGTTCTGCGCTCAGCTCGTGGCTGTTGCAAAAGTCTTCTATCCCGCGGTCGTCCGCCGAGGAAGCTGATCCGCTCTAATGAAAAAGCCCTGCCCACTTCCAAGATGATGACGAACTTGCGGTAAAGTGCGCCTATACCGCCGATGAACTCGATGTCGATCTTGGTGCCGAAGCATGCGCTGATGACGCTTGCGTGAGGTTTAGCGCTAGTGTGCTTTGCTCCTTCAGAATTTGACGAACTCGTCGTCGAGGGGCTCTGCCTCCACCGTCTTTGCCTTGAGTGCCCTGATCTTGGGTGCGGGCTTCTTGGCAACCACGGCATGGCCTTGGTCGGTTAGCTTGAAGAAGCCCATTAGCTGCTGCAGCTGCTCCGCCTGGGCGCTCATTTCCTCCGCGGTGGCCGAGAGCTCTTCGGAGCCCGAGGCGTTCTGCTGCGTGGTCTGGTTCAACTGATTCATCGCCTGGTTGATTTGCGCTGCCCCACTGGCCTGCTCCTGGGATGCGGCGGTGATCTCCTGCACCAGATCCGCGGTCTTCTTGATCGAAGGCACGATCTCATCGAGAAGCTTGCCGGCGCGTTCGGCCAGATCGACACTGGAGGAGGCCACTTCGCTGATCTCGCGCGCGGCGACCTGGCTGCGCTCGGCGAGCTTTCTGACCTCGGCCGCCACCACGGCGAAGCCCTTGCCGTGCTCGCCGGCACGGGCGGCTTCGATGGCTGCGTTCAGCGCCAGTAGATTGGTCTGATAGGCGATATCGTCGACGATGCCGATCTTCTCGGCGATGGCTTTCATTGCGCTTACGGTGTCAGCCACGGCTTTGCCGCCGTCTCCGGCATCGGTAGCCGCTTTGGTGGCGATGCCTTCGGTGATATTGGCATTCTCGGTATTCTGCGTGATAGAGGCGTTCATCTGCTCCACCGAGGCCGAGGTTTCCTCAACGCTGGCGGCTTGCTCGGTGGATGCCTGTGACAGGGATTGCGCCGTAGCACTAACTTGATTGGAGGCCGAAGACAGTGCGTCCGCAGAGCCGCGCACCTCGCCGATGATCTGCGAGAGCTTGGCGGTCATACCCTTTATGGCTGACTTCAACTGCCCGGTCTCATCCTTCGAGTCGGCCTTGATATCGACCGTGAGATCACCTTCTGCTAGACGCTTGGCGGCGTCGACCGACTCGGCCAGCGGTTGTGTGATGCTACGGGTGGCCCAGAAACCGATGGCTGCTGCCAGTACGGCGGCGATAACGGCAAAGATCAGCATCAGCGAGCGGGCGGACTGGTAAGCGGTCTGTGCTTCATGGCCCGAATCGGCCATGAGCTCGGTCTGGTAGGCGATCAACTCATTGACGACCTTGATGTAGTCACCCTGTTTCTTGCGGATCGTACCGACGATCAGTTCAACCGCTTCATCCTTCTTTCCGGCCTTGAGTAGTTCGATGTACTTGTCCTGTCCCCCCACATAGGCTGCCCGGGCATCGTTGACTTTTCGAAGTAGCTCCTTCCCCTTGACTGACGTAATCGTCTGTTCTAACTTCTGTAGTCGCTCGATGATAAGCTTGCGTTGCTCGGGGATACGATCGAGTTCATTCTGAACGTCGTCCCCGCGCACCAATGCCGCATTGCGCATTGCACGGGCGATGATGTTGATGCTGCTGATGACATCGTTAGCCCATACCGTCTTTGGAAACCGGTCTTCTATCACCAACTGAATGTGGCTATCAAGCGCGGCCAGGCGATTGATGCCGATTGAGGCAACAACGCCGAGGAGCGCCACCACAATGGCAAAGCCGAAACCCAGCCGTGTTCCAATACGAAAGTTCTTCAACATCACAGTCTCCTTTAGCAACAAATAGTCAAGTATTACAAACATCAAACATGAGCATCTCGTTTATATCTAATCTAAGACGAGCTTAATAAGGTCCTAGATAGCCAAACTGAGTGCATGTATCCCGTGCCCATGATTGTGGACCCACCGATACGTTTGCTCCGTCGCCACTTCGCGCACTACGTTCGGGAATTGCGAGAGGCTCCCGCCGATCTGCGCCATGTGCAATCGCAGCACGGAATCAGATCTCATCTATCAGCCTTCAGGTGCGCAAAGGTAAAAAATGTTCTCGAACAACGATGTTCTCGAAATTGAACAGCGTCGCCGAGGTTTTGATGGTATAAGAGCTTCGAAATAGGGCATTGATTGCTTCCTCGTCGTACTCTCCATTCTCGGAATGCAGCAGCTCGCGGCTCACTTCTACTAGGGTAATCTTGGCTTGGTCAAGATTCATCGTATTCCCCGATCGGGGTGGTCCATAAAATCGTCGAGGGTAGTTCCACCGGATCGCCGCGGACTCCCTTGGCGCCGTATGCATCTAGCAGACGGATGACCGGTTCGCTGTGGCTGCACAAGCGCACGGGTTTCTGCGTGAACGAACCTTCGCATTTGAGCAGTACGAGCAGTTGAAAACCGAAACTGTTGATCTCAGAAATCCTCGAGAGGTCGGCTTCAATCAGCGTGCCGCGTTCCAGAGTTTCGATAAGTTCGCTCTGCAGGCTGTATCGTACTCGATGTCCATCGCGCCTTCCGCGTGTATGCGGCAGAACTGTTTCCTCCAGGTGGCGTGTGCCTTCGTTATCTTGCGCCCAGCAAGAGCTTCAGATTCGGGTAGAGAGGAAACACACCTGCTGTTTAGCGACTGGCGTGTTTCAATCTTTAGAGGGCCGGTGGACCGTCCAATCTATGCAATCCTGTTGTTGCTTATGAGTTACCCATAAAGACTAAGCTAGTGAGCTACATGTTGATTAATTGGAGGAAAACTGTTTTATGGGATTGGTCGATGCCGTTTAGCTCAGGTCGATTCTCGTGACTCAGCGTGAGCAAATAGCGGCATTAGGCAAGCATGCGAGGCAAGCGCTGTACTCATTCTGGATACATATAGACAGGAAAGGTGGTCCAAAGAAGGCCAAGGAATGCCCGGACTAATCTCAACCCACATCGGCATTGCCCCTTTAGGGTAGGGGGGTTATGACTCGCCCGGCGATAGCTTAATTGGGGCGTTGCACACTCTCCAAATGCGATTACAATTCGCGACTTTCGCAAATTTACCCAGCGAGATAAAACCACTATGCCATGGCAACGCCGTCCCTTCAGCGGCTCGAACATCGAGCACGCGCTGTGTATTGCGGACCTGAGAGAATGTGCGCGCCGCCGCGTACCCCACTTTGCATTTGAATATGTGGAAGGTGGCTCCGAGGACGAGGCGACTCTGCGCCGCAATCGGAGCGCGTTCGAATCATTGCGCTTCGTCCCCCAAACACTGATCGACACCAGCGAGCGCCAGCTGCGGATCGAACTCTTCGGAAAGCAGGCGCAAGCCCCGCTCTGCATCGCGCCGACCGGATTGAACGGGATGCTTTATGACGGCGGCGATGTCGCTCTTGCACGCGCTGCGGCGAAAGTCGGTATCCCGTATTGCCTGAGCACCTTATCCACTACCCGGATCGAGGATATAGCCGCGCAAGCGGGTGGCTGCTTATGGATGCAGCTCTATGTCATGCGGGATCGTAAAGTGGCCGAAAACATCATTTCGCGCGCATACGCTGCGGGATACGAGGCGTTGGTTTTCACCACCGATGCGAATGTCTTCGGCAACCGCGAATGGGACAAGCGTAGCTATCGGCGTCCGGGCCGCCTCACGCTGTGCCAGATGCTGGACGTGCTGCGCCATCCAGCCTGGTTGCGAACGGTAATCCTGCGCCACGGAATTCCTCAGTTTCAAAACTTAGCGTCCTTTCTTCCGCAAAGGGCAGTCAGCGCCGTCGGGGGCAGCACGATTATTCCGCATCTGTTCCGCCCCACGATCACTTGGGACGATATCGCTTGGCTGCGCAGTCTGTGGGATCGCAAGCTGCTGATCAAAGGCGTGCTGAGCGTGAGTGACGCGGAGCGGGCAGCAAGCTTGGGTTGCGACGGCATCGTCATCAGCAACCATGGCGGTCGTCAGCTAGATAGCTGTGTCTCGCCGATCGACGTGTTGCCGGAGATTGCGGCAGCGGTGGGCAAGAAGATGACGATTATCGTCGACAGCGGTTTTCGCCGCGGCACGGATGTGGTCAAGGCATTGGCGCTGGGTGCGCAAGCGGTGATGCTTGGCCGTGCACCACTTTATGGGTTGGCTGCTGGCGGTGAAGCAGGAGTCCTCAAGGCGCTGGAAATACTCACGGCGGAAATCGATCGCGTTTTTGCCCAGCTCGGTGTGTGCTCGGTCGCAGAGCTTGGGCCACGCCTGCTTCGGATAGGTCCCCCCAGGTGAATTAATGGAGATCGCCGATCGATTATGGCGCTGCTATTCGAAAACATTCGGTGCACCAGACATCGCGCTGGCGGTGCGCCGTTTCCACAAAACCAGCTGGTTCTGGCTGCCGCCCTTAAAATATAGAGCCTGGTCCGTGAGGGATTTGATGAGGAACAATCCTCTGCCTCTCTCGCTTTCCCTGTCCGGCAAATCCACTTGATCCGGAAAATCAAAGCCGGCGGTGTGATCCGTGATACGGGCTTCGATGTTGTTCTCACCGAGACTCAAGTCGAACACGACCGGTAAGGCGCGCGCCGTCTCGAGCGCGTATTTCACGGCATTATTACCCGCCTCGACCAGCACTAACTCCCAGGCACCTAATTCAGCTTCGTCAACTTGATGCGCTGCGAGCCAGGCGCGAGCGAAATGCGCGGCTTTGCGGACGGACGCGAAGTCGCAGCCCGACTCCAAGCGCAAACCTTGATAGTAGACAGGCTGCGGTGCCTCTGATGTAAGACGAGTTCAATCGCTCACCCTATTCCTTTCAATGCCGGACGGACTTTGTTATCCTGTTGGAGCGCGTGGCGAAGGATTATCACGTGACAATTTCAAACATCCGGTGCAGCCGGGTCAGTTCGATAACCTGATAAGCAGCGGATGAGGGCCGGATTAGACGCATTGTGCCGTGCCGTTTACGCAATGTCTTGTGGAGTGATATCAGCAATCCCAGTCCGCTGCTATCCAGAAAGGTCACGGTCGAGAGATCCAGGTTCAGTGTAGTGTGCGACCGCTTCAGCTCCGCACGAATGCTATCGCGCACATGCAACGCATTGGCGGCGGTGATTTCCGTCAGGTCGCTGACCTCCAGTGTCTGTGGATTGGGAGTTTGAATTTTCATGTATGTTGCCAGTGTTTGTGTTTATCAGGTGCCGAATAGGTTAAAAAATTCGTAATCAGCCAGCACAGGATTTTACAGTCTAAACGGCGGTCACCACATGCGGCGTAATAACTGGAATGTACCCGTGCCTCGTCCTCGAACTGCCCTGCACAACCGAACGTGTCCGCCAGCGAAACCAGTCCCACGGGTGAAGCCAGCCAGAGTTGCTCGAATTCCGTTTCCAGCTGAGCCGTCTCGGCGCGCGTAATCGGGGGGTTGCCCACCCAGGTGAAATCCCCGCGCACGATGCTCCATAATTGCGGCCACCGCCGCGCCAGACCGGAGAAACCGTTCAGCTCCGAATAATCCATCTCGCGCAGAGCGGAATTCGTGGTCACCGCCGTCGGGATGACCGCTCGCTTGCGTTCAAATAACGGCCTGCCGGAACCCCGGTTCTTAAATGCGGCCAACACGACCAATGGGCTGGTGAGCACGGCTACTAACAGAGCCATCATTCGCCCATACCAAGGGCTGCTTCGCACGAAACCATGCTCGTTCCGCAAATCGCTAAGCAGAAACGCGTCCACGATTTCAGTGAATGAACCGGTTGCATGATTGAGCAATCCGTCCCCCCACGCTAGCGACTGGTTCACATGCGTAAACCCGCCGACGTAAGTCCACGGACCGATCCAACTGCGCACCGCTTCAGCATTGTGATCCACGAGCGCGGAGTCTTCAACGATCGCATTCGCGCCAACCGTGGCGTTGGCTCGTACCCAAACATTTTCACCGAGCCAGCAGGGCGCGATCAGTCTGGCCGACGCATCAATCTTGCAGTGCAAACCCACCCATATGCCGGGCGCGATTTCACGTGTGCCGACACGGTGCTGGTGAGCTAGAGTTTGCCACCGCTGCAGCGCTTGGAAAAAACCCGCGTAACTTTCAAACAACGGCGCGTCAGGCAGTGCCGGCAGGCGGTCGGCAAGAACGACGTTTTGCAGATTAAACCGCTTGCGGATTTCGGCCACGGAAAATTCTCGCGGCTCGGTGAGAACTGAGATTTTCAACCCCCAGCGTCCGCCACTACTTCCGACCTCAGCGCGGATCTGATCGGGCCGGTCGGACGCGAGCAATGTGACTTCCTTTACACCGGAATCCGCGAGGTGCGTAAGCCAGTGCGAGAGCAGCGACGGGCCGAGCAGTGGCACGAGGCCAAGCGGCACTCTCCGTGCGAGGAAGGAAACTTCCGCACGGCGGTCGGGACAAATCACGACGGCTTTCATACGCCCTTGCCAAATAAAATGGCTGGAACCGTTTTGAGCAGCAGCCAAACGTCTTTCCAAAACGACTGACTCTCGATGTAACGCATGTCCAAATCCACCTGCTCTTCAAAATCGATCTTGTTGCGGTCGCCAATTTCAAACAGCCGGCCTTCGCGCTCGCCAACCTGCCAGAGACAGGTAATGCCCGGCTTCACGTTGAAGCGCCGGCGGTGGCGCTGCGCGTATAGCTCCACCTCGCGGTGCACCGGTGGGCGTGGACCGACGATGGACATTTCACCCTTCAACACGTTCCAAAACTGGGGCAATTCGTCAAGCGAGCTTTTACGGATGATTTTCCCGATCTGGGTGATCCGGGGGTCGTCTTTGAGCTTGAAGGTGACCCCCTCCTTCTTTTCATTGATGGCCAGTAGATCTTTTAACTTTTCCTCTGCGTCCACGCACATCGAGCGGAATTTCACCATCCCGAATTCCCGTCCGTACAGGCCATAGCGCGTCTGACGAAAAAATACCGGCCCGCCATCCATTTTCACCGCGATGGCGATGCCGAGAAAGAGCGGCGCAAGCAAGATCATCGCGATGAGGCTCACGATGATATCGAACACGCGCTTCACGAAATACGCGAAGCCGGTAACGTAGTTCCATGCGAGACGTTTCCATTTCACGTAAAAATTCAGCCGGGCCCGGCCAAACGAAGACTGCGCCGCAAGCAGGCGTCCAGCGATTTGTTCGCGAATTTCAAACTCTGTCATGATGGGTGAGCGATTCTGATTCCAGGTTGCATTTTTGCAGCAAATATTGCACCAGACCGGCTAACTCTGTCTCATCCAACGGCGGCATCGCGATTTCATAGGTTATACAGGGCGATCGATCGTTATTGCCCCTTATAAACTATGTCTATGTCCCCAGAGACTCGATATAATGGCTACTTCAAATTCGAGCTGAGTATTTTTAAAAACCGCTTCTAAAGTTTCATTGCTGCGTTTCGCCTAGAAGATTGCGTGCAACTGAGTTTCCATGCTTCTCTATTAATTCAACTGCTTAGATAGGTGTATTCTGAAAGTGCCGCTTTGAGTTCGGCGAGAAAACTTCGGCGCTGATCGTTGGGGAGTTGAGTGGCCGACACCTTGGCGGAAAAAGCCTTGATTAATTCGTCCGGATCAAAATTTACATAATTAAGCAAGTTATGCACTTTGTCTCCGATAGTGGGTTCTACGATACGGTAACCGCCTCCAGGCTTTAGCTCGATGTTGGCGGAATGGGTATCACCAAACATGTTGTGCATATCACCTAGAATCTCTTGATACGCTCCAACAAGAAAGATGCCCAGTAGATAAGGTTCGTTTTTATGTAATAGATGCAATGCAAGCGTCGATTCAACGCCATTTGCGCCTACATACAGGTCGATTCGGCCATCGGAGTCGCATGTCAGGTCTTGCAGGATACCACGTCTGGAGGGTTGTTCAGCCAGACGATGCAGCGGTACGATCGGGAAAAGCTGATCAATGGCCCAGACATCGGGTAGGGACTGAAACAGTGAAAAGTTGCAAAAATACTTATCGGCGAGTTTTTCTTTGAGCTCGTCGAGTACTTCCCGATGGGAACGAGCGCTGCCGTTGAGATGTTGCTGTATCCGTCGGCATATCGCAAAGTACAGTTGCTCAAGGCGGGCGCGTTGATGCATATTCAATACACCGTGACTGTACATTGATTGCGCCTCCATAAACCAATGTGAGGCTTCATGATAGGCTTCAACAGGCGAAATTCTAGGCAAACTGCTCTCATACACTTGCCACATATCGGATAGAATCAACGGTTCCGTTGAATCAGGCGGTGTTAACTCCAAATTGCCGGGAGCTTGCTCGTGGTCGATCACATTGGTGACCAGCACCGCATGATGGGCGACCATGGCCCTTCCCGATTCTGAAAAGATAGCGGGGTGGGGCAGTTCGTTATCCATACAGATTTTCCATAATGCATGGACGACGGTATTGGCATATTCTTGGATCGAGTAGTTCATGGAGCAGAAACTGCGAGAGTAAGCACCTTCGTAATCCACACCCAGTCCACCTCCGACATCAACGGTTTCTATCGGAGCGCCGAGGTTGCGCAGTTCCGCATAATAACGGGCTAATTCGGTAATGCCTTGATGAATATCGCGTACATTCGCAATTTGAGATCCCATGTGAGCGTGAAGCATGGTTAACCCATCCAATAGTTCGGCATGCCTTAGGGCCTCTACGGCGGCTAGTACTTGGACCGCAGAGAGTCCGAACTTTGACTTATCACCTCCAGTGTCTTGCCATTTCCCATTTGCGAGCGATGCTAATCGAACCCGCATTCCAAGTTGGGGTTTGATTCCCATGCGGCGACTTTCCGCAACGATGGTTTCAACTTCTGATAGTTTTTCAATGACAATAAAGATATTTAATCCTAGTTGGCAGCCGATGAGTGCGAGACGGATATAGTCTGGATCTTTATACCCGTTGCAAACCACCACATTGCGTTGTTCACAATTAGACACACCCATCACCACGATCAGCTCGGCTTTGCTGCCAGCCTCCAAACCCACACGATGTCCCCCATGGCTCTGAATGGTGTGTACCACACTGCGTTGTTGGTTGACCTTGATGGGATAAACGGCTACGTAATTTCCTTCGTAATGCTTCGTTTCCATCGCTATTTCAAAGGCATTACACAACTCATCGACTTGGTTGCGCACAATATCATTGAAACGCAGAAGCGTTGGCAGACCGAGACCCAAGCGTTTCAAATCGTTTATCACCTCAACCAGATCGATTTGGGCACTGCTATCACAACGTGGCCTAACGACGAGATGACCACTTTCGTTGATGTCAAAGTAACCTTTGCCCCAGCGTTCGATGTTATACAGTTCGCGTGAATGCGCCGTGCTCCAGCTTGCTTGCGCTATTCGATTATTATTTGTGACGACTAAATCATCAGATACGATGGCTTGATTCATTGCGGCATTCGCTTTCTCGCTAATCACTTCAATCCCCCAAAGTTGGTGCTAGTCTGTTAGACGCTGGTGTGAGAATTCCTAAAGCTTAGTTTTTATGAGCGGATAGTGAGTTCTGGAGAGAGGTCTCGGAGGGCTCAAGTTTATACCAAACGTTTTCCCGCGCTTTCCATGAAGTCCAGCATAAGCCAAGACGTGGCATTATATGAAAAACCACGCCAAGGTACCCAGACTATTTGCCATGCGGGTGAACTCAGATAAATGATGTCCTTAGTTTTGAACACGGAGGAAGGGAGAACGGTTAAGGAAAATGGGGCCTGATTCTACTGGGATATGAACGGGAACGGCTACTGTTTTCTCGTGAACTATGCCGTTTCTTGGCTTGAAGGCCGGTTAAACTAGGGTAGGATAATCACTGTGGCTCCAGCAGGGTCGCAATGGCTGAGGAATCCAGTTCAGCCCCGCCCCGTTCAATGAGTCGTTCAAGATGATCTAAGGCCAATGTTGCGCCCGGTAGGCTGATGCCGGTTTCGGCGGCGGCCGTCAAAGCGATGCGCATATCCTTGGCATGTAGCCGAGCCTTGAATCCCGGTTTAAAATTCAACTCGAGCATCCGCTGACCATGAATTTCGAGCACTTTACTGTAAGCAAAACCGCCTAACAGTGCATCGCGTACTCGTGCCGGATCCACACCGCTGGCGCGGGCTAGACTGAGTGCCTCGGCTACCGCGGAAATCGTTTGAGCCGCCACGATCTGATTGCAGGCCTTAGCGACCTGCCCGGCACCGTGATCGCCTACATAAGTGATACATTCAGCTAAGACCTGGAATATTGGAAGCGCTGTTTCGAACACGGTTTTTTTCCCACCCACCATGATCGATAATTTCCCGTCGATGGCGCCCTGTTCGCCACCCGAAACCGGAGCATCAAGCATTTCCAAGCCCTTTGCTTCGAGTTTTTCGGCCATACTGCGAGTTGCCGCAGGCGAGCTGGTGCCCATGTCCACGATGATAGTATTGGGCGATGCGCCATGAATAATCCCTTGTTGGCCGAATATTACGGCTTCCACATCCGCCGTATCTGCGACCATGGTGATAACTAGGCTAGCCTGGTCCGCAGCCAGTTGGGGGCTGTCGAATGACTTTGCCCCCGCATCTACCAATGGTTGCGTAACTTGCGGCCTGCGAGCATACAGCTGAAGTCGATAACCAGCTTTGATTAGATTCAAAGCCATGGGCTGCCCCATGATGCCAAGCCCGATAAAGCCGATGGTTGCGGATTCCATGAGAAGGTTCTATTGCGATGGGTCAAAAGGGTTATTATAGAGATGCAATGATATTTATAGCACGTATAGCAACTAATTGTCTCACGCGCCCGCCGTTTAATGCTTGCTTAACGCGAAGCCGTCTCTCCTGTGTGGGGCCATTGAGAATTGGCGGATATTTATCAATCCACACCCAGTGCTCGCATGCTCGATGTCGGTTATCGCTCAAACGCTGGCTTTTCCACGTGAGCTAGTGGGGCTGAACTGATTGCGTGAATGCCATGAAACTATCTATAGCTCAATTGGAACACCATCTTCAACAAGATTTGAAACCGGTCTATTTGATTTTTGGTGACGAGCCTTTTCAGCTCCAGGAGGCGGCGGATTGGGTTAGATCCTCCGCGAAATCAAACGGCTATGCTGAGCGGGAGCTTATGTTCGCTGAACTGGATTTTGACTGGACTGCATTTTTGGGCGCCTGCAATAATCTGTCTCTGTTTGCACAGCGGCGGCTGATCGATTTGCGCTTGGCCAAGGGAAAACCCGCGAACGAAGCTTCGCAAGCGTTATTGACTTATGCGAAACGCCCACCCGAAGATACATTGTTGTTGATCCAGGCCGGTAAACTCGACAGAGCCGCGATGAACAGCACCTGGTTCAAGGCATTGGAGCAGGCGGGTGTTGTTGTCCAGGTATGGCCCTTGTCCGAGAGTCAGACAGTGGCGTGGATCGCCAAGCGACTGCGCTCGCGCGGATTAGTGCCCAGCCCAGACGCAATAAGCGCTTTAGCCGCTAGAGTTAAAGGTAATCTTCTGGCGGCAAGCCAAGAAATCGAAAAGCTTTGCTTGCTTCATGAGCAAGGCCCTCTGGATGTGAAGGCGGTCCTGGACGCGGTGACCGACAGTGCCCGGTTTAGTATCTTCGATTTAGCCGATTCGGCGTTGGCCGGAGAGAGTGCGCGAGCGGTTAAAATCTTGTGGGGGCTTCGGGCTGAGGACATCAAACCCCCTTTGGTGCTCTGGGCTCTCACTACCGAAGTGCGTACTCTGCTGTCTATGTCCTATCAATTGACTCACGGCGAATCGATTATCCAGCTAACTCGGGCAGTATGGCCAAAGCGTAAGCCACTCATTCAAAGCGCACTAAGCCGCCATGCGTATCCCGACTGGTGTATGCTCTTACGACGTTGCGCCCGCGTGGATAGAATGATCAAGGGTCTAGACAAAGACAGAGAGTGGGATGAGTTGTTACAATTGACGTTGGGAATCTGTGGGCTACCAATGATGGATACGATTTAACGGTCCTAAGCGATCCCCGATTCAGGCTGGCCACAGTAATGAAACTGCAAACTAGGTAGATGGTTGAACCGATGAGTGTTTTAAACGAATCGACGATTTTCAATATCCCGGCCTATATCGCTACGGTGGGTAAGCAAGCCCGGGCGGCTTCGCGCAGGGTGGCGCGCTCGGGTACGGAGCTCAGAAACGGTGCGCTGCTCGCTATTGCCGAGGCGATTGAATCGTCAAGAAGCGAACTTAAACAGCAGAATCAATACGATCTTGAGGCCGGCAAAGATCATGGACTGGAACCAGCGCTGCTCGATCGATTGACGTTGACCGATGAACGCATCAACGCGATGGCGGTCAGTTTGCGGCAGATTGCCGAGTTGCCTGATCCGGTGGGTGAGATCACCAATTTAGGGTTCAGGCCTTCAGGCATTCAAGTAGGCCGCATGCGGGTGCCATTGGGAGTGGTTGGAATTATTTATGAATCGCGGCCCAACGTCACGGCCGATGCGGCGGCGTTGTGCATCAAATCCGGCAATGCGACCATTTTGCGTGGCGGTTCAGAAGCCCTTCATTCCAACCAAGCCATCGCTCGGTGTATTCAACGAGGATTGCAACAGGTAGGTCTTCCCGTTGAGGTGGTGCAAGTTATCGAGACTGCCGATCGCCACGCCGTTGGCGAATTGCTACAACAACGGCAGTGGGTGGATGTCATCATCCCCCGCGGCGGCAAGCAGCTGATCGAGCGTATTAGCCGAGAGTCCAAGATACCGGTCATCAAGCATCTGGACGGAATCTGTCACGTCTACATCGATGATCAGGCGGACGTGGATATGGCGGTTAATATCGCATTCAATGCAAAAACCCAGCGTTACGGAGTGTGCAATGCGATGGAAACGCTATTGGTAAACGAAGCCGTGGCGCACGAGGTGCTGCCACGATTGAAGTCACTGTATGACAGGGAAAAAGTGCAACTGCGCGGCTGCGATAAGACCTGTGCTATTCTCAAGGATATCGATCACGCCACCGCAGAAGACTGGTCCACGGAGTATCTCGGGCCCATCTTGTCGGTTCGTATCGTGGCCGATATGGACGAAGCGATTGAGCATATAGAAAGCTACGGCTCCCAGCATACCGATAGCATCGTTACGCAGAATTATGCTAAGGCGCGGCGATTCCTCCGTGAGGTGGATTCCAGCTCGGTGATGGTCAACACCTCTACGCGCTTCTCAGACGGTTACGAATATGGGCTTGGCGCGGAGATCGGTATTAGCACCGACAAGCTGCACGCTCGTGGCCCCGTGGGGGTCGAAGGTCTAACCACGCAAAAATTTATCGTATTAGGAGATGGCCATATCCGACAATGAGTTGACAGCGCCTAGCGCCCGGAGAAACTCATAGCTAATAGGCCGACTGTTTACCAGGAGAAACAGATGAACGATTTCAACATCTTCGACATCACATTTTCGATGTGCATGTGTCGCTGCTAAGCCCATGATCGGAATTCTGGGTGGGACTTTTGATCCGATCCACTTTGGTCATATTAAACCGGCTTTGGAATTGCTCAAGCAGCTGCCCTTGGAGGAAATCCGCTACATTCCCTGCCGCATTCCTCCACACCGCTCCACACCCGTTGCCAGTGCGGAGGAACGCTGGCAGATGGTCAATCTTGTGGTTGAGCATCAAGCGGGATTGTCGGCAGATGCTAGAGAGCTGCGCCGTGACGGACCTTCCTATTCAGTGGATACTCTGGTGGATCTGCGTACAGAATTAGGGGCCTCGGTACCCTTAGGTTTCATCATGGGCTATGATGCCTTCTGTACGCTTCCTCAGTGGCGCCACTGGGAAAGAATTTTGGAATTGGCGCATATCATCGTCATCGAACGTCCCGGCGCGGAGGCGCTTCTCCATGGTGAGCTTGCGCAACTATGGCGACGTTCGAAGTTGGAGGATCCTAAGGCTTTAACTCAGGTCCCACATGGAGGAATACTTCCTTGTGGGGTAACGCCGGTCGCTATATCTTCCAGCAGTATTAGAGAGTGTATTCGTGCGGGAGAAAGTCCGCGATACATGCTTCCGGGTGCGGTTTGGGCCTACATCAAGCGCCATGGGCTCTATACTTAGCTGAACATCCTTTCACTATCGATGCTAACACCCCTCAGTGATCCAATTATGGCGCGACAATCCCTGGCCTCTATCTGGGGAACGGCTCATTGTACGCCGTATGCTGAGGGTACACTGCGGGTAGGCCAATGCGGCCTGTTTTCTAGCCACTATTTATCACGATACGGACAACATAAGGCACAGGCTTAACATGGAGCTTGACGAGTTGAGGCAATTGGTTACCGAAGCATTAGCCGATCTTAAAGCGCGGGATGTCCGCGTCATCGACGTTAGGGGAAAAACCACGATCACCGATTTAATGGTGATCGCCAGTGGCACTTCCGATCGGCATGTGAAGTCTTTAGCCGACAATGTGGTCGCAAGAGCCAAAGCCGCTGGGATTCGCTCCATCGGAATTGAGGGGGAACGGGATTGCGAGTGGGTGTTGGTGGATCTGTACGATATTGTTGTCCATATTATGCTGCCAGCGACGCGGGAATTCTATGGTCTGGAAAAACTTTGGTCGATCGAGGCGCAACCGACCGAGGTGCAGATTTATCCTTAGGTGATATGCGCATTCACCTTTTGGCTGTAGGCACTCGCATGCCCACCTGGGTCGATGAGGCTTATCATGATTATGCTCGCCGCATGCCCAAGGAATGCAACTTGGTCTTGAGAGAAATACCGGCTGCACGGCGAACCAAAGGCGGTTCTGCCCAACAGCAGATTGATCAGGAAGGTGAACGCGTGATCGCCGCTATCCCGCGGGACAGCATTGTGGTCGCATTGGATTTACGCGGTTGCCTATGGAACACGAATAAACTGGCGTCGAATTTAAATCACTGGTTACGCTCCGGGCAATCGCTTACGCTCATTATTGGAGGGCCAGATGGTCTGTCCGAGTCCTGCTTCCGCCGGGCAGATGATCATTGGGCATTGTCGCCTTTGACCTTTCCTCATCAAATGGCACGGATTATTGTCGCTGAACAACTTTTTCGAGCTTGGAGCATGATTCACAACCATCCTTATCACCGGGCATAGTCCGCTCACTTCGTATCTCCGGTGTCCATGAGTAGGGAGGGGTATAGCCTAGGACAATTGGATTGTGGCTCCCGTCAACTGGTTTCGGAAATTATTTTGGCGTCTGGATCGCCGCGGCGCCGTGAACTGTTGGCTCAAATCGGTGTTGATTTCAAGGTAATGGCGGTGGATATCGATGAACAACGTCGTTCCCATGAATCAGCAGAAAGTTACGTGCAACGGCTTGCCTGCGACAAGGCTCAGGTCGGCTTTAACCGTGCTGCAAAATCAATCCCTGCATTGGGGGCGGATACCTGCATCGTGCTCGATAATGCCATCCTGGGAAAACCGGTCGATAGGGAAGATGCAATGTTCATGTTAGAGACGCTATCAGGACGAACGCATCGGGTGTTAACGGCTGTAACCTTGATTGCGCCAGGCTATGAAGCGACACGCCTTTGCGTCAGTCTGGTGTGCTTCCGACCTATCAGTGCGCCCGAATGCCAAGCCTATTGGGCAACCGGGGAGCCAAGGGGTAAGGCCGGAGCTTATGCCATCCAGGGGAAGGGGGCCATCTTCGTTAAATCACTTCAAGGCAGCTATTCTGGTGTGATGGGGCTTCCTCTATTCGAAACTACGGAACTGTTGATGGAGATTGGCATTCAGCCGTTACTGGGCATTTAGCGGTCGAGACACGTCCGGCTCCGGTTGAACTCTGCCGATAGCGGTGAGGGAAAACGGGGTTGACGCAGATGAGTCTTCCGGGCATGTTGTCTTCTTCCCTTCGAGTCAGCGCGGTCGGTATACCAGTCCGTCCCCGGCAGAATTGCCGAACGATTGAGGGGTAGAGCGAAGTTCTCGGCCGTTCTTAAGTCCAGCAAGCTCCTGGTCTCAACAGGCCACCCTCAGCGTGAATCTTAACCCTTCAACGAAGGAATGTTTCACCCACAAGCCATGAGTGAAGAAATTCTAATCAATGTGACACCTCAAGAAACACGAATAGCCGTGGTGGTGAACGGTGTGTTGCAGGAGGTCAATATCGAGCGCAGCCGCAAGCGGGGATTGGTAGGCAATATTTATAAAGGCACCGTGAGCCGGGTGATGCCGGGGATGGACGCGGCTTTTGTGGATATCGGGTTGGAAAAAGCGGCTTTTCTACATGCTTCGGATCTGGTAACCACATGTAATTCATCCGAGTGGTACGAACAGCCCCATGATAATCTGGTAGACCGTAACGTTTCCATTACAAATCTATTAAACGAGCGTCAGGAACTGTTAGTTCAAGTCATAAAAGACCAACTCGGCACCAAGGGGGCGCGTCTGACCAGCCATATTACGATTCCTTCGCGCTACCTCGTTCTGATGCCTAACTCCAGAAATATTGGTATTTCGACGCGCATTGAAGCTGAGGCGACGCGTCAATCGTTAAAGGAAACTTTGGAAGATTTAAGTAAACAAGCAGAACATCAATGGGGTTATATCTTGCGCACCGCGGCTGAATCAGCGTCCGAAGAAGAGCTTCAGCAAGATATGCGGTTTTTACAAAAACTTTGGGAGCAGATCTGTAACAGAGCTCAGCAGGCTCCCCCGGGAACCCTAGTGTACGAAGATCTCCCGCTGGCATTGCGTACATTGCGCGATTTAGTCGGGGCCGAAGTAGAGAAAATCCGGATTGATTCGCGTGAAACCTTCACCTTGGTTTGCGAGTTCGCGGAAACGTTGATCCCGGAACTTGCCGGACGCATCGTGCATTATCCAGGCGAGCGGCCAATCTTTGATCTATACGGTATAGAAGACGAAATTCAAAAAGCACTGCAACAAAAAGTTACGCTCAAATCGGGAGGTTACCTGATCATCGATCAAACGGAAGCGATGACCACTATCGATGTGAATACGGGAGGATTCGTTGGACACCGAAACTTGGAAGAGACCACGTTTAAGACCAATATGGAGGCGACTCAGGCAATCGCGCGTCAACTGCGGCTGCGCAACCTGGGCGGCATCATTATTATCGATTTCATCGATATGACCCGAGAAGAGCATAAGCAGCAAGTAATGCAAGCCTTGGAAAAAGCATTGGAAAAAGACCACGCCAAGACTCAGGTCTGTGAGGTGTCCCAGTTGGGGCTGGTGGAAATGACGCGAAAACGTACCCGCGAAAGCCTCGGTCACATATTGTGCGAACCCTGTTCTACTTGCGGCGGGCGTGGGACTCTCAAAACTGCGGAAACGGTTTGCTATGAATTGTTTCGAGAAATTCTCCGGGAAGCGCGTCAATACGATACCAGTGAGTTGCTCGTTTTAGCCTCACAGGAAGTGGTTGACTTGTTACTGGATGAAGAATCTCCTAGCTTAGCTGAACTAGAAGAATTTATAGGAAAGCGAATTAAATTTCAGGTAGAGGCCCTCTATACACAGGAGCAGTTCGACGTGGTGTTATTGTGACATGGCGATATAGAGCGATCCCAAGAAACGTGGCGAGAGGCTTGGTGATATTTTCCCCATTGTGAGAACAGAGGAATCACATGAGTGAGGTGGCAGCCGTGCAGATGGCTTCGGGGCCCAATATTGAGGCTAATTTGCTCGAAGCGGGTCGATTGATCAGCACTGCGGTGGAGCAGGGGGCGCAGCTTATCGTTTTACCAGAGAATTTTGCTTATATGGCCAAGCATGAAGCGGCTAAGACGAGTGTTTATGAGAAGGCAGGCAACGGCCGTATTCAAAGCTGGCTGTCGGAGCAAGCAATCCGTCATGGTGTGTGGATTGTGGGTGGCACGGTTCCGCTTGAAACCCCTGTAAAAGACAAAGTTTATGCTTCGTGCCTAGTGTTTAATGATCAAGGGATCCAGGTGGCTCGTTATGACAAAATCCACTTGTTCGATGTAACGCTCGTTGAACTTCAAGAGCAGTATCATGAATCAGCGGCGATAAGGCCAGGCCAAGACATCCTTGTGGTGCCCACCCCGTTTGGAAAACTTGGGTTAGCGGTGTGTTACGACTTGCGATTTCCTGAATTATTCAGGGCCATGTTGGATCAGGGTGTGGAGTTGATTGCGTTGCCCTCCGCATTTACTTTTCATACAGGACAAGCTCATTGGGAAATCTTGATACGGGCCCGAGCCATCGAGAATTTGATTTATCTGATCGCTGCCGACCAGGGAGGATACCATGTCAATGGCCGCGAAACATATGGCAACAGTATGGTCGTAGACCCTTGGGGAAACGTACTGGATCGTTTGCAACAAGGGCCGGGGATCGCCAAAGCCACAGTGGATTTATCCTTTCTCGCGAGGACTCGGCGTGCTTTCCCTGCACTCAACCATCGATGTTTGGGTTTAACCTCGGGAGCCGGGAATTCGCGATAAATTTTCCCGGTCGGTGCGGGGGGATAATGAAACTACAAATGAGTCTTTCACGGGTACGCATTCGGACACGATGTTAATGTCATACTCGACTATCTATTTGCAGTTCATCCAGCAGCAGGGGTTTTAATAACGGCTTACCGTTCATCATCACATGCCCGTTAGCCATGAATAGGCGTCCCTCACAATACCATTGAATGCACAACGGGTAGATAATATGTTCTTTTTCGAGTACGCGGGCTGCGAGGGTTGCCGGTGTGTCTCCGGCTAGCACAGGCACGCGGGCTTGCAGTATTACAGGTCCACCGTCCAGTTCGTTGGTGACGAAATGCACACTGCAACCGTGCGTTCTTTCGCCGGATTCCAAGGCGCGTTCATGAGTATGCAGACCCCGTAATTTAGGTAACAGGGAAGGATGTATATTGAGCACGCATCCCTCGAACCGGTTAATGAAAACCGGAGTGAGAATCCGCATAAAACCCGCCAAAACAATCAGTTTTGGTCGATAAGCGCCAATGCGGCGAACGAGCTCTCGGTCAAACGCTGAACGGTCCCTGAATTCGGCGTGATCAATGACTTCTGAAGGAATGGCGGCTCGCCGGGCGCGTTGAAGTCCAAAGGCGTCCCTCCGATTGCTAATCACCGCCTTGAGTTCTGCGTTGATTTCGCCTCGATTGATGGCGTCGATAATGGCTTGAAGGTTGCTACCGCTTCCAGAAATCAACACCACGGCACTTACGGGGGCCTTCATGAGTCAGGTATAGACGACGCGTGGGTTGCCAGTACCGAGTGTTAGCTCACCAATGACCCAAGCTTGAGTGCCGGTTTGTTCACAATGTTGAATTACCGTATCGACGTGTTGGGGTGCAACAACCGTTACCATTCCCAGGCCACAGTTGAAGGTGCGTAGCATTTCCATCTCGTCTATTCGAGCCGCCCGCTGTAACCAGTCGAAGATCTCGGGACGTGGCCAGCGATTGAGCTGGATACCGGCGAGGAAATTCTGGGGCAAAACACGCGGCAGATTCTCTGTAATTCCGCCGCCGGTAATGTGCGCTAGTGTTTTCACGGCAGTTTGCCTGATCAAGGGCAATAACGTTTTTACATAGATACGCGTGGGTGTGAGTAGGATTTCGCCAAAGGTGCTGTTGGCGAAAGGCTGCGCTAAGTCGAGCGCTTCTCGCTCCACTACCTTGCGTACCAGTGAATATCCGTTGGAATGGAGCCCGCTTGAGGCCAACCCAATCAGCACATCACCCGGTTTGATGTCATTCCCGTCGAGCAGTTTATCCTTTTCTACGATGCCGACACAAAAGCCTGCCAGATCATATTCTCCTGCCGCGTACATGCCGGGCATTTCCGCCGTTTCCCCTCCTACCAGCGCTGCGCCTGCTTGGTTACATCCGTCAGCGATACCCTCGATAACGCGGGTGGCGACTTCCAATTCCAACTTCCCGGTAGCAAAATAGTCTAAGAAAAACAGCGGTTCTGCGCCATGGACGAGGATATCGTTGACACACATCGCCACCAGATCGATGCCAATGCCGTTATGTTGGTTTAGTTGCTGTGCCAGCTTTAACTTTGTCCCTACCCCATCGGTTCCTGATACCAGTACAGGGTGTTGATAACGGTGGATAGGTAATTCGAATAATGCGCCAAAGCCTCCAAGACCTGCCAGTACTTCTGGGCGTAGCGTTCGCGAAACCGCCGGCTTGATTCGTTCGATCAGCCTTTGGGCGGCGTCAATATCAACGCCAGCAGCTCGATAGCCGAGCGGTGGAACATCTTGGGGGGAAGATGAATCTATCATTCAAGGTCAAGATTGATGCCAGCGCCGAATAGTAACGGTGTTGGGAACTCCTGTAAACCATGCCAACTAAAGATATGCCTATCACGATCTAACTATGTTATGTTACCCCCCGATTACACTTGAGAGTTTTTTATGGTTGAGTACGGCGTGTAATTAAGTAGATGAATAAGCCGCAGGTCCCGTCTCATGGGATGCCTCGAAGTAGCTATCATGGTTGCTGGTGTTCAGAGTATCGACGGCAGTTACTCCTATGGGTCTTAGTGTGGCTGCCGCTGTTGTTCTTCGTACCGGGGTCGAGCTTTTCGGTGGAGGTGGATGATTTATATGATGTGGAAGTGCCGGTGCAAAGCCGTGATGCAGACGAGCGGATACAAGCATTCAAACAAGCCCTAAGCTTGGTACTTGTGCGTATTACAGGAAATCAAACGATTACTAGCAGACAAGAAGTGTCCGGCTTACTAAATGCTTCGGATCGGTATGTCGAGCAATATCGGTACACTGCGGGTGGTGAGGAGTCGCCTCAGCTTTTACTGCAAGTTAATTTTGATGGAGAGGCTTTAGAACGCTATTTAAATCAAGCGGCTTTGCCGATTTGGGGTAAGGAGCGCCCGGTTACCTTGGTTTGGCTAGCCGTGCAGGATGGTCCCGAGCGTTATCTATTAAGCGAGGGGCAACCAGAGCAATTACAATTCACAGAGCCAATCCAAGCGACAGCCAAACAACGCGGTCTTCCTCTACTCCAGCCACTATGGGATTTACAGGATCAAAACCAGGTCAGCCTCGCAGACATCATTGGCGGATTTGACGGTAGAATCTACCAGGCTTCGCAGCGCTATCAGGCGGATGCTGTCTTAGTCGGCCGTGCCATGGCTTTAAATGATGGGATATGGCAGGTTCATTGGCATCTGTTATTTGGCGATCAGTCTAGCGATTGGGTATCTCAGAGTGCGCAACTAAGTGATTCCTTGGTTGAGGGGATCAATCAGCTCGCCACGGAGCTGGCAAGCCGTCTAACGATCAATTATGGGATGTTGCCGGGCGCTGGGGTGATGCTTTCAGTAGCGGGTGTCGATACCTTGGAAGATTATGCCCGCCTAAATGATTATATTGCTAATCTAAGTCTGGTGAATTCATTCTGGCCTAACCGTATAGAACCCGGCCACCTAAGTTTTTGGATTAAATTACGAGGCGATCCGCTGGCCTTAGAGCGCCTGATTCGTTTAGGGGGTGTGCTTCAAAAAGTAGCAACTCCCGCCGTCCACTCTGAGGCAGCCATTAGTCGAGAAGTGCTGGCTAACTCTGGTCAGATCTTAAATTATCAGCTGTTGCAATAATCTACTTCAACCGCCGTTTGGTTTCTACCACGCCCTGATTAAGTGTTAATACAACACGAGCCTGGGTCGAATCACCTCGTGCAAGAGCGCTGATGCTTTGGCTTTAGTGCGGTTGGAATTTCTTTATCTTTTAATGACTTGTATAAAATTATAAGAGTGAGAAATCAATGAGTTGGCGTAGGCAGATCCCGAATCTGCTCACGGGAATACGGTTTTTATTGGTGCCCTATTTGGTGTGGCTCCTACTTGAGGAACGGTTTTGGCAAGCGTTGGGCGTATTTATTATCATGGGTTTCTCCGATGGAATGGATGGTTATCTGGCTAAACGGTTTGATTGGAGAACGGAGCTCGGCGAATTTATGGATCCGCTTGCGGATAAAACCATGCTGGTCAGTGCCTATGTTGCACTCGGATGGCTGGGGTTATTGCCCAAATGGTTGGTTATCGTGGTTATTGCCCGGGATATTATTATCCTAACCGGGGCTATGGCTTATCATTTTTTGACGCGTCAGCTGCACATGGAGCCGAGTGTAATTAGCAAGATCAACACCTTGTTTCAGATTGTTTTAGTCCTCGGTGTTATTTTAACAAGGCTTGAGTTCATGTCCGCGGGGCTTCTGCAACTGCTGATTGTGTTGACCTTTGTGACTACGGTCATTAGCGGTCTTGATTACATTATGGAGTGGTCAAGACGTGCAACAAAGCAATTACGCCGTGGTGCTCATTAGCCATTGTTCTATTGTAGACACTTTTACCGTTAGATTGAGGGTCCACTATCACCGGGGCATGGCGATCTAAACTTAGATGTTAATCGTTTAAAATTACCGAATTCACGACGACTTAGTCCGTGTCATTTCCCATCCCTCAAATGGTACTCAACGTGCGATTACGCGATGAGGCCACATTTGCAGCCTATCACGAAGCCTCAAATGTGGAAGCCGTACGTTGTTTGGCCACTCTCGGGAAGCGGAATCAGGGACCCGATGCGGGTCACCGGCAAGTGTATCTTTGGGGAGCATGTGCCACGGGTAAAAGCCATCTGTTGCAGGCTCTGTGTCATGAATTCAGCCGACCAGAGGAGGGGCGTAGCGTTTACCTTCCCTTAAGAGAATTTGACGAATCGGATGTGGATATCCTAAAGGGTTTAGGTGAGTTGGAGCTGGTTTGCATCGATGATCTAGACGCGGTAATCCATCACGCGAGTTGGGTGCGGGAACTCTTTAATCTAATTAATGCGCTACACCAAGCCGGGCACTTACTCGTGTTGGCTTCTCGGCAAAATCCCTCCTATTTTAAGGACGTGCTGCCTGATTTGATCTCAAGGTTTCTCGGGGGACCCGTATTTAAACTCCATGCCTTGGACGATGTTGGAAAATTGGGTGCTCTGCGCGTGCATGCCAAGCAACGGGGAATGTCATTATCCGATGAAGCGGGTCGCTATCTCCTGAATTATTGTCCGCGCGATCTCGTTTCTCTGTTGAATTTACTCGACCGGTTGGATGTCAGTTCCTTGGCTGCAAAACGGCGCCTTACAGTCCCTTTTATCAAATCGGTGTTGCAGGCCTAATTACCCAGATCCTCGGCTTTCGATCGTGTTTGCCGGCCTTTAGATCGCGTGTAAAACACACATCCCCAGAACAAGCTTAGGCTCGCTAGAATCTGTAGCGTGGCATAGATGGGCTGTTGATCACCCGCCGCATTACTTATCCCTAACATGAAATAAAATAAGGCAATGAAACTTGTCCAGGCATGGGTGTAAGGATTGCCATGCAACAGACCACGTAAAGGCAATAACAGGGGTATGAGTAAAAAAAGGAGTACCAGCGACCTTGGGATATGGGAAGAGGGAGCGAGCCATGCATTCCATATAATCGTAATGCTCAGTAAGGAGAAATATCCCAACAACGCGGTCCAGCGTGATATGTTAATGATTTGCAGGGCTTTTTTCCTCAATCATACGGTTATCTTGGTGAAAGGCTTTACCTACAAGCCTTTCCCAAGGAAAGACACGGTCTAACTATGTCCCCAAGGGTAGTTGATTTTGCTGGCTAACTGCGTCGTTACACTGATCGTCCGCGTTCTAGGGCGCGTGCGGTTTCCGCGACCCGCCGGCCTAGTGCGAGGCAGAGCTGTTTCTCCTCGACGGTGAGTGACGCTTTATTATCGAGGCCTGCGGTATGACTCGGGCCATAGGGCGTTCCGCCTGAGCGGGTATCAACAAGTGCCGATTCCGAATAAGGCAGTCCAACAATCAGCATACCATGATGTATTAGGGGGAGCATCATCGATAGCAGTGTGGATTCCTGACCGCCATGCAAGCTGGCGGTGGAGGTAAAAATGCCTGCGGGTTTTCCTGCGAGAGCGCCAGATAGCCATAAATCACCGGTCTGATCGATATAGTACTTGAGAGGAGCCGCCATATTACCAAAACGGGTTGGGCTTCCAAGCACCAATCCAGAGCAAGAGGCGAGGTCTGATGTTGTGGCAAAGGGTGGGCCGGAATGTGGAATGCTGTCGCTAATCGCTTCACACACGGCGGAGACCGCAGGGACGGTCCGTAATTTTGCCTCCATTCCGCTGATTTCCTCCACTCCCCGCGCAATTCTCCGCGCCATCTCAGCGGTGGC
Organism: uncultured Gammaproteobacteria bacterium; assembly: GCA_963731655.1. Classification (GTDB taxonomy): domain Bacteria; phylum Pseudomonadota; class Gammaproteobacteria; order JAAEPA01; family JAAEPA01; genus CAVSWL01. Next base: position 67,613 of record CAVSWL010000010.1, on the reverse strand, counting down.
ACCATATCGGCTGTAGTAGAGAACCAGAATTTCACTCATTGCTGATCTAACATTCTATTAATTTAGGGCGTATGTTTAAAAAAACGCTAAAGAATTTTGAGTACATTTTCAGGGGGGCGGCCTAATGCGGCCCTTCCATTGGCAAGTACGATAGGCCGCTCGATGAGAATCGGATGCTCGATTAGGACGTCGATGATTTCGGTGTGGGAAAGCTCGGGGTTATCCAGGTTTGTTTGCTTGTAGATTGGCTCCTTAGTCCGGATGAGATCACGCGGTTCCATTTTCAGTAGTTGCAAGACGGCGTTAAGTGTATCGCGGGAAGGCGGGGTTTTAAGGTACTCTATAACTTTGGGTTCATGGCCCCGTTCACGCAACATTTCCAAGGTCTTGCGAGACTTGGAGCAGCGGGGATTGTGATAAATGATAATCTGCGTATTTTGCGTGCTCATTAATATGCTTGCTCTAATGACCCTAGGTTGAACTTAACGGTATAATATATTGTGTTATTCTGAGTGCTTATCGGGAGTCGAGCCGCCGCTGGCTATATGGCGGTGTGTTTTAATTGGTTCTTTATCGGGTTCTACACTGCTGATCGAATTGTGCCATACTTAAAATATACTTTGAATGGTCGGTGTATGAATTGATTATGTGGGATGGCGAGAATTGCAGCGCGCCGTTATCCCAATCCGCTGTGTGATGGGGTAAACCGATAGCTATTCTTCGACCATGGCATATTCTCGTTATCGTTGTAACAGTAATATTGAATAATCGATTAGCGTTACCTCAGTGCAAGTTATGTTGTTTAAATGGTTTTCTAAACGAATTATTTCCCGTGTCGGATTGATAGTTTGGTTACTTAGCTCATGTGCCATGGCTCCAGTGCAGGAGATGAGTGATGCACGCCAGGCGATTCAGGCCGCCGAGGCGGTTGGGGCACGCACCAAGGCCGCTGATTCTTACTCGAAAGCTCAGACCTATCTCGATAAGGCTGAAGCCGCATTACAGCAGCGCCAGTTCACCAAGGCGCGCGAGCGGGCGGAGCAAGCAAAACAGTATGCCTTAGAAGCCAGAGAGCAAGTGCTAACGGTGGATCACGAAACCGTGGATCACTAATTGTGGCGCAGCGTGGAGTGATTCGTTAAGGCTGGAAAATGAAGGATTCAACAGCTGATAAATACTGTATGCACTGCTCTGTGAGCGGAAGAGTGCAAGGCGTTTTTTTCAGGGCTTCAGCTCAGCAGCGGGCACAAGAACTCGGGCTGACGGGCTATGCGCGCAATCTCATCGATGGCCGCGTAGAGATCTATGCCTGCGGTGACCAACCCTCTTTAAATGCGTTTCAAGACTGGCTTTGGCAAGGACCAGAATACGCTAATGTGACATCGGTGCAATGCGAAGTGCAACCGTACGCGGTTCAGCAAGGATTCCTAATCAGGTAATTAGTTCTCAATACCCCCCGCTGTGTCAGGCTGAAGCATTTCACTGCGGTCCGGGGTTGCTAAGCAGATTTAACAGATAATCTGGCGTTTCATCTAGGCTTATCATTTGCGCTTTGCTATCCCGCCTACCCTTATACTCTGCCTGCCCCGTTTCTAAACCGCGCTCACCGAGTACGAGACGGTGAGGAATCCCAATGAGTTCCAGATCGGCGAACATGGCGCCTGGGCGGATGTTGCGATCATCGAAAAGAACGCTAATGCCTCTCTCATTGAGTCGACTGTATAGCTTCTCAGCGGTTTGTCGCAGACGTTGAGATTTGTGCAGATTAATCGGGGCTAGGGCGACTTGGAACGGGGCGATTTGATGTGGCCAAATGATGCCATGCTGGTCATGATTTTGTTCAATTGCGGCGGCGACGATGCGGCTAACCCCAATGCCGTAACAGCCCATGAGCATGATTTCCTCTTGACCGTGTTCGTTGAGTACGGTGGCGTTCATAGATCGGCTGTACTTATCGCCGAGCTGAAAGATATGCCCCACCTCGATACCCCGCACAATAGACAACACCCCGTTCCCGTCGGGACTCAAATCTCCTTCCACTACATTGCGGAGATCCACTCCATCGATATCCGGCAGATCCCGTCCCCAATTGACACCAACAAGATGTTTTCCTTCACGGTTTGCTCCGCAGGCGAAATCCGCGCATTGGGCAGCGGCATGGTCGACGAAAAGCTGCACGTTGAGGTTTACTGGGCCGATAGATCCCGGAGCGCAGCCAATGGATTCAATGATCTCCTGATCGGTAGCGAATGTTAGCGGTTTAGCTATTCCGGAAAGTTTCTCCGCTTTCACGGCATTCAGTTCATGATCGCCCCGCAGCACCAGGGCAACCAGGGGGGTGGATTCACCATGCACTAATAGAGTTTTAAGGCATTGATTCGGCTTAATATCAAGATAACGGCTGATTTCTTCGATCGTATGTTGTCCTGGAGTATCAACAGTACACAGATCCTGTCGCCCGGTCGGCCGTCCCCCTGAAGGAGGCAGTGCTTCAGCGAGCTCCACGTTTGCCGCGTAATTGCTTTCTGATGAGAATGCAATGGCGTCTTCACCCGAGTCGGCCAGTACATGAAATTCGTGGGATGCACTGCCACCGATTGCCCCCGTGTCCGCCTGCACCGCACGGAATTTCAGGCCTAACCGGGAAAATATGCGCCTATAGGCGGAATACATCTGCTCGTAGGTTTCATCCAGTGAGTCTTGGGTCCGGTGAAAAGAATAAGCGTCTTTCATCAGAAACTCACGTGCCCGCATGACACCGAAACGGGGGCGGATCTCGTCCCGGAACTTGGTTTGAATCTGGTAATAGCTAATAGGGAGCTGCTTATAACTCCGAAGTTCTCGTCGTGCGAGGTCTGTTATGACCTCCTCGTGTGTTGGCCCATAACAGAATTCGCGCCGGTGGCGATCGAGGATTCTGAGCAGCTCCGGACCGTACTGATCCCAACGTCCCGATTCCTGCCATAAGTCAGCCGGTTGGATGGATGGCATCAAGAGCTCGATGGCTCCGGTACGATCCATTTCCTCGCGGATAATCCTTTCTACTTTGCGCAATACTCGCAGCCCCATCGGTAGCCAAGTATAAAGCCCCCCGGCAAGTTTGCGGATTAGACCCGCGCGCAACATCAGCCGATGGCTGGTTACTTCGGCATCGGCGGGTACCTCTTTTAAGGTGTTAAGAGGAAATTCACTGACATGCATCGTAGTTGAAATAGGTTCTAAGTGATGGATCAATAGATTCGTTGAAGCTTTAAATCTCACATGTTGGTTGTCGGGATACTGAGTTTAAGGTGAAGCATTCTAACGACTAAATGACTCGGAAAACACCGATAATTGCGGGCTGCGCTCTAACTTGATTGGGTTGAGTCTAATGAGTGTTTCCCGAGAATATAGGAGTCCGCAGTACTTTAGAGATGGCCGCAACGATCGCGTCTGCGTGATAGGCTCCTAAATACTGCGACATAGTGAATCGGCCAAAGAAGCGAGCGTTTGATATGCCTCACTCGAATAGACTCACAATGACCGGATCCCTAAAATCCCCAACGCGACCCAATCGATGATATAATTATTCTATATATACCCATTAATTGGCTTATAAGAAGAATTTGATTATGGCCGATCGTCGACTTCAGGTGTTCTATACGGTTGCGCGTCTTCTCAGTTTTACTAAGGCGGCTGAGACGTTGCATATGACCCAACCCGCCGTTACTTTTCAAGTTCGCCAGTTAGAAGATCATTTTAACACCAGACTGTTCGACCGTACCCACAATCGGGTGAGCTTAACCGAGGTCGGGCGTAAAGCGTATGAATACGCCGAGCGTATTTTTGAGCTCTACGGCGAGATGGAAGATGCGGTTAAGGAGATGACTGGCGATGTTAGTGGTGCATTGACCATTGGCGCCAGCACTACCATTGCCGAATATATGTTGCCCGCATTGTTGCGCGATTTTCGCGATCAGCATCCGAGTGTCAATCTCCGCCTCAAGGTCTCAAACACCGAAGGTATCGTGTCTATGGTGGAGAACAGCATGATCGATTTGGGCGTGGTCGAGGCGCCGGTAACCAATAAGAACCTGCTGGTAGAAGTTTGTCGCGTGGACCATTTAGTGGTGGTGTTGCCCCCGCAACATCCCATTACCCAGCGAGATTCCATCACGATGGAGGAATTGCTTCACTACCAATTCATCTGCCGGGAAGAGGGCTCAGGAACTCGCGATGTCATTATGGAATATATGACGCAGATGGGCTTAGATCGCAATGGACTCAACGTCTGCTTAGAGCTTGGAAGCTCCGAATCCATAAAGGGCGCTGTTGAAGCGGGCATGGGGTTATCAATCCTGTCTCGCACAAGCATCGCCAAGGAAATCTCACTGGGTACCTTGACTTATGTCGATCTCGCCCCCCCTTTGAAGAGGTCGTTTTCTTTTGTACGCCAACGACAAAAATTTCGCCAAAGCGCCATGGAAGAGCTCTTAAGTTTTGCTCGTAACTATTGCGTGGCGCATCCCGACGTGTGTACCGCGCGGCTCAAACCGAACAATTGAGTAACCACTCAAGCATCCCAATAATCCGTTAGGGATTGCTCTTCATAACTGACCGTGCCCCGGTTCGGGCACTGTCGAAATCCCGGACTTGTATTGACAGTGTCTCTAAAAAACGCTTGTCTAACGGGATCTATCGTTATGAAATCGACACCCCTATTGAATAATAAATGGTCAAGCGAGCGGCATGGATATCAAGCAATTTATTCGAATCGTAAAGCGTCTACCTGAGCAGGATCAGAAAACATTATTTGACCTGGCCGAATTTTTAGCGAAGCGGATTCCCCAGGATACCCATGAGATCCCCGAGCCGAAAGTCATGCCCCGTCCGTCGCAAGAGTCGGTTGTGCAGGGCCTTAAACGTTTATCGGCAACTTATTTTATGCTGGAAAAGGCGGTCATACTCAATGAAGCCTCCACGCTCATGGCTCAGCACATTATGCAAGGTCGCCCCGCTAGTGATGTGATCGACGATCTGGAGGTCTTATTCTTGGACCAGTACCGCAAATTGAGTGATAAGCAGTCATGATTGAAATGTTGCGAGCGTGGTATCAGCGTCATTTCTCAGATCCCCAGGTGGTAACGCTAGCGCTGTTCCTGATAAGTGGTTTCGCCGTAGTATTGTTAGCCGGCGATATCATCGCGCCAGTATTAGCATCAATCGTGATCGCGTATCTTCTGGATGGCGCCGTGGAGCTGATGCGGCGGCTGTATATCCCGCGAGTTGTGGCTACATTCGTGGTGTCATTTATCTTCCTGGCGTTTTTAATCCTGATGACATTCGGTTTGGTGCCGCTACTTTTTCAACAGGTCACCGAGTTCTTTAGAGAATTCCCCAACATGATTTCCCGGGGCCAGCAATTGCTGATGCAGTTGCCGGAGCACTACCCGCAGTTCATCTCGCAGACTCAGGTACAGGATTTGATAGGCGTCGTGCGAGCCGAGGTGGCGACTTTTGGACAGCGGGTATTCACCCTTTCGCTAGCTTCTGTGGTGGGTTTGTTTACGGTGTTGGTCTATGCGGTCTTGGTGCCGATGTTAGTATTTTTCTTTTTAAAAGATAAAATGCGCATCATGGACTGGGCGGCCGGTTTTTTGCCCGAAGACCGGCGTTTATCCGTTGAGGTGTGGGCGGAAGTCAATAACAAGATTGCCAGCTATGTACGGGGAAAATTCGCCGAAATTCTGATTGTCTGGTCGGTCACTTACATCACCTTTGTGATCCTTGGCCTCAATTACGCCATGTTATTATCCTTTTTAGTGGGGATATCGGTCATTATTCCCTATATTGGCGCGGCGGCAGTCACCCTTCCAGTGGCATTTATCGCGTATTTTCAATGGGGTTTTGGTTCCGATTTCGTGTATACCCTAGCCGCCTATGGGATTATCCAGTTCTTGGATGGTAACTTGCTGGTGCCCCTACTGTTTTCTGAGGCGGTCAATCTGCATCCAATAGCCACTATTACCGCCGTGCTGGTGTTTGGGGAATATTGGGGGGTGTGGGGCGTGTTTTTCGCCATCCCGCTGGCAACTCTGATTCATGCGGTGATCAATGTGTGGCCCAGCAGAAAACAACGAGTCAAAGATAACCAGCAGGACACGTTGTCCTGAAATCAATTCCTTGGGCTTTAGGCTCAGAATGAAATCCATCGCCTACCCCGTAAACTCCATATCGCCCAGCTTGCCGGTGCCGCTCGATCCAAGGAAATAGGGAAATAGCTCAAACACCGGCGTCTCCGGTTCGAGGCCTTCCAGTATCATTTTTTGTTGTTATATATCGACTATTGACCTCATGAAACGCTTTTAATAGGCCATTGTGACATTTCTGCTACACCGCTTTCGCCCGACTATGTGAAAAAAACGACCTTATATCGGGTTGCGCTGCAAAAACTAAATCAGTTATTGTTGTATTTGTGCACACGTGTTGCTTTCGAGTTTATTTGTTGTATACTTGCACGCATTGCTCACGGATACGTGAGTTGCGTCACATAAAATGGACGGGTTTTTGAAACATGAGTTTTTAAATTAACGCTTTCTTGTAACTTCGTGGGAGTAGATACAATGAAGAAAAAGCTGTTAGTAACCGCTATCGCCGCCGCCACCATGACGGCCGTCCCCACCGCCAGTTTTGCTGCGGGACCGACGTTGTATGGTGAGGCGCATGTGTCCTTGGACTACGTGGATAATGACAAGGACGATTCGCTCAATGCGTCGAGTAATACGTCCCGCATTGGCGTTAAAGGGGATTTCGACCTGGGGCAGGGATGGGCAGCCATTTACCAGGCGGAATGGTACATTGATATTACCGATTCTACGGGTTCCGGTAATGGCAAAGGGACGGACTTGGTACCTCGTAACCGGTTTGCCGGTTTCACGAATGAGGACTTCGGAACCTTCGTGGTTGGCCGGCACGACACGCCCTTTAAGACCATCGGCCGCGAGGTGGACCTGTTCTGGAGCACTCAGTTGGGTCAGAACCGTTCAATTACTGATCACAAGGATGGCGGACCAGGGTTTGATTTTCGCGCTGACAATGTGATTGGATACATCTCTCCGAATATCGGGCCCGTCCACGTGTTCGCGGCCTATGTTACCGACCACAACATTCGCAACGCGGCCACTGAGGCTGGAAACAATATACAGGATGATCAAGATTTTGACGCAATCAGCGTTGTAGGTATCTTCGACCAAAAAAGTCTCTTCTCTGGGGATGATGACTTGTATGTGGCCCTAGGCTATGAGGAACACAACATCAAGCCACTGGCAGGATCGGGTGCGAAAGACTCCGAAAACGCTTACCGCGCAACGGCGAAGTACGGAATCGGCGATTTGACGATTGCGGCTTTTTATCAGAAGGCCGAGGACCTAGGTTTCACAAGTGGTGCCGACCGCGATTCGTATGGCGGTGGGTTGGCCTATAAAGTAGGCGCCAACACCTTCAAGGGACAGTTCTACTGGGCCGATGATATCGATACCGCCAATAATAGCGGTGCGACATTATACGCCCTAGGCGTGGACCATGAGTTCTCTAAAAACGTGCAAATTTATGCCCAAGCCGCTGCCCTCGATGCGGATCAGAATGCAAACTTTACCTTTGGTGGTTCCGGTCACGGCGTTGCCGCTACCGCGACCCCGGATAAAACCACCTACGGTGTCAGTCTGGGTACCCGCATCAAGTTCTAAAAGTCAGAGCTAAGCGACCCCTGTGGGCGTCGTAAGGCGCCCATTTTTTTATCCTTTTTCAGAAGTGTGCGGTATAGGGATGATTGAACAATCCTCTGCCTCGCCCATAGCGCCGAGTGCCAAGTGTGCTTCGCGTTGTAGCAGTGAATGCGACCAATCGGAATCTCTCTTCCTCTAGGCTGCGCAACACCGGGGATAACTCAGGAAATCGTCTCGACACCGGATTCCGTTCCTAATATGAGAATGTCCGCCGGCCTCAGGGCAAAGATACCGACGGTCACTACGCCTGGAATATTGTTGAACTCGGCTTCCATTTTGGCCGGTTCCATAATTTCCAGATCGTGCACATCGAGAATAATATTCCCATTGTCGGTGGTGAATCCTTCCCGGAGCACCGGTGCGCCACCGAGCTTGACCAACTGGCGGGCCACAAAGCTACGCGCCATCGGGATGACCTCGATGGGGAGTGGGAATTTCCCTAGGTAGTCTACTAACTTGGATTTGGCTGCGATGCACACAAAGCGCTCACTGGCTCCTGCAACGATTTTTTCCCGGGTCAGCGCGCCGCCGCCTCCTTTGATTAAATGCAAGTGGCGGGTCGCTTCATCGGCGCCGTCCACATAGAGCGGCAAATCGCCTACGTGGTTTAATTCAAATACAGGAATTCCATGGCTTTTCAAGCGTTCTGCCGTCGCTTGCGAGCTGGCAACGGTGCCCTCGATCTTGCCTTTGATTCGTGCGAGGACATCAATGAAATAATTAGCCGTAGAACCGGTGCCAACCCCGATCACCTGGTCGACTTCGATAAAGTCCAATGCGGCTTCGGCGGCCTGTTTTTTCATTTCTTCTTCAGTCATGACTTTGCTCTTAGTGGTTAAAAAGGTTTAAATGATACCGCCGTGCGGGCGTCAAGTCTCGTGGTGTTGAGTTTGAAAATGGCTCAACTCAGTTCCTTATTCAATGGCAAGCGGTTTAATCGGAAGTGTCAGACCGGGCTCCAGAAGATGCTGTCGTATGCTAGTATTTCAAGTTTATGGGGTTTGTTCCGGTTTTGTAACGGCTTAGTGAGTTCAGCGTCCACGATATTCGCTAGGCGATCACCGTGCACTTTATTGACTGGCTTCATAAACTACCTTCATTAAATTTCGCTGCTACCAAGCCGTTCATGGCCTAATTGATGTCAATGTCACGCGACTATATACAAAAGATATTACTCGCCAGAGTGTACGACGTGGCGCTGGAGTCTGCGCTGGATCTTGCCCCCTCCCTTTCCAGCCGGTTGGATAACCGAGTGTATTTAAAACGGGAAGATCAGCAACCGGTATTTTCATTTAAATTGCGAGGTGCCTATAACAAAATGGTACACCTGACCGAGGCGGAGCGAGCCTTAGGGGTCATTGCCGCATCGGCGGGTAATCATGCGCAAGGTGTGGCGTTGAGCGCCAAGCGCTTAGGTCTCAAAGCGATCATCGTCATGCCTTGTACTACCCCGCGCATCAAGGTCAATGCCGTACGCTCGCTAGGGGCGCAACCCGTGCTTTACGGCGATACCTATGACGACGCCTATGTGCGTTCGCAAGACCTCGCAGAAGCCAAAGGCATGATCTTCATCCATCCCTATGATGATCCAGATGTGATTGCTGGACAAGGTACTATAGGACTGGAGATCGTGAGGCAACATCCCGACGCATTGGAAGCGATATTCGTGCCGGTGGGTGGGGGCGGGCTGATAGCTGGGGTGGCGACGTTTATCAAGCACTTGCGTCCTGAAATTAAAATTATTGGCGTCGAGCATGAGGATGCGCCCTCTCTGTACAGGGCTCTGGAGAAAGGACGCCGTGTTATCTTGGACCAAGTGGGTCTCTTTGCCGATGGTGCCGCGGTTAGGCAGGTTGGCAAGGAAACCTTTCATCTCGCGCGCCAATATGTGGATGAAGTTTTGCTGGTGGATACCGACGAGATTTGCGCGGCGATTAAAGACATCTTCGATGATACGCGTACCTTGGTTGAACCTGCCGGCGCTTTGGCGGTGGCAGGCTTAAAAAAATATGTTGTCCAACGGCGAGTCACCGGTTGTCATTTGATTGCGATCAATAGTGGCGCGAACATCAATTTCGACCGTTTAAGGCACGTCGCGGAGCGGGCTGAGCTTGGTGAACGGCGCGAAGCGCTTATCGCCGTCACGATCCCGGAAAAACCGGGTAGTTTCCGGCAGTTTTGCCGTACCATCGGTAAACGCAGCATTACTGAATTTAATTATCGCTACGCTGACGATACTCGCGCCCATATTTTTGTGGGTATCGAACTGCGCGGTGGCGAAACGGAATGGCGGGAAGTTGTGGACAATCTACGCGCTAAAGGTTATGAGCCTTTGGACATTACCGATAACGAAATGGCCAAGCTTCATGGGCGACATTTGGTTGGTGGTCACTCGGTGTCGGTTACCGATGAAGTGCTCTACCGGTTTGAGTTTCCCGAACGCCCGGGTGCGTTGCTGGAGTTTTTAAATACGATGGGTCAGGAATGGAACATTAGTTTGTTCCACTATCGTAACCATGGTTCCGCTTATGGCCGTGTATTGGTCGGCCTGCAAGTTCCTGTGCAGGGCCGGAGCAAATTTAAAGCGGCCTTGAAAACGCTGGGATATCAGTACTGGGAAGAGACGGAAAATCCGGTATATCGTTTGTTCTTAGGAAATAGCCATCTTAAGAAATCGCCGGCCCAAGAAAATTAACATGCGAACCGTATCAGAAATTATTCCGATTGAAGCGGGCACACCCCGCCTGTGCCGTGGCTAGCCTTCGACCTTGAACCAGCGGTTCAGGTGGGATCATTGGAGACGTTTCAGGCTTTCCGCGGTGCGGACATGCACAACAACATCTTCACCTTTGCTCCCTAAGGTATATCAATAGGCTCAAGGAATATACCCGGCTGCTCACGCGCACCGCAGGGGCGCCCAAAGCTAAACTCGTTACGACTCCATCCCAGTCCTTCAGGCATACAGCGGAGGCGTTAGTCTCAATCAAATCCCTTGTAGTGTACTAGACTTTGTATCGGTCTATACGTACCAGTTGCTCAGCGCTGACTCTGTCTTTGTCGTTCCCGTACCGACGGGAGAATGGCCTAAACTGTATCTGACCCCGTTCTAGTTAAAAGCATAAGGGCAGGACTAGCTAAAAATAACACATTGCAGTAACCAACTCAAACCTCCGGGAGCGGACTTTCTCGAAGAATGGTATCAATCCGTTCCTGTAGAGACTGCATGCGGGCATTCATATGTTTTTGTTGCGATTGCTGGGTTAAAAACTCGTGACAAATATTCAGGGCGGCTAGGATAGCAATCTTATCTGCACCCACAACTCCCGCTGAGTTACGGATTTCCCGCATTCTGCGGTTGAGATACTCTGCGGATGTCAGCAATTCATCTTTCTCGTCTCTGGGGCACGCGATATGGTACTCCTTCTCGAGGATGCGCACGGTTACCGGGACATTCTCAATGTTCATAAGCGCTACTCTATAGACTTCAGTCGTTCGATCATACCCTCTACTTTCGTCCGAGCCGTTTCGTTCTTTTCGATTAACTGGGTGCGCTCCGTATCAAAGGAATCTATTGTGGTGCGCAATAAAGCGTTTTCTTCGGCAAGCCGCTTACAAAGTTCGATCAGATGCTCGATTCGTGACTCGAGTTGATCTAACTCCAGTTCAAATTTTTCATCTGAAAGGTTCGTGATCATCGGGTTATAGTAGGACGGTCATAGGAGATGGTCAACTGATGCATAAAGTTTAGACTCTGTTAACTGTAAGGTAAACAGCAATTGACGCGAGTATCTATTGTTAAAGAGTAAATCCAACCCGAGCTAGCTACTGTGTCGCTTTTACTTAAGGTGATATGATGCGGGAATGGTCGCTTTGGGATACTCAGAACTGAGTTCCGCCGTAGATGGGATCGGATATGCTTACGGAGCAGCGGGTTGTCATGGCATGCTGTGCGGTGCCTTAGTGGTCGACCCAGCGCTTTCTCCCGACGCATGGTGGCCTGAGATCGTGGAGGATAGCCGCGCTACTGATGCCTTGGGGTGGGAAACGAAGCAGCTCTTGATTCGAACGTGCGAGATGATTCGGCAACAGTTCGCTGATCCGCAATGTGGGTTTACTCTGTTGCTCCCAGACGACGATACGCCGTTGAAGGAACGGATACAAGCCGTGGCGCAATGGTGTGATGGTTTCCTGTTTGGTTTGGCATTGTTAGGACTCAGGTTCGATAACGCTCTCTCATCCATCGGCCGTGAGATTTTACAAGATTTTACGGAAATGACGAGAATTTATATAGATCGAGTGTCCGACGAAAATGATGAGTTTGCGTATGCTGAAATCGTCGAGCATTTGCGGGTGAGTGTGCTAATCCTCGTGGATGATCTGCATGCTCCCGAGGTATCTGCCGGGAAGCAATGAGACTGCCATGAATTATTGACGAAGCTTAAATACCCATGACCGCCCAGGAATATGAACGGCGCCGGAAGCGTCTGATGCGAAGGCTCGGAGATCACGCGATTGCCATTGTGCCCTCGGCTGCCCAGCAGCTTCGCAATCGAGATGTGGAGTACGCTTTCCGACAGGACAGCGACTTGTTATATCTTACGGGATTCCCGGAACCCGAGGCAGTGGCGGTATTCATCCCCGGGCGTCAGCAGGGTCAATTCGTTTTGTTCTGCCGCGACCGCGATGAGGCTAAAGAAATTTGGACGGGACGCCGAGCGGGGCCCCAGGGAGCGGTGAATCACTATGGGGCGGATGATGCGTTTCCGATCACGGACATGGATGAGATTTTGCCGGGTCTTCTCGAACAGCGACAACGGGTGTGTTATACCTTGGGGCGTAATACCGAATTTGATCAGCGCCTTTTCGGCTGGGTCAACCAAATTCGTAGTCAGATACGGGCGGGACACCATGCGCCGCATGAGTTTGTTTCGCTGGATTGTGTTTTACACGAATTGCGGTTGCGGAAATCAGCGGTGGAGCTTGGTGCCATGAGGAAAGCCGCACAGATCTCAATAAAAGCCCATGAGCGAGCCATGCGTGTTTGCCAGCCGGGCATGAGGGAATATCAGATTGAAGCGGAATTCCTCCATGAATTTCGGCGTGCAGACGCCGTCCCGGCGTATCCCTCCATCGTTGGGGGTGGAGCAAACGCCTGTATTTTGCACTATACGGAGAATTCTGAGGTTCTCAATGACGGCGATCTTCTGCTGCTCGACGCCGGTGCCGAGTATCAGGGTTACGCCAGCGATATTACCCGGACTTTTCCAGTCAATGGTCGATTTAATCCTGCTCAAAGGGAATTGTACGAACTCGTGTTGAGCGCACAGCGAGCAGCGATCGCTCAAGTAAAACCAGGAAACCATTGGAATGATCCCCACGAGGCGGCGGTAAAAGTATTGACTAAGGGGATGGTGGAACTCGGTTTGCTAAAAGGTCAACCCGCTAAGCTGATAAAAGAGGGTGAGTTCCGGCGATTCTATATGCACCGGACTGGCCATTGGCTCGGATTGGATGTTCATGACGTGGGAGACTATCGCAGAGGCGAAGATTGGCGATTGTTCGAACCCGGTATGACCCTCACCGTAGAACCGGGCATTTACATCCCTCAAGGTAGCAAGGGGGTTTCACGGCGGTGGTGGAACATCGGGATTCGTATCGAGGACGATGTGCTCGTCACGCGTGAGGATTACGAGGTGCTGACAGACGCGTTGCCCAATGATCCCGATGCGGTTGAAGCCTTGATGGCGTCATAGCTAGTTTGAGTTTACTCATTAATAAATATAAGTTACTGCTTCGAATGAGTTTCGTGATGATCGCATGGTCAATCAGGTTTTGTGAGTATGGAAGAATCCGCTGAGTATGACATCCTAATTGCCGGTGGGGGGATGGTAGGCGCGAGCTTGGTTTGTGCACTTGCGGGCAGCGGGTACCGGATTGCCGTGCTGGAATCAAAGCCCTTTGGGCACACTGACCAACCCAGCTACGATTCAAGAACGACTGCATTAGCCTATGCTTCAAAGAATATGCTAGAAGCATTGGAGATATGGCCGAGTTTGAGCATCAATGCTGCGCCGATTACTCAGGTTCATGTCTCAGAATCCGGCCGTTTCGGCGCTGCGCGGTTTAGTAGCGCGGAAGAAGGTGTGGAGGCGTTGGGGTACGTGGTGACCAATCAGGCGATTGGGCAAAGTCTTTACGCAAAACTGGAATCGCAAATTCGGGAATCTAAAGGCGCGATAGCGGTGCTTGCTCCCGCCCGACTTCAACAATTCACCGTGGATCTTGATCGTGTGAGCGTGCGAGCCGAACTCCAATTGCAAACCGATAGCTCACAAATCGGTATTCGGAAAACGGTGGAACTAAAATGCCGTTTGTTGATAGCCGCCGATGGTAGCGCATCCACGGTGCGCCAACAGGCTGGATTTAAAACACACCGCCTAAGTTATGGACAAAGCGCCCTCATTGCTAACGTGACTCCCGAGCGGCCTCATCGGCAAACGGCTTATGAACGATTTTCGGCGACGGGCCCACTGGCGTTATTGCCAATGCGGGATGATCGGTGCTCATTGGTGTGGACCACCACGGATGAGCTCGCGGATGATCTGATAGCCTTAGATGATGCAATGTTCTTGGCGCGTCTGCAGCAACGTTTTGGCTATCGCTTGGGCCGATTTATTCGGGTGGGTGAGAGACAGGTTTACCCTTTATCGCTGATTTGGGCGCGAGAGTTAGTTCGGCCGCGGGTCGTGCTCTTGGGTAATGCCGCGCACAGTTTGCACCCAGTGGCTGGGCAAGGATTCAATCTGGCGTTGCGCGATGTGGCCGCATTGGCGGAACTACTATCGGAAGCCCGTCGCGAAAACCAGGATATCGGCAGCGAGGAGTTGTTGCGGCACTACGCGCAGTGGCGCCATTATGACTGCAACAGAACCCTGCGGTTTACGGACGGTCTGGCCCGCGTCTTCACCAATCCGCTCCCCGGCGTCCGTTATGCTCGAAGTTTGGGATTAGTGGCATTATCTCGTGTGCCTCCATTGCGTCGATGGTTTGTGCGAAGCAGTATGGGGTTTATTGGGCGGTTACCTCGGTTAATCGCAGGCCAGCCATTGAGGAGTGCGCCTTGAATGTGGACGTGCTGATTTCCGGGGGGGGTATGGTGGGAGCCTCTCTGGCCTGCGCGCTTGGCCAACACGGTTTCCGTGTAGCTGTTATTGAAGCCGAGGATCCTGTCCCTTTCGATCCGGAGAGCGAAATTGAGCTTCGAGTGTCAGCGATCAGCCCAGGTTCAGCAGCCTTATTGCGTGCTGTTCAAGCTTGGCCACTGATACAACAGCGGCGTTGTTGTCCTTACCAGCGGATGTATGTGTGGGATGCCGCGGGCCAGGGCGCCATTGACTTTGACGCCGTCGATCTTGGCGAGCCATATCTGGGTTATATTGTAGAAAACCATATCATTCAAGGCGCACTTGTCGAGCGATTGCAAACCCTGGAATCGGTAAGTTGGCATTGTCCGGATGGTCTTAAGCGTGTGGAAATAAACGCCGAACAGGTGGAAGCTGAACTCGAAAGCGGGTGCCAACTGACGGCCCGGTTGTTGATCGGCGCCGATGGGCCTGGGTCCCGCGTGCGTAAACTGGCTGGTATAAAATTCCATACTCACAGTTATCGTCAAGTTGCGGTAGTGGCTAATGTCCACACAGAGCACGCCCATGAATATACTGCATGGCAACGGTTCCTGGCTAACGGTCCACTGGCTTTTCTTCCGCTTGAAAACGGTCAATGTGCTATTGTGTGGACAACCACCCCCAATCAAGCGGATCGGCTGGTCAGTCAAGCAGACGAGCAATTCTGCGACGAGCTTGCGGTAGCGTCAGATTTTAAACTTGGGAAAATCCTTTCAACCAGTTCCAGAATTTCATTTCCATTACGAGGTGGCCAAGCGGATCCTTATGTTAGTTCACGAATCGCGTTAATTGGCGATGCTGCCCACAGGATTCACCCACTGGCAGGGCAGGGGGTGAATCTGGGTTTTAAAGATGTCGTAACCTTATTCGATGTGTTGACCAAGGACCCTCAAAGCTTAGGTGATTTGCCGGTGCTGCGTCGCTATGAACGGGCGCGTAAGGGGGATAACTTACTGACACAACGCGTCATGGAGGGATTGAACATCCTCTTTGCGAACCGCATGCCCCCTGTGGTGTGGTTGCGTAATTGGGGATTGAATCTTACTGACGCACTAGCTCCTCTAAAAAAGTCACTCATGCGCTATGCGATGGGTATGTCGGATGAGCCCTTTCTATTGATTCATGAGCATTAAATACCTCAAGCCGCATTCCAAGCACCCAGAATTATGCTTGAGCAGGATTATCCAAGGCAACAATGGTCTAACTATGCTAAGTCTCGCGATAAATTGATTTAATGTGCTAAAGCTAACGACCTAGTTCACTGAGTCGTAAGGCTTGAGCCATTTGATCTCAGGAGAGGCAACGTATATCAAATTTTAACAGCGCCAGTTTTCAGCATTGACTCCATAAGGAACTGTAATGGTTTTGATTTTCATCCAGAATTATGGGCTTTTAGCATAAACGGTACCATGTGGTTGAATGTACCCGCTGCTTTGGGTATGGTGAGTTAGTCGCGCTAAGGGTTAAACTTATCGTGGTTGGATAGCTTTCTTCAGGAATTAGCAATAAATATTGTCTATAACACCAGGACAACGACAAGGAATGCACTTATGCCGAGATACAATATCCCCTATCGCTTACTAGCTAAGGCGCATAAGTGCTTGATATCTTTGTCATTAGTGCTGTGCGTGACGAGTTGTGGCGGCGGCAACGGTTCAAGTTCAGAGAATAATACCGACGCGACCAATAATAACAATGCGGAAGGGGTGCGTGTCACCGATCATCTAACAATCTATGATGTGCAGACCCCCGTGGATTTTAAAGCAGACTCCAATAGTGTGTTCACTCAGGTATCGGAACGATGTTTCATTGCCCTTGGAGTTACCGCCTAACACGGTGTCGTTTCAATTGGTCTTGAGAGGCGGGGATGTTGAAAATGCGCGCTTCAACTCCGTGGAGAACCCCGATGGTGTTGAGCTAATTGAGGAAAAATTCTCACGAATAGTCAATGATAAAGAGGATTACGGTAGTGTATTGGTGCCTCAAGGGCCCCAATTTACCGCCAGCAGCGGTCCTTCATCTTATAACTTGGTGGCCAATGCAAAACCCAGCGATCTACGGGTTACTTTAGCATTAAGAACAGGCCCCACGCCTTCAAATGGTGCGACACTCAAGGTCAAACCCTATTTGGCTAGCGCCTCGCGTACACCAGCTGATTTGCAGCCCGTGTTAGAGGTTATGAAATCGATCTATGCAGACCAAGCCGGTGTTACATTGACTGTAGAACCTATTGAGGTTCTGGATGAGCCTGCATTTAGAGTCGTTGAACCGGTATTTACCAATGAGGTAACCGCCGCGTTGATTAGCCAGGGATCGGCTGGTAGTGCCAATGTTTTCTTTATTGATGACGCCAGCGGCTCGAATAGCGGTCTATTAGGAATAGCACCAGGAATAGGTGGTACTCTGGGTATCGCTGGAAACCGGAACGGTGTACTCATTGGCTTGGACGGTCATTTGATTGGTGGGCAATTGAACCCCGATTTTGTCGGCGAGACCGCCGCTCATGAGGTAGGCCATTTACTCGGTCTTTTCCATACTTCGGAACGCAATGGGTTGGTGCATGATATTCTGGCGGATACGCCTGAGTGCGACGGCGTAGCGCGTGATGTCAATAATGACGGTATGGTGAGCATCGCCGAATGTCTAGGGTTTGGCGCGACCAACCTCATGTTTTGGATTGGCGACGGCGTGACCAGACAAAACAAATTAACTCCCGATCAGGCGCATGTGATCATTTATTCGCCGATTGCCGAATAGATACACGGCGCTTTCGGTGTATTCATCATCCCCTGCTTGGCCCGACAGAAATGAACAACCATAACCGTTTTCCAACTCCAAACGAGTGCCTCCGCTTTCGAGCGTATGAACGATAAAAGATACCCACTAACCTTTGCCGAAATTGCTGGGAGGTAAGAAATGGACAATTCGCTTCAATTAACGAGTACGTTTCGATTTGGCAGGAGCCTAGGTTCCCAGCTATTCTTGTTGATACTTTTACTAATGATGAGCAGTTGCGCGTTAAAGGCGCAACCACAGAACGAGGATGTTCTCTATTTGCTTGCGGGTACGGAGTGGGAACTCAAACCCGAACCGTTTCTTTGTCATGGAGAGGGTACCGACGCAGCGCTTCGGTCCATAGCAGCCGATGACAGTTTGCCCAATTATTATCGCCTTAGAGCCTTGGTGGCGTTAAGCTTGTTTAATAATACTGAGACTGCCGCTTTTTTAGAGCGACAGTCAACTACGGCGTTGCACCCTTCGCTAGCCCGGGCTGCTTTTAACGCGTTTGCGGAAGGTTTTGGCGATCAGCAGCCCCAACGTGTCCTTGATCTAGCACAACGGTTGCTGGATTCAAGCGATGACTCTCAACTCCGGTTCGAAGCGATCAAAATAAAAGCGAGTATTACTCAGGCAGAGGCTAAGACGAGGGACGGAGATCAACTGGAATCCGAGCTTTCTCCCCTGCAGCGGAAACAAGTAGAACAATTCAAGCAGCGATGGGCGCAGAAGCGCTTAGATGCGAGCTCAACCGAGTCGTCTTTAAAGTACCACTGTCCTTCTGAGTAAAGATTTAGCCAATCGGCTCAATAAAGCGAGAACGAACGGACAGCTGGGGGTACAACCTGTCTTACACTTCTTTCCACAACAAGTCTGAGTGGCACCTGCAGCGTGGTGATGTAGGGCCGTCTCTCTAGGTTTTATAGCGATATGCTGTGATATACGCACTCTAACTGAGCTTTTTGCATGCCCGGTCGTTCCATAGGCTAGCTAGACAAGATCTTCTACTCGTTTTCCCTCCTTCACTGCTCTTTATAGCGTGCTGCATTTGTTCCCTCGCTCCGGTTCGGGTATTTTAAAGGGGAATGCAGTCCATTAAAGCCTTCCGTCGTTATTCATGTCCCTTACGACAGCAAATACGCTTGACTTTTTAAATTCGCTAATTACGTTTAAGTCCAGCAGGCGCTTAGCCGGACGAGAATCGAGTTAGTGGATCTCAACCGTTGACCGTGAGGGATCTGGCTAATCGTTGTAACCTATTGTGAAATTACCATGAATTCGATACTTATTGTCAACGCGCGAGTGGTTAACGAAGGCCATTCACGGGAGTTAGATGTCTATATCCGTGACCAGCGGATCGAGCGGATCGGTCCTGACTTGTCGGCTTGCCAGGCCAATCGCGTGATCGATGCTGCAGACAAGATATTGATGCCGGGAATGATTGACGATCAAGTACATTTTCGCGATCCCGGTTTGCTATATAAAGCGGATATCCATACCGAATCCAAAGCCGCGCTAGTAGGCGGTATCACCAGTTTCATGGATATGCCGAATACACAACCCCAAACCATATCCATTGAAGCTCTAGAGGCTAAATATCGGCAGGCTAAATCCAAGTCAATGGCGAATTATGCTTTTTATCTTGGAGCGACCAATGACAACATTCGAGTGATTCGTAGCCTTGACCCCACTAAGGCTTGTGGCCTAAAAATATTTATGGGTGCTTCGACCGGCAATATGCTGGTGGATGATCCAGAAGTGTTAGATCAGATTTTTGCTCAATCTCCCACGTTAATCGCCGTGCACTGCGAAGATACTCCGACAATTTTGGGTAATGAACGGATGTATCGCGAAGAGCTAGGTGATCATATCCCGATCCAATATCATCCGTTGATCCGTAGCGAGACGGCTTGCTGGCTTTCATCATCCTTGGCTGTGGAATTAGCCCGTAAGCATGGAACGCGATTACATGTGCTCCATTTGACAACCGCACGTGAACTTGAACTTTTTACCAACGAGGCTGTAAACGGTAAGCGCATCACCGCTGAAGCCTGTGTGCATCATCTGTATTTCGATGAACGGGATTACCCGGAAAAGGGGATGTTGATTAAATGCAATCCTGCGATAAAGTCGCGCAAGGATCGTGAGGCATTGGTTGGCGCGCTGCGTGATAACAAAATCGATGTGATCGGCACCGATCATGCTCCGCATACGCTCGCTGAGAAAAGCAATCCCTATTTCGAGGCTCCTTCTGGTCTACCCTTGGTGCAACATGCCCTGCCGGCCGTACTCGAGCTATATCACCAGGGGTTGCTGAGTCTGGAGACCATCGTGGAAAAGACCAGTCATAATGTGGCGCAATGTTTTCGGCTTAGGGAGCGAGGGTATATTCGAGAAGGTTATTGGGCGGATCTTGTGTTGGTCGATCTACATAAACCGTTTACCGTGCGGCGTGAGGATGTTTTGTATAAATGTGGGTGGTCGCCTTTCGAGGATCGTAGGTTTCAATCCTCCGTGATGACAACCCTCGTATCGGGTCAGCTTGCCTATCATCGAGGTGCACTCGACGAGAGTGTACACGGTGAGCGTCTCCGTTTTGATTACCCAATTCAATAGAAATTTGTTCAACGAAGACGCCACGCTAATACTTATACCAGGCCTTTCTGGCGCAGGTATAAGTAACACGGTTCGAAATCAAAGCAGAGAAATCATGAAATTAACTAGATTGTATTTATTTTTCTTGCTGATGTTGTCGGGTATCGATAGCCTTTGGGCGGCTCCACTGCAGTTGGAGGGTGATTTTGTGCAGGGCGGCCTGGTCTACGGGCACACGCAACCGGGAGCTAAGGTAACACTGGATGATCAACCTGTGCGGGTGTCTGATGAAGGGCTATTTATCATTGGATTCGATCGGGATGCGAAACCGCAGCTAGAGTTGACAGCGGTCTTGCCTGACGGAACGCGTGAGCGACGAGCGCTACGTGTTACGCACCGTGACTACGATATTCAGCGTATCACCGGTTTGCCTGAACGCAAAGTGAATCCTCCCGCGCAAGTGCTCGAACGCATTCGTAGAGAGGCGGCCATGATCCAGAAGGCGCGTCAACGAAACGATTCCCGTACCGATTTTCTAAACGGCTTTGTCTGGCCCCTTAAAGGCAAGATCACGGGGGTCTATGGCAGCCAGCGTATTTTGAACGGTGAACCTCGCCGACCGCACTATGGTGTGGATATCGGGGCACCCAAGGGAACACCGGTACATGCGCCTGCCGATGGTGTTGTAACGTTTGTTCATCCAGACATGTATTTTTCCGGGGGCACACTCGTGCTGGACCATGGCCATGGATTGTCCTCGAGCTTTCTGCATCTGAGTAAAATACTGGTAGATGAGGGACGGACGATCCGACAAAATCAAATCATTGCCGAAGTTGGGGCAACGGGCAGAGTGACCGGTCCTCATTTGGACTGGCGTATGAACTTGATTCATGCACACCTGGATCCTCAGCTTCTTATGAATTCCCATTCACTTCCTTGAGTCCACGGTCGGTTGGACTATGCCAAGGCTGTCATTGAAACAAAGCTTCGCCCCAGCAATCGGTTTGCAATATTCTAGGTTGCTATCTTTGTCGTTTGTGGTTTTTCTATTGCTTAGCACGGCGTCCTCTCGAACTCAGGCCCAACCTCCACAGGACAAATCCCCAGAGTCACGTACCCCGGAAGGCGAGAATATGCTGGATGACGCTCATGCCAGCATTTCTAGAGGTGTGCTAGCCACGGCTGACTGGCTGGATTCCTTCTTTGATGACACCCGTGTTGAACTTGAGCTCAACAAGACTCGACTTAAGGCGAGTTTCTCTGCGGCGCTCGAGGCCGATGGTTTAGACACGGATGCCAACTCCAATCTGAGACTGGTGCTACCCCGGTTTCAAGACAAATTACACTTGTTAGTCCTCGCTGAACCCGATGAAGAAATCAGCGCCAGCGATTCTTTGGCACAACAGTTTAGGAGGCAGGCCGGTAGCCGAAATGACCAATCGTTCGCAGCTGCGCTGCAGTATTTTATAAAGGACACCCCCTTGAGCAATCTCAGCCTACTGGCGGGCATTAGGATCCGTAATGCTCTGCCGGTGAGTTTTATTGGTCCTCGTTATCGGCAAGTTATTTTTCTCGATTCATGGGCGGCGCGATTCACCCAAACACTAAGATGGTTCACCGACGAGGGCTGGGAGGCTAAGACCCGCATTGATTTTGAACGGAACTTGTTGGATAAATATTTTTTCCGCGCCACGGCGGAAGGGGCTTGGTTCCAGGAGAAAAAGGGCTATTTTTATGATTTAACGCTACTGTTGTTTCAGCCTCTGGATGAAAAACGAAGTCTCGCTTTTGGGTGGAGCAATTCCTTGCAGACGGAGCCCAGTAATCGGCTAGAAAAAACTATTCTTGGTTTCCGCTATCGGGAGCGGATTTGGCGTCAATGGTTATTCTATGAGGTAGGGCCCCAATTTGTGTTTCCGAGGGACAAAGATTTTGAGTTTACCCCCGGCATTGTGTTTCAACTGGATGTGATATTTGGCCATTATTGAAAACAAGGGATGGCAGCTAAGCTTGAATTCAAATTTAACAGAGTCCGTATATGGCGCGCGTCGAATGCAAATTATATGGCATGGAAAATATGCTCTGCGTCATGGACACTCCGTTCCATTTTTGCCTTGAAGAGTAGATTATCAGCAACTCGCAACCGACGGCTAAGTTCTCGACCGATATTCATTTGGATCAACGTGAATTGCTCCAGATTTTTAGCATATAAATCGAACAATAGACTATGCGTCAATTGAATCGCTTTAGCATTTTGTGTAGCAAGGACGGTCGCACTCCGGGGAAATAAATCAATTAGCGCCATTTCACCGAAGGCATCGCCGCATTCCAGATGCCGGAGTACGTGGCTTTGGCCTTCCCAACTCTTGATAATGGCCACTTCGCCCTGTTCGAGGACATACATAGCGTCTCCCGGATCTCCTTCCTGAAAAAAGTATTTTCCTCTAGGTACCGACACTATTTGGGCTTGGTTTAAAAGATATTCCAGCGTATCTTGACTGATACCTCCAAAAATGGGCATGCCCTGTAATAACTGGATGTGCGATTCAGCCATAGTGAGATTCTCGCTGATGGTTACAGTTAATGACTAGGGTAGCCTAGTCAGGGATTTAATCCTTATCAAGGGCTTAAGCTTCAAGGCTTGGAGTTCAACGATCGCGTCGTAAATATACCGTGTTCTTAACACTATGTCAGTCAACGCTTTTCATCCTGCAGTTCGCAACTGGTTTAATCGAACATTTACCGCGCCCACCCAGGCCCAGCTCGAAGCTTGGCCTGCCATCAAATCGGGTCAACATACCTTAATCGCGGCACCCACCGGTTCCGGTAAAACCCTGGCGGCGTTTCTTGCGGCGATTGATGATCTGGTATGGCGGGGGCTTAACCATGATCTGTTTGGCCAACTAAAGGAACAAGTGCAGATCCTCTACGTATCGCCGCTGAAAGCCTTGTCCAATGATATCCAGAAAAACCTGGAAATACCTCTAGCGGGTATCCGAGCCGAATTGTGCGAATTGGGGTGGGGTGAGGTCAACATCCGCACCATGGTGCGCACCGGCGATACACCTTCAGGCGAGCGGGAGCGTATGCGGCGCAAACCCCCGCATATCTTGGTGACGACTCCGGAATCCCTCTATATCCTGCTGACCTCGGATTCGGGCCGGCGGGCGCTTACGACGGTCCGCACCCTGATCATCGATGAAATCCATGCCCTGGCGGGCAACAAACGAGGCGCTCATTTGGCGCTCTCCATCGAACGGCTGCAAGCCTTGTGCGACAAGCCATTGACCCGGGTGG
Organism: uncultured Gammaproteobacteria bacterium; assembly: GCA_963731655.1. Classification (GTDB taxonomy): domain Bacteria; phylum Pseudomonadota; class Gammaproteobacteria; order JAAEPA01; family JAAEPA01; genus CAVSWL01. The sequence continues at coordinate 43,996 of CAVSWL010000010.1, read as the reverse complement.
GCCTGTCCGCGACCCAGAAACCCATCCACACTATGGCGCGATTTCTGACCGGTCAAGCGCAGCCGGACTGCACCGTGATCGACGTTGGCTACCAACAAGATCGGGATCTCGCGATCGAGCTAACTCCCTTACCGCTGGAAGCCATTTTGTCTTCCGAAGGTTGGGAACAGATTTACATGGCGCTGTGCGATCTGATCCAAGCCCATCGCACCACCTTGATCTTTGTCAATACCCGCCGGCAAGCCGAGCGCATTGCCAAAGCCTTGAGTGAACGCCTGGGCGAGCAAACGGTCGGTTCCCATCATGGAAGTCTGGCGCGCGAACACCGATTGGCTATGGAACAACGCCTCAAATCAGGCCAATTACAAGTCCTGGTGGCTACCGCCTCTTTGGAATTGGGTATCGACATCGGTGATGTGGATCTGGTTTGTCAGATCGGATCACCCCGAGCGTTGAACACCTTTTTACAGCGGGTGGGGCGTTCCGGCCACGCCGTTCACGGCATACCCAAGGGACGCCTCTTTCCCACCTCGCTGGACGATTTGGTGGAGTGCATGGCGTTGTTGCAAGCTATTCGCGCAGGTGAGCTGGATCGATTGAGTATTACTCAAGGACCATTGGATGTATTAGCCCAACAGCTTGTTGCCGAAGTGAGCTGCCGTGAGTGGCAGGTTGATGATTTGTTTGCACTGACCCACCGTGTCTGGCCCTACCATGACCTGGCGCGCGACGATTTCGACGCCGTGGTGGCGATGTTAGCTGACGGCTTCTCCACTCGTCGTGGCCGTCGCAGCGCCTGGCTGCACTATGACGCGGTCAATGGGTTGTTGCGGGCGCGGCGAGGAGCCAAGTTGGCGGCGGTGTTAAACGGGGGGGTTATCCCCGACCTGTTCGATTATGACGTTATCCTTCAGCCTGAGAGCTTGTTCATCGGCACACTCAATGAAGACTTCGCCTTCGAGTCCCTGCCCGGTGATATTTTTCAGCTCGGAAATATTTCTTACCGTATTTTAAAAATCGAGCGGAGCCGAGTATTGGTTGAGGATGCCCATGGGCATCCTCCCAATATACCCTTCTGGTTCGGCGAGGCCCCGGGTCGTAGTGATGAGCTGAGCATGGCGGTGTCAAGGCTGCGCAACGGCGTGGACGTCCGTCTCGATGAGTCCGGTCTCGAGACCGCCACGGATTGGCTCAGCGTACAGACTGGCGTGTCCCGCGGTGCGGCGCGCCAAGCCATCGACTATTTAGCCGCGGCGCGCGCGGCCCTTGGGCGAATTCCTACCCAGGAAAACATTGTATTCGAACGTTTTTTCGATGAGGCGGGGGATCAGCATCTGGTGATTCATACGCCTTTCGGTTCGCGGTTGAACCGCGCCTGGGGTTTGGCTTTGCGTAAACGCTTTTGTCGCAAATTTAATTTCGAGTTGCAAGCGGCGGCTTTGGAGGACACCATCGTATTATCGTTGGGCAATACCCATAGTTTTCCCTTAGACGAAGTCGCCGCTTATCTCAAGTCTGCCACGGCTAGGGAAGTGCTGATTCAAGCCTTGCTCGATGCCCCCATGTTCGCTACCCACTGGCGCTGGAATGCCACCGTCGCCTTAGCGGTGCGCCGCAATCGGAACGGTAAGCGCGTGGCACCCCAACTGCAACGCATGGATGCGGAAGATTTATTGGCGTTGATTTTTCCGGATCAGTTGGCTTGCTTGGAGAATGTCGTGGGTAATCGGGTCATCCCCGAACACCCCTTGGTGCACCAGACAATCGACGACTGCCTGAATACGGTGATGGATATCCGAGGATTCGAGGCCTTGTTGCGGCGCATCGAGGCGGGCAAAGTGAAAGTCACCGCAATGGACCTTGTGGGTCCATCGCCGCTCGCCCAGGGGATCCTTGCGGCCCGGCCCTATGCTTTTCTTGACAACGCGCCGGCCGAGGAGCGCCGTACCCAAATGGTTCAGGCGCGTAATTTCTTGACGCCGCAGGATGCTGCCGAACTCGGAAGACTGGATTCCGAAGCTATTGCGCGGGTTAGGGCCGAAGCCTGGCCTGAAGCGCGCAATGCCGATGAACTGCACGATGCGCTGATGCTCTTGGGATTTATTACGGAACCGGAAGCTATGCAGCATTTCCCGGAGACTGGCCGAGCTTGGTTGGAACGGCTCAGCCATGATCGCCGTGCCTGCGTGCTAACCCTTGCAACGGATGACTTGATGAGCGCAGCGCAGCATGACTCCCGGGAAACCGAGATTTCAGACGTTGGTCTTTCTTCAAAGATTGACCAATCTCGCTCTATTTGGGTATGCGCCGAGCGATTGTGCCTCTTGCAAGCGCTGTTTCCCAGAGCGAGTGCTCCACCCGGAAATCAGACCGGTTGGCGAAGCGCCCGCTGACACACGGGAGGCGGCGCTGATGGCGTTGTTGCGGTCGCGATTGGAAGGATTGGGCCCTGTTAGCGCTGCGATGCTGGCTGAGAGCCTTGGCGTAGCCGCCGTTGAGATCCTCACGGCATTAGCCGCATTGGAAGCCGAAGGCTCGGTGATGCGCGGGCGTTTTACTCCCGAGGCGCAAGACACCGAATGGTGCGAACGGGGTTTGCTTGCGCGCATCCATCGCTATACCCTGGGGCGGTTACGCCAACAGATTCAGCCAGTTCCTCCTAGCCGATTTTATGCGGTTTCTGTTGCAATGGCACGGCATCGATAATGGCGATGCATCCGGCTCAAGCATGGACCAAGCCGAGGGTATGGAGGCCACCGCCAGGGCGATCCGCCAGTTGGAGGGTTTCGAGATTCCCTCCGCTGCCTGGGAAGAGAGTATTCTACCCCTGCGGATACGGGACTACCGCACCCAATGGCTCGATCAGCTGTGCGGTGCTGGAAGGGTGCTCTGGGTTCGTTTGACGCCACCATCGACCTTAAACACTCTGACTGAGCCGCCTATTGTGTCACCGAGACCGATGGCGGTATTCACCGCGCTAACTCGGATAAACAAACTACGGGCCAGCAGTCCTCTGCGTACCACACCGCTGGCCTTGCTGAGCCGGGAAGTGTTAACGTACTGGTGCGATCAGGTGATTGATCCGAACGGAGGACTCTCTAGTTCGGCGTGCCGTATACTCGAGAGCTTGGACTTAAGAGGCGCCTCGTTTTTTGATGAATTGCTTCAGGATACGGGGTTATTACCCTCGCAGGCCGAAGCCGCCTTGGCTGAGCTTGCGGCTCGGGGGTTGGTGAGTTCGGATTCATTTGCGGGTTTGCGCGCGTTGATTTCACCGGCGCGCCGCCGTAAACGCCGCCATGGGCTAACGGTTGCCGCAGGCGTGGCGAACGCGGGCCGGTGGTTCCGAGTGCAAAGACCATCGGTCGCTAGCCAATCGAGCGGAACGGCGGCTGAAACCGGTGCGGTGGAACATCGGGCGCAGGTTTTACTGCGCCGCTATGGAGTGATGTTTCGAGCCCTATTGGAACGTGAGACCGGATCACCTCCCTGGCGGGAACTCTTGACTTTCTACCGGCGTTGGGAAGCGCGTGGCGAGGTGCGTGGAGGACGTTTCGTTGAAGGGGTGGCGGGGGAGCAATTCGCATTGCCCGAAGCGGTGGGTCTGCTAAGAGACGTCAGCAAACAAGCAAAAGATGGCCAGCTGGTTGCCATCAGTGCTTCGGATCCACTTAACCTGGTGGGAATTGTGCTGCCGGGTCAACGGATTCCGGCATTGGCAGGCAATCGGATCGTGTACCGTGACGGAGCCTTGCTTGCGCGGTGGATCGGCGGCAAGCTACTCCCCGCGGAAATGTTGAACAGCGAATTGGAATCGGACGTGCGCAATCTGTTGTTTCAGCACAAGCCAATGGGTATGCGCTCATCCACCAATGGGTTGAGGCGGCGATCGTCCGCCGTATCGCGCCTGCATCGTTATTGAGTCTTGGCGTAATTGGGGCAGAAGAGCGCCTGGGGAGTTATTTTCACACGATGGATTTACTTACGGACAGGGGTGTAGCATATCGGGAAAACACCGGTAACGGTTTGAGTGGGTTTGTCGTTTGCCAATTGGTGGTCAATCTATCTCCAATTGCGGCCGGTATCGCCCTCAGCAAAACCACCGTTCATCCCGCAGGCGGCATTTCTTGGATGTCTCGATGTGGCGGGAGGCCAGATGAGTCACTGTAAAATGATATTTTTTATTTAGATCATTATGGATATGTCTTTGCGCGCAAATCAGGTCAACGTGTTTCGTATCGCCCTCGTCTTTGTGTTGATGGCGATTTTGATTTTGGCCATGTTACCCAATCAGAGTTTGGGTATGGACAAACTCAACGACAAACTGAACCATATCGTGGCATTCTTCACGTGTGCCCTGCTGGTTGATTTTTCCTTTCCGGAGACTGAATTTGGCTTTAAAAAAATTATTGCCCTGTTGGGTTACGGCCTGCTGATTGAGATAATCCAATGGTTTTTGGTTTATCGTTCATCCTCTCTATTCGATCTGGCGGCCGATGCCATCGGTTTACTATGTTATGGTTTGAGCCTGCCTCTGATAAAACAACTGCCCATCTTCAAGCGGCGCTGGGTGGTGGATCATGGGTGACTCATTGGCCAGCGAGCCTACACTACTGCTCCACCAAACCGGCTGCATCGTCGGCAACAAAATTAATTGTCCGATCGTGCAAAAGTGCTCGCCTTTACTGTGCCCTCAACAGGACGCCACACCAAAACTAAGGCACTTGGGTGATCCTGCGCGATGAATGTATTTTTACACGAAGTCACGAATGCGGGTTTTCGCAACGCTAGCGGTTTGGAGAAGAAAAGCATAGTTCGAGATCTAAGCCAAGCATGATCAAAGAAAATTTGATCCCATTGTTTCAAGTCGATGCCTTTACAGATAAGCCGTTTGCCGGTAATCCGGCGGCAGTCTGTCTTCTTCAGCGCGAGGCTGAGTTCCACTGGATGCGTGCGGTTGGCGCAGAAATGAATCTGAGTGAAACCGCCTTCGTGCAGACGCCGGGAAGACGGTTTCGAACTGCGCTGGTTCACGCCAACTATCGAAGTGGATTTATGCGGTCATGCTACCCTAGCCGCCGCGCATATATTGTGGGAGCAAGACTGGTTGATGGAGGGTGAGGATGTCCATTTCCATACCCGTAGCGGCTTGCTAGTTGCCCGGAAAGAGGGCGCCAGGATCGTGCTGGATTTTCCCGCCACACCCGCAACCGCGGCTCCGGCTCCTATGGGCTTGCTTTCCGCACTGGGCCTCAAAAATGGGAATGTTTTCTTCAATACGGTGGATTACCTGGTTCAGGTTGAAGATGAGGAGAGAGCTCCGCCGCTTGCATCCGGACTTTATGAGCGTTGGCGCAGATCGAGGCGCGGGGCGTGATGGTTACGGCAAGTTCGCAGCAGCCGCGTTATGATTTTATTTCACGCTTTTTTGGCCCGGCCAGCCGGTATTAACGAAGATCCGGTAACCGGTTCGGCGCACTGTACCCTCACGCCATTCTGGGCTGAAAGGCTCGGGAAGACGCGCATGACGGCGTTTCAGGCTTCCGCGCGAGGTGGTGAATTGTTAGTCGAACTACGGGGTGACAGAGTGCTTTTGGCGGGCGCAGCAGTGACTGTTTTTACAGCGCAGTTGTGCGTATGAACGTGTCAAACCTATCCCATCTGCACATGTGTATGTGAGATTGAAATGCGGCACTGCTGGAACAGGGGTAAACATATGAATTGTGCCGCCATGGCTCATCGCGTCACGAACCACGGCGGAGAATTGGAGGTTAGGCGGCCATTGATTGTTTCTTCTCTTCCCGTACATCTGCAGGATGTTTAGCGAAACCGGAGAAGACGGTTAGGCTATGATTCCTTCAGCCTCACCAGAAGTAAATCGCAGTTTACATGATGCACCAGTGAGGTGGCCGTTGAGCCCAGCAATCTGGCAAGACCGTGTCTGCCATGCGCACCGGCCACGATCAGGTCGGCGCCTTGATCCTCAGCGATCGATTCCAGTTCCAGCCGGGTATTTCCCAGTACCACCTGCGTAGTTACATTGATACCATGAATCTTTGCCACCAAATCCTTCATCGTGTTACGCGCCGTCTCCAGAAGCTGTTCCTCATCGACAACCCAGAGATCGCTAGGGAAGGGCTCAGCCCCCATAACCATGGGAGGGAGGTATTCAACGATATGAACAAGTAGCAGTTCGGCATGGTGGTCACGTGCCATCCTGCAGGCTTGCTCCAGCACCCTGTCCGAATGGGGTGAATAGTCCACGGCAACCAGGATTTTCTTATAATCACTCATACTGAATGCCTCTCAAGTCTGTCTCACAATCGATAGTACAACGGTGCCCCCTCCACCGCCAGACACTACGCCGCCGCTGACAGGATTGGGCTTGAAGGTGATCCAACTTTTCAATCCTAGCTCAAAGTCGACCCTATAAAGGGAATGGAAAGACGCAGAACCATAAACCTGCGGGATATTGATTGTTCTCGATATGGCACTGTCGACAAAAGGCTGGATCGCTGAAATGGCATTGTACAGCATAACACGGCGCTCGCTACGGCGACGCCAAGCTGATCTTTGTCAAGCGGCTGAACCTTACACGCGATGCTTAAATGCATGCCCAATACATCTGGTTCAATCAATGCCGGAATCGCGCCACCGATCGGCTAAGTTCCTGCGAGTGTGATTGCAGTCTATCTGCTGCTTGCGAGGTTTGCTTCGTCGAGGCGCTTGTCCGTTCGATCATCTGCGCTACGTGTTCGACCTGCGCGGCAAGGTTGTTGCTCGCTTGGCTCTGTTCCTGCGTCGCATCCGCCACGCTGCGGATGCGTTCGAGCGTCTGAGCCGAGCCCTCACGAATACTGCGCAGCGAATTGGCAACCGTCTCTGAGAATTCCGCGCCGCGCTCAACCTGCGGTACAGCCGCTTCCATCGCAGATACCGCGCTCGAGGTATCGGTCTGGATGGCTTCGATCATCGTTTCGATCTGTACTGTGGCGTTTGAGGTACGTTCGGCGAGTGCGCGTACTTCATCCGCTACGACCGCAAATCCGCGGCCTTGTTCTCCGGCGCGCGCGGCCTCGATGGCCGCATTGAGCGCCAGCAGATTGGTCTGCGAGGAGATATCCTTGATCACTGTGGCCGCTGCGCCAATTTCGTCGGCGCGTGCTACGAGTTGGCGTATGCGCTCCGTCGCGCTACCTACGGTTGTGGAAATCTGACGGATCTCGGCGACCCTCCTGAGGGTGCGCTGCTCGCCCTCGGTGGCGAGATCGACTGCGTGTGAAGAATTCTTCTGCGTCTCGCGCGCATTGTCGGAGATGTGATTGATGCTTACCGTCAACTGCTCCATCGCTGCGGCCATGGTGGCCGTCGCATCGGCCTGCAGCGTTGTATTTTGAGCAACCTCCGCCGATTCGGAAGCGATGCGCTGGGATTCTTCGGTCATAGCCTGCGAAGACCCGGCGATACTGCTCACCATGTTGCGCAAGTTACCCAGCATATCGTTCAGGGAGCCGAGCAGGCTGTCCTTCGAGTTTGCCTGTACCTGCACCGCCAAATCACCGCCCGCCGCTCTCTTCATTACCTCAGCGGCGTAGTCAGGTTCGCCACCCAATTGACGCAGGATGCTGCGCGCAACGAGAAATCCGGCTCCGAGCACTAAAGCGAGACACAATCCGCACACCGTAGCGGCTCCAGCAAGCTTGCGCAGGAAATATGGCATCCACATCGTCGATATAGACGCCTGTGCCGATCACCCACTTCCACTGCAGGATACGCAGCCAGATAGGAGAGCTTTGGCAGGGGTTCCGCGCTTCCAGCACGGGGGAACCAGTATTCAACGAATCCGCCCCCCTTTTTGCCGGCCTCGACGAACAATTCCCATAGTTTGGTGCCGACGGCATCGGTCTTGCCGAGGAAGTTCTTGCCTTCCATTTCCGGCTTGGCGGCCACCATTACAGCGTTTCCCTCGAAGTCATAAATGAAGAAGTAATCGCCGTTCCCGTAGCGCACACCGCGCAGTGCTTCCTTCGCGGCCTCCTGAGCCTGTTCACGAGTCAGCTGGCCGTTCTGTTCCATGGCGTGATAATGCGCCACAATGCCTGCGGCCGACTCGCTCAGATGTCTGACACGGTTCCGATGATCTTCGACCAGCGAAGAGCGCAGATTGAGCAGTAGCAGCGCCGTTACGGTCACGAAACCGACTGCAACGATAGCCAAAATGAGTGAAAGACGGTGCGAAATGCGCAAGCCATCGAGACGAAACCTGTCCATTGACATTTTCCTGTAAGCTTTGGTTAACGAGAACGATTCCGAAGCTTAGCGGCAGGACGCCGCTTTATCTTTAGTCTCCACCAGCCGGCCGAAAGGCATGAGTTCAACCATAACGGCGACGCCAAGCCGGTTTCGTCAAGCGGCTGTATCCAATGCACATTGCCCGAACGCAACTTACCTACCGGAGCGGAGTTTCAAGCCGACTAGCAATCCCCCCAGGGAGGTGGATCGGTCGAAACGGAGTTCACCGTCGTATTGTTGGACGATCTCCTTGACGATCGATAGGCCGAGGCCGTGCCCGGGGATGGTCTCATCCAGCCGAAAACCTCGCTCGGCCAATTGCGCCAGCTCGTCTGCGGCCACGCCGGGACCGTCATCCTCAATCTGAACGTGTAATCCCGGCTCATCAAAAAGGGTTAATCGAACCCGTCGTTGGCCCCATTTACTGGCGTTGTCGAGCAGGTTTCCGAACAGCTCCAGCAAGTCTTCACGGTCGCCTGGGAACGGCTTGGTGTTTGGAAGGATAAGTTCATACTGCAGATGCTTGTCGGCATAAACCTTTTTCAGCACCGCGATCAACTCGGGTAGTTCCCGGTTGGGATCGAATCGTTGGCTCGCGGATACGGCCCCGGATAGCCGTGCGCGTTTCAGTTCGTGGTCGGTAATGGACGCGATCCGATGGATGGTGCTACTCATTTCGTTTGCGGTTTCAACATCTAGCCGGGCCGATGCGCTGTCGGTGAGTTGGGACAGCAAGGCCAGAGGTGATTTTAAGGCATGGGCCAGATCGCCCAACGCCTTGCGGTTGCGCTCCAGGCGCTGTTGCATAAGCTGTAGTAAGCGATTGATCTCGGTGACCAAGGGCTTGATTTCGAAAGGCACGTCAGCGCGTAACTCGCTGATTTCTCCCCGTTCTAGGCGTTGGCAATCCTCGCGGACATGGTCTAATGGCCGTAGGCTGAAGCGCACGATGAAACGCTGTAATACAATAAGCAGGATCACCAGCGCAAGCGTCACACTGGAGAATCGCAATCGGAACCGCTTGAGATGGTTCTCCATCGACGCTAACTCTTCCGCCACCGTGATGCGCAGCGGAAATCCCCATTTTTCATAGCGGTGGGTCCACACCAGTAGGGGTTGGCCTTGCGGTCCGCTCTGGTGCCAGGTGCTCAACTCATCGGGGTGATTCCCATGAATACTGAGATCTTCGTCCCATAGCGAGCGCGACCTAAGCTGATGGCCGTTCGCTTCGATTAAAAAGTAATGTCCGGAATAGGGGCGTTCATAGATTGGCGCCATATATCCCGAGGCGATGTATGGCCGGCTTTCGGAGTCAAAGCGCAAACCCACCAAGAGGCTTTCCCCATCGTGCTCCAGACGCGTGACGATATATTCCTCGGTAAAGCTGCGCGGCGCGCGGCTGGTCACTAGCCAATGCAAGCCAAACAGCAACACCACACTGCCGATCAACCAGATGCCCAGCCGGCCTTGCAGTGTGTTCATTGTGTCGCATCGCCGAAGACGTAGCCCTGCCCCCGTTTGGTGGTAATCAGCTCTTTACCGAGCTTGTGCCGCAAGCGATTCACATACACTTCGATGACGTTGCTGTCACGCTCATCGTCATATTCATAAATGTGTTCGGCAAGGCGGGACTTAGACAGGATTTTCCCCGGGTGGTGCATGAGGTAGCGCAGCAGACGAAACTCCGTTCCAGTGAGTTCTATCGTCTCGCCGTTAGTTAGGGTGACACTTTGAGTGTCGTCGTTAAGTACAAGTCCAAACGCCTTAGTCCCTCCGCCTGAATTCAAGGCGCTGCGCCGGATCAAGGCATTGACCCGGGCCAATAATTCCTCGATGTGGAAGGGCTTGGGCAAGTAATCGTCGGCCCCCGCTTTGAAACCCTCTACTTTTTCGTGCCAGGCGTCGCGCGCGGTCAGAATAAGGACCGGTGTGTGCAGTTCGTCCTCTCGCCAGTTTCGCAGGACTTCAAGCCCTGGGCGTCGTGGTAGACCGAGGTCAAGCACGATCGCGTCGTAGGCTTCTTCTGTACCCAGGAACTCGCCATCGATGCCATTATTGGCGATGTCTACGGCATAGCCTTCGGTGCGGAACCGTTTCTGCAACTCCCGGGCAAGAGCGGAATCGTCTTCGACGATGAGAATACGCATGCGCTAATTTTTCTGGCCAGCTTTTAGCAGTTCGCCCGTTGCCGCGTCGAAGTAAAGCTCGTAAAAGCGTCCGTTTTCACCACCGATCACGATCTCGTAAATGTACCGGCCGTGCGATCGCTCGATCTCGGCTTCGAGTAATCGACCCCGATGGATTGCTTGTCCGCGAGCGATGATCGCGGACAACGGCAAGATCTTGCCTTCACGGCGCAGCCGGTAGACCTCTTCGTAGTCGGCAGGCGCCGAAGGCGTGGCTAGGAATGAATTCGTTAGCACGACCAGCGAAATCAGCCCGTCTTTAACGCGGGATCTCAGGGTGTTCATCTTGTCTCTCTGGCATCCGACTCCCATCGCCCGTCGGCGGATTCCCTATCGCCTCAGTTTTTTCGATGATAACGCGCAAGCTTGAGAACTTCACGCGGTGAATCACCCGTATTCTCTGCAGCGCTTCAACCACGCCCTTAAGTTGGCGAGGTTCAACGCTATTCTACCCGTGCAAGCTTAAATCAAGCTGAAGATCTTCAGCTTGTCATCGCTGCGACTAGTCTCCTGAGTGCGCGTGATTTTCATTTTAGATTCAGCTTGCTCTCCTACAATTGTCGGACAGCCCTAGTATGGCCAACCCTAAAAAGTGAGAAAAAAATATGAATCGTCAAAATTTAATCAAAGTATGGGATCCGGTGGTGAGACTCTTCCATTGGACGTTGGTACCGGCATTTTTTCTAGCCTATTTCACCGAAGAAGATCTCTTAACCCTGCATGTTTGGGCAGGTTATGTGGTATTTGGATTGATAGTATTTAGGCTGGCTTGGGGATTTACAGGGACGAATACGGCACGCTTTTCAAATTTTGTCTTCAAGCCACGCGTCGTATTGAATTACCTCAAAGACACTCTAAAGCTCAAGGCGCCGCGCTACGTCGGACACAATCCAGCGGGCGGCGCGATGATCATTCTGCTATTGATCAGTCTTCTAGTGACATCCCTAACCGGTGTGGCCGTCTATGGTACCGAAGAGAGTGCGGGCCCGCTGGCGGGTTGGTTGGCCGGTGTGGGTGAATACCGGTCTGAACAACTAGAAGAACTCCATGAATTTTTTGCGAATTTTACCTTGCTACTCGTGATTATTCACGTCGCTGGCGTCGTCGCCGAAAGCGTGATTCACCGCGAGAATCTGGTGCGCGCCATGTTTACTGGCTACAAGCGCCGTACGCAGCTGTAACCGAGTGGGGCTTAGGCTTGAGTGAAATCAAAAGGCTCCAGCGAAAGCCATGCTAACTTTGGGTGCACCGGCGAAGCATTCAGTTTGAATTAAGGATTCGAGTTTATCCTAACTAAAACACCTTAATTTTTTCGATTTAATCAGGAGGTCTACACCATGAAACGATCGAGCCTGAGAGCGTCAATTCTGATAACCATGACTGCCGGTGCGCTCGTGTTGGGAGCCGCCGAAGTTGCTAACGCCGCAGACGAGTTTAACTATGGCCGCAATCTGATGACGGAGCAGGAACGCGCCGAACACCGCGCACGCATCCGCAGCCTGGACACCGAAGAGGAACGCTATATGTATCGTCAACAGATCCATGAAGAAATGAAGAAACGTGCGGCGGAGCGTGGGATAAGCTTACCGGATGAGCCCGGAGCGCGCGGGAAAGGGCTGGGCAACCCGGGTTATGGCCCGGGTTTCGGAGGCGGGCATGGCCGAGGCCGCTGAAACACACATTTAAAGCGAAAACGGGCGCTGACTCGCGTCCGTTGAGCGTCCGAACCCAATCGTCAGGAATGCTGAAGTTTTTCCCAGGAGAAAGTTTGAGTTATGAGAACATTTATTCGAGCACTGGGTGCCCTAGGCTTGCTAGGGAGTCTCGTTAGCGTCAGTGGAGCTGGCGAATGGCAGGCTCTGCCCGAGACCGCGCCCGCACCAAAGGACAATCCTACCACTGAAACGAAAGTCGAGCTCGGTAAGATGCTATTTTTCGATCCACGCTTTTCTTCCACCGGCACCGTATCCTGCTTTTCTTGCCACAACGTGATGGAAGGGGGTGATGATCATCGATCCACCTCCATCGGCGTGCATGGTCAGAAGGGGGGACGAAATGCGCCGACGGTGTGGAACGCGGCCTTTCATTCCGTCCAATTCTGGGATGGTCGCGCCGCCACACTCGAGGATCAGGCCAAGGGTCCGCCGGTCAATCCCATCGAGATGGGTATGCCGGATCTGGAGGCGGCCGTTGCGCGTCTACGGGCGATACCGGGTTACCAACCGTACTTCGAGCAGGCGTTCGGTCAAGGCGACACGGTGACCGGTGATAATGCGGCCAAAGCGGTCGCGGCCTATGAACGTACCCTGATCACACCCAACAGCCCATATGACCGCTATGTGAAGGGCGACAACAAGGCGCTGACTCGAGAACAGGTCCGTGGCATGAACACCTTTGCCAAGACCGGTTGTACGAGCTGTCACTCAGGTCCGGCGTTTAATGGTCCTACGCTACCGGTCGGACAAGGCTTTTTCCAAAAATTCCCCACCTATTCCGACAACGACTACGTAACGAAATACCGTCTGTTGGACGATGTGGGCCGTATGCAGGTTACCAAAAAGCAGACGGACAAGAACTTATGGCGGGTACCGACGTTGCGAAACCTGGTTTACACCGCGCCTTATATGCATAACGGTTCGGTTAAAACCCTCGATGAAGCGGTGCGGGTCATGGCAAAAACCCAACTCAACAAGGATTTACGCCGTGATGATGTCAACGACATCGTTGCGTTCCTGCAGGGTCTGACCGGCGAGTTTCCCGAGCAGATGATGCCTCGTCTGCCGCCGACTCCGGGAAACCTGCTGGACTAACGAAGGTATCGGCAGCCTGAAAGCATCTTGGACTGCTAATACTGATCTACTGCGACTTTATACAATCATTAATGTAAACAGGAGAAATCATCATGAGGATAAAACCACTAACACCAGTCATCGCGCTCTCTCTGGCTGTCAGCGGGTTGTTGGTATCGATTCCAGCGCCAGCGGCCGAAACGAGCCAGGATATCTTGTTAGCCCAAGATCAGGACAGAGATCGCGACCGCATTCATACCCCGGAAGACAGTGCCATGGACCGTGACAGAGTCAGAGACAGAGATATGGACATCGATAGAGATCGGGACCATGACCGGATCAGGGACATGGATCAGGTCGATGCGGCGCAGGACAGGGATCGTGATCAAACTAGAGATCCCGAAGCCGATACGGATCAGGACCAGAGCAGGGACCGGGATAGGGACAGGACGCCGTAAATCGGTTGCCAAGTCAAAATCAACGCTGACCAGGGCGGTTTCCTAGCGGAGCCGCCCCGATGAATCAAGTCCGTCAACGCGGTAGACAGCGCGTTAATGCCGTCAATGTTCACAATTAGCCACGCAATTGAAAGGCCTTCTCTGAAATGGAAAGTGGGTGGAGTCTTCAAGCGTACGGCGGATAGGACATACAGCCAATGTGAGGACATCCATGAACGTTTACCAACAAAGACGCTCAGGCGGGGAGACGCCTAGGGTGTTAACTCGGGAAGCGCTGCCCCTGCAGCGGTGTGCATCCCGCGGCTTGAATAAACCAGGCAAAGCAATTTTCACCGCTGTACTTATGCTCCTGTGGCCGATTGTTCAGGGCGTCCAAGCGGATGACAACCACTTCAAGATCACGGCCGGAGCGGAGTACAGCACCGGAGACTTCGGTGGCACGGAATCGATTGATGAGTGGTATGTTCCGGTCACCGGTAAATACATCGCCGGCCGTTATATCGTCCGTTTAACCATTCCCTACCTGCGTCTAACGGCGCCCTCGGGGACCACAGTGGTGTCGGGTGGTCAAGCTGGCGAGGTGATCACGACTGACAGCGGGTCTCGCACCACCGAAGCCGGCCTGGGCGATATCATCGCCGGATTGACCTACCAGGACCTATTCAACACCGAGCTCTCGTCGGATATCGCGCTCGATCTCACCGGAAAGATCAAATTCGGCACCGCCGATGAGAATAAGGGCTTGGGGACCGGTGAAAACGACTACACGATTCAGGCGGATCTCTTCAAGTTCTACCATAGGTTTACGCCATACGGAACACTGGGTTACAAATTCCGGGGGGATCCGTCGGGAATTGACCTGGACAATGTCTGGTTCGGCATCATCGGAGGGCTTTATGACATTTCCCCAAAGCTCGGCGGCGGGCTGGATTACTATTACCGTGAGGCTTCGTTTCCCGGAGCTTCGGAACAGCAGGAGCTGACCGCCCATATCAGTTATCGGCTGACCCGTAATCAAAGATTACAAGTGTACGGCTTTAGGGGTTTCAGTGATGGGAGTCCCGATTGGGGAGGTGGCGTGATGATCACGTTCAATCCGTAAGCGGATCGGTTTGATGCCCAAGAGCCCTTTAGAGCTACGTATTAGGATCATTGCGAAACCTACCATGCACTACGAAAGGTTTACTTTGAATAACAGGCTTCGTAGCATGTTATCGAATTCATAAAGCTAGAAGGAGAACAGCATGTTAAAAAAAATAGTAATCGCCATGCTTTCAGCAGGCATTCTTGGATTGGCGCAAACTGCAACCACTCAACCTATGGTTCGTGGCAGCCAAATGATGTCCCCGCAAGAACTAGCGGAACACCGCGCTAGGATGCAGACCATGACCCCCGCCGAACGCCAGGAGTACGTCAGGCAACACCACGAGGAGATGCGCAAATTCGCCGAACAACGCGGTCTGACGATTCCGGAACAGCCTGGACCATGGCCAGGTATGGGGCCAGGTTATGGTCAAGGTTACGGTCCGGGCTATGGGCGTGGCTGGTGTGGTCGGAGCCCAGGATACGGCTACGGTCCAGGCTATGGCTGTGGGCCGCGTTGGCGCCCGGATTGGTAAAGACACCGAGTGACGAGAATCTGAGCCGGTGGTCAGCTCGCTTCTCGCCAGCTTCAGACCACTACGAGAGTTACCGAAAGGAGAACAGAGTAATGCCAAGCGATAAACTCCAAGCTTATGCGGTTTGGGACATCCCCACACGTTGGTTCCATTGGATCAATGCCCTGGCTATCATCGGCCTCATCGCGGTAGGACTAATGATTCTAAATGATGAGGTTTTGGGGATTTCCAACGAAGGCAAGGTGCTGCTCAAGACCGTTCACGTGTGGGTGGGCTATGTCTTCGCACTGAATTTGGTGGTTCGTTTGGTGTGGGCTTTTTTCGGTAACCGCTATGCCCGGTGGCAGGCGATACTGCCGGGTGGACCGGGCTATGTCACGGCGTTGCGAAATTATACGAAGGCTTTTCTAGCCGGTAATCCACAGAGCTATCTCGGACACAATCCGGCGGCCAGAATCTCCGTCGCCTCGTTGTTGCTCTTACTCACGTTGCAGGCGATCTCCGGCCTCATGCTGGCGAGCACCGACATCTATTATCCACCGTTCGGCCATTGGATCGCGCAATGGATAGCGGCGCCAGGGATCGATCCCTCCACCCTGATGCCTTACGCCAAGGACATGATGGATCCGGTCGCTTATCAAGCCATGCGAGATTTCCGCGCACCTTTCATCGTGGTACATGAATACGGGTTCTATGCCTTACTGGCGCTTATCGGAGTGCATATTGCCGCGGTAGTGATTACCGAGCTGCGGGAAGGCGGAGGCTTGGTTTCCGCCATGTTTACCGGACGCAAGGTGTTCTCCCACGAGCCGGAGGATGCCGAGCCGCACGGTAGCGAATGAGATCAGCAATCGTATGGAGAACGCCAGCCCAAAGGCGAGAGCCACGGAGGACTGGCGTCAAAGGAGCGCTTGCGTTTAAGACTAGCAAAACATGGCGCCAAGTTCAGAATTTCAGTATGCTCTGCAAGCCGAGTACCCGCTATGGTTTGATCCTCAGAGCCAGGCGCGAATGAATTAGTCGGAACTCATCAACCCGAGCCGCCACTATTGAAGCTGCTGGATCCGTCCCTTGGAGCCATCATGAACAAAATGCTCAGCCTGCTGTTGCTTTGCGCCTGTTGCTCGACGCAGGCACAGGAATGGCGCAGTGCGGAAACCCAGACCGAATTGGTGGAATTGTTTACGTCCGAGGGTTGTAGCAGCTGTCCACCGGCGGATCGCTGGTTATCGTCGCTCAAAGAAGATCCCGGGTTATTCTCCAAATTCGTCCCGGTTGCGTTTCATGTCGATTATTGGGATTACATCGGCTGGAAGGATCGCTTTGCTCGCCCGGAATATAGCGAACGCCAGAGCGAATATGTTCGGGAAGGTACCGTCAGCCAGGTTTATACTCCGGGATATGTGGTTAACGGTCGGGAGTGGCGCCAGTGGTTGCGCGGACTATTAAAGTGGTCGGATTCCGAGCAGCAAGCCGGCCGCCTCTCGGCGAAGCTGACAGATCACTTACTCACGGTTAACTTCGAACAAAAACGTCCCTGCACTCTCTATGTGGCTTACCTTGGCATGGGACTTCAAACACGGGTCAAAGCCGGGGAAAACCGGGGCCGCAATCTCAAACATGATTTTGTCGTTTTGGATCTGCACATTATCGATGGCAGCGAACAATGGCAAGTTGACTTACCGCCAGTACCGGATGTTGGCCAGCAGCATACAGCCTTGGCTGTATGGGTGTCTCCGGATAACTCTCAACAGGTGTTACAAGCGCTTGGCGGTTATTTGGAATAGATCGGTTCTCCTTCCCCATTTCACTGTTCAACTGGTTATCAGTCCAGCGGTTTGGGCACTATCCCAAGCAATGGACGGTCAAAGCATGAATTTGAGCATTTCCACTACGTCGCCATCATGCGCGAGATTCTACTGCGGATTTCTGCCTGGATGAATTACATTTTTCCGTTTCATTAGATCAAGCTTTTTGAGGCATGCGCTAATAGATTTCAACTCCCCGGAATTCACGATAACGTCATTTAGGTCGTTTACCCCGCACCAGTGGATTACACGGGGATCTTTTGGCGTTGATGCTGGGCCAGCAGTACCGCAACGGCACACGATGCTAGGCGTGCACGCGCGCTATCGGCGCGGCTAGTCAGAATGATCGGAACCCGTGCACCGAGAACGATACCGGCGGCTTCGGCTTGGGCCATGAACGTTAGCTGCTTGGCCAACATGTTCCCGGCTTCGAGATCGGGAACGAGCAAAATATCTGCGAGCCCAGCCACAGGAGAATCGATGCCTTTAGTTCGCGCCGCCTCCACATCGATCGCATTATCAATGGCCAAGGGTCCATCGAGAATGCCGCCCATGATCTGTCCTCGATCGGCCATTTTGCAGAGGGCCGCGGCTTCTAGTGTTGAAGGGATGGTGGGCGTCACGGTCTCGACCGCAGAGAGGATAGCCACTTTTGGTTTGGAAATGCCCATCGCGTGCGCGAGATCGATCGCGTTGCGGCAAATATCGGCCTTCGCGGCCAGGTCCGGAAATATATTGATGGCGGCGTCCGTGACAATGATCGCCCGTTTGTAAGTGGGGACGGCAATAAGAAAACAATGACTAATCCGCCGCTCCGTCCGTAATCCTGTCTCTCTCCTCATCACGGCATGCAGCAACTCATCAGTGTGGAGGCTGCCTTTCATGATCGCCTCAGCTTCCCCGGCACGAACCAGAGCGACACCTTGATCGGCTGCATGATGGCTGTGCTCGGTGGAGATCAACCGATAGGGGGAGATGTTGAGCCCCTCTTTCTTGGCGATGGCCTGTATTTTCGATTCGGGCCCGACCAGGATGGGTTCGATCAGCCTTTGTTCTGCGGCCTGGATCGCACCGGCTAACGCGTCGTCGCTGCAGGGATGCACCACGGCGGTTGATATCGGGTCCATTCCCTCGCACTTTTTGAGAAGTTGTAAATACCGGTCTTCTCGGCGCAACATTACCTTGGGCATTTCGACCACTGGCTGGCGGATCTTCAGCTTGGGTGCGACAATCTCGGCCTGACCGGTGATGATTTCGTTACCACCGGCGTCGATGCATCGACAGTCGACGAGAATCTCGCCGGTATCAGGACGCTTTTCCGTCACCTTGATAGTCGCAGTGACCTGCTGGTCGAGGGGAAATGGACGTAGAAAACGAATTTCTACCCATCGGGTAAGCGATCCTATCCCAGGTAACTGGGTGCCGATGATGCTTGAAAACATGGAGGCTCCCCACATGCCAACGCCGCTGGCTTCGAGAAATTCTCCTTCGCCCGGCGCGGCTTGTTTCAGCGTCATCACGTTTGGATTGGCCGTAACCGCCGCCCAAGTTTCGATATCATCTTTTCTCAGTACACGCGAAACGGCTGCCGAATCGCCGACTTGGATTTCGTCGAATGTCTTATTCTCCAGCATTTTGTGCATAGCTTCTGTTCCTCATATTTTTTTAACCTTGAACAGTTAAAGGCGTTGAAGGACATTAGTTTGATCATTTTTAATCTTGGTGCGACGCTCAGTTTGCCACGCTCCCCGCGAAAGATAACGCTTTATTTTTGCAAGCTGATGACATGAGACTCATGCTTCATCGAGCGATAGAAGCACTCAATGAGGCGATTGGTTTACGGTGGGAAAGCTTTGGTTTGCTGAGATCGAGTTTCTCTATAACCGGATAGCGCTATTCTGTATCGTTGGTGATCCCACGATTTATCGATGGTTTCTTGCTCGGTGAAAAATAACTTTTATAATACACCTCCTCATGCCGCAACGACCCGGGCGTTAGAAGTTCTCCTTTCTGTTGTTTAACAGGAATGATCTCCGTTCGCACCATTTTTTAGGCTTTCTTTGCCTCCTAGCATTAGCTCGGCGCGATACGGTTACTACACTCTGTCCCTGCCTAAGAGGTGATAAAGCGCGTCAGCGCGGATCAGGATTCGACGCACTGGAATGTATTTTAACTGGAAGCTCTTTGTCAAAGCCTTGCGACTTTCGTTGTTTGAATCGCCATTCCTGTTGCGACGCTGGGCTTATGTGCTGTTCTTCACCGCGCTCTTTCTCCTGTTCCGTATATTTGTGGCGTTGGGGCAGGCATTGGATCATTTGTTCTTCCCGGGGTTTAAACGTCACCCTCTGCGGCAGCCGGTATTCATTATTGCTCCGCCGCGCAGTGGGACGACGCTTGTACAGAATCTATTGAGCCTGGACGAAGAGCGGTTCGTGCATCTGAAGATGTATCAAACGATCTTCCCGGCGGTTTGCTACCAGCGATTTTTCGATGCCTTGAGCTGGCTGGATCGCCGAATGGGTCGGCTACTGAGGCGCACGCTCGGTTGGTGCGAGAGGAAATGGTTTGGCGGCTGGGACGATAGGCACAAAATGCGCCTCAATCGGCCGGAAGAAGACGATGCGTTGTTTCTTTACGCGTTCGCATCGGAGGCGATTTTCATGTTGTTTCCGTTTGTGGAGGAACTGTGGGAGGCTGGTTTTCCCGATGCGTTGCCGAAGGAACAGAGCAGCCGCTTGATGAAATTTTATCGTAGCTGTCTGCAACGGCATCTTTACGCCAATGGTCCCACGCGCACATTATTGTCAAAAGCTACCCAATCCTCGGGTAGCGTGAGGGCATTGCACGCGGCGTTTCCTGACGCTCGATTTATCACCATCATCCGACATCCCTATCGGTCTGTGGCATCGCACGTGAGTATGTTCGTTCCCGTTTGGAAGGCGCATTCGCCGGACATTGCCAAGGACGGTCCGGTAGCGAAGTCCTATGCGCAACTCGCGGTGGAATGGTATAAACACCTTTTTGCGTTTCGCGAACACATCGAGCCGGAGCGGTACTATCACATTGATTATCGTGACCTAGTGAAGAATCCCCGCGAAGCCATTGGCAAGATTTACGAACATTTCGGCTGGTCGCTGACGTCGGCACTCGATATGCGGCTTAGGGATGCCACGCACAAGCAGGGCGAATTCAAGAGCAAGCATGAGTATTCACTCGAAGAATTCGGTTTATCGAAGGAATGGATCCAAGACGAACTGGGCCCGATCATGGATGCCTATGGGCTGGAGCGATGAGTAAGTGCTAAATCCTTAGAGCGGTGTTTTTTGCAAGCCTCTAGCAAGCCAGCCTAAACAAACAACTGCCCATGAGCCTGATTTTGGGTTAACAAATGTACAATTCCCGGGACCGACCGGTACTAACGCAGTGGAAACCGCATTTAAGCTAGCCCGGCTAGTTAAGAAACGTTCCAACATCATCGCTTTTACCAACGGGTATCACGGTCCCACAGCGTACGCTATCATGCGGCGTCTCAAGGAGATCGTTGGCACAAAGCGCGACGTGTCTGCCGGCAACGGCAATTGGGTTAGCAGGCGTCTGCTTTTGCGTCACGAGGGAATGGGGTTTTCGCTACATGACACCACTATCTTTGCTAACACCGAGACCCATATTCATTATCCTCGACAAGGTCACTCAGATTCTCGACAGCGATGTCTAAATCCATCATGCGCGCATCAATATCAAACGCGCCCTCAATGGTAAATCCTTCCCGTGGCACTCTGATTTTGAAACCTGGCACGCCGAGGATGGCTTGCCGCGCTGCCGTGTACTTAGTGCCTGGGTAATGCTGCACGATAACAATGAATTCAATGGACCGCTATATCTTATTTCCGGTTCGCACAAGTACTTCGTCTCCTGTGCTGGCGCCACTCCTCAGAATCACCACAAGGTCTCTTTGCGTAAACAGGAATATGGTGTCCCCAGCGCTAAGGCAAGGCCCCCCTTGAACTCTTGACCGGAAAGCTCTTAGAGGCGCCGTGGTGGGAAGTGTTACGCCGACAGGTTAACCCCAAACGGGGCGGCACAGACCCTGACACTCTGCCTTCAAAACCACCGCTTCAACTGATGACCCACAACGAGTGGGGTACGGATCAACACGGGATTGCTTCAGATCAAGCAATCCTAGATCCTACAGGCGCTTCAGAGAGCGATTGCCGATAACAGGACTCTAAAGCAGCCTAATTAATTATTCCAGCTGGGTTACAACTCAGCCTTCTTGAGCGCTGCTTTGCTTGAGGGGCCAGATTGTGCCTACATCGAGCCATACCCGAAATCTCACCGGGTAAACTGTCAACTACTTTGTCACTGTATTGAAAGGTGCCCATTATTTTATTATTGCTTTAGAAAAGTTTTATCCAGCATAACGTCTTTAGCTATGGCACGGCAAGAGCGTTTGGCAATAGCAGCTTTTCCGCTTTTTCATGACGCCCCTGTGCCCCTCAGTACGGCCGGGATAGTCTTCAATAAGATCTTGAAATCCAACCACAGTGACCATTGATCGATATACTGTAAATCGAGCTCCATCCATTTCTCGAAAGGAATCAAGTTCCTACCCTTAACTTGCCATAGGCAGGTAATACCCGGCCTCACGCTCAAACGCCTCCGGTGCGAGTCTTGATCGAAACCCTGATAATCCCGTAAAGGAAGCGGTCGAGGACCGACCAGGCTCATGTCACCCAGCAAGACATTGATGAGTTGTGGGAGTTCATCCAGACTGGTCTTCCGCAAAAAATGTCCTAACCGCGTGACACGTGGATCATTTATGATCTTGAACACAGGACCTTGCATCGTATTCAGGTGTTCTAACGCTCCTTGGCGCTTCTCCGCATCGGCAACCATTGTCCTGAATTTGTACAGCTTGAAACGCCGCTTGTTCAACCCGATGCGCTCTTGCAGGAAAAACACGGGACCGGGTGAATCGAGTCTGATAGCTACGGCGATCAACAAAAACGCGGGGAATAAGGCAAGCAGAAGACACAACGATGTCACGAAGTCCAGAGAATGCTTGATCACCTTACCCTCGCCCTGGATCCCGGCCGTATTGACGGTGATGACGTTGTAGCCCCTGAACTGATTAATCTGGGAACGCCTAGCCCGCGATGGCAGAATGTCTGATACAAAGCGTACGATAATCCCCTGTCCCTCACATTGGGCCACGATGGAAGAGGCCGGATCGTACAGGGACTTTATCGGTACGCAAAGAATCACCTCATCAACGGGATGATAATTAATGTATTGCTGAAAGCCATCGAAGCCACATACGATGGGATAGGGACTGTCGGCAGCGGTAGTTTGCCCTTGCCAGGGATCGTCCACGAAACCGACAAAGATATAGCCTAGTCCCTTGTCGGAAACCAGTGCATCGGCGAGCTTGGTCGCCTTGCGGTTTGAACCCACAACTAAGACATAATTGAGGTTTCTACCCCAATGGCGAATATAAGTAATGAACAGCCTCATTAGAAAGCGACTGATTAGCGTAATAAGAAGTGTCAGAGCCCAAAACATGATGCTGAAATTCGCGGTTAGGATCTCGATATTGAATACATAACCGCTGAACCATATGCTCGCCACGCCGAGAGAGACGGCTTTCGTAATATCTACCGCCTCATCGATTGAATGCATCGACAAACGCTTGGAGTTATAGAGAAGAAAATAGAGGAAGATCTCATGCCAAATATATAGCCAAAAACATATCAAAAGGAAGTTGCCGACCTCCAATCTCATCGATATGAATTCATCGAGCGATCCGGAACTTTCGAATTGTTGATTGATCACGGCGGTGATCAGAAATGAAAATGACATTACCGCCAGGTCATAGAGCTTAAAAGCTTTGAGCAGGTAAGGTCTGATTCTTTGTTTCATCTTTGTTTGATTAACTCTTATTGAATCGAATCGCCCTCCTTAGACATCTATTCCATGAATCAAAAACTGATTAGCCCTCCTCTATTACCCTATAATTCCGTCAAACATATAATGGGTTCAACAACACCTGCCGTAGCAGCCCATGATTCAACCCACAGACTATGTAAAAGCCGCCCATGCCAAGGATAGTAATTTAAGCGGTGCGATAGAACGCCTCGTTCGCATCTTCGTTGTCAGATCCCCTTGCCTCAACCCAAAGCCAGTCTTACCCTTGTACCTCTAACAACTGAACACTTCCCGATTCCTCTGCATCTTGAAACATCGGTCTAACGGTATACGAGAACCGGGACAATCCGATCAAGTCGTAAGCAAATAGTATGGTGCGCGCCTTAGCACCGACATCCTCACCCGAAGGAATGCGCACAAGACACTCAACATTGAACACGCTTTGACATTCAGGCAAAGATCGAGCCCCTTGGATAAGGGGGCCCAAACAAGGAAAAATGTTAAATTGCAACTTTACCTATATCTGGAGCTTTCCCCTGAGCCGCTACGATTTTGTTAAACCTAATAAGAATATTGTGCAACTCACGTAAAATATTCCATGGGAAGTAAAAGAACTAATTAGAACTCCACTCCATTGAAACCGCCTGGAGACTCCGGTGATAGCGCCCCTCTCATGGCTGTCTTGCGTACTTAAAGCTACACAATCAGCACATCACCGGCCCCTAAATCCGTTTAGGGTTGAAGCTGCTGGTAGATCAATGATACTACGAGGTAATGAAAATTGATGTTCTCTCCTCCCCTAAAATTGTTAATAGTTGTTAATTTATTCTGCGTCTATAGTAAGGCCTCAATAGATACAAAACAATACAAAAATATCAAGTACACAACAATATCAAATTTTTTATCTGTACATAATGTAGGATTTATAAGGGGCCACTGTAAGAGTTGGCTATGTTTTGAACAATATTCTTATTGGATCTTATAAATCAAAGGCATATAAGCGTTCGATGTATGCAATTTTTTGAGAGATACCTTAAGAAACCGCTTTATATCGGCCCCACGGCCTTTGAGGTAGTTTTCAATCGGCAATCAATTGATTAAATCAAGATTACAGGCACATTCTTCGCCAAACCTTCGGTCCAGTAAGATCCTGGACTTAATACCTTACTTGTGGGTGACAAACTAATAAACGATTCAAGATTAAGCGGCGTTAATGCTCATACGCACCCACATCGGGGGAGTCACCATTATAAGGTAGGTTTACGAGATCCCCTTTCTTCCACTCAATGGGTTTCTCGACAGTAATCCTGTTTTTCGAATGTTGGATTGAACTTATGCGTACTGCAGGGTTGTGTCCTACTCTTATGAAATCTGGCTCTATCAGTCCATTGTAGCCATCCTGAAAATACAGCTCTTTTCTACATCGACCGTTGTGCCTTTTCTCGAACTCGTCGTGCGTGTTAAGGCAACGCCAGCATCGATGGCTGGGCTTCCCAATCTGAGCGTGTAGGTGCGCTTAGAGGCATCTCCGTAGATATCGGTTATAGCGCAATGTAAGCGCTTGCCTCGCGGTTCTTGACCCCAAACGCTACGCCAAAGCTTAAAACCCTGGGCATCAGTTGGGTATTGATCCTTACCCCAATAGATATAATCCTGTCTAAACAGATACATATTGCCATCGAAAAACATCGACGACACCGACTGATCTATTGGACATTTTCCCGTGCACACAAAGGGAGGACCGCTATTTGAGGTAAAGAGATTATTTTTAAATACCCATCCCTGAAATGAGGCATCGGGAGTCTCCCCCTCCCCACTCCACAACACATCATGATGAGCATTGTGAACTGTGTTGTTATAGGTCGCCACATGGTAGGGTTGGAGTGAATAATATCCCAGAGTCTGATTGGTAAGCCTGTTAAAACGTTGGATACTGTGAGCTTAACCTGGCTACTTTCCTCCATTACGACGCGCTATGAAGAGTTGCCCGATCACCTCAATCTCACCCGGATCGAAACCACTCATACGCTTGCTATTCAACGACTTGAAGTCGAGGGTGACGAGCTGTGGAGCTTTGTTGGCGATAAGGAAAACAAATACCGGGTCTGGCTCGCGATAAACCTTAGCACTCGTCAAATTATCGCCTTTCATGTCGGTGATCGTAGCCGAAGCAGCGCCCGAGAGCTGTGGAATAAAATACCCCTACGTTTCCAACAACACGCACTCTTCTATACTGATTTGTACGAGAGCTATGTCGGGATCATTCCGCCTCATCGACATGTGCCGGTCACCAAAGAATCGGGAAAAACTAATCATATCGAACGGTTTAACTGCACTCTGCGCCAACGACTCCCCCCGTCTGGTTAGAAAGTCCTTATCGTTTTCTATAAAACTCGACAACCCTATCGGCGCCATCAAATATTTCATCTGCCACTATAATCTCTCAAGAGCGCTAGCATTACCTGTTTAGCACTACCCTTTTGTGCGCCTACAGCAAACAGATGATCCGCTATCCGGCCCACGTTGGCGTCATTGAAGTAGCCCGCCGGCATCGCTTGGCCAAAGGCTTTGAACGTGGCCTCCAGATGATACAACGGCGATCTTCCCGAGAGGGTATCGAGCACTAGGCTCAACCTCCATTTCCACCGGCACCAACCGGTTGGCTATCTCAACCAGCCCCAAACGCCGTGCATAGTTTGCGAAAATCGGTAAGTGATCGACCTGTGTTGCCGTGATCAGTTGGGTTGGATTTAAGGTATTCGATGAATATGGAGCGGCCATGGTGCTTCTCCCACTGATTGAAAAGTAAATCAGCAAGAACACTCACGAACCCGCGGCCGCTAATGCTGAGCAATACATAATCTTTCGGATTTGTTTAGTACTCTGTTGGGGAGAGACACGGTAAATTTGTTCCAATCGTCAAGGCGCTGAAACACGACAAGAATTGCGAGACATTTTCAGGTAATCAAATACCCATCGAATGTTCCGATTAAGTGCTCGCATTTTCTGAGCGACACTACGTACCCCTTTGCTTTTGATCAGGCCCACGGCGAAGCGTCTCAGGCGCGTCATGTTCTCTGGCCCATGCCCGGTGCGGATTCGGCTGCGGTCTTCATCGTAATTCCAGTCGATAATGTAATGACAACTGTTCTCGATGCTCCAGTGCCCGCGGTTATCCTGCAGCACGTGGGCTGCGTTGGCTTGGCCGGGCGTTTTGCTAGTCATCCCATAGGCGAGCTCCTGATCGGGCCCGAACCAAAGGCAAGGATGAGCGCATGGTGCACTATGTCAAGCATCACTTTTTTGTCCGCTATCGCGCTTTCGAGAGCCTTGCGCACCTCAACCAGCAGCTCGAGCAGTGGTTGCATGAGGAGGCCGATCGACGCCGGCATGGCACCGTCAAGGAAGTGGTTGCCGAACGTTTTGAACGTGAGGCGCCTGAGCTTCAGTCGCTGCCGGCGGCGCGGTTTGATACCGCCTATCGAGAGCAGCGCTGGGTGGGCTGGGACGGCTATGTGGAGGTGCGCGGCAATCGCTACAGCGTGCCCGATACGCTGTGCGGGCAAGCGGTGCAGGTACGCATTGGCCTCGACGGGCACATCGGCGTTTATGACGTTGAGGGGGACTGTGTGGCGGAGCATTTCCAGCGTCCTGCGGCTCAAGGCTGGAGCACCACGCCAGGCCACCACGAGCGGCTGTGGCGTCAGACGCTCGACGTTGAACGCCGCGATCTGGCGGTCTACGAGGAGGCGGCCCAATGCAACTGAATCACCTGTTGGACAAACTGAAGATGGAACACCTGGCGCACCAGCTCGATAGCCTCTGCGAGCAAGCGGCCAAACGCGAACTGGATTATCCGCAATTTCTCACCCAAGCCCTGGAGTTGGAATGGCAAGGCCGCCACCTCAAAGGCGTGGAATCGCGCTTGAGCGTAGCCCGCTTTCCCTGGGTCAAAACGCTGGAGCAGTTCGACTTCACCTTTCAGCCTTCGCTTGACCACAAGGTGGTCCGACAGCTGGCCGGATTGGCCTTCGTCGAGCGCGGCGAGAACATCGTTCTACTCGGTCCACCGGGAGTCGGCAAGACCCACCTGGCCGTGGCCTTGGGCGTCAAAGCGGCCGAGGTTGGGCATCGGGTATTGTTTATGACGCTGGACACCGTCATGACCCGACTTAAGCGCGCTCAGACCGAAAACCGTCTGGACCGTCAACTCCAGCAATTCACCTATCCGAAAGTGCTGATCCTCGATGAGATCGGCTATCTACCGATGTCGCGCCAAGAGGCCAGCCTGTTTTTCCGCTTGGTTTCCAGACGCTATGAAAAAGCCAGTCTGATCCTTACCTCCAACAAAAGCTTTGTCGATTGGGGAGAAATCTTCGGCGACCAGGTCTTGGCTACGGCCATCCTGGACCGCCTGCTGCATCATGCCACGACGCTGAATATCAAGGGAGAGAGTTATCGACTCAAAGAAAAACGCAAGGCAGGATTGCTGGGAAAGCCTACCACGGCTAAGCCAATACAATGACATCAACTCACTCAAACTGAAAGGAGATACAGACTATTTCTTCCTTGAACAGGGGACATTTTATTTCGGTGATATAAGGACAATCTTTGTCGGTGTTGACAATTGCATGGACTCGGCGCTCAGTTTCATTCTCGGGACTCCGGTTCGGTAAGGTTCGTTCAATCGGGGCTGAGAGAGCAAAGTGTGGGCATTGCGCCTAAGCGGTCGCACAAAAACCCGTTTGGGAGCTTGGCGGGTGCGACTGTAACCCCCGCGGATGCGTTGATAACCCCGGGTATCGCCCACATAACGCCAGTTGGCCGCCCGGTAGACCGTGCCGGCAAAGCGGGTGGGATCGACAAAGGTTTCCAGTAACAATACCGGGTGGCCAAAGCGCTTCACCCAGTCGGCCTGGATCCGGCGTTGGCACAACGACAAGACCTTTGAGGCCAGGTTCTTGTGATGGTGACGGGGCAGAATCAGAAAGCGTGAATTGTTGGCGATCAGATGGAGTCGGTCGTACTGGTGACGAAAATCCCAGCCAATCCAGCGGTCACGGGCGCCACACTTCAAGGCGGCGGCGGAAAAGCTTAGCAGCGCCAGCCACTCCTCCTCCCCGCTGGCCACATACCCAACCGTGTTGCCGATCTTGGGTAAGGCCCCCAGGTAATGATGGGACTGCATCAGTTGCTGGAAACGGGGTTCCTCTGATGGGTGAACGGGTCGAACAATGACCTCGTGTAACTGCAAAACGGATCTCCCGCATCGTTAATATACCAATGCTTTATATGACATCCACGCGGGATTGCCCAGAATTGAAGGTAACCCATTGTGGTTTCTTTGGAAGTCGGTTAGAAAGAAATCACCCTTGTATCTTTCTTTTTCATGAATAATTATCTTGATTGTTGGGTTGTGGATATGTGGGTATCAGGGAAGATATCCACATATCCACAACCTGGGTTCGGACGCCAACTATTCGTGTATGAAGTTGTTTCGGATGTGGTAGACCGTTCCGCCCTGGGGATTTGTATCCCGTCCCGCAGCAAGGTCGCCACGTCCTTCTCTCAATTAGCCCGAACAGTTGCTTGGGCCCTAGGAGCCCGTATTTTTGCAAGGTTGGGTAACGGAGATTTGCCATGAACGAAACGTCGTCTGTATTTGTTGGTATCGATGTGTCTAAACGCGCGTTGGATGTGGCGGTGCGTTCCTCGGGGACCACGCTATGCTTTAGTAACGATGAAGCGGGGATTGCTGCCTTGGTTGCCGAGATGAAAAGCCTGTCACCTACGCTTATTGTCCTCGAGGCTACCGGCGGGTTTGAGACCCCTGCGGTGGCGGCGCTGGGGGCCGCGCACTTACCCGCGGCAGTGGTCAATCCTCGCCAAGTGCGTGACTTTGCGAAGTCTACAGGCAAACTGGCCAAGACCGACACGCTCGATGCCGCTGTCCTCGCTCACTTTGCCGAAGCAATACAGCCTGCGGTTCGGCCCATAAAAGACGCTGACTTACAAGCGCTCGAAGCGCTTGTCACCCGACGTCGACAACTCTTGGAGATGTTGACCACCGAGCAGAACCGCTTATCGATGGCATCAACCCAAACACGAAACGACATTCTCCAACATGTCAATTGGCTTAAGGAGCGGCTGAAGGATATCGACGTACAGACTAGACGTGGTATCAAAGGCACCCCTTTGTGGTTGGCGAAAGACCAACGGCTACAAAGTGCCCCCGGTGTGGGGCCGGTGACCTCGAGCATGCTCTTGGTTGCCCTTCCCGAACTGGGGCAGCTCAACCGTCGGCAGATCGCCGCCCTGGTCGGGGTTGCGCCCTTCAACTGCGATAGTGGTAGGTTCCAGGGCAAACGTCGTGTGTGGGGAGGCCGTGCTCACCTCCGTTCCATGCTGTACATGGCAACTTTAGCGGCAGTGCGCTTCAATGCAGAACTCCTGACATAGCGCTAAATTCAATGCGACTGGATCGTTTCGTAAACGAGGCGCAAGTGGGTACTCGGGTAAGTCATCTGCTGGGTATTGAGGTATTGGCAAAGCGCGATGAGCGCTTGTTGGGATCGGTTATTAGCCAACCCGTAGAGACGCACCCGCAATTCATTACGTTCGTAATCCGGGATAATGTCGCCGGGTAGGCGGAAGACGGCTTTGAGAAAGGCGCGAACTTCATCGTCGTGACGCGCGAAAAAGGGTTCGACGATGCTCGCAAGACAACTCTCACTGCGATAAGCGACGATCTTGATAAGCTGGGTAATAGTTTTTCGCTCGCCTTCGTGATGAACGATTTTGTCCGCATCCTGGATACTGTTCAATGGCACGCGCTTTTCCATGGCATGGATACGCGCGGTGAGTTGATCGCATTCCCTTTCCAATCGTTCGATCGCCTCGATTGTCTTGGCTTGCTTGGCCGGTGATGCGCCGTCACGTTGTTGCTTGGCCTGCTGGGCGTGAGCGCTGCCGAGCTGCGCCTTTTGGGTCTTGCGCGATTTTTCCAGCGCTCGGCGCTCAGGATTGGGAACCCACCGCTCGGGATCGGCGGGTTCGGTGGCATAGGTGATCAAGTGGTCAAGGTTGAATTCGGCCTGCATGTATTTGAAGAAGTTCTCTTGGCGCCAACGCGCGAACATCTGATCGGCGATCTGTTCGGCCGGTAGATCCTGGCGTGTGGTCAGAATCGCGGTCTGATGGCCGTTTTTACCGAGGCGGCGGATTTCGCGCATCCAAAAGGCGGGGCGTTTGCGATGAGCGGGGATGACCTGGACGCTGCGCTCGGCCAGCCAATAGGTCACCGATTTCCCGTCGCGCTCGACGTTGAAGGGGTGAAAATCCTCGGGGTCCCAGGGCGTCTGTTTACCCTTGCGATAAGTGATGACTTCGATCCCTTGCGCGTGCCACTTTTGAAAGGACTTGGGACTCCAAGCCTCACGATCGAAGACCAGGGTCAGGGTTCTTTCGGGGCCGATCTGCTGGCGTACTTGGGGAATGACCTCCTGCTCGAGCAGCGCCAAGAGGTGTCCATTGATGGGGCTGGTGACGAAGAACAACGGCTCGGCCGCCCCGTTATGCACCCAAACATCCGTCGAGGCGGGCACACACTGGCGACGTTTCTGCACCAACGCCTTGGGCAGTGAATGCTTGCGCCCGGTGTAGGCATTGACGTGACCGTCGACGTACAGTACGCCCAGTTCATCGGGTTCACTCTGCGACCACTGCTCGGTCAAGGCGGCGGCCAGTCTCGCCGCCCGGTGTTGACGGCCCAGTTCGTTGAGTTTGCGCCGCAGCGTTTTCACTTCCGGCACGCGATCCAGCCCCAGCAGGATGCCCAGCTCACCGGGTTGATGAGCGCTCAAGCGCTCAATACTCTTGATGCGCAACAACGCCATCATGACCCGGCACAACAGGATTGAATGCAAACCCTAGAACCCGGCTTTCAGCGGCGCATAGCAACGCTCGGCGCTGCGCAACAGCCCCTCGCCGATCACCGCCGGTAAGGCCAGCAAGACACCGGCATTCGCCACGCCTTCGACCGGTTCGAAGTGCGCCGCCGCTTCCGTCAGCTCACCCTGGCTGGCGAGAAGGCGTTCCTCGAGGCGTTTGACCGCCGTCCCTGCCCCTTGGGCCGGCGCGGCATCACGTTCGGCACGTTCCCCCGGCGAGAGCACGGCGCGGCTTTGGCGAGGCCGCTGACTGCAGCGCAGGCGACCGGTCTTGATCGCATGACGGATCGCCGTTTCACTCACACCGACCTCACGCGCCGCCGCCGATTGTGAACGCCCTTGATCCAAACACCCTTGGGCTATCGGCAGAATCTCAGCGGTCAGTTTATGCGCACGTCGCGGGGCTCCATGGCCGCGGCCATCCCGTAGGGCTTCCAGACCCCCTTCCCGATAGAGCTTCTGATTGCGAAATAGCGTCGAGCGGTGAATCCCTAATACCGCGGCCAGATCATCACCTTTTGCCAAACCCTGCGTCAGTAATACGGCGCCGATATACCGCTTGGCCGTCGTGTCATTGCGCGAGCAATTCATCAAAGGGCCGGAGGCATTCATAAAGACGAGTTCCTCGGGCGTTTCGATGACCGCTAACCGAGGACCCAAAGTGATGGCTTCTTCGGGCAGGAGGGGGAGTTCAATCGTACCGGGCATGCTCTATAGTCTCGTATTTATATATCGATACCAGACTAAATTATATCTATTTCTCAATCAGTTAGAAAGTGCATGTCAAGAGTTCTGCATTGGGGTTATCCGAGCGTTCTACGAGCGCTTACGCAAAGTAGGCAAGCCCCCTAAGGTGGCTTTAATCGCGTGCATGAGAAAGCTGTTGACGATCCTGAATGCCATGGTTAAAACGGATACGCTTTGGACACAACCTGCACCTGAAAATGCTTGACATCCAAGACAGTTGCTGTGGGGAGAGAGCCAACGGCTTGAAATTGGCCGTCCGCTATGATCTTAGGTGCGGGTTTTACGACTTATGATACGAATTTAGCATTAACCATTATTTAACTTTTTCTATTTTTGGTGAAAAAGTCGAAACATCCTTTAAACTAGGGAGAAATCCAATTAAAACCATAATTGCACCAACAAACCATTCGGACGCGATATGTGAGGCAGAAACTAAGCTATGACGGCGTACCGCTAGAATCCCAAAAGAAACTGCGCCGATCATTAACCACAGGAAAACAGGTACTACATTAGCCACAGCAACGGCGCCTATCATGGCTCCAATCCCCAAAAGAAGATAGCACTGCATTATTAAATAGCGGTTCAATACCCGTGCCTGAAAAGAAATTCTCCCCTGACTAAAGGCTAACCGCAGCGCTTGTCCTGAGCCAAAAAAATGTCCCCTACGCAACCTTCGCAGTATATCTTTTGGGGTATCTCTGCGTATGGTGTAGTGATAATACATGATCTGGGGAGTTTTGCTAATACGATATCCTTTAGCTAAGATTCGCCCCAGTAGTTCGCTCTCCTCCTGGCCAAGTAAGAAGGGATTGAATCCACCGACCATGCGCAATACTTCAGTGCGATACATCGCATTGCCGCCTAAACCGTCCTCTTCATATTCATATGCGGTAATATCCAACTGCCCGTTATCAGGCTTATCTATTCCCTCCTTGGCGATTTCCCGCCGTGAACCATAGATAGCAGCAGTGTTAGGTGATTTTTCCATAGTTTGGATTGCGATTGACGGCCAAAACTTGTCAATCGCGCAATCTCCGTCAACAAACAGAACATAGCGCGCTTGAATTCTACCGAAACCGATCGTTCTCCCAGCCCCCGCTGTTAGCGGATCCGCCTGGTATCGGTAGATACTCACAGGAAAAGCTGATGCAATTTCAACGGTGCGATCGCTCGAGTCGGAGTCGATTAGAATGACTGGAGCGTTTGGAAAATCTTGGAGCGCTTCCAACACTGAATGCATACAACGAGCGATTAGCTTTTCTTCATTACGGGCAATGATCACCACCCCTAGAATCGGTTCAGAAGTATTCTTCGAAAGATCGTGTGCAGTCGCCATGAATTTCACTATTTAAAGTCACTCATCCCCGCCCCCGGCAAATTCTGGGCGTAATAGAGATATGTAACCGATATTATTAAACTTAGTGGTTAAGTAGAATGCATTTTTGTTGTAGCGTTCGATTGATTCTATGCTAAGAAAAAAGACTATTGTAATCCATTACCACATACCCACTAGAGCCAAATTATTTCGAAATATAACTCTTTCTTAAGGGCGCTTCTAAAAATTAGCAAATACGCCATTCTTAGCATTGCGGCTTTTATTTGGTGTTAAAAAATCATCGACCGGGCGATGTGGCTGCCTGTTTAGAGGTATTATCTGCGGTTATAGACTCATATTTGGTCATTTTCCTGTCTTTTCTTTTATGTGGACACAACTTGCTTGCTTAGCGTTACCAGTCGCCCATGTTGTACACCAGATTGGTCAGGCCGATCTTTGTTGTCGACCGAGCAAGACCGATAACACGCACAAATCCGCCATTTTGCTCGTTTGCGATCGACCCGAAGATATGCTCCACACGCCCCCCTTATCCTGGACTTCTTTTTGTTCGCGGCACGCTGCTTCGCCGTTAAGGGATTATCCCGAGAACCCTTCTGATGGATATGGCTCTCCATAGTCCATGGCGACCAAGATCCGCTCGTGCTCCTCACTCCAGTAGGCGCTGTCTGCCCAAACACCATCATCAGCATACGCGCTCAGCACATCGAACAACCGCTGGGAATCGTGAACTTCGGCTGAGCTGACGTCATATTCTCGGATCAACTTGTGCTCGATATCCACCGAAATAGGATTCTTGTAACCGTAGTACGATTCGCCGTTCTTCTTCACCCAACGTGCATCGATGTCATTTTGGCGCCCAACATTCGGGTTGTCTTCGAACCGCTTGGGCGTCTCGCTGGCTTTTATTTGGGCGTTTTCCCCTCGGCGATTGCGTTGCTTCGGCGCATCCAGCAGGCTCGCATCAATGATCTGCCCCATGCAGGCTTTGAATCCCTGGCGTTGTAACTGTAATTCAAATTCATCGGATAAGTCCTTGATGAGATGGTGTCGCGTCAATTGCTCACGAAATAACCAAATCGTCTTAGCATCCGGTACGCTATCTTCCGGCATCAGCCCCAGAAAACGACAAAAACTGCAACGATCTCGAATTAGAAACTCCAGTTCGTCGTCTGAAAGATTGTATACAGGCTGCAACATCAACACCTTGAACATCAGCACCCCATCAAAGGGCTTGCGGCCAGCCGCTCTTTTTCGCTCTTTATCGCGAACCTGCTCTAAACTCTCTCGAAAAAACTCCCACCCAGTGAGATTGTCTGGCGCGGGTAACGAATCACGTTCGCTTTGTCTCTGGTGCCGATATTCTAGATCAAAAAATCCAGGTTGCATCATTCGGGACTTGCCTTACTCTGTCGCTATTAATAGAGTGCTATTCTAGCAAATCAGGGTATTTTTAGCGGCGTCTTTTAGTTATAAAGTTGCTTGTGCTCGCAGTTTCTATGACGACGATCGTGCGAATAGCCTTTCAAGGCATTACTTAGCAGAAAGGTTTAAAACCTCTTCTATCCAGCATTTTAAAGTAGACTGCCATAAAACTTCATTTACACGCAGAGCCCATTTTGAGCCATATTTAAGCTTGGGTTAACCATCATTTCGTATATTTTTATTTATCTTATATAAAACTTTTATAAAACTTTGCTTTTGGGGTATTATTTGTTGTAAGACACTATTATTTCCGCAACTAAATTTCTTGGATTCTGAATTTATTTGTATACATTATCATAATACGTCTATATTTTATTTTTTTGTATACAATCGTATCAGGCCATTCCATTCTCATCTCTAACCCTTTATCCTGATTTTAGGGTCACCTAATATTTGCTCCCAAAAAGTATTGGCATAATATTTTAATATTTAATTTCGATATGTTGCGAATTTTAATAAAGCCTTCCTTTTTTTTTACTAGTTTTATTTTAAAGGGATATCGCCTCTGCATTTACAAAGATATTTTCGGGGTATTGTTTTCTTTATTGTAAGTGACACTATAGTAGTTAATATATTTTGAGGCCATATTACTAAATAAATTAGATTATCGATATTTATATGCCCAAAATAAAGGTTTTGTAGGCCATCGATTTCCAAATGCAAAGTACGTTATTTCATTAGAAAAAGTTACCAAGCAGAAGTGCCAGAAAATTTAACATTAATGTCACTTAGTGACTTGTAATGTAAAACTTTATCTTTCTTCTTCTGACTGTAAAAACTTTACGAACATAACAAGTTATTTATCGTTTTATTTTCAAGCAGTCAGATAATGCAACAATTAAATCATTTCAATTTATCGGTTTGATTATCCATAGCAGCAGTATATTGGCGTTATTTCCTATATCCTTTTCTAATCGGAGAGAGAATTATAAAGTTTGGATTTACGCAAAAGTAACTTTAAGTATCGCCAGAGTTTTGAAAAGGTGTCGACCCAGCACGGATTGGGTCGTGACCAATGATCCCGCTCAGGACTCTAAGCAGGCCACACAAACGGCGTGTGGCGTTCGTTGGAAGATTGAGCAGCTGCACCGCGAAAGTAGACAGCTCACCGGGCTTGAACGCTGCCAGTGCCGTAAGGCGCGTATCCAGCCCAATCACATCGGATGTGCCTTTCTGGTCTGGGTCAGGCCCAAAGAGGTGGCCGCAAAAACCGGGCGCACCGTCTGTCAGCTCAAACAGGGTTTGCTCGATGATTACCTCATCCAGCAACTTAAAAATCCTTCCCTCATAATGAGTTTTGCGTAAGTCCTAAAAGTATCATTTAGCAGAGGAAATAAACCATGCGAAAAACTAGAGCCCCATTTTTTATTATCGTGCTATCCATCTTCACATGTGGAACACAAGCACAAGAATTATGGGTTGATCGTAACTCAATAGGCG
Organism: uncultured Gammaproteobacteria bacterium; assembly: GCA_963731655.1. Classification (GTDB taxonomy): domain Bacteria; phylum Pseudomonadota; class Gammaproteobacteria; order JAAEPA01; family JAAEPA01; genus CAVSWL01. Next base: position 7,965 of record CAVSWL010000010.1, on the reverse strand, counting down.
GTACTTGTTCAGACGATAGACCTCGTGAGGAGGTTTCTAAAAGCACACCATGGTGTTCTCTAGGTTTAGCTGGGTCAGAAACACAACCGGGAGATACAGTTTGGGTCCGAAAGGGAAACTATACTGAGGCACAAACTTCTCCGGGTAGTAACGGTAATGCAGTATTACAACCAATAGTAAGCGGCCGAGCTGATGCACCTATTACCATTCGTGCTGCTGAAGGAGAAAAAGTAACGCTATCTCCTCAAGGAAATGCTCAATATGGAATAAGCCTAGTACCTGCTAATGGTAAGGAACTAGAGCATATTAAAGTATCAGGACTTGAGATTCAGGGAGCATCGAACGCATGCGTTGAAGTATTCAAAACTAGCGATGTGGTACTAAGCAATTTAGATATTCACAGTTGCAAAAATAGCTCGGTAGAAATTGAGCAATCAGACCGTGTGACGTTGGAATCAAGTCATGTTCACGACAATTCATTAACAGGGAATACTAGTGCTGTCGATCTTTATCAATGTGGAAAAGATAATATCATTCGCGGAAATAAGATTTCTGGAAATGCTGCCTTACAATACAAGGAAGAAGGTCATGGCATCATTATGGACACGTGCCGGAACGAGGGGAGTGCGATAATTGAAGGAAATGAGATTTCCGGTAACCAAGGATGGTGCGTAGTAATTCTAGCAAGCGACAATGCCACGATCCGTAAAAATATTTGCAAGGAAAATGGCACCCTCGGTAAAGACAGTTACGGACAGTATATTGGTGAAATTAATACAGCAGGATCTAATATTGATATTGACGATAATGTCGCCGTAGCGCGTGATGGTGCAGTCGCACTCAATATCCGCGCAAATACGGATAACTGGAATTCGAATTGGGCCTCAATTGCCATCAAAAATAACATCTTTTGGTCGCCAAATCACAAAGATATAATCGAGATGGGAGACAGCGATGCGGTTACAGTCTCTGAATATCAGTCCACCTACGCCCCTTGGGGAGCAGGAGACCGACAGGTTGACCCTAAATTAGCAAACCAAGAAAGTGGTAACGATAATCAAGATAGTTCGGACAGTCAGAATGATCAGGATCAGTCGGACGACCAGACCGATCAGTCGGACGACCAAGTCGATAAATAATCGTATACTCCGCCCATAAATAAGGCTGAAGTATTGGTTGCTCAATACACTGCGCAATCAAGTAACAACTGGAAGCCACAGCATAATTTGGAAAACACGCTTTCAACTGCTTCGCAAGGCGCACCTGACATTGAGGAAAATCCAGTACGACGCCAAAGCGGCTAATACTGGATGCCGCGGGTCGTGTCGCAAGCGATTTCTCCATCAATCTGAGTCTGCTCAATGAAGCCCGCGAATTCAGCGAGCAGCTCATCATCTACAAGCTTTATCCCAAAGACAGGCTGGAAAAACAAGCTGAGAAGAGGGCCTACCGCGTAAAAGCCCGCAAGGCTAGGCTTATTTGGTGGCTGCCAAGCGGAAACGGCTCTCTGGCAAGATTCGGCATCTTGGCCTCACACAAATGCTGCAGTATTTGCGTCGTAATCTAGGCTAGGTTAAATGTCTACTGGATGACCGGCTAGAAGACGAGCCCATTTTTTTACCCCACGGGTGCAGTTATAGCTACGGGGTGATCCAGCGCGCTCATGATCAGCAATGGGAAACGTATCGCGCCAAGCATCGCTGTGTGGATCGCATTATCACTATAAGCCAGCCCTATATGCGTCCGATTATTCGAGGCAAAGCTAGACAAACCGGTGGACTTTGGCACCAGTCAGCTTAACGGTCGAGCGGTTGGTGTGTGTTGGGATGCGTCCCTAAGACAATGAATCGTGGCTTAGCGGAATTGGATGGACTAGAGTAGGTGAGCCCAGAGGCTCGCATTCGAAAAGCCGGTGGAGCAGGAAACGCGCCTTAGAGACGATCGAAGAGATAGACGAAATATTCCTGAGGATTTTAGCGACCTACGCGGCCGGGGATCCGATGCAGGGGAACGTTCTATTGACGAACCTGGCCTATCAGGACATCATCGATCATTTGAATGTCGATGGGATTACGATCAATAAACCCAGTCGTGAAGCAGTTGCTAAAAAAGCATGGTTAAAAACATGGTTGTATGAAGCGTAAGGCGCAAAAGCGGCTTAGTCCCTCAGAACATCAAGGTCGTAATCATTCGTCACAACTTAAGAAATTTGTAGACTTGTCAAGAGGGGAAATCCAGAATAATTGACTTTTTATCTAACTCTGCCCCCAAGAGATGAGTAAGTCAACAAAGCCACGTAACGCCGATCACGTTCGCCGCAGAAATGCACCTAACCCCAGTAACGAAGTGATCGAAGAGCGTTTAAAGTTGCTGCTGAGCCCGGCCATTTTAGGCCAACAGGGCTACGCTCGGCTGTTAGGTTTACGCGATCGTATCCTCAGCTTTCCCGTCATGGTGGCCGCGGTGCTCACCTTGCTGTGGCGTCAGGTTCCCAGTGTGTGTGAGCTCACGCGAGTGTTGGCCCGCGAAGATTGCCTTTGGGCTCCCCAACTCAAGGTCTCCCAGCAGGCCTTAAGCCAACGCTTTCTGAGCTTTCCCGCCCACTTGTTTGAACAGGTGCTCAAGACGTTGCTTCCCCGGCTTAGACAACGCTGGGCTCAGCGCCAACGTCCCTTACCCGAGTCGGTGGCTCATGCCCGCGAGCACTTTACGCGAGTCTTGGTTGCCGATGGTTCCACCTTGGAGGCCCTCTTTCGCAAGCTTAAAGCCTTACAAGAGCTTGACCCAGGCACGCTGGCGGGCAAGATGTGTACCGTCATCGATTTGGCCTCCCGTCTGCCGGAATACATTTGGTTTAACGAAGCCCCGCAGGCCCACGATACGCAGTTTCTCGATCGCATCCTCAGCGTGACCCGAACCGGCACTCTGTGGATCTTTGACCGCGGCTTCTATGACTTTAGTTTCTTTGAGCACCTCATCGACTGCCAAGGGGCTTGGCTAACCCGCACTAAATCCAACCTGGTCTATAGCGTCACCCAAGTCATCGTAGCGAACGATTTTGTACGTGATCGAGTGGTGTCGATTCACGGTTGTCGTCATCCCCTGCGCTTGGTGGAAGTCCGTTTTGGACGTCGCGGGTATAGCTACTTGACCAGTGTCATCGATCCGACTGTCATGCCAGCTCATATTGTGGCCGATCTGTATCGGCGCCGGTGGCGGATTGATATTTACCAGCCATACTGCCTCCTTAAGAGTGTTTTTCAGGTTGTTGAACGGTTAACGGCGCCTTTTTCGGCCAGACGCGAGGCTCGGCACGCAACTGACGTAACCGAGCCAATTCTTGGCGGTCCGCATGGACCAACCAGACGGTTCGCGCCAGACCTTTGACCTGACGTGCCTTGAGGTTGCCCCGGTGTAGCCAGGCATAGAGGGTCGATTCGGACATTTCCAATTTGCCCGCCAATTCTTTGAGCGTCCATTCATTGAGCTTTCGTGCTACCCCGCACGTGTGTTGCTGTTTGGCCGTGCCTGTCTTCAGCCCCAGTCGTGAGAGCAAACTGCCTACCATGACTCTGTTGAAGGTCTCACGGCGTTTTGCCGGACGCCAGCCCTCGGTATTGAGGCGCTGAGCGATGGCTCTGGCAGGCAGTCCCTGCTGATACCATTCCCTAACACGATTGGTCAGTTGTGGATAGTAACTCAGTTGCTCAAGCCGAGCGACGGGACGGATGAGGCGTGTGCCCGTACGGTGTCCTCCAGCCCAGTGCAACTCCACATTGACCTGTTCGGTATCCTCCACTACGGTAACAATCACGCGATCTAACAGTTGCCTGATAATCGCCTGGCGATCGACAGCGGTGGTCGTCGGCGCCTGCCACAATGCGGGAATGTCGTTCGACAATCGTCGAATCGCCTCACGTTGCTCAGCGCTTAGCACCGCCGGTTCACGCGCCACAACGCGCGCATACTCCATTTTCAGTGCTTCCTCGGCTTCTAAGGCCTGTTCCCAGTGTTTCTCCAGGCTACGCGCTACCAGCCTGTTTTCGGGCTCCACCGCATGGTATTGGCGATAGGCCCGTTCCACCTCATAACGGGCCCGCTCCAATCGTTGTTTCCAAAGCCCCTGATGCTGAGCCCGCTCATGCTCAAGATCTTCAGCCACCTTCAGACTGATCTCTAAAGCCGCCGGCTCTAACGCTTGCAATACTTGTTCAGTCAGCAGGGTATCCAACGGCGCCCCGACCAGCGATTGGCAAAAGGGTGCGGCATAATCGACCGCCATACGGCTACAGCTATACCGTAAACTATGGCCGTTGTTGCTATAGTGCGTAGCCATACGTAACCCACCACGACCACAGATTAAAAGCCCTGAGAGTAGCGAAGGGCCTTGTCGCGGGACCCCGAGACTTTGGGCCGTGTTGGCCTCCAACTGCCGCAGGTTCTGCTCATATTGCGCCCAACTGAGGTACGCCGGCCACTGATCCTTGAGTAACACCGCCCACTGCTCCATGGGCGCCACGGTGCGCCCCGTGGAGGGTCGCCCTGGGATCTTGCGCCGAGGATCCGTTGGTCGACGTCCATACGCATAGGCCCCGCATAGGCCGGGTTGTGCAGCAAATTACTCAACGTCACACGGTTGGGACGACGCCATTGCAGCTCCCCATTGCGCGGCCCACTGCTGAGCCGATGCGGCAGCTCAATCGCGTGTTCGACCCGATGACGCAACACCGCATGGATCGTACCTCGGCGAGCAAAGACCTCAAAGACTAATTCGATCACCGCCTGCGCCTGCTCATCCGGATCCTTGATCACCTCACCTGAGGGACGGCGGATATAGCCCATGGGCAGCAGGAGCACTAATTCGCCCCGCCGAGCTTTGGCCTTTTTGCCTTCCAGCATCCGCTGTTTGAGACTAGGCAGTTCGGCCTCCGACATCGTCCCTTTTAATCCCAACAGTAAACGATCATTATAGCTCCCCGGATCATAGATACCGTCCACATCGCCAATCAAGGTCGAAAACAGCGCACAGACTTCGAGCAACTGATACCCGTCTCGTGATGAACGCGCCAGCCGCGACATCTCGATCCCTAGCACGATGCCGACATGATCTAAACTCACCTCGGCCACGAGACGCTGAAATCCAACCCGACCCTCCGCCGTGGCGCCCGAGCGTCCAAGGTCCTCATCGATGATCACAACGCGTTGTTTAGTCCACCCCAGCTCTAGGGCCCGCTCAACAAGACCGTATTGTAAGCGAGTGGATTCGCGGTGGCGTTCGATCTGTTGCAGCGGGGACTGACGCACATATACTATCGCCACTCGGTCCAGGTGAACGCGCTGGATCTTGCCGGCGCCCGACAGCAGCGGAGAGGACGGATTCGAGTTCATCACGCTCATCGACAGGGCCCTCCTCGGTGTGCTGGGGCTGCAGTTGGCGCTGTACCAGCTGGGCTAACCGGTTGATCAGCCGTCGTTGACGCGGCTGCGGCAAGTCGCTCCACCGCGGTGGCCTGTTTTGGCTCATGCCGCCTCTCCAACCAGGTGACTAGCGATAATAGGGCTTCTCGACTGAGTAAAGGCGGTGTTGAGGGCTTTGTCAAGACGTCTTTTACAGAGGTCTCTTCAACGGGATATCGAGATCATGTTTGATGTGCTCAAAAACCTCCTCGGCGCGTTTTGTTTTCGCTTCTGGACGAAACGCCTGCCGCGCCACTCCCGGCGTCCCCGCGCCAACCGCTACCTGAAAGCCCCCCTGCCACAGCACCGGCCTACCGTCGAGGCGTGCTGGCAAGCTTATGAAACCTTTGTCCTCTGCGCGGCGATTGCCCAAGGCCTACTGCAGTTGATCGCGCTTCAGTTTGGCTCCGTGGTCTGGCAACACCACAGGCTCTATCTACGGACTCAATCGCGCGAGCTGCCCTCAGAGAAAACCGTCAAGCAAGTACTGGCCCCTTTGATCGTCAAACAACTTATCGTTCTCCCACAAAACACCCTCATCGCCAAGATACGGCGTTATCTTGCTGGCGCGGAGGACAACGATCCCCACAACCAGCGCCAAGCCGCATGAATCACGGCTAGAATCACAGGGTAGGACGGCGTTTTATCGGCTGAAGTTAGACTCAGCTAAAGATGGCTTTGCTCAATAGACGGGCTGATAAGGCGATTTCCGGGATAAAACATCCCTGCCAGCGTAGAATTTATTGTTCACCTTACCGATTGAGCATAAGCATGCTATCGACCACCGAGCTAAACATGATGCCCTTGAGCGCCTCCCACATCGAAGACCTGAGATTGGCGAGCTCGAAAATGTCCGGAGCGAAACGCCGATCTTTCCAGGCCGCGATGACATTGAAATATTGCCAGGGCAACGCCCGCCAGGCCGAGCGGATGTTGGGCTGGAATCGCGACACGGTCGAGCTGGGCTTGCATGAGCAGCGCACTGGCATCACGTGCTTGGGGGCGCAAGCGGCTTGTTGCGGAAACCGGCTGTGGGAGGAGAAGTACCCGGCGGTAGCGGAAGCGCTCTGGGCTTTGGCCGAAGCTCACTGTCAACAAGACCCGACCTTCCGCGGGACCCTATCGTACACCCGGCTGACGGCAGCGCAAGCCTTGCAACAGCTCCGCGATCAAGGTTTCCCAGAGGACTGCTTACCGTCGCCCAGCACGATGGCGGAGGTTTTGAACCGCAACGGCTACCGCCTGCGCCGGGTGGTCAAGGCCAAGCCTCAAAAAAACTTCCGGAAACGGATACCATCTTTGCCAACCTGGCGGAAAAGGACGGTAAGCCCCTAACGGGCGCAGAGGATGGGCAGATCATGCGCCTGAGCATCGACTGCAAAGCCACTGTGAATATCGGGGACTACTCACGGGGTGGAAAAACCCGCGGCAAAACCCAAGCGGCCGACCACGATATGGGCTGTGAGGAAAAATATGTGCCGTTTGGCATCCTGGAGGAAGATAGCGGGCAGGTGCATCTGACGTTCGGAAGCTCCTTCAAGACCAGTGATTTTATCGTCGATAGCCTGGAGCACTGGTGGGAAGCGATCCCGGCGCAGCAGCGGACCGAGATTACGCACATCCAGCTCAAGGTGGACAACGGCCCGGAAAGCAGCGGGATGCGCACGCAGTTCCTCAAGCGCATGGTGGCGTTCGCTGACGACACGGGCAAAGTCATCCAGTTGCTGTACTACCCGCCGTATCACAGCAAATATAATCCCATCGAACGGTGCTGGGGTATTCTGGAACAGCATTGGAATGGGGCCATGCTGGTGGATGCCGAAACGATGTTGGAATGGGCGAAGAGCATGACCTGGAAGGGCATTCGGCCTATCGTCAGATTGAGTTGTACGACCTACCGAAAAAGTATCTCGCTGACCAAGAAAGCGATGCGGGAGATTGAGGCCCGATTGGAACGCAACCCGCTTCTGCCCAAGTGGGACATTCTGATTCGGCCTGTATGATAAGTATTTTTATTTTCGGAAATTACCTAAACTTACGACTGAGGAGTTTTTTATGCTGATGATGAGATTGCCACGGTTTTCGTATACGGCGTTAAAACTCGCAATGTGCCCAAACTATGCATTACGACCATTCCTCACAAGTTAAGTAGTTAAGAGAGAAGTCAAGTTCCGCGGAGGGGATAGAAAAGCCGAAGGCGAGGATTTTTTACGTTGGCGCTTGACGATACCCAAGTCCTTATTTTCAGAAGCGGAGAAATACTTGACCGGTTCCTGGGCGAGCCCCTTCTGATAAGCCACAGAGAAATGATAGAGCCCGCGCACGAGCATCTCCAAAGAGATCCGGTCAAAGGGGACCCCGAGTTCGTCGGCGACCGCGTCGCCCAGGTCCACCAATACGGCGAAAAACAACCAAGTGCTCCACACTTGTAGCAGCACGCCGTTGATCGAGCCGGTCCAAAGGTAAGCGAGGTGAAGGACGCGTTTGACGATAAAAAATGCTTCTTCG
>CAVSWL010000009.1:0-98868 GCA_963731655.1 uncultured Gammaproteobacteria bacterium | reverse complement strand
TGCCTCCTCAGCAAAATCTGTGGGTCATCGGTGGAGTAGGCAGGTTTCCAAGCGCATGATATAAAGCGATTTTGACGCCGCGATAGGTGCGAAATCCGTAAGATTTTCTCGTAGTCACTTTTGCTTTGTTGTTTAACCCCTCTACGATGCCCGAAGAAAAGGCCTTTTTTGCCTTGAACCAATTCAAGATAAGCGGTTTATGAGCGCGCAGAGTTTTGGCCACTTTTTTCATGGGATCGATCTTGGAGCGCATGGCTCGAGTGCACCAGCGATCCAAGAATTTGCCGGCCCAAGCTGGGGAAACATACTCCCAGAAGCCATCGAAATCTTCCTTGAGCAAATAGGCGCGCACACTCTTGAGATTATATTTCAAGAGATCGCGTAGCTTCACTTCCTGCTTCTGAGAAAGGTTCTCTCGGCGCTTGAGCAGCAACCATCTTGAGTGCTTAAGCACCGGTTCGTGACCGTCCTTTTGCATCTGCCGATGCTCGCCGGCGCGAACCTCATCGATGGCCTTGTTGAGTTTGCTGACGATATGGAAACGATCCAGCACATGAATAGCCTGCCCGGCCTTTTTCTCGATCACCTTTAGATAGGGCTTCCACATATCAGAGCACACGTAGTTCAGGGCCCGGCTGCGCGCCTCACCAAAGAAACGGAAGAACCGTAACAACGTCTTCACTGTGCGGTCTTTGCCCACCCACAACAGGCGCGGACATCCGGCATCGATCTGATAAACCAGGGTCAAATACTGGTGTCCCTTGCGCCAGGCAATCTCATCGACGCCAATGGCGGTGATGCCGGAGAGGTCTCGATGATCCAACCCCCATTGGACAATAAATTCAACGGCTTGAAAAACCTTGTCCCAACTCGTGCGAAAGCTTACCGCGACCTCCTGCCAAGACAGCTTCTTGGCCCAATGCGCTAGAAATTGCCTATAGGTGTCGGTGAGCTCATGCTTACCCCTCGCCCAGGGGATCAGCTCCACCCTGACCCCGCAATCCTGGCATTGCACACGGCGCATGTGGTAGAGCAAAAATACACGATATCCCCACAGCGGGATAAACTCAAAGCGCCTCTTGTCCAGGCGATCGTACAACGTGGCCGGCCTGGCGCATCGCGAGCAGATCGCTTGGCTGTTTTGTCTGGGAACAACGACAACTTCCAAGAACGTCTCGCCCTTTTCTCGTACAAAACGCACTTTGTCGTATACGAAGGACTTGAATTTATAGCACTGATTGAGGATAGTCTTGATACGCATCTGCTGTCTTTGTTTTGGTGAGATATGCTGCAAACCTACCCTTACCAAAACACGGCGGCAGATGCACCCCCTCAATGCCCTATTTATTCATACTTATTGTTGAAAGCTTACCCCCCTGCTGCGTAGCTTTCCCGGCATAGTGTGGGCAGGCGGTGGGTTAGTGTGGAAACCCGGCGCATTGTGAGGAACAAACATTACGCCGGGTTTCCACACGTTCGACCCGTCAGCTAGGACGGGGCGAAATCCACGGGCTGTCCATACGAAGTCCGGCCACAAAACCCCCCTCTATGACCCACAGATATTCCTGAGGACCCCCAAATTTATTGATTTTGGGGAAAGGGGTTTTTTGTGCTCCAAAAACAAATTCTTAGTCATTTTGCACAAGATTTCAGGCGTAAGGTACTAACCTATAAGCATTACGCCAGGTTCATGTCGAGCGAGGCGCAAGGGTTTGATTTTGAAGCGTTCGAGAATTCCTATAGCCTAGTCCGTCCGCGGTTGCCTAGTGTGGGTTCTGACGAATCGGAGAAGTGATGCAAGCGTTTATGCGGTGCGACAAGTCCCGTTTACTAACCAGGACGACTTAACGCTAAGCTTCAGCGGCGTGTAGCGAGCTCGCGAGCGGAGCGTCCGGATGCAAGCGCCTTGTTATGTGCGGACCTATAATTCACCTTCATCAATTCCAGCGATCTTCATCAAATGCCGCTGCAAACCTATTTTCAATGGCGTATTTCCGTGGACGGGAACAGAAATGCGCGAAACTTCTCCAGTTTTGGCATAAATATGATGGCTACCATTGACTCGCTTCAACTCCCAGCCCTTATCTTCGATAAGCTTACAGAATTTCTTTCCGCTGATAGCTTTCAAACGGCTATCTCTATCACTTTATCTTTTTCGGTAATTGAGATTTCTTGAACATCTACAGATAGGCATCCTTCTACTGCCTCATAAATATTGACCAACAATTCATCAAAACTTTCGCCTTGAGTTGCACAACCAGGGATAGAAGGGACCTCTGCCCAGTAGCCCCCTTCCTCAGCTTCGTGTACTACTACTTTTAATTTCATGATGTTTCCTCTCTATTGAGCACATAACGCTAAGCGTAATCTGCTGCAACTGGTTAGTAGAAAGCGTAGAGACCGCTGCCAGTACGCAGTCAGGTTGACGCTATTGTTGGGCGTTTTTCTCCTTACTGCGCAATACCCTAGCCAAAGTACGTAAGGCCTCATTAACCGCCTTTGAGTCAGGAAATACTTCTGCTACATCAGAATCAAGTAAGACGGTTATTGCTGTTTTTTCAAATGCGGTAGCGTATTTCCCTCTAACGCCACCTTTCATGCTGGCAAAATCATATTCTTCCCGCATGCCATCATTTTCTTTAGTGTTTTGATTCTGTTTCATAGAAATGCCGCTCTTTCTTCGTCGCTTTACGCGCACTGATAATTCGAATACTGTCATTTCGAAACGTATGCGAAACAACCAGTACGTTTCTGAATGACGACAGACCTATAATGAGATACCGATCTTCATCAACCGAGTGATCCGCATCTGGATACGTGAAGGATAGCGCATCCTTAAAGACAGTGAGAGTTTCCTGGAACGACACGCCGTGCTTTGTGATGTTCTTTTCGGCTTTTTCTGTACTCCATTCGAATTTCATTATTCGCTTTCACTGCTTTTCAGGAGCGTGTTTTCTCGCTCAACGAAGTAATTCACCGGAGCCGAGCAATAGCGAAACTTCCGAGTGAAATTGCCTGGTTATGCGCTCCTTTTATTTGTTTTGGGGCTATGTACTATTCCTAAAAGACCGTCAATAGATATGTCTTCATCAATCATTGGCCAGTGAATACCATACCCGGAAGGTGAAATCTCAAATTCTCTTAGTTCTTCTTCTTTTGCGTTTGCTAGTAGAGGTGAGATATTTTTCAGGTCTGATTCTATTCTTTTACCATCCACTATAAGGCTCAGAAGACTATTCTCCACACTAACATTTTCTACTTGATGATGCTTTTTCATACCTACCGCCTCTCTTGGAATTCTCCCCATTGATCCACGATATAATCGAAATGTTCAAATATTATTTTGCGTATTTGTTTCCTAGCTTGTGGTGTTAAACCGTATGAATAGGCATCGTATATGTCAAAGTTGTCCTCATCAATCCAATACTTGCATTCCATGTCGAGCTTTTCGGCAATGCACATGAATCGGTTCATTTCCTTCATTTGCATAAAAGAAAAGCCGCCAGCCCAATAGAACAAGTACAGAACAAGTATTGTTGGCATTTTTAATTTTCAATTTCCTGGCTAATTTTGCGCGCAGCGGAAAATTGGTCCGTATGCAGCACTTTGTTAGCTATGATTATCAGCCTTTCTATGACCATATTTACAAAGAATTACTACGTATAAAACGATTCGCCTAATTCTTTGGATATAAGATCCAAAATATTCTGCACTTCCGGCTCTTGGTAAAGCTCTTTCTCGCTTCGTCCCCAAACAACATCCGGCCAACAATAGTCATTTTCGTGTCGCCCCACAATATGAATATGCATTTGGTTGACGACATTACCAATGGCTGCGACATTCAGCTTATCAACATTGAAATGCTCGACAATGAACGCTGACAAAATATCGATATTTCTTTCAAGTATCGACCTTTCTGTTCCAGGTAATTTATAGAGCTCAATTTCGCTAGTATTCGGCAAAATAATAAACCAAGGAACCAATGAGTTATTCAACAGAAGGAGTACCTGACCATTAATACATCCTATCTCAATAGTGTCTTCTTTAAGTTTTGGATCGATTTCGAATGTTTTCATGCTTTAACAGTGACGGCACTTTGGTACGGTGAAATACACCATTTTAGAGGCACTCAAACTCAGATAACGCCAAGCTAAGCGGCGGCTTGAGCGCCCTGTTAGCCTTTGCTCTCACTTAGCCGGCCTTCAACGTACTTGTACAGAATGCTGGAGATCAGAGTTTGATAAGGAATACCTTCTGCCAGGACTCGTTTCTGCAACCCACGCAAATCTTTTGACGAAAGCCTGATGTTGATTCGCGCATCTTTCTTGAACATAGCTTCCGCATACTCCTGGTGCCGTTTCTGCGTATTCGCAGCCTTTTTTGACCGCTTTAGTTTGTCCTTCTCAAACGCCTCAAGAATTTCGCGCTCTTCATTCGACAGCTTGCTCATTCTCCTTCACCCAGATAGCTCTTCGTTGCCTTGCGGCTCGGAATGATGGTTTTCAGAAGAACCTCTTCATCGGTTTCCACGAAAGGGACCAGATAAACGCATTCCTCAATGGCAATGACATGGATCGGCTGCCCGGGATAGCGTTCTTGATTGGGGTAATCGACGGTATTGAGAACATCGCCGGCCATGATGTGGAAAACCACATCCTCGAACGAAACCCCTCTCTCGGCCTTTAACAGCGCGTTCATCTCAGCATTCCATGAAATTGGCTTCACACGCTGAGATTAGCGCAATGTGTGCCTCTTGTCTTTATACGGCTAACTAATTGAACCCCACACTTGGCCGATATTCTTGCCGATTTCGTGTCGTGTATCGAGGCTTACCTCTGTTTAACCCTTTGAATTAACATGGCTGTACCCGAGATAAGGGGACGACTATTGCATGGAGAAAAGAGGACATATGGAAGTGCCAAAACAGCCGATGCTGCTGGAGGTCGTCCGGCAGCGAATTCGTCTTAAGCACTATAGTTGTGTGCCTGCTCCAAAAGCAATGGGATGGACTCGTCCTTCCCACGAAGCGACGCCCGGGTGCCCGCCCTGAGAAGTATCGAAACTTCTCCGCAGATTTCTACGTCATAGTCACGCTATTGGAGCAAATAACTGGTAGTGATCTTGCTGGTTTTATTGCGGTAAATGAATGATCGCAGCTTGCAGAAAAACAAGCCTTTTTTGTATAACTCTACAAAAAATAGGGTTTGATTTGGTCCAATTTTGGTCCAGTTATTTTTTGAAAGTTCATAATTTATTGATTTATAAGGATTTTTATGGCTGGGGGACCAGGATTCGAACCTGGGTTGACGGAGTCAGAGTCCGTAGTCCTACCGCTAGACGATCCCCCATTGATTACACGCCACGGACATGATGAAGACGATGAACAGAATCGGTTAGAAATTATCTCTTCGAGTATTGCGTGGCTTTCCTAGCTTTCCGCAAACCTACTTTTTTACGCTCTACCTCACGGGCATCACGGGTTAAAAACCCAGCTTTACGCAAAGTCGGTTGCAAACCATCATCGTACTGCGTTAGGGCTCTAGCAATGCCCAGCCGGATGGCTCCAGCTTGGCCGCTGGACCCGCCACCACAAACTGATACCGTGATATCAAATTTATCCGGCATATCTAAGGCTTCCAACGGCTGACGCACAATCATACGCGATGTTTCACGGCCAAAATATTCATCCAGTGGACGCTTGTTAACCGATATTTTGCCCGTGCCTGAGTGCAAGAAGACTCGTGCGGAAGAACTTTTTCGACGACCTGTTCCATAGTAAGAGAGTGTTGTCATAGCGAATGGATAACTATCAAATATCAAGCATTATGGGTTGTTGTGCCGCGTGTCTGTGGGTGTTACCAGCGTACACTTTTAATTTGCGAAACATAGCTCGACCTAGCGGATTTTTAGGTAACATACCTTTCACCGCTCGTTCTATGATGCGCTCAGGGGCTTTTTGCCTTAGTTTCTCGAAACTGATGGATTTTAAATTACCGATATAGCCCGTATGATGGTAATAAATCTTGTCCGTCAGCTTATTGCCGGTAACACGCACCTTCCCCGCATTGATCACAACGATATAATCACCGGTATCTATATGTGGCGTGTACTGTGGTTTGTGCTTACCGCGAAGGCGATGAGCGATCTCCGTTGATAATCTGCCTAGCGGCTTGTTGGTAGCGTCTACTACATACCAGTTGTGTTGTACTTCAGCTGGTTTCGCGCTATAGGTTTTCATTGACATTCTCCGTCACACCCTTAAGTCTTGCTATTTTCCCCCACAGAAGGCGCGAAATAGTACCTAACTCAATGCATAGTTACAAGACCATGAACTGGCTTCTCCGCAAGCTAAAGTAAATATAATGAATTTCGGGCCTTAAAGTGGACGCCATTCTAAAAAAAAGCGCGGCATAAGGTGGGAGCCGCGCTTAATATCTACCACCAAGGGAGGATGGAGGAGTCAACTAAATCGCGAGTAAATCGCTGATTCAGCATTTATGTATTTTCTTATATTATCATTTTCTTGTCAAGCATTAATCTCTGCCAATCCAAGATGAATCGAAGCCTTGGATGACACACCTCCCAGTTTGGGTTTTACCAATCAGTTTATCAACCTGTCCATCAGAGATAAGAAGCTTAGGCTACTGATTAATCTGGTCAGGTCATACCCAGAGTGATTACACTTGCGCACTTACATCGACAGCCCACGCAATGCGAAGTTTCCGGTGGAAAAATAGGACCACAAGTTAAAGTGATCGATGAGCGACAGTTAGTTTAGGAGTTTCATTCGATGAGTGTCGGTCAGTGAACAAACCCTACTATCCGTCGTCAGATATCGAAGAGAACCTTGATCCAGTTTCAGCGTAATTTCTAGTTCATTACGATAAATAGGGGATATCTCCGGCAACTCCGTAAGGCCATGTTTATCTGCCAACAACAGCAGACTAGCAGACTGGCACGTAGGAGTACTCTTGTACATTTGATATCATGATTTGATCCGTTGACATCGTTTGTCCGTTGACAATACGGTTAACCCTTGCGAGGAGTTTATGTCTACTCACACAATTTCCCCCCGCCAGATCTCTGGTTTTACGTTGATTGAGGTCATGGTAGTCGTAGTCGTTTTGTCGATTTTGGCGGCAATTGTTATTCCGCGCGTTATGGACCGACCCGACCAGGCGCGTATCGTCAAAGCAAAACAGGATATTCGCGCCATTGAAAGCGCTCTCAATCTATATAAGCTGGATAATTATGACTATCCCACTACCGAGCAGGGACTCGAAGCCTTAATTCAAAAACCCACGACGCCACCTGAGCCCCGCAATTGGAAAGCAGGGGGCTATGTCGATCGATTGCCCAAGGATCCCTGGGGGTATGACTATCAATATCTCAGCCCCGGGCAAAATAGTGCCATAGATCTCTATTCATTAGGGGCGGACGGGCAGCTCGGCGGAGAGGGTACCGATGCCGATATAGCCAATTGGAATCTTGACTAGAGGTGATCTCTACCCCGGGAAAGCTACGCGCGGGTGGTTTTACTCTCTTCGAGCTGCTGATCACCGTGGTGGTTATTGGGATCGTTGTCAGCATGGCAGTACTCTCCATTGGCAACAACCAGTCCGAACGGGAACAGCAACTCACCACGCAATTGGCTACTATTACCGACTTTGCCCGAGAATATGCCGTATTTAACGCTCATGAATTGGCTCTTTTATTCTGGGAACACGGCTATGCCTTTTACTCCCTGGAAAACAACGAATGGCAATTGATCACCGATGACGAAGTTCTGAAGCCCCGCGAAGTCCCCGAAGACGTTGAAATCGCGCTTCACCTGGAAGGGCTGAAAGTCGAACTTAGCGATGTGCCACCCACCGATACCAAAGAAAAACTGACTCCTCAAGTCTTTATCCTGTCCAGTGGTGAAATCACGCCTTTTGAAGTGTTGCTGGGAGATGGGCTGGATACCGATATGGAATTATCGAGCGATATGTTGGGCAATATTAAGATGGCTCAATGGGAGTTTTAGGAGTTCTGCCGGTAATGATATTTTCTTCTCAATCACAAGGCTTCACGCTACTAGAAGTATTGGTCGCTACCGCCATCATCGCACTGGCTTTAGGCGCCATTATAAAAACAACCGGCGCCGGATCAGCCAATATCGCTTATCTGCGAGATAAAACCTTTGCCCATTGGGTCGCTATGAATCAAATAGCGGAATTGCAGGCGAGTGGTGTCTATCCCAAGCTGGATAGAAAATCCGGTGAGGAAGAGATGGCTAGTCGGGATTGGTATTGGACTATGGAAGTGAAGGAAACGCCGGACAAAGATGTACGCCGTGTTGAAGTCAGCGTACGTCAAGAGAAACAGCGAGACGCCCCAAAGCTTGACCTGGTAACCGGTTTTTTTACGCGGTACAGTGCCAAAGACAAAAAATCGGGATCAAAACAAACTGTCCCGTCGTTCTCGGACAAATCCAAATGATACGGATTGACAGGGTTAAGCCAAACGGATTTACCCTACTTGAGGTGTTAGTGGCTATTGGGATGTTTGCCATACTCGGAGTGCTTGCCTATGGCGGTTTAAACACGGTATTAACTGCACAAACACATAGTAAACAAGAAGCTGAACGCTTAGCTGCGCTGCAGTTAAGCATGCGCTATTTGCAGCGGGACATTGAGCAATTTGTCGACCGGCCGGTACGCGATAAGTTTGGTGATCTAAAACCATCGCTGATGGTCGGCGAACAGTCTACCCTAGAGCTCACACACGCCGGTTGGCGTAATCCAGCCGGCTTACTTCGTAGTCAGCTACAGCGGGTTTCTTACGGTCTTGACGATGAGAGCACTTTAATACGCATGATATCCCCGATATTGGACGGGGCAGATGAGGACAAGCTGATACGCACTTCACTTCTGGAAAACGTCGAAGAACTCGAGATCCGGGTACTGGATGAACAGGGTAACTGGCAAAAAGAGTGGCCACCGCTCAATGAAGCGCAGAAAACTCCAGGCGAAACAATGCAGCCAATGGCCTTGGAAATCACCCTAACCGCAAATCCTTGGGGGAAAATTCGCCGTCTAATCGCTCTGCTCAGATGATTTCGATAAGCTTTCCATACCGCAAGCGCTTAAATCAAGGTGTTGCTCTAATCACGGCGCTATTGGTAGTAGCCATTGCCGCTACGGCCGCCATTACCTTGAGCGCTCACCAGCAATTAGATATTCGACGCACAGCCAACCTCATCGATGGCGACCAAGCCTGGTTGTATGCATTAGGTGCTGAAGCGTGGGCTGAGGCTATCCTAGCGCGTGACTTAAAAGACAACAAATTCGACAGCCTGGAAGATACCTGGGCGAAAACACTCCCACCGATCGAGTTACCCGGCGGAGGCATGACCGGCGCCATCGAGGATATGCAGGGGCGATTCAATATTAATAACTTGCTGAAGGGGAAGAAGCAAGATCCGACGGCAGCCACGCGTTTTAAAAACCTGCTCGCGGTGTTAGAGCTCAAACAAGAGCTTTACCAGGCTGTTGTTGATTGGCTAGACGAGGATATCGAAGCAACCCCACCCGATGGCGCGGAAGATGATTACTATGTTGGATTGACCCCCCCTTATCTTGCAGCTAATCGGCATCTCGTCAATATCAGCGAGCTCCGTTTGATAAAAGGCTTTGATCAAGCCGTGTATGAACGTATCGCACCTTTTATATCGGCATTGCCCGTACCTACGGCCATTAACGTGAACACTGCGCCCCCAGAAATTCTAGCGAGTCTGTCACCAGGAATCAGTTTGAGTTCAGCTAAGAAACTGGTTGAAGAGCGCAGCGAAAAACCTTTCAAAGATCTCAATGACTTTAGCGCTCATGAAGCCATTAAAAACCTCAACCCTGCATTCTCAAAAGAGGATCTCAGCGTCAACTCGAGTTACTTTATGTTACATACGAATGTCCAGATCGCGAACGCCCGGGCTAATCTTGACAGTCTAATACATCGTGGTGATCGGGGTCAGCTCCAGGTTCTGCAACGCGGCCAAAAGCTGCAGCGCATTACCTCGCCGGCAGACCAACGACGCCAAAACCAGCAGGATAAATCGTAAGATGGAAACACTACTCATCCGCCCTGTGTCCCATATGTCATCTGACACTGAAAGCATCATAGTAGAATGGCTGGTACTCGACTCCAACCTCGTTCCCGCAGGCCAGGTAGAACAAGGGACACTTGAGTCAGCTGCAGAGGTATCCCGGCAGCGCAAAGTGATATTCCTGATACCTAGTGAAGATCTGTTATTAACAGAGGTCAGTCTCCAGACCAGGAACCGACAACAGTTAGCCAAAGCGATACCTTATAGTCTGGAAGAAGAACTCGCTGACGATGTTGAGAACCTTCACTTTGCGCTAGGAGTACGTCAGGACAACGGCAGCCATCCTGTCGCCGTAATCGCCCGTCAAACGCTCGATCGCTGGTTAAAGGCCTTGCAAGCTGTCGACCTTAGTCCTAAGAGCATGATCCCTGAGTTGCTGTGTTTACCTTTTGAAGAAACCAGGTGGTCACTGATGATCGAGGATAACCGGGTGTTAATGCGCAACGCGTCATATCGCGGATTTAGCGTTGAGGCAGAAAATCTTGAGACGATCATCAATCTTATGAGCGATCCGACCGAAGAACACTCACTCCCTAAAATCACAGTTTACCGTTGCGACCAAAATGCTCAGAATCCTTTACCGCTGAATCTGCCAGTAGAAAACGAGCAGTACGCCGACGCCCCACTCATGCTCATGGCAGATAACTTAGATGTTAGAAACAATATTAATCTGCTGCAAGGTGGATACAAACAAAGCGATGACGCAATTCAGCTTTTACGCCCATGGCGACTGGCCGCCGCTCTAGCCGGCGCCTGGTTGATATTGCAAATTGCGACCACATCGATGGATTTATGGCGTTTGAATAGGGAGAGCCATAAGCTTCAATCCAGCATAGAACAAGTCTTTCGGAAAACTTTTCCAGAAGCACAGCGTGTGGTTAATCCACGCGTACAGATGGAGCAAAGCCTCAAATCACTCCTAGCCGCCCAACAAGGTGATGATGGAGGAAATTTTCTTTCCCTGGTTGATGCTGGGGGACGCGCTATCCAGGCATTCAACGGCATAGCGATCAACACGCTAGATTACCGAGACGACCGCCTGGAACTTGCGTTAGAGGCCAGCGATCTCCAGTCCTTGGAAAAAATCAAGCAACAACTTGAAAATGAAGGATTGGCTGCTAGCATAGAATCGGCAGAAACAAGCGGTCAGAAAGTTGAAGCCCGACTACTGGTACAGAGGAACAAAGGATGAAGGCATGGTGGTTAGCGCTACAAACACGAGAGCGCATGATACTGATTATCGCTGGTGCTATTGTGTTGATAGCACTGATTTACTTATTGATTGTAGAACCGGTTCTTAGAAAGCACGCCGATCTACGCAATCAGGTTAAGGCGCAGCAAAAAACGTTGGCGTGGATGCAACAAACTAGCGAACGAGTGAAACAACTCCAAGCTAACGCCTCTCAATCTGGATCGGGGTCGGTGGGTCACCAAGGTTCATTATTGGCACTGATGGAAAGCAGTTCCCAGCAGAGCAACATGCGAAAACCCATCCAACGTATGGAACCTGAAGGTAAAAATGGTGTCAAGCTTTGGCTTGAAGATGCGGATTTTGACAATCTCATCCACTGGGTTGGCGAGCTTTCGTACAATCAGGGTGTCGTTGTGACACGCGCCACCATTAGCCGGGGAGAGAGTCCTGGCCAAATCGATTCCCGTTTAAGCCTTCAACGGTGATCGGAACAGCCTATAAATGGCTTGCATTCAGCCTCATTGTTTTGGTATTAGCTGTAATCAATACCATTCCCGCACATTTGCTCGTCCGCTATCTCCCTCCCGAATTAAGAACCGGCTACGTTGAAGGTACGGCCTGGAAGGGCCTGGCTCAAGACGTGAAAATTAATGATTTCGACATAGGGGAGGTTCAATGGCATATTCAACCACTTTACCTGCTGTTAGGACGGTTGCAAACTTCTGTCCTTTTTAATGGCACTCTGTTGCGCGGTCATGGAGATCTCATCCTCAAGCCCGATGAAATTGGAGTGGGAAATACCGCTGTAACAGGCGAAGCACAACTGCTGACCCCTTATATCGCCGCCTATGGTACGTCGGTACAAGGGTCCTTCAAATTGGATTTCGAAACGGTGCGCGCCAACGCCGAAGGTCTGCAAACGTTGGAAGGGCGTCTCGCTTGGCAGAATGCCCAGTTCACATCTCCGACCGCATTAGATTTGGGCCGGGTTGATATCGTATTTAAGCAGCGCGGAGATGTCGCTACGGCTACGATGACCAACGACGGTAACACGCTGACCCTGAACGGCCAAGCGGAACTCAAACCCGGTTGGCGCTACTCGGCTCAACTCCGGATCACACCGACTGGCAGTACATCGGAAGAGCTGACCAATACCCTGAACCTCCTAGGACGTCCAGATGCCCAGGGGGCGGTTATGTTGAATCACAATGGAACAGTACCTATTAGCTCAATCTTACCCTTTCTGCATGTTAAACAAACGGAAAACTGACACTGGATCCGTTGTGATACGCGGATCCAGCCTGTTGTCTATCATGCCCAGAGCGCATTGAATTCGAACGAGCTCAATCCGATTCCCTTCGCCGTCCACAGCATGAATAAACCCGACGATGGAGCATATTTTTTATCCGCTTCCACGCCCGGTTCAAGTATCGTGATTCCTCGGGTAATGAGGCAGCTTTAGTTCTCCGTCAGATCACCTTTTTCGCATGGAGGCGCTCCAGCTCTCGGGGCGACAACCCCAACAAGTCACCGAGCACCTCATCGGTGTGTTGACCGAGCGCGGGGCCCAGCCATTTGATCTCTCCCGGCGTCTCGGAAAGCCGCGGCAGCACACACGGAACAATCAATGTCTCGCCCAGACTAGCATCGTCGACCGCTACGAGATTGCGGCGAGCATAAAACTGCCGATTACAGAACATATCGGCCACATTGGCCAAGGGCGCATAGGGCGCGCCGGTGGCCATGCAACGCTCGCGCACTTCGTCCCGCGTCAGTGAGCCGCACCACGCGCTGACCACCTCATTGACTTCATGGCGCGCTTCGATGCGTTTCGCATGTTGGCCGTACAGCACATGGGAGGCCAGCTCCGGGCGCTCCATGGCTTCGGCCAAGGCCGCAAACAGCTTATCGTTGGTGCACGCAAACGCCACCCACTTGTCGTCCTTGGTGCGAAAATGCCCCAGCGGACAGGCAATCGGATTGTGCGGCCCCGTGCGCTCGCGCACCGTGCCGTACTTGGCGTACGCCGGCGCCATCTCGTCCGAAAGCCGGAACACCGACTCGTACAACGCCGCATCGATGTACTGCCCCTGTCCCGTGCGCTCCTTATAGCGCAGCGCCATGAGGATCCCGATCGCGCCATACAAGCCGGTCAAATAATCCGCCAGCGTGGTCGAGCCCGGCGTCACCGGCGTCTCCCGCGGCATGCCCGCCAGATAGGCCAAGCCCCCCACCGCATGGGCAATCCGCGCAAACCCCGGCCGGTCCCGGTATGGGCCCGGTCTGGCCATACCCCGAGATGCGCAACATCACCAGCCCCGGATTAAGCTTATGTAACACTTCCCAGCCTAAACCCCACTTCTCCAAGGTCCCCGGACGAAAGTTCTCACACAGCACATCGGCTTTGGCCACCAGCTGCTTGAAGATCTCCGCCCCTTCCGGCGAGCGCAGGTCCACCGTCACCGATTTCTTGTTGCGCGCCTCGCTGCACCACGCTAGGGTGTCGCCCCGTTTCGTCGGCGTGCCGAAGTTCCGGCACGGATCCCCGCCCACCGGGTGTTCCACTTTCAGCACCTCGGCACCAAACTCCCCCATGATCGCGGCGGCGTACGGCGCCGCAATGAAGGTCGCCACATCAATCACCCGGATCCCTTCCATGGGCAGCCTCAGTGGGTTGGTTTTGCTTGTTTTGCTCGCTTTGCTCGTCGTTTGTTGCATGATTCCCTCTCCTCGCTGAACCCCGTCTTCCGACCGGCTCAGTCCGCGGCGTTCAGATCACGTGATTTTTATGGAGCTGCACCAGCTCGGCTTCGGTCAAGCCTAAGAGTTCGCTCAGCACGTCGTCGGTGCCGTTGCCAAACGGCGGTCCCAGGTTGGTGATGCGCCCCGGCGTCTCCGACAGCTTGGGGATTACCCCAGGAATCGTCACCTCCCCGGCTTCCGGATCCTCGAAGGTGACCAGATTGTCCCGCGCCTGAAAGTGCGGATCGGCAAAAATATCCGCAATGCTGTTCAACGACCCAATCGGCACCTGCGCCACTAAACACTTCTCCATCAGCTCATCGCGCGTCAGCGAGGCCGTCCATTCCCCCACGATCTGGTCCACTTCTTCATGCGCCGCTAAACGCTTGGCTTTCTGCCCATAGGTCCCTTCCGCGGCCAGTTGCGGGCGTTCCATGGCATCCTCCGCCAGCCGCGCAAACATCTTGTCGTTGGTGCACGCAATCGCTACCCATTTGTTGTCCTTGGTCCGAAAATGGCCGTGCGGACACGCAATCACCGTCCCCGCCCCTTCCCGCTCACGGATCTTGCCGTGCAACCCGTACGCCGTGCTCAGTTCGTCCAGTTGCCGAAACACCGCCTCATAGGTGCCAATGTCAATGTACTGCCCCCGCCCCGTCTGTTCCTTGTACCGCAGCGCCAGCATGACCCCGATCGCGCCGTATAACCCCACCATGTAATCCCCCAGCGGGTTCGGCCCCGGAATCGTCGGCGTCTGACCCGGAAAGCCACAGAGGTACGATAACCCCCCAAAGGCATGCGCTAAATGCGCAAAACCCCGCCGATAGCGGTACGGACCCGTCTGACCATACCCGGTCACCCGCAACATCACTAACCCCGGATTGTCCTGGTTCAGCACGTCCCAGCCCAACCCCCAGCTCTCCAGCATCCCCGGACGAAAGTTCTCCACCAGCACGTCGCATTTGGCCACCAGCTCCCGAAATAACTTCGCCCCCTTGGGTACCCGTAAGTTGATCGTCACCGATTTGCGGTTGCGCGCCTCGCTCAGCCAAAACAGCGTCGAGTCCGCCCGGTTCGTCGGCGTGCCTAAACCCCGAAACGAGTCCCCCGCCAGCGGATGCTCCACTTTGTAAACCTCCGCCCCAAACTCGCTCAGAATCGACGCACTGTACGGCCCCGCCACAAACGTGCCCACGTCCACCACCCGAACGCCATCCAACGGCAATCCCTTCGCCGGCACCGCCCCCGCCGATTCTCCACTAGCCGGCGCTGCATCGGGCCCTTTCCCCGCCTGCTCGGCCTCCGAAGGGTTCGGGCTCGCCTGTACGTTCTTCTCTTCGGTCATTTCTCCTCCTCTCGCGGTCGTTGTTCTAGCTTGTGTTATTACGATGTGGGCCTATGATCTGACTCAGATCGACGACATACATTTAAAAGCAGCAGGCCATCGCTGGACTGCAACGTTTTGAGAACACGTTCTGTTATTGCTACTTATGTTGTAAGAAGCCGCGCTGAGTCCGAGAAACCTCTAGAATCAATGAAGAGGAACTCGCTCAGCGAACTCGCTCAGCTACAAAGTGCTTCGGCTACCACGCGCAGCGTGGTTTTCACGTCCTCATCTGAAATCTGATAATGAATCACCATTCGCAGTTGGCTCGACCCGATCGCATTGCACAGTACCCCTTGATTAGCTATGCGTTTGGCAAACCCCGGGGCATCCGCACATTGGCAATAAACCATGTTGGTCTGCACCGCCGCCAGATTTACCTGGATGCCATCCATTGCCATCAGCCCTTCCGCCAACGCGCGGGCCCTGGCATGATCCTCAATCAAGCGATCGGTCATTGTCTCCAGCGCTACTATCCCCGCGGCCGCAATCACGCCGGCCTGACGCATCCCCCCACCGAACATCTTTCGGTAACGATGGGCATTATTGATGAATGCTTTAGAACCCAACAGCACGGTGCCAACCGGCGCGGCTAGTCCCTTGCTCAAGCAGATCGAGACGGAATCGAAAGGAGCACATAGCGTCGCAATGGAAACGCTTTGCGCAATAGCGGCATTAAAGGCTCGTGCTCCATCCAAATGGATGGGCAATCCTTCCTGTTTTGCAAGCTTGGCTAGCTGCAGGCAATCATGGATCGGTACAACCGTGCCTCCCGCAAGATTATGCGTATTCTCGAGAATGATGAGTCCCGTCGGTGCCTGGTGGGTGTTGCGGTGAATAGAAGCCCTGATCTCCTCAATATTAGGTATACCCAGCGGTGCCGACACGAGCCGTGGGATCAGTCCGCTCAAGGCGGCTAAAGCGCCGAGCTCAAATTCATAGATATGCGCACCTTCCGGGGCGATAACCTCTTGACCTCGCTGTGTGTGCGTTGCCAGCGCCACCTGGTTGCTCATCGATCCCGATGGCATGAATAATCCGGCCTCAAAACCGGCTATCTCCGCAAGCCGCGCCTGTAACCGATTAACGGTGGGATCTTCAGCGTAGACGTCATCTCCCACTTCGGCGTTCGCCATCGCTTTTCGCATAGCTGGCGTAGGTTGAGTCACCGTATCTGAGCGCAGATCAATCACTTCTACGGAATAGCCATAGTTTACAAATTGCCCCGAAGATTTGCGGGAATGCGTATCTGAGGATCAATTTCACTTGCGAATTCCGTAGACGATGCCTAACTGCTAATCGGCTAGGGAGACGCTCGGGCTTGGTTTTCTATCAACTGCGTTAGATTCGCCAGGCCTTTGACATAATCCGCGCCTATGAATCGGTCCATCATTAAACCAAAGTACCGACCGACGAGATCATAACCAAAATCGGTGTCAAACCCCCACGTGATCAAGGTGCTGTCACCCTCGGTATGTAGCGTATAAGTCGCGGTGCCCTCGTGATCTCCAAAGTGTAGAGCAACTTTTACCTGCTGATCGGGTTGACTGAGGATAATTTCCTGGCTCCCAGAGCCTACCCCGGGATTCTCACTAGCCCAAAACATCCTGGCGCCTACACCCGAAGTCGGGCCTTCAAAACGGAAGGTCGTGTGAGGATCGATGTCCGCCCAAGGAGACCATTTATTAAACTCCCGGAAATCATTGATACGCGCAAACACGGCGTTTCTAGGGGCCTTGATCGAGGTACCGCGCTCCACATGAACGTGGTTTGGAAGGAGCAAACCTACAAAGATCAGCACACCTACGAATACGCCGAATAGGGTCAGGGCTTTTTTTAAAGTAATGATCATGCTGGCGCTGCTTGAACCTACTAGTCCAGCTCGATGAGCAAGCCACTGCCATCACGCTCAACGACCACCACCATACGACCCAACATTTCGTGACGCCCCGCATAAACGCTGTAATCCGTCCTGTCCTTAGAATCGGCGACATCGATTTCCAGCAGTATATCGCGTAAGAGCTGGGGTTCCGCATCGATTATCCGCATCGGAGCTGCTCCAAGAGTTGATCGTCAGAAGCAATATTCATGGATCTCCTACCACGGCTACCAACGACATTGTAATCATAAGCCCGCTTTTCAACCTTCCACGTTGAAGCACTGAAATCATGACATCATGATTTATAAAATAACCTATCCAATCTTAGTGTTCCTGAAATTCCGTGTCAGCTTATCTTAAAGACCATTAAATACACATTGACCAGCGGGAATATAACGGCCAATGCACCAAACAGGATCCAGATTCGCCCTAATCGCCAATATTTGTCTGGAATCGGATTGTCTGCGCTGAAATTGCGCGCGAGCCAAGCCTGTTTAACCTGGACTGGGAACAAGATCAACCCCCATATCAGCCCTGAAACTAAGAATAATCCTAAGCCCCAGGCAATCCATGGGACTGAGGTTATTTCTTCACTGATGGAGTGCGCCATCATTAACCCGGTGATCAGTAAAATGAAGGCGCCAAAACTGGTGAAAACGAAATCGGTCAAATTGACCAATCGTTGCGCAAAAGCAGCAATAGTGGGCTCGCGCGTGCGGTCGGCCATTACTTTCCAAAACGCGGTGACAATGATGTTTCCCACAAAGACTATGCCACCCAGGATATGCAGAAACTTTAGTAGAAGATAGTCTATACTGATTTCCATAGGCTGCCCCAGGTCGTATTAACGACCAAGTTCTACTTAACAACTTAAAGGATGTCAGAGCTTGAAAATCGTAGTGGGGGCAAAGTGTTTACAGCAAACCACTCAATCTTCTGAACTTTACTTTCAGCTCTTCGTATAACGGCTTCGTCTGCCTCTGCTCGCTCTGGCGGCTTTACGAAGCGCGTGACCGGGGCTATTTGACAAGAAGATGCAGAAAAATCCGTTCATCTCCGCTATCTCCACAATCAAGTAGCCTTCAGTTCGCTTGTAGCCTTCTTCAATTCGATTGGCGTCTTGCTTCCTGGTTTTAACACGATCGCTGCCAATGGTGGCAAAGTAATGACGATGGAACAAGGCCTACCCGTCCAGGGCTGTTCTTCCGGAACCAAGGCAGCAGCGCCATTTCCCACGTTGCTGCCGTAATAGTGCGCAGAATCGGAGTTAAATATTTCATGATAGCTGTGCGCGTGTGGCACCCCGATACGGTAGTTATAACGTGGCACAGGCGTGAAATTCACCACGATAACGAGCCAATCGTCATCGGCATTACGAATAAAACTAATCGTGGACTGATCGCTATCGTGACAGTCGATCCACTCGAACCCTTGCCAATCAAATTCATAACGGTACAGCGCAGGATTCTGATGGTAAAGACGATTAAGATCCTGGACCAGTTTTTTAACGCCTTGGTGAAAGGGATATTCAAGCACATACCAATCCAGCGTTTGTGAACTGCTCCATTCAAGTCCCTGGCCAAATTCCGTCCCCATGAATAGCAGCTTCTTCCCTGGGTGTGTAAACATATAGGTATACAGCACGCGCAGATTAGCGAATTTCTGCCACTCGTCGCCGGGCATTTTGTGCAGCATCGATTGTTTGCCATGCACCACTTCGTCGTGAGAAAACGGCAGCAAAAAATTCTCGGTGAACGAGTACAACATGCTGAAGGTTAAATTATTGTGGTGAAAGCGACGATACACGGGATCATTCGCAATGTAGCTTAGGGTATCGTTCATCCAGCCCATATTCCACTTGATGTCAAAGCCTAGCCCTCCCACATGCACGGGGCGGCTGACTTGGGGCCACGAGGTAGATTCTTCGGCGAACATCAGTACACCAGGATGCGCTTCGTGCACTACGGTATTGAGCTGACGAATAAAATCGATGGCTTCCAGATTCTCTCGGCCACCGTATTGGTTTGGAATCCACTCCGTACGTGAATAATCCAGATAGAGCATCGAAGCCACGGCATCGACTCGCAAGCCATCGATATGAAACTCATCGAGCCAATATATCGCACTGGACAGCAAATAGTTTTTCACTTCAGCACGGTTAAAGTTATAGATCAGGGTTGACCAATCCAGGTGCTCGCCTTTGCGGGGATCTTCATGTTCGTAGAGCGCGGTTCCGTCAAATTGGGCCAAGCCGTGCGCATCCTTGGGAAAATGAGCGGGCACCCAATCGAGGATGACCCCGATCTCGTGTTTATGGCAATAGTCGACGAAATAACGGAAGTCGTCCGGTAAGCCGTAACGGCTGGTGGGGGCATAGTAACCCGTGCTCTGATATCCCCAGGATGGATCGTAGGGATGCTCGGTAATCGGCAAAAGCTCGATGTAGCTAAAACCCATTTCTTTGGTGTGCGCCACGAGCCTTTCGGCAAGCTCTCGGTAGCCGAGGAATTCACCTTCTGGGCCACGCAGCCAAGAACCTAGGTGTACCTCATAAATGGACATGGGGAGATGCTGCCAGTCGACTTCTTTACGTCTGTCTAGCCAGGCTTGGTCTTTCCACTGGTAGACAGATTGTTCGGTGACTTTGGAAGCAGTTCCGGGACGATATTCAAACCATTGCCCATAAGGGTCGGACTTTAATGAGAGATGGCCCGTATCCCGATTGCGGATCTCGAATTTGTACAATATTCCAGGTGGAAGATCAGGGATAAACAGCTCCCAGACTCCACTGCCTCCCCGCACGCGCATGGGATGAAAACGCCCGTCCCAATGATTGAAGTCACCCACCACACTGACTCGCTCGGCATTAGGCGCCCAGACGGCGAACAAAACGCCAGCTACGCCATTCACTTCATGGGTATGAGCGCCTAAGAATCGGTAGGCGTGCCAGTGTTTACCTTCGTTGAATAGATGCAGGTCGTATTCGGAAAGTTGTGGCAGGAAACTATAAGGGTCGTGCGCAATGTGCTCAAGGTGGGACGAATCACGCCAGATAAGGCGATAACGGTCGGGGACGGTGCTCGAATCACCCTGCCACTCAAAAATATCCGTGTTGCCGATACGGCGCATGGGTAACTCGCCATCGGCGATAGTGACTTCACTCGCTTGGGGAATATGCACGCGCACTTCCGTGCGTCCGTTGAGTTGATGTTTCCCCAACACTTCGAAGGGATCATGATGGCGCGCTTGGGAAATTCGCTCCAATTCGGGACTCAGATTGTCGCTGCTCATGGATACATCTCCTGCAAAATACAGATCAGCTTGCATAGCGGTGCGAGTCAGCGTTCCTCTCACTGGAAACCTATTGAACTTGGAGGTGATTAGCTTTGGAAAAACCAAATACCGGTGGAGCAGCCTAATCTTTCCATCTAACTTGCAAGGGCTATCCGGCCACCGAGCCGACGAGCGTAAAACTGAACAGCCATCGGTTATTCAACGTGGCCTACCAGACCCCATTAACGGCAAGCACCCAAGTCCAACAGACTCCTAAAGTTCATCAAGTATGGAGAGGTCCCCTGACTGATTTCAACGAAATACAGGTGGAATAAAAAAGTCCGTTCACCATGCCGTCAACGTGTGTAGTATTTATGGCCTAAAGCCGTAGGCTGTATAAAACGGCGTTGAGAGGCGGTCTACGGGGTTAAATAATAGAAAATTCGAAGAATAGGTAGTCCACATTGGTGTTTTTCAAGAAAGGCCTCATTCTCGAGCATAAGCGCATGCAATACGATGGATTGGAATGCGAATTTCGAGTTCCTTCACTACAGTAAAACTCAATCCGCAAGCTTGCAGTTCCAACGGCTTAACCAATGCTGTCGAATATCACGGATTGCCCAGGTGTTCGGTAATAAAAACTAAGCCTTGGTGGGCCGTGAGGGAATCGAACCCCCAACCAATTGATTAAGAGTCAACTGCTCTACCAATTGAGCTAACGGCCCATAATCGAGTCATTGGGTTATTAGGGTTAGTTACAGAGGCTTATTCGTTTAGAATTATTCTACAAATGCTCCCCAATCTTGAAACTCCCCAACCTAGAGGTGGGGTGAGCGATGGGACTCGAACCCACGACGACTGGATCCACAATCCAGGGCTCTACCAACTGAGCTACGCTCACCAGTTATCCTGCCGAATCGTGTTCGTTTATTACACAAACTAAGTTGGGCATGCAACGTATACATCGGTCACGTTAATGGTCGCTACACTCCCATTCGATGTGCGATCCCGCGCTTCTTAGTTTCTAGCATTCTTTTCTACAAATCAAACCGAATCTTAGCAGATTCCCTTGTCGAGTACTGAGCTTTCAAGCGAGACACACCGCCGTCACTTGGGACGCATAGGAAGAATGGCGCGCCCGGCAGGACTCGAACCTGCTACCCTCGGCTTAGAAGGCCGATGCTCTATCCAGATGAGCTACGGGCGCAGAACCCTACTGGTCGGGGTAGAGGGATTTGAACCCCCGACCCCCTGCTCCCAAAGCAGGTGCGCTACCAGACTGCGCTATACCCCGGGTGTTGAACCTAAAATGAAGCCGACCCCACAAAAATTCAGTAAAATATCGTTGATTATGCTCATCGAAAAACTAATTGAAAAGTTTCCCAGATTAACTTCAATCGTTCAGCTAATTCAAGCCAAAGCATGATACGCGCCGACACCATGCCCGTCAACGGTCAGTCTCTTCTGAATAAACTCATGAGCTTAGACAGAGGGGTGTGAAATCTAATGTGGTTAGCGGCAATTTTATTATCGCAAGAGTCTTTCGAACGGTTTGTCGTTTCTTCTTGGGACTTCCCCTTCGTTAATCTAGGAGGTTCGCTTGCTGTGACTTAACTTGATTCTCCACATCAACACCATCGTCATTGTGAGATCCTAACAACAACACACGTTCCTAATGAGCGGAGGTCGTGCAGGTTCAACTATACCCCCAATATCGCGCTGCAACATTTCGCTATTGACGTATACCCGCGCATTGGAGCATACTTCGATGTTGACATTGTCGCGTTGCAGCATACAGAATAGCAAAACGTATGGAGCTATACCATGACTGAACAATCCAAATCCTCTAACCTCTTGGACTTCAGCACATTGATGGGAAAACTCGATCCCGCAAAGATGATGGATCAACTCTCCAAAGCTCTTGGCGAATATCAGATTCCAGGAGTGGATATCAGCACCATGTTGGAAAGTCAAAGTAAAAACATGGAAGCTTTGATTACGGCTAATCAGCGGGTACTGGAAAGTGTGCAGATGTTAACCGCTCACCAAAGCGAACTCCTTAACCAAACTTTGCAGGAAGCTTCCACGGCCATCAAAGACCTCACTACTACCACCGACTCGAAAGATCTATCGGCCAAACAAGCCGAACTCGTTAAACGCGCCGTAGAAAAAGCGTTGACCAATATGCGCGCCCTGGCCGATATTGCAACCAATTCGAACACTGAGGTGTTCAATACCCTAAATAAACGTTTTACGGAGAGCATACACGATATTCGGCAGCTCGCTCAGAAATTGCAAAAATGATATTCGGGCGGTGTCGATGGGAATCACTGGATCAATCCAGCGGCTTGTACGCTTTTTTTATCTAATGAATAAATCTGAAATGTATCCCGCGTCGACCACCCAACCCACTCCAGATGCGTTGCGATATGTGAAGTTATATGATGTTAAGCAATGAGTTTAGCCGTGACTACCTGATCACACTCATCGAACGCATTCTGGTATTTGCTCGAGATGCCGGTGAGCGCATCATGGCGGTGTACGACCGCGGGTTCAGCGTAGAAACCAAGACGGATAAGTCTCCGGTAACCGAGGCTGACATGGACGCCCATGAGGTCATCGTTAATGGCTTGCAGAACCTGCCTAGGGCTTACCCTGTATTATCCGAAGAATCGGTTGATATTCCTTTCAGTGCACGCCGCCGTTGGGAAACGTACTGGTTGGTAGACCCATTGGATGGCACTCGCGAGTTCATCAAACACAATGATGAATTTACCGTGAATGTGGCGTTAATTCACCGACATGAAGCCATCCTGGGATTGGTGTACGCCCCGGTTTTGGAGCTCTATTACTATGCCGCGCGCGGCTACGGCGCTTACAAGCAGAGCTACGGAGGTGAACCGAAGCGAATCCACTGCCGCCAATCCGCCCAGAAGCAGCCCGGACACGAACATATCGTGGTCATCGGCAGCCGCTCTCACGATTGCGATAAGTTGCAACGTTTTCTCGCCAACATGGGCGACTATGAATTGAGGAGCATGGGCAGCTCACTCAAGTCTTGTATGGTAGCAGAAGGTCAGGCTGATGTTTATCCGCGATTAGGGCTCACTAGCGAGTGGGATACGGCGGCCGCACAATGCGTTGTAGAAGAGGCGGGTGGCCATTTTACAGATAGCGCAGGAAACCGCTTACGTTACAACACCAAAGAATCCCTGCTGAATCCCTCTTTTCTGGTATTCTGTGACGATAAGATTGACTGGATCAGTTTCATTGCACCTGGCGATGCAAAGCCGCGGCTATAATACCAACACCATCCGATTCGAAACTCATCAGCAGGTACGCGGCATCAATACCGTATAGTCGAAATCCAAGACCACCGCGGGATGATAATTTCCGGCCTCATCTTGGTAAGGAAACTCAGTGCACGCCTGGTCTTTCACCGCTATCGTGCGTAAGCGCAGCGCGCCGATCGTCTTATGTTCCGGTAACTCCATTTTCTCCAGCACCTGAGTCCAAGCATAAATCGTGTCACCCGCAAAGGTAGGCGCCACGTGTCGGCCGCCATTAATCGCAACCACTTTAAATGCGTTAGCCAAACCATTAAATGAAAGTGCCCGCGCCAAGCTAATGATATGTCCGCCATAGATAATCCGCCGGCCAAACCGGCCGTCTTTTTCACTATGTAGGTTAAAGTGCACTTTGGCGGTATTCTGATAGAGTCGGGTGGCCATCATGTGCTCGGCTTCTTCGATGGTCATGGCATCCACATGATCAATCTTTTCCCCCGCGTTGTAATCCTCCCAACGATGCGCACTACCAGCCAATGCATCGTCGTACGCCGCCATCCGCATTGACTCCGGAACTCCGAACATCTCGGCGTCAACCGCCTGTGGCATTTCAGGTACCACAGTCTGAGGAGCTGGTGACGGGAAGTCCCGCTTACGCACCATCACCCAGCGGATATAGTCCAGCACTTCTTCTCCGTGCTGATTGGTGCCCACTGAACGCACGTAGACTACGCCCGTCTTATGATTGGAGTTTTCTTTCAGTCCGATCACCGTGGAGCGTGTGCGCAATGTATCCCCAGGATAGACCGGCACGCCAAAACGCCCGCTCGCATAGCCGAGATTCGCGATGGCATTTAAAGAAACATCCGGAACTGTCTTGCCAAAAACCAAATGGAAGGTTAATAAATCATCGATGGGGGCTTCGCGCAGGCCGATAGCCACCGCGAACTCTTTCGAAGACTGTACCGCGAATCGGACCCCATATAAAGCCATGTACAGTGACACATCGCCTGCCGTTACGGTCCGCGGTGTTGAATGAAGCAAGGTTTGCCCCAGTTTGAAGTCTTCAAAGAAATTACCCAAGTTGGTCTTATCGCTCATTGGTCTCGCTCCTGCTGTACGCCTTAAGTGTATCCCCATAGCTATATTTACTCGCGGACTAGGATCTAAATGCCCCATATCGCCCCGCTAAAAAACAAGTGTAGGGCCGCTTCCTGCGTCAATGCAAGCAGAACACCGCGTCTGATCGGTTGCAATCCCGTTACGAGGCTCGCATACTGAGCGCTGTCGCAGGACTCATCTAAACGGTTGGAGAAATCACTATCCCGACCACAGTACAAAAAAAAGCAGAACTACTCAGCCGGGTCTGTGAGAAACCTTTCTAGACACTATAAAGAGCACCCTCTATACGTCTGTACCTAACCGCTCCTGCCCTCTAAGGGTCTTGAAAGACATTCTCAAATACTCGATTTTAAAATGATGCGGAGTGGTTCCCCACAGCAGAATAACAACATGGGAGAGGCTCTATGAAACTACCCTCGAATTTCTATCAGGCTCTGGCCATCGGCGCTCCGACCCCTATGCGTGAACTTCCCATAACGCTGGAACGGATGATTCACTTCTTCCCTCCGCACAACGAGAAGATGCGCGGAAAAATTCCTAAAATGATTCAGCAAGTCGATGTGCTGTTGGGCAATCTAGAAGACGCCATTCCCGCGGAGGCCAAACAAGCCGCCCGCGAAGGTTTCATCGAGGTGGCCAGGGCTCATGAGTTCGGACAAACCGGGCTCTGGGTGCGGATCAATGCTCTGAACAGCCCCTGGGTACTGGAAGACATCATCGAGATCGTCGGGGCCGTCGGTAATAAGCTCGATGTGATGATGTTACCCAAGGTCGAAGGCCCCTGGGACATCCATTACCTGGACCAGCTTCTCGCCCAACTCGAAGCCAAACACCAACTCCGTAAACCCATTATGATTCATGCCATCCTGGAAACGGCCCAAGGTGTAAACAATGTAGACGCCATTGCGTCGGCCAGTCCACGCATGCACGGCATGAGTCTGGGGCCCGCCGATCTCGCCGCCTCTCGTGGAATGAAAACCACCCGCGTCGGCGGTGGCCATCCCTTCTATGGCGTACTCGCCGATCCTATCCCGGATCAACCGCAACGTACTTTCTATCAACAAGATCTGTGGCACTACACCGTAGGCCGCATGGTCGATGCTTGCTTGGCCAGCCGCATCCGACCCTTTTACGGTCCCTTCGGCGACTTTAGTGACGAAGCGGCCTGTGAAGCCCAGTTCCGTAATGCTTTCCTACAAGGTTGCGTCGGAGCCTGGTCGCTACACCCGACACAGATCGATATCGCCAAGCGAGTCTTTAGCCCCGCTGCGGATGAAGTAAATTTCGCTAAACGCATTCTGGAAGCGATGCCCGATGGAACCGGTGCGGCTATGATCGACGGCAAAATGCAGGATGACGCCACCTGGAAACAGGCCAAAGTCATCGTTGACCTCGCGAAACTCGTGGCGCAAAAAGACCCTGAGCGGGCCGCTGCATACGCACTTTGAAATGAGGACAATCCGAGCAGGAGGTCAGATATGAGTTTCACCCTCATCGAACAGTGCCCAGTACGGTTGAATCGCTCCGAACTGGCGGTTCCAGGCTCCAATACCCGGTTCCTGGAAAAAGCGAGTCAGAGTGCGGCTGACATGGTGTTTCTCGACTTGGAAGACGCCGTTGCTCCCCACGACAAAGTGCAAGCCCGTAACAATGTAATTCAGGTTCTCAATGAACTGGATTGGGGCGGAAAAACCCTATCGATGCGTATCAATGGGCTCGATACACCCTATATGTATCGCGATGTGGTCGACGTGCTCGAACACGCCATAGACAAACTTGATCTCATCATGATCCCCAAAGTCGGCACGGCGGCCGACGTCTACGCGTTGGATGTGCTGGTTACCCAGATCGAACAGGCCAAGGGCTACACCAAGCGGCTCGGTTTTGAGTTACTGATTGAAACCGCCTTGGGAATGCAAAATATTCATCAAATCGCCGCGGCCAGTCCCCGCAATGAAACATTACTTTTTGGAAGCGGGGACTATGGTGCCTCCACGCAAGCCCGTACGACCACCATCGGGGGACCTCACCCCGATTATCATGTCTTGACAGATCCAGACGACAAAGGACTGCGCAATATCCACTGGAATGACATGTGGCATTACGCCTTGAATCGCCTGGTGGTGGCGGCACGCGCGAATGGACTGCGTCCCGTAGACGGACCCTTTGCCAAGCTTTCCGATCTGGATGGCTATAAAGCAGCCGCCAGGCGCGCCGCGGTGCTCGGCTGCGAGGGGAAAATGGTCATTCATCCCACGCAGGTCGAGCTCGCCAATATGATTTTCAGCCCCAACGATGAGGAAATCGCCCACGCCCAACGCATCCTGCAGGCAATGGAACAAGCACAGCAAGAAGGCCGTGGAGCGGTCTCCTTAGACGGAAAATTTATTGATATCGCCTCGATCAAACAAGCTGAAGTGATGGTTAAAAAAGCACAAGCCATCGCGGTCCGTGGATAAATCCGATGTAGACGGATCTTTCCCGGCCTTAAAACTCCGTAGGTTGTCCGCCCCTACTTTGAGCGGACAACCTGGAGTATCCAGGCAGGGGTTGCTAAACTCCTACAAAGTTTAAATCACCTTTTTCGCATGGAGGCTTTCCAGCTCTCGGGGCGACAACCCCAACAAGTCACCGAGCACCTCATCGGTGTGTTGACCGAGCGAGGGGCCCAGCCATTTGATCTCTCCCGGCGTCTCGGAAAGCCGCGGCAGCACACACGGAACAATCAATGTTTCGCCCAGACTGGCTTCGTCGATCGCCACGAGGTTGCGACGTGCCAGAAACTGAGGATTACAAAAAATGTCGGCCACATTGGCCAAGGGCGCATAGGGCGCGCCGGTGGCCATGCAACGCTCGCGCACTTCTTCCCGCGTTAGCGAGCCACACCACGCGCTGACCACCTCATTGACCTCATGGCGCGCTTCGATGCGCCGGGCGTGTTGGCCGTACAGTGCATGGGAGGCCAGCTCCGGGCGCTCCATGGCTTCGGCCAAGGCCGCAAACAGCTTATCGTTGGTGCACGCAAACGCCACCCACTTGTCGTCCTTGGTGCGAAAATGCCCCAGCGGACAGGCAATCGGATTGTGCGGCCCCGTGCGCTCGCGCACCGTGCCGTACTTGGCGTACGCCG
The DNA here is from genome assembly GCA_963731655.1 of uncultured Gammaproteobacteria bacterium. Classification (GTDB taxonomy): domain Bacteria; phylum Pseudomonadota; class Gammaproteobacteria; order JAAEPA01; family JAAEPA01; genus CAVSWL01. The sequence continues at coordinate 70,715 of CAVSWL010000009.1, read as the reverse complement.
GCGCCATCTCGTCCGAAAGCCGGAACACCGACTCGTACAACGCCGCATCGATGTACTGCCCCTGTCCCGTGCGCTCCTTATAGCGCAACGCCATGAGGATCCCGATCGCGCCATACAAGCCGGTCAAATAATCCGCCAGCGTGGTCGAGCCCGGCGTCACCGGCGTCTCCCGCGGCATGCCCGCCAGATAGGCCAAGCCCCCCACCGCATGGGCAATCCGCGCAAACCCCGGCCGGTCCCGGTATGGGCCCGTCTGGCCATACCCCGAGATGCGCAACATCACCAGCCCCGGATTGAGCCGATGTAACACTTCCCAGCCTAAACCCCACTTCTCCAAGGTCCCCGGACGAAAGTTCTCACACAGCACATCGGCTTTGGCCACCAGCTGCTTGAAGATCTCCGCCCCTTCCGGCGAGCGCAGGTCCACCGTCACCGATTTCTTGTTGCGCGCCTCGCTGCACCACGCTAGGGTGTCCCCCCGTTTCGTCGGCGTGCCGAAGTTCCGGCACGGATCCCCGCCCACCGGGTGTTCCACTTTCAGCACCTCGGCACCAAACTCCCCCATGATCGCGGCGGCGTACGGCGCCGCAATGAAGGTCGCCACATCAATGACCCGGATCCCTTCCATGGGCAGCCTCAGTGGGTTGGTTTTGCTTGTTTTGCTCGCTTTGCTCGTCGTTTGTTGCATGATTCCCTCTCCTCGCTGAACCCCGTCTTCCGACCGGCTCAGTCCGCGGCGTTCAGATCACGTGATTTTTATGAAGCTGCACCAGCTCGGCTTCGGTCAATCCCAAGAGTTCGCTCAGCACGTCGTCGGTGCCGTTGCCAAACGGCGGCCCCAGGTTGGTGATGCGCCCCGGCGTCTCCGACAGCTTGGGGATTACCCCAGGAATCGTCACCTCGCCGGCTTCCGGATCTTCGAAGGTGACCAGATTGTCCCGCGCCTGAAAGTGCGGATCGGCAAAAATATCCGCAATGCTGTTCAACGACCCAATCGGCACCTGCGCCACTAAACACTTCTCCATCAGCTCATCGCGCGTCAGCGAGGCCGTCCATTCCCCCACGATCTGGTCCACTTCTTCATGCGCCGCTAAACGCTTGGCTTTCTGCCCATAGGTCCCTTCCGCGGCCAGTTGCGGGCGTTCCATGGCATCCTCCGCCAGCCGCGCAAACATCTTGTCGTTGGTGCACGCAATCGCTACCCATTTGTTGTCCTTGGTCCGAAAATGGCCGTGCGGACACGCAATCACCGTCCCCGCCCCTTCCCGCTCACGGATCTTGCCGTGCAATCCGTACGCCGTGCTCAGTTCGTCCAGTTGCCGAAACACCGCCTCATAGGTGCCAATGTCAATGTACTGCCCCCGCCCCGTCTGTTCCTTGTACCGCAGCGCCAGCATGACCCCGATCGCGCCGTATAACCCCACCATGTAATCCCCCAGCGGGTTCGGCCCCGGAATCGTCGGCGTCTGACCCGGAAAGCCACAGAGGTACGATAACCCCCCAAAGGCATGCGCTAAATGCGCAAAACCCCGCCGATAGCGGTACGGACCCGTCTGACCATACCCGGTCACCCGCAACATCACTAACCCCGGATTGTCCTGGTTCAGCACGTCCCAGCCCAACCCCCAGCTCTCCAGCATCCCCGGACGAAAGTTCTCCACCAGCACGTCGCATTTGGCCACCAGCTCCCGAAATAACTTCGCCCCCTTGGGTACCCGTAAGTTGATCGTCACCGATTTGCGGTTGCGCGCCTCGCTCAGCCAAAACAGCGTCGAGTCCGCCCGGTTCGTCGGCGTGCCTAAACCCCGAAACGAGTCCCCCGCCAGCGGGTGCTCCACTTTGTAAACCTCCGCCCCAAACTCGCTCAGAATCGACGCACTGTACGGCCCCGCCACAAACGTGCCCACGTCCACCACCCGAACGCCATCCAACGGCAATCCCTTCGCCGGCACCGCCCCCGCCGATTCTCCACTAGCCGGCGCTGCATCGGGCCCTTTCCCCGCCTGCTCGGCCTCCGAAGGGTTCGGACTCGCCTGTACGTTCTTCTCTTCGGTCATTTCTCCTCCTCTCGCGGTCGTTGTTCTAGCTTGTTTTTCCCATGGGACAACAACTCAGAGCTCGCGTAAATATCCCGAGCGAAGTACGAGCGTTCCTCGGCACGCCTAGCATGACGCACGAATCCCAGAGCTGAAGAATATAGCGATTTCTATAGGACTCGAGATTAGGATAACTGCAACTCAGCCATACGCGCGCAGGAATGCTCGCAGCCGCGATTGGATTTATTTACGGGTTCTCTAGCTCTCCACTTCAGACAGTGAACGCCGACGCTAACACACTTTCGCTAGAGGCGCGAGATTTAACACCCTCTAAGTAACCCCCTATATCAGGATAGATGTCATCCCGATAGGATAGGACTCCAATAAGTCCTTAGAACCTGTTCAAGATTTCTAAAACACATTTGAACAATTAAATTGATCCGAAAAGGGAATGATGCTGTAAGTTTAGTAGGATTTCCCCCTTTTATCGTGACCCATAAAAACCCTTTGGATATTTCACGAGAGCAATTCAAGCCAATCCGCCCGATACTCGAAAGCGCCCGGAAAAAGACAAAGCCCCGGACAGTGGATCTGCTGGAGGTCTTCAATGGGATAGTTTACGCTCTCAAAACGGGCTGCCAGTGGAGGATGCTTCCGAAAGCGCATCCGAAGTGGCGGACAGGCTATGAGTATTTTTCTATCTGGCGGAGATCAGATCCGGAGACGAACAAGAGCGTCCTTCAGGAAGCGTTAAAAAAAATCGGTTAGAGAGACCCGACAAAAATAGGGATGGAAAGAGAACGCGAGCTTCGTGATCGTTGACGCGCAAAGCGTGAAAAACACAGACATCGCGAACGAAAAAGGATACGACGCCGGGAAAAAGGTTTCGGGTATCAAGCGGAATATCGCGGTCGACATCCAGGGCCTACCCCATGCCATCGCCGTAACCACGGCGGATGCGACCGACAGGAGTGGGGCTGTAAAAGCGTTTTCTTCGTATTCGGAAGCGCTTTCTGAAGTGGAGAAGGTGTTGACCGATGGCGGGTATTCCGGGAGACCCTTTGCCGAAAGAGTACGGGAACTATTGGGAGCCAAGGTAGAAGGGGTGAAACGGCTCGAACTTCACAACTTTTCGGTTATACCCAAATGATGGGTCGTGGAACGCTATTTCGCGTGGCTTGAAAAATGCCGTCGTCTATGGAAAAACTGCGAACGGCTCTTGGAATTGAGTCTGGAAATAGTCTGCCTCGCCTTCATCGCTTTACTACTTCGGAGATCTTGAACAGGTTCTTAGGGGGCAGAGAGAGGAGGCTATGAATCATTTTTTAAAACGGGCTCTGCTGTTGTCCTGATCGTTATGACTCAGCCACCCGATAGTTTTCTGGCATGCCTAACGCTGTCATCCGATTCATGGCACGGCAGCGAAGAAAAGCCTCCTGGCTTGCGAGCCCGTGGCATCTACAACCCCATGCACCGCTCCTTGGAAGAGCTGGCGAGGCAGGACAACGGATAGAACACCCTGCCGACGGCACGAGGAAATGTGGTAATTATACGACAATGCCTTGCATAAACCAATTACAAGGCTATAGATTACTGTTGTCCTGCATGGACACAAAAAATCAACTATACTTTTTCAGAAGGCTTTTTTTAAAATGAGTCAGGTGAGTGCGAGCCAAGGCATAGAAGAGTCTATTTGTTTTGTTTGACTGACCGATTTCAGTTTCCATGTACATTTGTTAACAATAGTAAATAAAAGTTGAATATCCAATTTGCGAATGGTAATGTGGCTATACTTTTCAGTGATGAAGAATATTGTTTTGTAAGAGGATCTGCGAAACCATTCAGAAGAATATTTCGTTGAGTTAGGAATAACAAAGAGAGCGCTCGTTTATATATGGAGGAGTTTCAGTCGCTTCCGGTTGATCAAATCGTTAAAGGATCAACCCAGCGACCACCGTATCGTCGAACCCGAAAGTCTCCTCTGCCAATTGGGGAGTTGCATCATCAGCGTATCGAAGTGTAATGCCTAGAACGGGTAGGTGCGCCGAGTGTTGATTGGCACTTGTGAGTGGGTATGTTGGCCAACTGTGGCGCCACCACAACACTCGCTTGCTGGTTGGACTTATGGAGCAAGTGGCTATGCACCCGCGATAATCGCCAATATGATAATAGTGGGACGGGCAGTCCGTAGATAGCGGATAATCGGCGCGTTTATAGAAGCCGAGATCAAGCCATAAAAAAGATGCGCATCAGTTTTGAAGGGGTTAGTCGCGCCAAAACTTGTGATGCGGCCCCCAATCAGGCTTTGAAACGATTGGGAGGCAACCAACACTAACCGTTCAAAGTAGTGTTGGCCCCGGATTCCTCTCCATAAAAACCTCAGTGAATGAGATATTCGGGATTTAAAAAAACAAAAATTTAGTGGCAGCATCTGCTGCAAACTAGGCAGGAAAAATCAGGACATCTCCATAAGTCTGAACAAAATATGAAGCAAGTATGTCATACCATTCTGGTACCATCGCCGAGATGGAAAATTAGAAGAAGTACGGGTTTCCCATCCATCTGAGTGGTTAGTGAGAAGTTATCATACTTACGTGAGTTCGACATGAGATGGATGGAGTCCAACTCACAGATTTTCAGAGGTGATACAAATTTTGGGTGTCACGAACAGGAGTCGGGCATGATGGATAATATGAACCAATTATTGGTGTAGTCGATGATATCAACGCGAGTTTGAACCGCTTAGGCAGAAGCCACTCTTTCATGCCGGCAAGGTCAAACGCAGCAGAGGCTCAACGCTATCACTGAGCGAAATGATGAAGCTCATCATAGCGTTTCATAGTTCGGATCATTCGCAATTTCAAATATATCGAGATGAACTATGTCATGAGATATGTGCACTGAGCATTTCCAGATTTAGTCAGTGCTAAACGTTTCGTGGCGCTAATGGCTCCGGCGTCGATTCCACCATGTGGCTATCTTCACACCTGTCTAGGGTGGTTAGCGGCACAAGTTCTATCGACCTGACGCCAATCATCGTATGTCATGCTCAATGAATCCACTCCCACAAGTTGTTTCGTGAGTGGTCTTAAGTGAGGAGTAACAACTCAAAAATCTGGTTTTATGGGTTCAGGAGATAAAATGAAAACAAATTGTTGCACTTATTGGTGACGTTGCTTGCATACACACTCGCGTCAATTGAGACGGTTAACTATCAACTCAAGAGAAACTTTTAGGGCAAACATACTCACCATCGAAGTGTTTACAAATTCATGGTCAACTTGATCATCAGTCTTGTCGCCTACACCTTTCAGGATAGGAAGACTATGCTAAACCGTCGCGTTAAGACGTTCGATCAGTGACCAATCCTTGCGTAAGTCATGTCTAAATGACGTTCTATTTTGAAAAAATAGGGAAATAAAAATGTCACTCCTAAAAATAGTTGTAATAATTGGCACTAGACCAGAAGCGATTAAGTTAGGTCCCGTTATTCATGCATTAAAGGCTCGCGATCAGGAATTTCAGACAATAATTGTTGCAACTGCCCAGCATCGGCAAATGCTTGACCAAGTTTTAAATCTTTTCAAAATTGTTCCAGATTACGATCTCGATCTCATGCTTCCGAATCAGAATCTTAACCAACTTACTTCACGGGTTTTGACTATGGTTCAACCCGTGTTAAACGACATTCAGCCCGATCTGTTGATAGTTCAGGGCGATACCACCACGGTATTTGCGACGGCTTTAGCCGCATTTTATCTGGGTAAACCAATTGCGCATGTCGAAGCGGGCCTGCGCAGTCATGATATTAAAAATCCGTTTCCAGAAGAAATTAACAGGCGTCTGGCAAGTGTGTTGACTGAGATTCACTTTGCGCCAACTTATCTAGCCTATCAGGAACTTGTACGAGAAGGAGTTTCCAAAGAGAAGATAGTCATAACTGGGAATACAGTGGTCGATGCTCTAACTCATCATTTGAGCAGCCCACGCATAGTTGACTCTGCGGTTTTAAAGCAAATTCCCTTTGATACTCACCGGGTGCTGTTAGTAACCTCGCATCGACGCGAGTCTCTAGGGGAGGGGCTGAGGAATATCTGCTTCGCACTCCGAGATCTGGTAGAGCGTGTTCCGGATCTGGCGGTTGTATATCCTGTGCACCTGAACCCCAGTGTACACCGTACAGCGATGGATATCTTGGATGGGATTGAACGAGTTTATCTTACCCCTCCACTTGACTATGAGACATTTTTGAACATTATGCGTCGCGCATATCTTATCTTAACTGATTCAGGAGGAGTTCAAGAGGAGGCACCGGCCTTACGTAAGCCTGTGCTCGTTTTACGTCAAGTAACCGAACGCCCTGAAGCCTCGCTCGCCGGTATGTCCAAAGTGGTAGGTACCTCCAGGGTATTAATTGTCAAGGAAGCCCTCAGACTACTTAACGATCGGGGTGCGTATGACGCGATGATATCAGATAAGAATCCTTACGGGGATGGTCAAGCCGCTGAGCGCATTGTTGAGACCATTTCACGTTGGGCGCGCAAGCAAAACCCGTTGTTACCCCTAGAACGGTGCTTTCAGGCTCCGATGGTTGAGCCTACTCTCCAGCGAGCAGGTCGATTGCGCACCCGTCCCAGACTTGGCGAGTTACTTGTGGAAAAGCAGCTCATCACTAAACAACAGTTGCAGGATGCCCTGTTGCGTCAGCGTGAAAGCTCCCGTCCACGTCTTGGCACTATACTCAAAGACATGGGAGTATTACGGGAACATGATCTGAAAACTGTGCTCGCTATAGACCATAAAAAATCTACTCGGTTGAGTATGCCAGCGAAGAGATTATTTCCATATAGCCATCCCGAATGAGTTTTCGATATACAGGGCTTTGTTGCTTAAATTAGCAACTAATTTTCTATGAACAGGTAATTTTGCAACAAGGCCCTACGCTACATTCAACGTACACTGCGAAATCAAAAATCTGTCTTCTATCGGGAGGCCTAAATTCTACATGGGTACTGATCCATTAGATGTAGAAGCCGTTAATTTTATGCGTTGGATTTACATTCAGTCCAATCGTGGCCTGCCTTTAAAAGGCAGGCACAGAAACGAAAGGCAAAGTTCTCTGCAGCCATAATAAGATTATGAATTTCATACTTACCGAATCGACTCACTCTCTTATGTTTATTATTTTTGAATAGACAATGAAACCGATCATATTCTCCCTACTTCTCTGCGTATGGGCTCATTCCGCAGGGACTTGGGCAGCGGAAGTGTATAAGAACAATCCACAAGCACAGCCAGTTTCCTATACGATTAAAAAAGCGATGGAGGAAGGAGAACATAAGCCTGGACGGTTGCTTATACTTCGATCAGTACCGGAACAAAGTAGCGCTACTCCCGACTACTTAGTGCAAAAGGTGAAACTACTGTCTGATGTCATTGCTTCGCATTGGAACGTTACTATCGAAATTCTTGATTATTCGCGCTATACCGCGGGTAAAGCGTTTAATTACGATACGATGCTGGTGATCGATGAACAAGGGGGCGAACTCCCAGATGCTTTAGCGAAAGATCTCATATCCATCCTGCATCGAGCTACTCTTTCAATGCCGGCACCGCAGATTGTATGGGCCGGTTTGAACACGGATACCTTAATGCAGCTATTTTTTGGTATCTCACCGGCTGCCCAAGAGATTAAGGTTTCCACCGTAAAATATAAAGGCCAGCGTTTTCCGGGAGGTGGCCAACAAATCTACACGAGTGATAAATATCTTACGTCTTGGTCGGATAGCAGTATCCTCGCTGAGGGCGAGGATCAATATGGTAGGACCTATCCTTATGCTTATATGCTTGGGAGTCGTTTTCTTATCTTGCCCTTCATTGTGCCTTCCGAATACACGATAAATGATGCCTCCTGGGTATTCCTGGATTTGCTGCATTACGCCTTGGGGCACCATAGCAGGAGCGGCTCCAAAAGAGCTCTGGTACGCTTAGAAGATGTTAATGTGGACACCTATTTTGCACCGGACAAATTGCGTAGGGTATATGAATACTTGAAGTCTCAACGCATCCCCTTTCAGGTTGCTCTGATCGCGCGTTATATCAATCCTGCTAAAGGAATCGATAGGCAGCTATCGGAGGGCCGCCGGTTTTTCCATCTATTGCAACAAATGGTGGGTGAAGGTTTAGGCACACTGGTTCAGCATGGCTACACTCATCAACAGGGTAGCAGTATTAGCGGAGTAGGGTATGAGTTCTGGGATGAACACAGGAATGCCCCATTAGTCAATGATTCAGAGACATTGGTGCGATCTACGGTCAAGGCGGTGAAAACGGCAATGGCAAGGCAGGGGTTACCGATTCCAGATATCTGGGAAACTCCGCATTATGCACTCAGTGCGTTGGACGATAAAGTCCTTAATACGCTTTACCCCTTGCGTTACGAGTCACTGTATTCTCTTGGCTCTCTACCGTTCCCAGTGAAGACAAACGGCGCCCTGTATATTCCGGAGAATATGGGTTTTGTATTACCCGGCGGTGGCTATGAAGATGCGCGCAGTCTCGATGACATGAAAATGCTTATTAAAAGGATAGCCGTTTTCGAAGATCCGGTTGCATCGTTTTTTTGGCATCCATGGCGTGAGCTCTCAGAACTAAAGTCCATCGTTGATTGGCTTCATGATGCCGGGTTTGAGTTTGTTAGCGCCTATGATCTCTTTGACGTCAAAAAGCAAGGCGACATTTCCGCGTCGACCGGCATAGATCAATGGCGAAACGCCTATAGTCCGTCGATCGGTTATGCGATTACTAATACGCTGATCGCTCTAGCTTTTATTGTGTTCTTCATCGGTAGTTTTGTTTATATCCTTAACTTGCTTCGTATGAAACGCTATTTAAAGCGCATCGGCCGTTTTAATACTGTCCCTAGATAAGTTAAGGGATGTCGCGCGTCAGCATAAGAGCGAGCTACCTAAATTGGCGATTTTTGTTCCAGCCCGTAATGAGGGGGCTGTCATCGAAAATACCATTCGACAGCTCGCTGCTTTGGATTACCCCAAACATCTCTATCGAGCGGTAATCATCGTCGATGAGCGGGAAAGAGATGACAATCTTGAAAGACGTACTATCGATGTAGTGCGGATGGTTGCGCAGGAGATTAATCAAAAATTTAAGACAGATTTTGTCCATTGCATCGAAGTCCCGAAGTGGTACAGCGGCACATTGGGAAGCTTAGAACAAAGCTACGAGAAATCAACGAAAGGTCGCGCATTAAACTATACGTTGCAATCACTGCATAACCAACCCGAATGGCAAGACTACGAAATGATCGGTATTCTTGATGCCGATGGACGTCTTCATCCAAATGTATTGAAAGAAGTTGCTTATAAACGTATAACTAAAAAAAGTAAGTTATTACAAGGACCGGTGTTTCAGGTATCTAATTTCGGCCATGTTTCTCTCGTGGGCATGTGTGCTGCCTTAGAGTTGGCGGTTCATCATACGACGACGCTGCCCAGACGATTATTGCGCGAAGGAAAATTGCAGTTTGTAGCCGGTACCAATTATTTTATCGACAAAGACCTCATTACCAACGTTGGGGGATGGGATTGTGATGCCCTAGTTGAGGATGCTGAGTTGGCTTTAAGATTGTACGTAAGACAACGCACGACAGCAGAATGGCTCGATGCGCCTGAGATCGAACAAACCCCTCCCTCATTTTCTATATACCGACGCCAACGCGAACGCTGGGTACGTGGTCATTTCATGCTCTTACGGGATATCAAACGAGCTAACATCCCTTTCTTTGAGAAAGTGTATCTTTATAACAAAATTGTGATTTCCCAATTTCGTTTCATCCCAGAATTTACCTTTGCCATCTTGTCGATCGTCTATATGTTTATGGGATATCTGATGGATCTCGGACAGGTCTTCAACATGATATCAGTCTACTTACTTTGCATGGCGATACTGATGTTTAACCTATATGCCTTAACCTACTGGGCATTACGGAAATATATTCCGAGACAGATCAATACAATGGCTTCGGTAACTCAGTATCTTAAATTGTTCTTGTTTTTCCCGGTATTCATGGTAATCCAGTGTGTGCCACGAGTTGAAGGGTTATTTAATTTTACACGTCGCCATCACGTCACTTGGTACAAAACAGAGCGGACCCAGGAGGGCAGCGGTGAAGTTCTGTTTCTAGGGGAAAAGACATTAAGGATAAAGCGGCTTAAATTTACTATTGCATGTCCTTGGAATGGAACAATCCGTTGGGAATTAGTCCTAGGAAATTATTTGGGCTTCGTTACTCTGTTTCATAAGTTATTGCTTAATCGTGATATTTAAAAGATCCGCTTCGCATCACTAGGAGGAAAAGTATGCACAAGAAGTGCTGTCACGCATTCGCAAATTCCCTACTTGTATTCCTCGTTATCGCCAATACTGGGCAATCCGCGGACCTTGCTAATGGCTCAAGGATACAATACCAAGGTAATGAGGATATTAACCTGATATTGCATTGGTCCACGCCTGTGGAGGTCAATCACGAGTTTGAAGGCAACAAGCTGATCCTCGTCTTTAATAAACCTATTGAAAGGCAGATGTACAAGATTCTGTCGACTGCAGACCTGTCAGATTTTGTGTATAGCGAGCAAACCGGCTATGACAGTCTAGAGCTAAGTTTGGCGGAAGGTGTCGTAGCGAAAGTAGAAAAACGCAAGAGCGAGGTTTGGGTCAATCTGCATAGACAACATGTTACTCCGACTACGGTAACGAAATCCCAGAAGCAGGACAGGAATCTTGAAAGCGAATTAGCGCGCAATGACTTGTCGGATAAAGAACGCGATATTTTGTTAAGCGAATTACTCAATACCGGTAGACAACAGCAGGTGCGTGCATACATGAAAAAGCTTGCTCTATCAAACAAGCCTCAATGGGTGACCATCTTTAGAGAGCAGCTTGAAGCGATGCATCAAGATCCAGAATTGCGAGCACTGTTGGTTCTGCGTGGCCGAGATTCTAGTGCTTCATTGGAGGAACGCCGAGAGATCGTCGACACCTTATTGTCACTCGGTGATAAATCGGCGGCCTTAAGCGTGCAACTTTCCCTGGCTGAAGCAGTTTCTGCCGACAGTGAGGATGTGAATGAATTACTGTATCTATGGGGCCCAAGACCTCCTGGGATAGCGCTTGAATGGCTGACTAAACGGGCTACTACAGAGACAGATCCTGCGCAGCAAGCCGCATGGTTGAGACACCTGATTAATGTAGGGGCAGCCAGCCGGGTCGTTGAACTGGTTGATACGCAAATAGGTACTCAGGCGCCTGAGCTCAGAGAGGTCCGGATCGTCGCACTCAATGAGCTTGGCCAAGGTAAGGCCTTGAAGAAGGCATTGCCAAGTGCGATTGCTGTTGAAAATAACTTAGAACGTCTAACGCTCTATGCGCAGATCGCCGAGGATCAAAATTATTCCGAAATTGCTCAGAAGGCATGGCAGAGCGCGCTTTCGAAAGACCCGGGATACGCTCGTGCATTGCGTCAGCTCGGAGTGATAGCGTTTGAGCAAGAGCACTGGACTGTGGCACAGAAATATCTCACAGCGTACCTAAATAAAGGGAAATCAGACTATGAAGCCAACTACATGCTTGCTGAAACTTTACGAATGCAAAAACGTGGGGGCGAAGCTAAACGGCTCTACGAACGTGTTTTAGCGCAGCTACAGTCACTCAACAGCAGCAGTATCGATGCAGGACTTACTGAGGCAAAAGTATTAAATCGTCTGGGTAGGACGGAGGCTTCCGAAGCGGAATTTAGACGCTTGTTAGAGAAATCATCTGCAGATCGCGTAGCGATTTTGTCCGCCTATGCTCAGGCTTTGCTCGATAGCCATCATTACAAGAAAGCATTAGATGTGTTGGATCTCAAATAGAGCGATACAAGCGTATCGCTTCACCGCTTTTACGGTGTTAATCATTTTCCTGACCGAGACAATATATGCCCAGGATGCACCCATTATTAATATTGTCAAGGATAATGAAACTGCAAAAATTGTCTTACATTGGCCAAGCCAAGTGAAAACGGAATCTAAGATTAACGGTTCAGAACTCTTTTTCAGTTTTAGCCGCGCAATCGAAAATGATGACCTGGAAAATGTTCCCACCCAGTTGCCATCCATGATCGAAGATGTCCAATACGGATATGACACACTGCTATTACGGCTGGGCTCTGGTGTCGCGCCAAAGGTGATGATGCTCAAAGATGGCGTCCGCATCGAACTTACCAAATTCCCCTCTAATGCTGCAGATGAGCGTAATCAGCTGGATTACTTACGTGCCCAAGCGCTTTTTAGTAGTGGTCAACTCCTTGAGGCAAGGAAGGTTCTCAAGGCGCTGACTGCGCACTCTCAGGCAAATCCGGAATCAACGGAACTACTTGCTCAGACCGAGGATGAGCTTGGACGTGGTCCGGTTGCAATGTCCGTGGTAGATGAATTTCTCAAAACCAATCCTGACTCAGCCTCGATCCGCCAGCAGAGGCACTATTTGCACTCTACTTATGGCGATCAATTACGTATTGACAATCAATGGTTAAATACCGAAAAGGCAGAGACACAACTTATCACTCAATTATCCGGACGAACTAATTTTAAGCCCGGATACTCGTTGTCAGGACTGGTAGAAAACCGGAAGGTTGAGATCGACGAGCTGCAACGCATTGATGGTGATGTCACTGGTTTCGATGCTAGTCGGCAACGCTTACAATTTCAGCTGCGCAAGGATTGGAAACGGCCTCAAACAACCGAATTAATGCTATTCGCCAAGTCGGGCAAGCGTAATCTCGGCGCTGGAATTCGCCACACATTTGAATACGATAGTGGACAATCCACCATGTCGTTAATCTTGAATGAACCCTACTGGGATTTGGTTGAAGGAATCGCTGATGGTGGATCCCAAAATAAGTTTGCACTCGATTTTGTTACTCAGAGGATTCCACATCTGTACACCACATTGGGAATCTCAGCGAACAGTTATGGTATAGGTAGTGATGCCGATGTTGCGCACGGCTTCGAATATACGGCCGAATTGCAGTATTCGTTGCGGGAGAATGCACCGTTTGTTAGTGCTGATTACTCCTTGACTGGTAGGCATATAAGCGAGATCGATAAAAAAATCAACAACGACGGAGACCTCTATAATCCGCTTCCGATCGTTTCAGTAGAGATCCATTATCTTGGTTTAAGTGTTAGCGATCAGTTGCTTGAATCCAGACTGCATTATTCTGTCTCGGGCGGCTACGCCCTCGACCGCCTTGGTGGCTCCGGACCGAGTGCAGACATATCACTCGACTATGAAACATCAGATTCCGTGGAAATAGGGTTGCAGTCCAGTGCTTATCCTCTTCTAGAACGCGGCCAGACTGATTTTCAGTTTTCCATTGGTGGTCATTTGACAACTCGATTTTAATAGAAATGTTTAGTGCTGTTGGTATCCGTACTAACAGTCATCAATCCTAATTGCGTTATAACTAGAACAATGATCACCACTTCTTATGGTCGAGCTATAGCGGATGCGTAATTATTCGGGTCTTTTGCTCAGGGTATTTCTTATTGCATCCGCTTTAATCGGATGCGTAAACGATTCTGGACACACCCTTCAACCACCTCTGGATAAGATGGCGCTTTGGAGAAATCAACCCGGTCCACACTTGCGTGGTGCTGTTATTTACCAGCGTAAATACTATGAGGATCTTGGGGATGCGGCGCTTGGCACTCCACCGGCCGGTCCACCATTTACGGAAGATGATTTCACCAAGCTCTCCGAGTACGGCGCCAATGCAATTGTGGTATCTCACCCAGGTGTTTTTACAGAGGTTCCTCCTTATACCGTTGATCAGGCACTCGTAAAACACCTGGATGATCTATTACGCAAGATAGAGCATGCAGACCTTTTTGCAGTGCTTGCTATACGCACCGGTCCAGGTCGAAGCGAGTTCACTTTTTTCTATGATGAGGCTGGTAGCTGGTTTGGAACGGAAAAACTAAACGACCGAGTATGGTCGAATCGTAAAGCACAAGATGCCTGGGTAGCAATGTGGAGGTTTCTTGCCAAAAGATATCGCAATAATCCTATTGTGGTAGGCTATGAACTGATGGTAGAGCCGAATTCAGCTGATGTGGGCAGTGATGTGCGTTCGGATCGTATTGGCATTGATGATCCAAAACGTTTTTATCATAAATATGGAGGAAGCTCTTACGATTGGAATCAGTTGTACCCGCGTATCGTACGCGCAATCCGAGAGGTTGATCCAGATACGCCGATCTTGATCTCTGGAAATGGATATGCAGGCGCAGAATGGCTTCGGTATATCAAAGACACGGGAGATAATCGCATAGTACACGTTGTACACTATTATCAACCCTTTCTATACACTCAGCAAAAAGCGAATATTCCTCATCGTTATCCTGGGCGGATTGATTTAGAAGGTAATGGACAGTTTCAACAGTTTGATTCCGAATTTATTAAAAAGAAGTTAAAGCCAGTTGCAGAGGCGGTGCAGTTAGGCCAGATACCCATTGCTGTAACTGAATTTGGTGCTGTACGTTGGGCGATTGGTGGCGAGTTATTTCTCGCTGATATTATGACCAACCTAGAGAAGCTTGGCACCAACTATTTTGTCTATGAATGGAGTCCAGATTATGCCCCCTATACGAAGGACAATAATGATTTTAATTTTCGGCTTGGACCAAACCAGCAAAATATCGAAATCAAACCCTATAACAAATTATTAACAACTATCTCTAAGTATTGGCATAAAAATACTCTGCGACCCTCTCAACTCTCCCGAAGTAAATCGGAATAGCTAGCTAGGAAGACTTGTAATAACGAAAGGAGTTGTTTGAATCCTGAAATAGGATTTGGGTTGATGCAACTTGCCGTCCTAGTGCCAACCACACTAAGTTCAAATCGCCAAGGGTTTTATACCTACAGCTTGCTGTGTATTAGCTGCATATTAAATGATGCGCCGCAATGAAATTCTGTGATTTTCGAGCAACTCATATGGATCTCTCGTTAATACGCCGACTGCTTGCAGCGGGTAGATTATTGAAGTGCGGAAGACCCTGATACTATCAACTTGTGGCACCGCCGAAGATAGGGTTTGAGCCCTATCTCCGGGGAATCGCTTACCACTATATTCAAACCAAACTATTAAGTTTCGTCTATATCTATAGACATAAACCTGAGCTAGTCGTTAGGTTGAATTATTTATGTGGGGTTATAGTAAAAATAGCGGACCAAGGAGAATTACCACCCTTTGCTTTTGGACGAACGGCCTGTATGCGATACTCATATGTATGTCCTAATTTGATTCCTTTTTGTACATATTTAGTCTTATTAGCAGGGCGTGAAATCGTCCTCCATTTCTTTGTTGATTGATCTCTCCACTTGATCTTATACCCTTTTTCGCCATCCACATCGTTCCAACTTAATACGATCTTACGACCGGTTTGTTTAGCCAAAAAGATCGTCGGTGTTCCAAACTCATCATCAGATCCATTACCGGTATCAGTTCCATTACCGGTATCAGATCCATTACCTGTATCGGATCCATTACCTGTATCGGATCCATTACCTGTATCGGATCCATTACCTGTATCGGATCCATTACCTGTATCGGATCCGTTACCTGTATCGGATCCGTTACCTGTATCGGATCCGTTACCTGTATCGGATCCATTGCCTGTATTACTATTAGCTTTTATCGTATCATTTAATGCTTTCCATAGGCTTTTGCTTTTTGGTACCATATCCTGCTTGTAATACCACCAGAAATATCCTCCGATATAACTTGGTTGACTGATTGCCAGATTATAATATCGTTCGATATAATCTTTTTTCTTGTTATTTTTCTCAGTTCCAATCTCGCCGAATCCAATCTTCGAATTAGGAAACATCTTTCCCAAACGTTGAAATATGGGTTGCCACTTAGGTTTCAAACCATTGCAGTCATCCTCGTAATAGCTGACTAGCACATAGTCGAGTCCCATTCTGATGTAGTCAGGTACATTTGCTTCGGTCCATGTAAACATTTCATTGGATCTTTTTTCCCAACAGTCCTGATTATAGTATAGGGTCAGAGCAGCTCTCCCTCCACGTTCTTTAACCTTGTCATACGCTGCTTTCATTTTCGTAACGACATCATTGGTTTTTCCGAGCCATTCACCATTGATTTCGTTTCCTATTTCCCAGATGTCGACATTTGCTCCGAACTCATCCAGATATTCATCGGTGCGCTTTTTGAATTCGTCGACGCTGTATTGTTTCATGTAGAAGGAGTCCAGTATCTCGCCCATAACATAGCTAACTTTTCGAATTTTGGCGACTGCCTGTCTGTACTCTTTAGCAGGAACAAACTCATCAAAGACGATACGGGTTGTAGGCATATGAGCAAGACCATCAAGAGACTCTACAATATCATTCAGTTGGCTAACTGAATCGACTGTCACACCATATAAAGGATTTGGAATTGGTCGAAGAAGGTGACCGAAGTATTCAGTATTTGCAGCACTTTGTGCGTTAACCGCAGTAAATAAGAAAATAGTAGTTAGTATGATAAGAAAATTGTATTTTAAATACTTATGGTAAGAGAAAAGCGTACGAGTAACTGACCCTGGCATTGGTATTGCCTCCGTTTAGTTGGCCCAAAAGTTTCGGATCTTTGCCAGACGAATCAGCGCCTTCCCACTACGCTCTTAGAGCTGTGGGATTTAGGCTCACTAAAAAGAAACGACCTAATCGGGGGCTTCTGTCTAAGGCAGAGATCTTCGGTGATCTATCGGCCTCTCGAAGCTAGTCCTAATAACCAGGCTGGACCATCGGTCGCCCCAAAATTAGCGATAGTCTGAGTTGTAGCTTCTCAAAATGACTAAAAAATAGGGGCAATATCTTTGGAAGAGGAGGAAGAGGAGGAAGAGGAGGAAGAGGAGGAAGAGTCGGAAACACAATTTAATGATTGGTATCATAGAAATGTGTGTATCTATCTATTCCGCCAGCGTTCAAAACTCTATGGAAAGCACAACTCTCGTCGTTGAGCGGAAGGCATAGGGTTTTCCAGCCAGGACTAAAGTTTTGGATTTGTAGGTATACGCCGGAAAGATTTTTCTGAAAATACAGTGTAAATTGGGCTTGTGTGAGAAGTAGGGTCCTACAGCGATTTTCATATTAGCTTGATGTTAAACTTGGGTATAAGTAGAAGCAGTAGGAACACTTTGACAGGTATCATTTGCTTATCCAGTAGAAATGCGGGCAAAGGCCGTGAGAGCCTATCTGGAGGGAAAGGTAGTGCAAGCAGTGATCGCGGACATCTTTGAGCTTAGTGTGAGTTCATTGAGGCACTAGTTGATCGATCACGAACGTGATGGTGATCTGGCACCAAAGCCCCATCCGGGCAGACCTCCTACTTTAGATGAGGAAGACTTGCAATGGATTAAAGCCCAAGTTGAAGCCAAACCGGATAGTGAACTCAAGGAACTTTGCACTTTGCTGAGTCAACAAAGAGGCAAGGACGTGAGTGTGCTGACGATGTGTAGGGCGTGTCAGCACTTGAATTTACGGCGCAAGAAGAAGAGTTAATGTGAAAACTGCTGTAAGAAAATGCCAATGAGGAAATGAGTTACATTATTCCACTGCTGTATTTCATGCTTGTGGAGCGCTGTTGAAGTATTTGTGAAATGCTATTCGAAGTAGATAGGAACGGAGTCGGTTTGGATTGCGACGTCTATTAGGGGACTATGGGGCCTCGGCTATAGGGGGTCCATTGGTATTACTTGGCCAGCCCGCGACGCGGTGAGCGTAAACTGAATCTCCACAAATTGCGATTCAAAACCTTGTTGATGTGGCTGACTCACTTTACCGAGAATACCTTCGGCATCGATGATGCCGTGTTAGCCGAACGATCACCTTAGAATGAAGCTAACTTGGAGCTACTGAAACTGAGATTGTCGTCTGTATTTGATTAGTTTAAATTAGTGCCACAATCCGCTGATGTGCCAGCGAGGTATACGTCGAATCGGGTCCCCGAACTCCGGTTCCAAAAGAAACCGTATACGAGGTTCCAAATACATTTGCGCTGACTCCCGAGGTAATTCCAGCGCCATTAAGCGACGCACCCGTTCCTCGGTGGGAGGATGGGTGCGCAACAGCGAGGGTTCCGGATTGCGACGACCGGGTAGTAATATTCGTTCTAGAAAATAGCCTTGCTGCCGTTCAATCTTCATGAGCGCCGAAGCAAGTCCTTGTGGATCACCCGTCAGATGAGCGGCATTGAGATCGGCGTCGTATTCCCGGGTTCGGGACAGGCCGAGTTGAGCGAGTGCGCTTAGATTAGGCGCGAAAATCAGAATCAGCACCGCGATCCAATTGATGCTCGCATCGGTCAGCAGTATCAGCGGCAAATTGACTAGTAATAGGAGCTGACCGAACAGAGAAAGCATACTGGTCATTCGGCTGAAAAGATCGGCAATGCCCATTACCCTAAGATCATTACTGTTAATGTGGCTTACCTCATGAGCAAGCACGCCCGCAGCTTCCCGGGTAGTCAGCATACGCAGCAATCCGTCGGTCACTGCGATTGCCGCCTGGCTCCGAGTTCCTAGGGCGAAGGCATTCACAATGCGGCTGGGGACATAGTAGAGCGTGGGAATCGCGGGTAAATTGGCGCGGCGCGCGATTTCAATCAGTGCCGCATAGAGGGCTGGAACCTGTCTTGGGTTTAACCGGGACGCACGGTACAATCGCATGATGAGCTGCGGTGATACCACTGGATTCAGGATCAGGAGTACAAGCGCCAGAAACAACAGCCAGATCGCGCCACTAACTCCCCATAACAACCAGCCCGCGATCGCTAGAAATGCTCCCATGGCAAGTAATAGCATCACAGTCTGCAGGCGATTGATGAGGGCGTGTTGATACCAGATCTCGTGTCTCATTGAGCGCTCCTTGTCCTATATGCGTTATGAGCTATAGAATGACAAAAAACACGTGTTAAGCTTTGTAGGGATGGCTTTCGTATCGTCATAATTCTCTGCCTTCGATCCTATCGATATGACGCCTAACCGAGCCCAAGTTGGATCGTTATTCGGGAGAGACTGTACCTTGCCTTCCCGTCGGAGCGGTGCAATCATAGTATGCGTGCGAAATTCTCGAAAAATAAAACAATAACACACCAGAACGGAGTAGCGGATGAACCAAATACTGAAAGGCTTACGCGTGGTGGAAGGATCGGCTTTTGTGGCAGTGCCATTAGGTGGGATGACCTTAACGCAACTGGGAGCAGAAGTCATTCGCTTCGATCCAATCCAGGGAGGCCTTGATGCGCGGCGATGGCCTGTCACCGCCGAAGGGAAGAGTCTGTACTGGGCCGGCCTCAATAAAGGCAAACTCTCGATCGCCGTCGATACACGCCAGCCGGAGGGTCGGGAACTCATCACCAACCTGGTCACGGCCCCAGGGCCCGATAACGGCCTCTTCATCACCAATTTTCCTCCCATAGGTTGGATGAGTTACGAGGCTCTGAAAACTAAACGAGAAGATCTGATCATGTGTAATCTGACAGGGAATCCGGATGGAACCTCGGCAATCGACTACACCGTCAACTGCGCTATCGGCATTCCCTATGCCACCGGCCCTGAGCATGGCGACTATCCCGTCAATCCCGTCAATCACGTCTTGCCTGCGTGGGATGCGGTGGCCGGTCTCACGGTCGCACTGGGAATATTAGCTGCCGAGCGGCACCGCCGGCTAAAAGGTGAAGGGCAATTCATAAAATTCGCGCTATCCGATATTGCTATGGCCATGGCGGGCAACCTGGGCTTTATCGGCGAAGCTCAAATTAACCGCCAGGACCGCCCATCTTATGGCAATTACTTATACGGCAACTACGGGCGTGAATTTGCGACCAAGGATGGCCGACTCGTTTATATTGCGGCCATTACCAAGCGGCAGTGGGTTGAACTGGGCAAAGCAACCGGCCTTACCGAGCGTTTTGCCATGATTAATCCAATGCTGGGCGTGGATCTGAACGAGGAAAGCGACCGTTTCAAAGCTCGTGAAGCCATTTCAGCAGTTCTGGCCCCATGGTGCGCCGAACGCTCACTGGACGAAGTGCGTCTAGCCTTCGAAGGCACGGGCGTGTGCTGGGGACCCTATCAAACGCCGACCCAGTTGATAGAAGAAGATCCGCGTTGCTCCACCGCCAATCCGTTGTTCACCGAAATTGAGCAGCCCGGCATTGGACGTTACCTTGTCCCTGGCTCCCCGTTAGATTTCAGTGGCTTTGAACGCCAGACGCCCCGTAGAGCACCGATTCTGGGTGAGCATACCGACGAAGTGCTCAGCAGTATGCTCGGCTTGACCGATGCAGAAATCGGCGGATTGCGTGATCGAAAAATCGTCGCCGGCCCCGTCGAACTATAAGGAGCTAAGCCATGGAGCATGACCAAAAAACAGCATACGAGGATTGGATCGGTTCCACGGAACAGCTCGAGGAAGACATCGCTCTGACCCCCGCACAGGGAATGGCCGCCACGCTGGACGATGAGATTAGTTCGTTTCAAACGGGCGATTTACTACCGCCCTTGTGGCAGTGGTTATATTTTCTTCCCCGTGCGCCACAGTCCAAGATAGGCTTTGACGGGCATCCGCAACGCGGTGGTTTTTTACCTCCGGTGACACTTCCCCGGCGTATGTTCGCGGGCGCGCGCATGCAGTTCCGAACACCACTTAGAATCGGTCAGACTGCCGTACGAGAAGGTACGGTCATTAAAGTCCAACAAAAGGACGGCAAAAGCGGCCAGCTTGTATTTGTTACAGTCCGTTACCACATTCGACAAGGCGACCAGATCTGCATCGAAGAAGAGCAAGATATCGTTTACCGTGAACCGGGGGCTCCGGTTGCGCCACCAACACCAGTCGAATGGCCGCAGCCGCCAGCGAATGCTTGGACGAAGACGATTACTCCTGATCCGGTTTTATTGTTCCGTTTTTCCGCTCTTACATTTAATGCCCACCGCATCCATTACGACCGACCTTACGCCACATCAGAAGAAGGTTATCCAGGACTGGTGGTGCATGGACCGCTGACGGCAATCCAGCTCATGGATTTGGTGCGCCATAATGCCGCTCGGCCCGTCACCGGCTTCGAGTTTCGTGGCCAGGCTCCGCTTTTCGACTTGGCACCCTATCGGCTACTGGCAGTACCCAATACAGACAACACCGTGACGCTAGAAGCGCAGGGGCCGGATGGACGAACGACGATGACAGCCAGCGCCACCCTCGGATAACGAGATCCTAACCAGCTTTCCGCTGCCTTGAACCCTGAAGCTCTGCGGATATTTCTCTTGGGGTGTTGACGGCTCGGAGGCGTTTACGGCGTCCACTAGCAGATATTTAGTAAGAATCGAACAACTACGTTCGACTCATAACGCACCGGTTAGAAAAGCCATACCCGCCACCGCAATAGCCCCTCCGCCAGCGCGAACAGCAATCTTGCCCACTGGCCAGCGAACTAGGAGTCCCATCGTTATACCGCAGAGATGGAGCAACCCAGTAGCCAGCACAAAACCGATGCTATAAGCCAAGGGATTGGCTGCATTTGGCAGCTCCGTACCATGGGCATGACCATGGAAGATCGCGAAGGCGCCGACTACAGTCGCAGCGATCCAGAGAGGAGGCCGGGAAGTCATAGCAACCAATGCACCAAGAACCACCGCGGACGTTGCAATTCCGATCTCTACCGCAGGCAGTGGAACGCCTAGGAACCCGAGTGCGCCGCCCAAAGCCATGAGCAGCGGAAAAACGATCGGCAGCGTCCAGATGGCGGGGCTCCCTAGAAGAGCACCCCACAAACCAACGGCCACCATGGCGAGGATATGGTCCCAGCCCATCATTGGGTGCATGATACCGCTGGAGAACCCTCCGGCAACACCCATACCCACATGCGCAATGGCAGTCGAAGTGAACAATAACAGCAGACTGGCGACTGTCATTAGCTTTAGTTTATGCATTCTCCCATCTCCCGTAGACTGATTAAAGATAGCAAGCCTGAGCTCGGTCCCTCTGACTTTAATCCAGTGGGAAATTCTTGGCAAGACGGGTTATCGACCACCGAATCATTTATCCGTATATCTATACGCTATCATCTTCTCACAAGCCTTATGAGTGTTTTCCCAGTCACGGATTAATTTTCTATAGAGTGTAAAACCGTCTGAAGCTAGTTGATCACACGTTAAACCATCGAATTCCTTCGCGGACTCGTAGACTGCTGTTGCGCCTACGCTCGCCGCACAGCCCTTCAACGCATGAGCAGCGTCTCGTGTCTGCGAGTAGTTACCCTCTATTAACGTCTGATGCAGTTTTTCTATCAGCTTATCACCTTCCTGAATAAAGCTTTCTAACACTTCAATGACAAATCCCCGTCCTCTCGTAGAGATATTTTCAAGCTCGGAAATTTTCTTTTCATTTAGGTAGGCTGAGACTAAAAATGAATTATTCTTTATTTCATTATTCTCTATTAAATTATTAACTCGGTGTTTGTCATCTACATTCATGATGCAAAGCGGGTTTACGGAATGTAGGAGTGATTTCAGAATCTGGCATCGTCTGGAATTCCATATCCGAGTCCCAATTTAAGACAGTTTTTAAGCGTCCAACGACGGTCAATGTTTAATCCCAGCGTGCATCCCTTACCTGGACAATGCCGTCTTTCACACGCACCGGGAATGTACACAGATCTTCGTAAGCGGGCTCCGATAGTACTTCCCCCGTAGTGATGTCGAATCGGGCCCCATGGCGCGGACAGATAATCTCATTTCCCTCAATAGTTCCTCCCGCTAATTCCCCACCATCATGAGTACATAAATCTTCTATTGCATAAAATTCACCGTTCAAATTAAACACGGCGATATACACATCATCCACATCCACGGTACGCCACGTTCCCGGTTTAAAATCATCTGCCTGGGCGACATCCACCCAATTTGACATGCTTCAATTTTCTCCTAACGGTTATTTATCACGGCTAACGGCCCACTTAGTGAATCAGCAGCTAGTATAACTCAGGGATTAAAAGCTTGCTGGAGCATGACTAACCTTCTCCACATAAGGGCTCTCATGCCGAGATTGGGTTTTGCTTAGGATCCTTAAAGCAAACCAAGCTGAAGTTTCACTTCATCCGTCATTCGATCTTGTGTCCAAGGTGGATCCCATACCAGCTCGACATGTGCCTCACTGACGTCCTCGACTTGCATCACCGATCCTTCTACTGTGGCCGGAAAACTTTGCGCCACAGGACATCCGGGAGCGGTAAGCGTCATCTCGATATTGACTTTACCGTCCACATTGATATCAAGCCCATAGATTAATCCGAGATCATAGATATTAACTGGAATCTCGGGGTCATAGACGGTTCTTAGGGCCGCGATCACCTTGTCTTTCAAGGCGTGTGTATCAATCTCAGATCTTTGATTCGGTTTGTTCAACCAATGAGTCATTTTAGACATGGCGGTCCCCTGCTCTACTCCGTACATACCGTGTCCTCCACGTTCTTCAGCGCTGCATGCATGGTATGCCACGCCAAGGTGGCACACTTTACCCGCATGGGATATTCTTTTACCCCAGTTAAGACCGTGAGTTTACCCAACAGGTCGGCAGGATTTCCCACTTGCTTTTCTTCAGTCAAAAGCTTATGAACCTCTTCAAATAGAGCCTCAGCCTCAGCCACGGTCTTACCTTTTAAGGCCTCCGTCATTAGCGATGCGGAAGCGGTAGAAATAGCGCAACCCGCCCCTTCGAATCCTAAATCTGCGATCACATCGTCCTTAACTTTCAGATGAATCTCAAATTCATCGCCGCACAGAGGATTAAAACCGTGGGCTGAATGATTGCACCCCTCCGGTTTTTTAGGATAATTGCGTGGGTTACGGTTGTGATCGAGAATAACTTCTTCATACAGTTCGCGTAAATCACTCATCGCCCCATCACCTCATTGACTTTATGTAAACCCGCCACGAGGGCATCCACCTCTTGTCGGGTGTTGTACATTGCGAATGACGCACGTGCAGTCGCCGCGATTCCGAATCGGTGCATTACCGGCATGGCGCAAAGATGACCAGCCCGAACTGCAATACCTTCATGATCCATAATGGTGCCAATATCATGCGCATGGATACCTTCTAAAACGAAGGAGAGGATTCCAGCTTTTTCGCGGGCAGTACCGATAAGCCGTAGCCCATCTACTTCGGCAACGGCCTCAGTCGCATAATCCAGCAAGTCGTTCTCGTGTTGCGCAACCGTTTCCAAGCCTAAACTATTCATATAGTCGATCGCTTCGCCCAAACCTATGACACCGGCAATATGAGGCGTACCTGCCTCAAACTTATAAGGGGGCTCGGCGTAGAGTGTTTCCTCAAACGTTACCTTTCGGATCATCTCTCCACCGCCCTGGTAAGGAACCATCTCTTTCAGATGAGGCAGCTTACCGTACAACACGCCAATGCCGGTAGGCCCATAAAGTTTATGACCGGAAAAAGTATAGAAATCACACTCGAGTGCCTGCACATCTACGTTCAAATGCGGTACCGCCTGAGCTCCGTCCACAACGACCGAAACCCCATGAGCATGCGCCACCTCGATCATTTGTTTAATTGGATTGATCGTGCCCAGAGCATTTGACATATGGGCCACGGCAAACAGACGTGAACGTTCGCTAAACAACTTTACGAATTCGTCGTACACGAGCTCACCGGCATCATTGATAGGGACTACCCTCAATACAGCCCCCGTTTGCTGGCACACGAGTTGCCAGGGCACGATGTTGGAGTGGTGTTCAAGCAGAGTGACGAGAATTTCATCTCCAGCGCTCAACCGCGGCCGCGCAAAGCTCTGGGCGACGAGATTGATTCCCTCGGTCGCCCCGCGGACAAACACGATTTCTCGGCAATCGGCGGCATTGAGGAATCGCCTCACCTTGTCACGGGCATTTTCATACGCCTGAGTGGCGCGCTCACTGAGTGTGTGAACCCCACGATGAACATTGGCATTCGACCGCTCGTAATATCCAGACATCGCATCGATGACCGCTCTAGGCTTTTGCGCAGTGGCGGCATTATCCAGATAAACTAATTGCTTGCCCCTAATTTGCTGATGCAATGCAGGAAAGTCCTCCCGTATGCGTTCCACGTTCAATAACGGAGGGAGACTGTCCTTAGCAATTGTGTCAATATGAAGTGTCATGCCAACGCCTTAACGAATTCTCCATAAGGAAGTTTGGTTGTTAGCAGTTGTTCCATATGCTTACGGATGGGCTCGATGCCCATGCGTTCGATAATGTCATGCGCAAACCCGTAGGTCAGCATACCCCGGGCTAAATTTTCTTCGATACCTCGGGAGCGTAGATAAAACATCATCTGCTCATCGAGTTGGCCCACTGTGGCGCCATGGCTGCACTTGACATCATCGGCGTAGATTTCCAACTGTGGTTTCGCATCCACTTCGGCATCCCGAGAGAGCAACAAATTCTTATTGGATTGCGCCGCATCGGTCTTAAGTGCATGAGGATGGACATACACCTTACCATTAAACACAGCGCGCCCACGGCCGCCAATCACGCCCTTATAAAACTCCCGGCTGACACCGTAGGGTTTTTTATGATCGATGCGGGTATGGAAATCCACGTGCTGCCTACCGGTGACGACATAAAGACCGTTTAATTGACAGCTTGCTCCTTCCGCATCCAACACGGAGTTCACATCGTTGCGCACCAATGCGCCACCGATCGACATAGAATGGGAGACAAACCGGCTATCACGCCCCTGATGCGCTTGCAGCGTTGCAACATGGTAGCCTTTAGGGCTTTCTTGCTGTAACTTATAGTGATCCATGGTTGCATTATCCGCTATCGCAAGCTCGGTGATCACATTATTTAGATAGGTCGCATCCCCCATACTGATGTAGTTTTCAATGATTGCCGCTTGAGCGCCTTCGTCGGCGATCACCAGATTTCGCAGATGATAAGCGCTCGGCTCCGCTTGAGCAGTCGCAAGGTAAATCAGATGTATAGGCTTATCCAGCACAGTGTTCTTAGCCAAATGGATGTAAGCGCCATCCCTCATCAAGGCGGAATTTAGGGCTGCAAATCCATTGGCCGTAGAATCGGCATAGTGGCCGAGAAATGGTTCTAATTCGGTAGGAACCTCAACAATTGCTTGCGCTAAACTTCCGAGTTTAACTCCCCGCGGCAATTTACCGGGCTTGGACAACTGCGCGGTATAGCGGCCGTTGACAAACACCAGCCGATGCGCCTCCAGATCGCCCATTAAGGCTTCCCCTAGATCTTCCTCGATTAAACCGACACACGACGGCGCTGGCAGCTGAAAACTCTGCTTTTGCAAGGATCGAAGATTAGTGTATTTCCAATCTTCATCCCGTGTGGAGGGAAAACCTGCGGTCTTGAAGTGATCCAACGCGGCTTCCCGCAGACGCTGCAGCCAAGCTACACCCGAGCCCGGAAGTTGTTCTCGGACTTCATTAAACGCATCCACGTAGTAATCGGTTAATGGAGCCACAGCGCTCATGCGTTTGCAGCCTCCAGAACCCAACCGTAACCCTGCGCTTCGAGTTCCAACGCCAAGCCCCGATCTCCAGATTTGACAATTCGCCCAGCGGAAAGCACATGCACATAATCAGGGACAATATAGTTGAGCAGCCGCTGGTAGTGGGTCACCAGGATCATCGCGCGATCGGCGCTGCGCAGCGCATTAACCCCATCGGCAACCGTCCTGAGCGCATCGATATCCAGCCCGGAATCGGTCTCATCGAGGATCGCAAGTCTCGGCTCCAGCACGGCCATTTGAAAGATCTCGTTGCGCTTTTTCTCACCTCCGGAAAACCCTTCGTTAATCGAACGTTTAAGCAGCGAATCATCCAAGTGCACGAGCTTGAGTTTCTCCCTTACAACTTGCATGAAATCCATCGCATCCAACTCGCTAAGACCTTGAATTTTACGCTTGGCATTCAAGGCGGACTTCAAGAAGTACATATTGTTGACTCCCGGGATCTCCACGGGATATTGGAAGGCCAGAAAAATGCCTTTATGGGCACGATCATCGGGACTGAAATCCAGTAAATTCTCACCATCATAGGTGACGCTGCCACTATTGACCTCGTAACCTTCACGCCCCGCCAGCACATGCGCCAGTGTGCTCTTACCCGACCCATTTGGCCCCATGATGGCATGGACTTCACCTGCATTGACTTGCAAATCCACGCCGTTAAGGATTTGTTGACCTCCTACGCTGACTTTAAGATTCTGAATCGATAGCATTGACATATAATCTTGTAATCCTTCAACCAATACTGAAGCTTTCACCACAACCACACGTATTGGTCACATTGGGGTTATGAAATTGAAAACCGGAATTTAAGCCCTGGCGCACATAATCCAACTGAGTCCCTTTAACATAGGGCAAGCTGGCGGGATCGACATAGACCGCAATATTCTCTTCCACGGGAAACACATGATCGTTGGATTGAGCTTCATCCACATAGTCAACCACATAGGCAAAACCAGAGCATCCCACGTGCTTTACACCCAGCCGCAAGCCAACGCCGGTACCTCGCTTGGCCAATTGTGATTTGACGTGGGCAACGGCGGCTTCGGTTAAGGTCACCGCATCGTTCGACTCGGACTCTTTAGTATATTTCATCACACTACTCATCAATCCAACTCCTAAAACCACACTGCTATCTGTCTTTCATTTCTCATTATGATGGGGGGGGAATTAGCCGACCGCGCCCTCGAGGCTGACGTTCATCAATTTCTGTGCCTCCACTGCAAACTCCATGGGGAGCTCTTTGAATACCACCTTACAGAAGCCATTGACGATCATAGAAACGGCATCCTCTTCGGAAATTCCTCGCTGTTGACAATAAAACAATTGATCATCACCGATTTTGGACGTTGTTGCTTCGTGCTCTGCTTTAGCGGTGGGGTTATTGATCTCCAGATACGGAAAGGTATGGGCACCGCATTGGTCTCCCATTAGCAATGAGTCACATTGGGTATAGTTGCGCGCATTTTCGGCACCTTTCAAGATTTTCACTAGACCGCGATAACTGTTGTTACTTTTACCGGCTGAGATCCCCTTTGAAAGTATGGTGCTGCGTGTATTTTTACCGATATGAATCATCTTAGTGCCGGTATCGGCCTGTTGATAATTATTCGTCAATGCTACGGAATAAAAGGCACCTACCGAATTGTCGCCTCGCAGAATACAACTGGGGTATTTCCAAGTGATGGCCGAACCTGTTTCCACTTGGGTCCAGGAGATCTTAGAGTTTGCCCCCCGGCAATCCCCACGCTTGGTAACGAGGTTATAGATCCCCCCTTTACCCTGCGCGTCACCTGGATACCAGTTTTGCACGGTGGAATATTTAATTTCCGCGTTGTCCAACGCAATCAGCTCAACCACCGCGGCGTGTAGCTGATTCTCATCGCGCATCGGCGCCGTACACCCTTCCAGATAACTCACGTAACTGCCTTCTTCAGCGATGATCAAGGTGCGTTCAAATTGACCGGTCTTCGCGGCATTAATGCGAAAATAGGTCGATAGTTCCATGGGACAACGCACACCCTTCGGTATAAAACAGAACGAACCATCGGTAAAAACGGCTGAATTCAACGCCGCAAAAAAATTATCCGTTGGCGGCACCACGGTACCGAGATATTGTTGTATCAAATCCGGATGGTTTTGCACCGCTTCGGAAAAGGAACCAAAAATGATGCCTTCTTTTGCCAACTTATCCTTAAAGGTGGTTGCAACTGAAACACTATCAAAAACGGCATCCACCGCAATGCCCGCTAACGCCGCCCGCTCTTCCAAAGGAATACCTAGTTTTTCGTAGGTCTCCAGGAGTTTGGGATCGACTTCCTCGAGGCTTTTAGGCCCGTCCTCTTTAGTTTTAGGTGCAGAATAATAGGAAATTGCCTGATAATCGATGGGCTCCAAATGGAGCTTGGCCCAGTTGGGTGGAGTCATGGTAAGCCAATGGCGGTAGGCCTTAAGCCGCCATTCCACCATAAATTCGGGTTCATGCTTCTTGGCTGAGATATAGCGAATGATGTCTTCAGTCAAACCCGGCGGAACTGTGTCGGATTCCACCTCGGTCACGAATCCGTGCTCATATTCTTTATAGACAAGATGCTCTACATCTTGTGTGGTTGTTGACATGGGTTGACTCCTGATCGATAAACCTAAACCATGGCTCACTAATACCTGAGCATTTTAATCAGGATTTAGGATAAGATAGCTGACTGAATTAGTCAATAATGAACGAGGGATAGTGGAACTATATTTATTGCGAAGAGAATGAAACCGATCCCGCGCCGCTTACTGTCTCAATTTGAATCTCCTGGTCAGGTTATTGCTTCGCAAAAGTGCTCGCTAATAGCGCAACAAGGCTCTGTACATCCGCAGAATTGTAGTATTGTCCCCGCCCCAACTCAGCCCAGCGTTGGTATTCGGACTGAAGCGCAGCGTCCCGGACGGCTACGCCTACGATATAAACGTGCACGTTGTCGTTGTGTTCAACCAATTCTCGAACGGCCTGCATGGGATCACCATCGCAAGTCTCATTGCCGTCCGTGATCAATACGATTATTTTTGAACCCTCTGCTCCAGCTAGATCCTGCTTGGTATGCACTAGGGAATCGGCAATGGAAGAACCCGCGAGGTACTTAGGCACAATACGGCTAATTCTCGCGCTCATGGGTTGACGCTCCAACACATGAAGCGGTACGACTAAATCATTTCGGCAGGAGTAATGCCCTTCCCGATTACCAAAAGCACGCAATGCCATGGGTGTTCCCTCTGGCAAGACATTATTTATCAGGTCCAACATAAAATCACGAGCGATTTCGAAACGGTGTTTATTACCAAATTTAGCCCACATACTACCTGAGGCATCCAAGATCACTTCCAGCGATGGCCGACCCGTGGCCGGCGGATTACCCTTGTTGGATAACCCTTCCGCACCTCGACCGGCGAGATGCTGTTTCCCTTCCTCGGAAGACCTGGATACCTCGAAGGCGGCGATCTTCTCATCGATCACACCCTGGTTCTTAGCAAGCATATGGGCAGTCAAAGAATGGGAACCTTCTTTTAGCGACAAATTCTTATCGAACGTCCAGTGACCGTCGGGCTCGACTCGGGCCTCTCCTAAAAATTCATCGCCACTTAAGAGGCTAATCAACAATCCCGGTTCACCCCGACCCGAGAGTTTCAGCTTACCTTCCGCCTCGCCTGGCCTAGCGGCGGCCCGTAAAACTTCGAATCGTAACGAAGCCACGGTTAGAGGACTTATTTTCACTTCCGGAAATACCAGCTCCAGGGGTTCGGGTTCACTCAAGACGCCACCACCCAATCCCACCATGCGGACCTGGAGTCGATGACGGCCGGGGGGTAATTCGATTGGTTGGTTAAGCGCCCATAGACCATCCGAGCCAACTTCGGTTGTGGCTATCGGTTCCCCTTGCTGAACGAGTTCCACGTTAATATGAGGATGTCCCGTCCCCTTAAGTTTGAGTTCGCCGGACACCATACCCGCTGCGCCACCCAAAGAGAAATGATTTAGTTCCGGTGTATTCGTGGTTAATTTTGCAATCGGTATTTCTGGGAATACCACATCAAACGTCGCTGACTCAGCGAAAATACCACCGTTTTCGCCGAGCATACGCGCTCGAAGTCGATGACGCCCAGGCGCTAATTCGATAGATTGCGTCAGTTTCCAATGACCGTCATCATCCACGGTTGCATGCGCAATGGGTTCGGCTTGAGAGCGAATTTCCACCGTAGCTTTCGGGTGTCCTGCCCCCCTCAAGCTCAGCAAACCAACCACCCGATCCGCGCTGTTGCCCAAGTTGAAATCTCCTACCTGCACAGCATCCACCGACACTTTAGGCGCGGGTAATTCTGGGAACGCTAGCTCGAATGATTGCTCCTTTCCCATCAAATTCCCAATCTCATCGCGTAAACGCGACTCAAAACGATGAGATCCGGGCGGCAACTCAATGGGCTGAGCCAATGACCAGCGTCCCTCCGCGTTAACGCGAGTTGTGCCTACCGGCATTCCTTCGCATTCGATCTCGACCGTGGCCGCAGGTCGGCCCGTGCCGTCGATTTTAATAAGGCCTGCTATTAATCCAGGACTACCAGCCACGGTCACTGATTCCAGCTGATAGCTACTGAGCGTAAACCGCTCAGCCCATTGCTGCCATCCGCGTATGAGTAACAACAACAAGAGCAACGCAAGCAGAAGGCATAAAATAAGCCATCTCAAACGATCATATCGCCTGAGCGCAGCCGGATCCACACATTCATTCTGCAGGCATGGAACCTGTGCTGGAACGCGTCTAGCCAACACGATTAGATCAAACAAATCGGCCTCGCGAACCGCCAATCGCGTGTTCACGCAAGGTTTGTTGATACGCGAACAATGCCCGCCAATCGCGACCAACGGCCAGACGGGCTTGCTTCGACCAAGTCGCCTGATTGCACAAATTAAAGTGGTATTTACCCTGGGTTATCAAGGCATCGAAGTCCGACGGAGGCGTGGTAACCAATTGATCTAAAGTATAGATTCCCATGCGATGCAGCGCTTTTTGTTTCTTTTTACCGATACCCAAAATTACCCGCAAATCGTCATGCTGCGTCCGATCTTCAGCTTTTAATTTCTTTTGCAAGTTTAGTAATGCATCCCACTGCTGCTCAGTCGCCAGCCGGGCTTGTTGAGGCCAGTTGGACTGGTTCGCCAGATTAAAACCTTCGCGTCCCTGGGTCACCATTGCATCGAGCTCCGAAACCTCCATCGATGATAACTGTGCAAAGGTATGGATGCCCGCCGCACTGAGCGCTTTTTGTTTTCGCTTGCCGATTCCCCAGATTAATCTCAGGTTGTCACCTCGAGTCCCAAGTTGTGTCGGTGATTCAGGCCCGCGCTCAAGCCTGAGTTTTTCCTGCAGAAAATACAAATCTCCCCATTGCTTATTGACCGCTAGCCACGCCTGCTCCGGCCAAGTAACCTGATTACTATGATTAAAGTAGCCACGACCTCTGGCCACCAGACTATCTAATTCAGCCACTGGAGTAGCCGCCAGTTGCTCGAAGCTAAATATTCCCGCCTGGTTAAGCGCTTTCTGTTTTTGTTTGCCGATACCATAGAGCATGCGGAGATCATCGCAGCCAGCTTCGCGTTTCTTCTTCAATCTATGTTGTAGGGCACGCAGCGCCGCCCATTGTTCACTCGCAGCCAGCCGGGCCTGTTCTTGCCAGGTTGCTTGATTTGCCAGATTAAACTCATCACGTCCTTGATGCACCAGATTATCGAAAAACGATACGGGAGTCGTAGCCAGTTGTTTAAAAATATAAATTCCTACCCTGTGAAGTGCCCGCTGTTTGAGCTTCCCAATACCCCAAATTACCTTCAAGTTATCATGCAATGCGAAGCCACCGATCTCTTGAAGTAGCCTAGACTTAAGCTTCTCTTGCAATACTCGCAATGCTTCCCATCGTCCGCTAGCGGCTAATTGTGTCTGTTCCGTCCACGTGGACTGATTGGCCCAGTTGAAGCGATAACCCCCTTTGGCGACCAAGTCATCGAGTTCCGCCACAGGTGTTTCCGCTAGCGTTCTAAATGTATAAATACCGCGCTCGTGAAGCGCTTGCTGTTTATTTCTGCCAATACCCCAAATACGCGTTAATTCGTCTGCGGAAACTCGCTCAGTTTCGGACTTAACGGGTTCAGGCTCCTCGGAATTCATTGCTAGTGTATTGTTGTCACTCCCGTATTCTGCTTCGGAAAGCCGCTCTGATGCAGACATCGCGGCATAAGTCTGTTGAGCAGATCGGTTTTCATGATCTTCGTCCCCAGCCTTTTGAGCTATTTCTAGATCAACCCTCGTATCAGTCGTGAGTTGATCCAATGCCACAGAATCGCTGGTTACCGTGCTCTCACCAAGAGTGATTGCAGACTGTCGTTCGTAAGATTCGAGCCCATCATCGCTCGGTCTGGTTGCATAAACGGCATCGTCAACTGACACCCCGGATTCGGTGGCGTTTAAATAAGCAGGGGATAAGATCCCAGTGCTTTGCGAACAGTGTTCTGTCGACGCGTCTACCGCCGCATCGCTAGCCAATTCTTGAGTCGTGGATGCTCGTGTATCAGGTGTCGTTTTCCCAGGTATTGAGTCAAATAGGTTTCCTGGTTCCGACACCATCGCAGCAACGCCCATTACTTGAGTTGCCGCTTGCGTCGCCTGCCCAATGGGGTTCTTATCGGAGTTTGGATCTCCTAGAACATTCCTAGGATCCATGCCCTGTTTAATTCTATTTTCTTGAGCGGGGTTGTCAGAATCCGCCGAGGTGATTTCATCAGTTGGACTAAACACTGAAGAGTCACTATTCAACGCTTGATCGCGGTTTCGTTGAGTAGCAATCTCAATATCCCGGCCTTCAGCCGTTTCTGTTAACCTGGCAATCTTGGATAGAAGGTATTTCTTGTCTGATTCGAGTTTATTAATTGTCGCATTTAACCGTTGCTCCGCCTCTGGGCAAATGCGTTTGTTGCGCCAGAAGAACGAATCGAGCAACATACAGCTTCCCCAACCCAGGAAAAAACCGATGAGTAAATCAAAAATCACGGCCATTATCTCTCTCCCACAAGGAATAAACTAAAGGACTGATAGCGCCCTTCTACCTGCATGCCATTCCTTTAAAGTTACTCAGTAAGAGATGATTACGCATATACGGACTGACGCCTAAGGTTAAGCCATTGATTTTTTTGTTCTCGATAGCGGCTATACAATTGCCATTATAATCGCTAAATTCCCTTTTCCCCCCTCCACGAACAAGGTCGAAAACGATGGGGCAATCATTTCCTATAAAAGATTCTTGATATCATCGGAAGGGAGTAGATTAGTTAGTTTTACAACTACTTCCACACTAGGCACTCCGTGGTCTTGCCTCGGGCTTCATGAAGTTTAAATCAGGCGGGCTTTCCTCCAGCCTAGCTCCTAGATTTGAGCTCCTTTACCTTCTGCTCCATTTTTGTTAATAATCCATTTATCCCCTCTTTTTTTACAATGCTACGGTAGCTGTCACGATAGTTTCTCACAAGATTAACGTTCTCTACCAACACGTTGTAGACCAACCATTTGTCTTCGCGTTTGATTAATTCATAAATAATTGGAATTTCGGTATTCGCCGTGACGATCTTGGTAGCAACAACGGCAATCTCTTTCGCACGCACTTTCCTAAGTTTTTCTCCTGTATATTCTACCTTTTCATTCGTATAGGCTTCTATGCGTCCTATATATGTCCATTCCAACAACTCGGAAAACAACTCGGTAAACCGCTTTTGTTCTTCCGCTGAAGCTTTACGCCAATAGGTGGCCAGTGCAGCCTGGGACATGGTACGAAAATCAAATTGTGATTTAATCAGGTTCAACAACCGTTCTCGTTTTTCTAGCTTGTTTAAAGAATCATCTTTAAGGGTGCCAAGCACCGTATCGATGGTAATTTTAATTTGCTCTGTGGGACCGGGTGCAGCCGATGCAATTGCTGAAGATATGAAAATTAAAAAACATACTGCATACACGCGCATTTTTATCATATTACCGCTACCTTTATGGATATCTAGTCGCTAGATGCAATCTTACAGGACACTTTAAATCATAAAGATTATTTCAAATCGAATTCGTCGTTATTATTAGGTGTTGTTTCAGACTTCGACCCACCTTCAAACATATATTTACTCACCAGTTCCTCCAGGCTAATCGCCGATTCTGTTTCCTCAATGGTCATACCTGCCTCTAGAAACTTATCCGAACCTCCGGGCGAAATTTTTACAAATTTATCGCCAATAATACCTTGGGTGCGGATAGAAGCGATCACATCGTCCTGAAGTTTGACATTGCGATCAATCGCAAACTCGACCTCTGCCTCATATAATTCAGGATCTAGGGAGATATTGGCTACTTTACCAATTTTTACCCCTGCCAATTCCACCGGAGCACCTTCCTTTAGGCCGGATATGGAGATGAATTGAGCCTTTAGGGGGTAGGTATTATCTTGAAATAATCCCACATCCCCTAATTTGATCGCGAGATAAGATACACAAGCAAGTCCTAGCAATACAAACAAGCCCACGACGATCTCCACATTCAAACGTTTCATCATGCAAGTTCCTAGGGGAATCCGCTCGCTTATGCCATGAGCGAACTGATCAAATAGTCTGCAAATAACACAGCGATTGATGAAAGCACCACTGCGTTAGTCGTGATTCGGCTTACACCCTCAGCACCGAAAACGCCAATGCGCTCCAAGTGAAGATGGTAGCCCTTCGCGGAAGCTATCCACACAATTAAAACACCGAAAATCAGTGACTTTACAAAGCCCATTTGTACATCGTTCCAATTAACTGTATCGTAGATGCCTTGGAAATAGGCTCCAGAACTCACTCCAAAAATACCGACACCCACTCCATACCCACCTATCAAACCCACCACATCGAACAAGGCAGTTAATAGGGGCAGAGAAATAATACCCGCGATTAACTTGGGTGCAATGAGATACCGACACGGATCAATTGCCATACAGTCCAACGCATCGATCTGCTCCTCGACGCGCATGATACCTACTTCGGCGCATATCGCTGAACCTGCTCGGCCAATGACCATAAGCGCTGTTAGCACCGGGCCAAGTTCGCGCGTAAGGCTCAGCCCAACCGCTGAACCCAACAGACTCACCGAACCGAACCGAACCAAGGTATCGTGAAATTGTAAGGCGACCACCATTCCAACGAATGCACCGGCAACGACGATGACCAATACCGAGCGCGCGCCAATAAAGTGAATCTGTTTTACAATTGGAAATAATTTATAGGGAGGTTTGAGGATTCGGAAAAATGACACGACCAGCAGCATCGTCATCATCCCAACCCGCTCTAAATGATATAGCGAGCTATCGCCAAGTTTTTCAATTATTTTGAACACCACCAATACTGAGCTAAAGCGTCTGAATTACGACCGACCGGTTATCCCCGTTAACCGGTGCAGATAGTCGTGTGGATCCAACGTTTCTTCCTGAGGTTGGCGATTAATTAAATTCTGAATACTCTCATCTTCACTGTTACGGACTTCATCGACCGTTCCCGTCATTAGCAATCGACCTTGTCTGAGAACGATCATACGATCAGCAATATTAAACGCACTATCCAATTCATGAGTCACAACGACAATGGTCATATTCATGGCTTCGCGAAGCCGTAAGATCAGCTCATCCAGTTTTGCTGAATTGATTGGATCCAAGCCTGATGAAGGCTCGTCAAAGAAGAGCAATTTGGGATCCATAACAATAGCTCGAGCCAGTCCAGCACGTTTTAGCATGCCCCCTGAAAGTTCAGATGGCATCAGATCTTCAAACCCAGCCAAATTCATCATTTCCAATTTCATTCGGCTCATGATCTGAATGGTACTTTCATCGAGCTTGGTATTCTCGCGGAGTGGCAAGCGAACGTTTTCCCCCACACTTAACGAACCCAACAAGGCACCGCCCTGAAAGGCTACACCAATCCGTTTACGCAACTCATAGAGCTCCCGCAGTTTTAATTCAGCAATATTCTTCCCCAGTAGCTCTACCCTACCACTCGTAGGTATTTTTAGTCCTAAAAGATGCCGAAGCAGGGTACTCTTACCCGAACCGCTGTCACCCATTATGACGAGAATTTCCTGCTGATACACAGTCAGGGAAATGCCATCCAGGATCTTTCGATTCCCATAGTGAGTGACAAGATCGTCTACCTGGATAACCACTTCACGCTGAGCTTTATCGCCCATAAATGCACTCTCTACACGGTCAGACCGCCAAATAAACTACCCTGCCGCAAGCAACCGGGCATTCCTCTTCGCTGTGTTTGACCCCTAGCTAACCCTGATCCACGAGCTCTTCGACCGAATCATAAATGGGAAATACCTTGTCTAAGCGTGCGAGTCGCAGCACCTGTAACGCCGAATTACTAACACCTACAAGACCAAATCTAAGCTCAGATTTCTTGGCAAGCTGATAAGCTTCAACCAAGCAAGCAATGCCGGAACTGTCGATATAGCTTACCGCTGACAAATCGACCAACAGGTCATGCGCATGATTTAGTACCTCTAGAAGTTGAACCCTCACTTGAGGGGAATAATGCAAATCAATCTCCCCCATCAAAGAGACTATGGTATAAGAACCTTCAACTCGTTTGCTGAATTCCATGATTTAAGTCCTATGTATCGGTAATACTCAAACGCGACAGTTGGACGTATGAGGTAGATTTGACTTCGCAACATGGCGAGCCTGAGCATTCAAGGCCCTATTTTTCAGAGGCTTTTAGGTTGGTTTAATTTTATCCTCATCTCGAGAATATTTCCGACACCCTTCGGTGTTTCCAAGTATTTAAACTCATCCATGATTTCTCGGATTAGATGAATGCCTAAACCACCCGGCTTAACGTCAGCCAAGTCTCGAGGTTGTAATGCAGCTTCATCTACTGGAGCAGCAAAGTCGGTGAGACGGATAATTAAATCATTTTGACCATGAAATATCTCCAGAATGATATCATCCTCCTTACTCCCACCATACCCGTGGCGGATGATGTTTGCGTTCGCCTCATCTACAGCCAACACGATGCAATCGGTTAGCTCTTGCGCACACCCCTTGCTAGCGACAGCAGCACGCACTACCTTTCGCACTTGCTGCAACTGATCGGGATTTGCCTTAAAGCGAATTTCGGCCAATTTCTTAAACCGCTCCGGCGCCATGCAACACCAATCGAACTAGACTATAACAGACGAAAATATACTTTAGGGCTCCAAAAGCTACCTCATCGAGAATGATGTTCGGCATCAATTACCGTCATCTCTCTCGCTACCACCATGAGTATGATATCTGAAAACCTGTGTACAAATCATTGTCTCTTAAACAAGAATACTCGCATTAGCGGCAGATCAGACGATAAATGGGGTATTACAAGAGGCTCGGTTATAATTTTTATTTACTACAAATACCCGAGTGCCTTATATTGAACGATTAGTCTATTTTCACCAACGATCAGATTGCGCCTCTGATAGACTCTCAACGGTGCCACACCATTCGCTGAGGCGTTACTCACAATATTTTCTCCCGTTTAAACCCAGATGGCTATAGATGACACGTCCGTTATGACACACCCGGCATTTCAATTGATACGACAAGACCATATTCCTTCGCTCAATCTTAATGTGCTCGAATTTCGCCACCGAGCAACCGGAGCCCGTCATTTCCATCTCGATTCCAAAGATAGCAATAACGCTTTTCTTGTTGCTTTCCCAACCATACCGCAGGATTCGACCGGTGTAGCACACATTCTGGAGCACACCACGTTGTGCGGCAGCCAACATTTCCCGGTGAGGGATCCTTTTTTCATGATGATCCGGCGCTCGCTCAACACATTTATGAACGCCTTTACCTCCAGCGACTGGACGGCTTACCCTTTCGCTAGCCAAAACCCCAAAGACTTCGACAACCTACTGCGCGTCTATTTAGACGCGGTGTTCTTCCCCCTACTCGACCCGCTGGATTTTGCTCAAGAAGGTCACCGCGTAGAGTTTAGTATAGCTGACGATCCTGAGTCCGAGCTCGAATACAAAGGTGTAGTATACAATGAAATGAAAGGAGCAATGAGCTCACCCGAGCGTCAGCTCTGGCAAACGCTGCAATCCCACCTATTCCCCACCATTACCTACCATCACAATAGTGGCGGGGATCCTGTGGAGATCCCCAAACTAAGTTATGAACAGCTAAGACATTTCCATCGAACGCATTATCATCCATCAAATGCGCTGTTCATGACTTATGGTAATTTTCCAGTCACAAAACACCAAGCAAAGCTAGAAGATTGCGCCTTGAAGCAGTTCAATCGGACAGAATTCGATACCACGATCCCCGACGAACAGCGGTACAAAAGTCCAATTAAAGCGACTTCAACCTATCCGCTTGAGGATGAAGAGGATCTGAGCCGCAAATCACACATTGTGATGGGGTGGCTGTTGGGGAAAAGCGCCGACTTGATTGAGAGCATGCGCGCCCAACTGCTTTCTGGAGTATTACTTGATCACGGCGCCTCACCACTGCGGCAAGCATTGGAAACTAGCAAATTGGGCACCGCTCCATCGGAACTATGCGGCCTCGATGATGAAACCCGGGAAGCCGTGTTTGTATGCGGTCTCGAAGGCTGCGATAGCGAGCAGGCGGAAGCCGTCGAAACACTCATATTCAGCGTCTTAGAGAGGGTGGCGACAGAAGGCGTACCTCTAGCGCAAGTGGAATCGGTACTGCATCAACTCGAACTCTCGCAGCGGGAAGTCGGAGGTGGCCGGTTTCCATATGGACTGCAACTGATGGTCAAGGCGCTGTCGGCATCCATGCACGGGGCCCACCCTGTCGATGTGCTCGATCTTGACCCCATTCTAA
Organism: uncultured Gammaproteobacteria bacterium; assembly: GCA_963731655.1. Taxonomy (GTDB): domain Bacteria; phylum Pseudomonadota; class Gammaproteobacteria; order JAAEPA01; family JAAEPA01; genus CAVSWL01. The sequence goes on along the minus strand of CAVSWL010000009.1, from coordinate 31,084 downwards.
ACCAATTACGTGAACAAATTAACGACCCCGACTTCATCAAATCACTCACCCGTAGGCTATTGTTGAACAATCCACATCGGGTACGACTGACCATGGTGCCGGACAAGCACTTGAGCGCCCAGCGATTGGCCGACGAAATGCAGCAATTACGCGCAATCAAAACGGCGATGGATGACCAGGAGAAACAGCAAGTTATCTCTCGCGCCAGTGCGCTTAAGCAGCGACAGCAAACCCAAGATGATCCGGAAATCCTACCGAAAGTCACTCTCGAGGATGTCCCCCCGGAACTTATAATCCCAGGGGGTACCTCTGGCCCTATAAACGGCATGCCAGCCACTTGGTTTGATCAAGGCACCAATGGCCTGGTCTATGAACAGCTTATCGTCGAGTTACCGCAACTGAATGCGGAATTAATCAACATACTGCCCCTGTTCTGCGCCTGCTTGACGGAAGTCGGTTGTGGTACGCGTGACTATCTCCAAACTCAAGCTTGGCAAGCTTCGGTGAGCGGTGGTATCAGCGCCCGGACCTCGGTACATGCAGATCTCACCGACCTGCAAAACGTCAATGGCTTTTTTGTATTATCCTCGAAGGCATTGGTGCGGAATCAGCAACACCTAGTGGAACTGCTCAATGAAACCTTTTTTCGAGCACGCTTCGACGAACTTCCCAGATTACGCGAGCTTATCGCCCAAATCCGCACTTATCGGGAATCCCAGATTACCGGAAACGGACACCTGCTAGCGATGACAGCAGCCAGTTCACGCATGGGGCCCTGTGGCGTCCTGGCCCAGCAGTGGTCCGGCCTGGACAGCATCAAGCAGATCAAAACCTTAGATAAAGCGCTTAATAATGAATCAGAGCTGGGAGATTTTGCGGATAGATTAAAACAGATCCGTGACCAGCTCGCCCGGATGCCGCGCCAGCTATTGGTCGTGAGCGAAGCGCAGCATCAAACCGCCATTCATACTGCGCTTCATTCCCAGTGGCCTCAACCCCAACAAAACATTGGAACATCTGAACCGTTCAGACTCGAACCAGTTCAAGGTACCGTAAAACAAGCCTGGACAACCAGTACTCAGGTTAATTTTTGCGCCAAGGCCTATCGCACCATATCGCAGAATCATCCGGACGCCCCCACGCTGATGGTGTTGGGGCCCTTCTTACGCAACGGCTATTTGCATCGGGCCATTCGCGAGCAAGGTGGTGCGTATGGCGCGGGTGCTGGATTTAGTACGGATACAGGCGCCTTTCGCTTTTTCTCCTACCGCGATCCACGCTTAGCGGCTACCTTAACCGATTTCGATCACGCTTTGGAATGGCTGCATACCGAACGTCATGAGCCTCGCCAGTTGGAAGAAGCTATTTTAGGTGTAATCAGTGATATTGACCGTCCCGATTCGCCTGCAGGCGAGGCAATCGGCACATTCTTTAGCACCCTTCATGGCCGCACTCCCGAGCAGCGTCAGGCATTTTCGGCAGCAGATCTTGCAGGTCAAACTCACGGATTTGCAGCGCGTTGCCAACACTTATCTCCAGACCTCAACCGCGAGTGTCGCGGTTATCAGTAATGAGACCACGCTAGGGCAACAACGGGATTTGGATTTAGAAGTTCACAAGTTGTAGCAACTTCGACAAAGGGATCTAGCAGCGATGATGCAACTTCCAGAAAACTTGGAAATTACCGGTGTCCCACCCCACGTGGAGAGTTGGATCGTGGCCAAGATTCCGGGATTTGTTATTGCCGTATTGAAGCGATGGCAAAGGTCTCACGGCGAGTTGCCCCATAGTTTTTTTGCCATCATGTGTCCGCAAGTGGAGATTAATGCAGTAGGCGGCCTTCCGGAAGAAGTCTATGAATTGACCGACCCCAGGCTCAGATGTCAACATTTTACGGGTTGCCATAGGCCTTATTTTGTGGTGTTTTTTACCGGCCAAGATGCCGACTATCGCCGGGCAGAAGTGCAACGCTTGCTGTCGTGGTCGGAAAGTTATGAAGTCGTGCTTTCGAAACAAGCCATACAACTGAGATTTGCTGGCGCTACTGAGGAGGCTCAGATAGAGCGAACGGGCCCAGCACCCGCGAGAACCCTGCAGGAGCTCCTTAAGACTGGCGAGTTGGTGAGAATTCTTGAATAATTCATAGCTTATTCAACCGTTACAATGTCACTTAGCCTGCAGGATGTACAGGCCAGCATCAAATCGGAAGAGGAAATATAACGGCTAGCTTTAGCTCCCCGGAGTCTCTCGCCAGCCCCCCAGAAATGAGTCAGCTATCCTTTATTCCATGCGTGCACTTACCCAACAGTAATGCGCGTCCGACTTGATCTCAATTTAAAAAAATGATCATCTCCTCTGAATTTGGTCTAACAAGCTGAGTTGTCACCCACAAAAATTATTATGCAAGCTAGCCAAACATGGATCACGAACTGAAATTTGACGCCGAATTGATAAGCCGTTATGACCGATCCGGGCCGCGGTATACCTCTTACCCCACAGCCGTGCAGTTTCACGAGGGATTTACCGAAACACACTACCGAGCTCTGGCAGAAAGCACCAATGAAGAGCCTCTCCCTCGTCCGTTGTCGCTCTACATACATATTCCATTTTGCACTACCGTTTGCTTTTATTGCGCATGCAATAAGATTGCGACTAAGGATCGTTCGCTTGCTTTACCTTATCTCGATCATCTGTATCGCGAGATCTCAATGCAGGGTGGGCTATTTAACCGCGACCGCCCCGTGGATCAACTCCATTGGGGCGGAGGGACTCCTACTTTTTTAAATGACGCCCAGATGGCCGAGCTAATGGCCACCACCGCCCAACATTTTCATTTGCATGATAATGACCAGGGAGAATATTCGATAGAAATCGACCCGCGAGAAGCCACTGCCGACACTATCCGCGTGCTTCGGCAACTCGGTTTCAACCGAATCAGCCTGGGAGTACAGGACTTCAACCCTCGTGTACAGAAAGCGGTTAACAGAATTCAATCAGAGGAGCAAACGTTGGAGGTAATGCGGGCGGCGCGCCAATGCGGCTTCAAATCAATAAGTCTGGACCTGATCTACGGACTCCCCTTTCAGACGGTTGAAAGTTTCGAACGGACCCTTGAACGCGTGATCAGCGCTAGCCCCGATCGAATATCGGTATTCAACTATGCCCATCTGCCCACACATTTCAAGCCACAGCGGCGTATTGATGCAGCCACTTTACCCGAACCCCGCGAGAAACTCGGCATTCTTAAACTGACTATAGAACAACTCACCGCTGCCGGTTATGTCTATATCGGGATGGACCACTTTGCCAAACCTGATGACGAACTGACCATCGCGCAACGCGACCATAAACTGCATCGAAATTTTCAGGGGTATTCCACGCATGCTGATTGCGATTTAATCGGACTTGGCATCACGGCAATCGGCGCTATCGGTAATAGCTATAGTCAAAATGTACGCGCGATTGAAAGTTATTACCTTGCTATTGATCAAGGGAATTTGCCTATTCTTCGGGGCATCAAATTATCCGAAGATGATCAAATACGTCGCAAGATTATCAGTGAACTAATCTGCCACTTTTCCTTGGATATATCGATAATTGAACAGCAATTCAAGATAGACTTTAAAGCGTACTTCGCGTCAGAGCTACATAGACTGGTTAAACTCGCAGCGGACGAGCTAATAAGCTGGGATGGAAACAAAATCTTCGTCTTGCCTAAAGGAAGGCTGCTCATCCGTAATCTGTGCATGGTGTTCGACCACTATCTCCCCGAAAAACCTCTGAACACGAATTTCTCAAAGGTAATTTAAGCGGTCTCTAAGCACTAGAGCGTTTTAATCGCCGTTAACACACCTTGACCTCCCAATAGCTCTCTACTCTAGGAGAGCTATTGGGGTGTGGACTTGAAATCAACACGTCCTTGTGCTGTGTGGAAAGGTTTACTTTTCTTGAGATTGCGCTGGAGCTGCAGGAGCTGCAGGGGCCGGATAACCGCCATAACCATAGCCTGGATAACCGCCATAACCATAGCCCGGATAACCGCCATAACCCCAGGGACCACCGCCCCAAGGACCACCGCCCCAGCCAGGCCCCACCATAGCCGTAATAGGGATTACCGTAGCCGTAGCATATCCACGGCCATAACCACGGCCATAACCACGGCCATATCCGTGACCACCACCACTCATATTCATGTTGAAATCGCCGAACATGTCGCCCATTCCATCACCCCATCCATCACCTAGGCCATCACCCATGCCTGACCATGGACCGCCCCCTCCCCATGGACCTCCCCACCGGCGTTGGATTGAAGGGGCATCAATGATGCGGAACCTGCCAAAACTGCAGCCGTTGCGATTTTACTTAGTTTATTCATTAGGTATCCCCTTATAACGTTGATTATTTATGAATCCGCACGTGTTGTGCGGGGTGAAGTTTAACAGTTACCCCGCACTTCATAAAGTATTTTAGTTTATTCTAATATTATTATCAACAAATATTTACTTATCCATTTAGGGATATAACAGGGTCATCGACCAACCTTTTGTAGTTTTAACATAACAAACCCGCTCGTGAAGTCTATGCCACCCTGATGACCAGAATTCGATGCGTTCAGGGGCTAAACGATAACCTGACCAATAGGAAGGTCGAGGAACCTGCTGATCCATAAATCGTTCCCGGACTTCCACGATTCGGTGATTCAAGGTATCTCGACGGTCCAATGGCTGGGACTGCTCAGAAGCCCACGCGGCCAACTGGTTATCCCGTTCGCGGGTAACCCAGTAGGCATCGGCCTCTTCCTCGTTGATCTGCTCGACAACGCCCTCTACGGTAACCTGCTGCATCAGCGATTGCCAAAAGACGCCAAGTGCCGCTCGGGGATTTTCCTTTAGCTGGCCAGCCTTACGGCTGTTCAAGTTAGTTAAAAAGATAAATCCCCGCTCATCGAAGTTCTTCAGCAACACTGTACGCACGGTAGGTTGCCCCTGAGTGCCAACCGTTGCAAGAATCATCGCTGTCGGTTCGGGTAAGTCGGTTTTACTTACCTCTGCCAGCATACTCTTAAACCTAAGCAGTGCTTCCGCGTAAAGATCCATCATGAGTACCCTTCGTGTCATACCCTATCTGGAAAAGATTTTACAAGATATTATACGAAGAGGCGTTGAGAATCCGCCAGCAATATTAGTTACACGGATTTCTCGGAACAGCAGACTAAAAGACATACAAGTTAAGATTTGACCTGACGGTCATTGATTTCGACATGGTGGTTGTCCGCCATAGCCAGCCTATCCAATGTTACGCAACCCCCGGGATTTTTCCTGGGCTCTGGCAGGTAAACTCAGATCAAATACTGACGATGTAGGACGCCTTGCAGATCGCGCCCAGTCTGAATTAATGCTTAAAGAGATGTGTTATTAATGGGTTGCGCTTTCGATGAGGTGAAGCCGTCGTTGGACCGAACGCTATCAAAATTTGGTAAGACTCTCCATAACGCAGATGATCAAATAGCGGCCGCTATCGGCCCAATCCTGGATCTAATTGATAGATTAAACTTTTCGCGAGTATGACGATGTCCCGTTTGTTCCGGGTGTCAACTTCCAAAATCGGGGCTCTGACGCCACTTGTCCAGAGCTCCCGATGATAATCCTCAATCTTGGGCTCGTGTTTCAGTTCCATACGCGTGATACCGATTACCATCGCAGTCTGTTTGACTAAATCGGCGAACTCTCGCAAGAAAAAATGCATGTCTTCAATGGGTTTCGGCCGGCTATTATCAAGCAACATGATCAGCCCCAATCCGCATTCGGTGATTTTTCCCACTTCCTTACCTAGACCCACTTCACCACAAATGCCGTAGAGATTGATCCGTTCTGCATCATCACTCAGCTGGATTCGACCATACTCCAAACCATTGGAGATCGACTTACTCGTACCCAAAGCTCCATCGGTTGAATCCATTTCTGCACTTTTGACTGGGACCTCACTGAGTGCGTTAATGGCGCTCGTTTTACCAGCCCCTTTAGGACCCGTGAATACAATGCTGTATTCTGCCATAGTTCTTACTCCCTAGTTCATTATCCTTATGTTGAGAGATGCAGCCGGTTTAGCAACCGAGAAAGCACGGCACGATATCTACTGGCTTGCAACGGTTCCGGGGCAAACGTGAAATCCACCGCACGCCTAGTCATACCGACAAGATTCAGACTGTGAGCGGCGCTGTAGAACGCAAACACATACCGTTGGGGAATTCTTAGTTCTTCAGCCGTATTAAACAAAGACCGGGGTTGTCTGCTCCATAAGGCGGCAATACGCATGGCATGAGGAGTTAGCGTTAAGCGGGTTAAATTCGGCCAATACCTTATGTAGATCGGTGCGTTTGGGTCGGTATCTGCGGGCAGCCTTCCTTTGGAACTCCACAACGCCATATTCCAGCAGAAAGTGTCATAGGAATATATCCTGCCTTCCAAATGCGCATACTGTTTCAACTTAATAAACTCCTCGATACCGAGTTTTTGCAGTTTAATCGTCGACGCATCAACTGGAACCAGACATAATGATCGTAACATGTGCTCGTTTATTTCACTGAGGATTAGTCTCGCGCCAGGGGAAACGATTAATGGCTTGGGATCGAGCTCGATTCGGACAGCCACTTCTTGAGTGCGAGCCAGTTCTCCAGCCTTTAACACTAAAGAGATCAAGAACTTGCTGGATGCATAGTAGATCTCACCATACGCCTTAGTATCATTCGGATCTACATCTTCACGAGTTCCACACAAGTGCCGGATGGCGTCTTCATTCTCACCCAGGCATGTATTGGGCGTAGACCCGATACCGAGTTGCCCCTCTCTGCTTATCCCTCTGGAAAGCCCAAAACCTGGTACCGTATCAATTAAAAGCGCGCGTTGGCGATCAGTCTGTTCCAGCTCGATTCTTTGCTTTTCCAGCGTGCTCAACAGAGCATTTATTCCTATTGGTTTGGACAGAAACAACGCGTTTTCCTTGGTAACCGGATGCAGCGAAAAAATAACTACGGGTCTATCTGGATAATTTTTTTGGAAGTGCTGCCAATTCATTTCAGCGTTCGGAGCATCCATATCTAATATAGAAATATCGGCATTGAACTCGTCCGCGAGCACGTAACGTCCCTTTCCCCTTACCCTAAATACCTCAGAGATACTCTTTCTCTGGCGTTGATCCAAACCACTTACTGCAACATATAATGTCCGATCATCCACACTTTTATCCTCTAACCGATCTTTTTCTTTAGATTCTGCCTATATAAATGTGCACACTTATTTTCCGTCGCATCCATTGATCACGGCTGATTCCGCGGCTCTATTATGAACGCTATCGACAATTAACGGTTGAACCTAATCAATAGGCGCAAACCTAATGGCATCAACGGGATATATAGGGGACTAAGTGGCGAGAAATGATCAATCGAGGAGGTGCGTGTCCGAGCTTATTTGGCGAAAATTCTTCACTGTAGCTTAACATGGAACAGGAGTCGCCGATTCTTATCCGATCCGCTGTTGCGCCGAACCTCCATATCGACAGAATCACCAGGGTGTTTATCCAGTAATGCGATCTTGACATCTGCCGAAGCTTGAACAGATTCCCCATCCATGGATATGATTCGATCCCCTTCGTGAACGCCCTGTGCTTTTGCTGGACTCTTTTCGGCAAAAGCCTCAACTGTCACACCCTGCGGCATATCTGTCATATAGATTCCAAGTAAACCGGTCGGTGGTAATTCAACGCGCTCGGCCACTAATATGTAATCTGCGACTCCAGGATCCAGGCCCAGCTCCGTTCCGTTGAGTACGATGGCAGAGTCGACTTCCAATCGCCTATTCAGACGCCGAGGAATTCCAGAGCCATAGGCTAAATGGCCAGAACCCGCCAATACAACCAGATGCGTTTGTGGATGATCACGTAGGTAGCTAGCGGCGCGCTCCGCCATTCCTTCATCCCAAAGCAGCTGGGCCTCCAGAAAATGATTAAAATCAATATTAGAGTGGTGTTCCCATACCTGTTTGAGACGCTGGCGATAACCAGCATCTGCAGGAGCAAGTTCTGTGGGAATACGTCGCGATTCCCTGTTGGTAAGAGCGCTGAGTCCGGAACGACTAACTTTAAACGTAATTTCCTGCGGTATATTCAATGCTACCAGCGAGATACGATGTGATCGCGCATAGCGCAATATAGGCCTATAAAGCCGATAATCATATTTCCAACGATCATAGTATTCTGTGGCTTTCAACAGCGCCTTCTCAGTCAAGTTACCAGTAATGTATTCGTCCAAATACTTTTGAAAAGGCTGCTGAAAGTACTCCATTCCTATGGCAAGATCTGGATGGAATTTATGCAACTGGCGGATTGTCTCTAATTGAGACAGGTGATCCTCAAAACGGTCATGAGTCTCTCCGAGATATACCACCCGCTTGTTTGCCAGCAAAGGAATGATTTCCTCAAGAGTGGAAACAGTTTGTAGATCAATGGCTTTTATTAGTTTGGCGTTAGCCGCTTCGCCGGGGAGAATCCGCTCCGAAACCACTGGAGAGGCCTTATGTCTGGCTAAAAGCGGACCAGTTTCTACCCCCTTGGTAGAGCAACCTGGTAATACGATCTGCGTAACGGCTACCAACAGCAATCGGATAATGGCTATGGAAACCAAATTGATTTGTTCTCTTAGTTCATTGTTTCATCGAATTTTAGTTTACGTCGCGAGTTTATCGTAGTGAGTGCAAGCCATCAGCGCTTAGCGTTTAGTTCTATCGCTCATTGTGATATCGGTTAAGAGCCTCGGTGGAGTGGGTAATTGGAGCCAGATACACAAGATCACAACGATCTACAACGCGTTTTAGTAATTAATCGTCGTCTGCAACAACAGGCCGAGAAATCACACCGCATCCCATGAAGTGCACTAAACTATCTATTAGTCACGATTAAGTCTCGAATGCACTGATGAACACCCATTCTGAGGCTCATTGGATCATCACGTGTTAACTATTCAGCCAGGCCGGTAAACACATCATGAAAAAACCCTATTTACAGCAAGTGCAACTCGATCGTTCCGTCCATGATGCCTTGATCATCGTAGATGTACAGAACGATTTTCTTCCCGGAGGAGCTTTGGCTGTCCACCACGGGGACGAAGTTATCCCGACATTAAACCATTATATCGAACGCTTCCATAGTCAAGGCCTGCCTATTTTTGCCACGCGGGACTGGCATCCAGTCGATCATTGCTCCTTTAAAGAATATAACGGACCCTGGCCAAGACACTGTGTAGCGGAGACGCACGGCGCCGCCTTCGCTAGTGAGTTAATACTACCCGAAGCCGCCAAGGTGATCTCCAAAGCCACGACATCCAACGAAGATGCCTATTCAGGTTTTGAGGGTACCGATTTGGCGAATCGACTCCATCACATGAACATTCAGCAGGTTTTCGTTGGAGGCCTCGCCACAGACTACTGTGTCTTGCATACCGTTCTGGATGCTTTAAGAGAAGGCTTTGCGGTCTACGTACTCACGGACGCTGTACGCGCCGTCAATGTAGCGGCCGAGGATGGAAACCGGGCATTGGCACAAATGCAACGAAAAGGTGCGAATTTGATCACCCTAGAGGCACTGGTGTCCGAATGAACAGATATCCCAATGGCTAAGTGCCGAGTATCGTCTTATCCACTTCAATGGCCAACTGTTGGAGTGTGTCGGAAACCCGCACTTCATAAGTGGAAGTTTGCTCTAAGCTCCGCAAAGCTTGTGGCAGCCGACGGAGTTGCTCACTCGCATAATCCCGAATTTGATTAAGCGGCAGCGGTGAATACAGGCGTTTACCCTGTCGCATTACCGGCTTAAGCAAGGCTTCTCCAGGTTCCTCATCGCTTTCGAGTCCAAGCACGTCAAAACGGAGGACACCATTGGAGTCGAAGTGACGGAAAACCTGCTTGCGCCCAGGCCAGGTTACCTTCCCCTCTGAAAGCTTACGACGGGCTTGCCCTGCATATTCCTGCAACTTATAGGCACAGTCCAGATAAGGCCGATCAGCCGAGGTATCCAGGTGGGTGCCGATGCCAAAACCATCGATAGGCGCATTCGAACGCCGTAATTCCAGCACCGCGTGCTCATCGAGATTGCCGCTGGCGAACAGTATGACAGCAGTACACTCCCCCTCGTCCAATACCGCTCTTACCCTAGGGGCTAACTCACTAAAATCGCCACTATCCAGTCGCACGCCCTTGATATGAATCCCATCTTTTTTCAAACGTGGCGCGAGTTCAACCACTTTACGAGCCGCCGCTACGGTATCGTAGGTGTCAATCAATAGCACAACGTTTTCCGGCTGACTACGCGCAAAGCGTTCAAATGCAACCAGCTCGTTATCTTGGGCCTGTATGAACGAGTGGGCCATCGTTCCATATAACGGTATGCCAAAAAGGGGAGCCGCAAGCACCGTAGCCGTCCCGTGTAGACCGGCGATATAGCTTGCGCGTGCTGCCAACAGTCCGGCTTCGGCACCGTGTGCCCGACGCAGTCCAAAATCCACCAATAGTTTATCGGGTGCTGCGAGCACGCAACGAGCCGCCTTGCTGGCAATCAAGGTCTGGAAATGCAATAGATTAATAACTCTAGATTCAACAAACTGGGCCTGCGGAAGAGGCGCAGTAATCCGCAATACCGGTTCATTGGGAAACAACAGTGTCCCCTCAGGCATCGCATGAACATCCCCTGTAAACCTTAATTGTGCAAGATATTCCAACAAGCCACGGTTAAACCGCCCGCTCTGGTCCAACCAGCGGAGCTCCTGCGGTGTAACGTGTAGATCGGTTAGAAATTCCAGCACTTGCTCCAAGCCCGCCGCGACCATAAAATTCCGGTTTGTAGGCAGCCTGCGCACAAAGAACTCGAATACAGCCAACTCCTCCATGTGCTGTTCTACATAGACCTGCAACATGGTTAGCTGATAAAGATCAGTCAGCAATGCGCTTTTAAGAGGATTCATCAAATCATCCGCCTCTACTTTCCACCGGTATAGGCATAGCCTGCGAATTCACTAGCCGCCGGCCAATCGACCAACGATTCGAAAACCGGCTAAATAAGTGCCTATTGCAGACCCCAGGGTACTCAAGGCAAAAACTAGCAATACACGTGCGATTCGATTTCTCCACCAGCCGCGCAAATGCATAACATCTTCGCGTAATCGGCTGAAGTCACCTACGCGAGGCTTACGCAAGTACACTTCCGCAGCCCCGGCGACCATACCCGCACCCACCGTGGGATTAAGCGAAGTAATCGGGGCCGCCACAAACGCAGTGGCAACCGTAAGCGGATGCCCACCGGCAATAAGCGCGCCTAAAGCCGATAGACTGCCATTGATGACGATCCATTCGATCACCATTTCCAGACCGAGTTGGGTGTTCCGCATAAACCCTATGCCGAAGCCGATCAATATCAACGCCACGATGAACCAGGAAAGAAATTTAAAACTAAATCGGGCTGGGGGGATTCGGTCGAGTTCTCCGATAAGCGTCGTTGCCGAACTTAAACCTTGCCGCAAACGGGACTTTATCCCTTTTAGATGACCGGCCCCAACTACAGCGAGTATACGGTGATACTCCGAATGCTCTATTTCATCCTGTAAGCGCGCCGCCATATAAAGATCTCGCTCTTCAATCAATGGCTTGTAAAGATCTTGCGCTTGATTGGCGAATTGAGAAAAGGTGGTTTCCAGGATATCGCCTTGTTTTAGCTTCTCGATCTCTTCTTCGGTAATTTTTTCCCTTGAGACTATAGCGGCTAAGAATCCAGCCATGAGGTTTAGCCGGCGCCACAACGAGACATTGCCGTAAACGCGACGCAAAGTCACACTGACCTCACGATCGATCAGCAATATGGGCAATTGAGCTTTGTGAGCAAGATCAATCGCTACACGCATCTCTTCACCCGGATGGATTCCGAATTGCTCCGCAATACGTTGTTGGAATGCACCCAAAGCAAGGCCGGCGGCTACCGACGCCGCTCGCCCTTCTCGTAGTACTCGAAAAATATTCAGCCGAGCCAAACTATCTGGATCGATGATCGCGTTATAGCGGCTCGGACAGAGCTCCACCGCCACCGCATCGTAATCGTCGGTACCAAGCAGTTGTTTCACTTTTTCCGCACTGGCTCGGGAAACGTGTGCAGTACCTAACAGGGTCACATAATGACCAGCCACCTCAACATCGGCAATCGGTTCCTCACGATCCGATTGCACGGATAACGGCTCAAACTTCTGTGGATCCAAGCCCATCTGTATAAATCAACTCAGTTAAATCAAACACTGGGAAAAAAGTTCAATATCCTGCTCGATTCGCAGCTATCAGCATCCATTGAATTCTCGAAGGATTCTGCAAAAGTGGATCATCACGAGTATCAAGCATTGATTCTCGTCCCTATATCATAGCAAGTTCGATGGAAACAGGAATCAACTTTAATAAGCGGGCTTTACGCTAATGTTAGGGAAGGCTGCCGCAGCATGTATTTTGAGTATTACGAGTGGGACCGCCCGAAATTATTTGGGTTTAACCGCCCCGCTTCAATAGCACTTTAACGATTCCCGCTATCTTATCAATTCCCAATAACTAATCCGCTACGCGATCTGTTCCAGCAATGTTTCGACTTCCTCGACCATTTTTAACTTCATCGTCGCTTCGTGTTAGCAGGCACTAATTTAGATACTTAAATCCAGCGGACATCTGTACTTGAAATAGAAATTGAGATCGCAGTATTCGACTCCCAGTCAACTTTATCGTTCAACACGCAGCACCATTCATAACCATAAAAAACTCCGCCCGTCGCCTTCACGAAATCATCCATTAGCTAGAACTTCATAATGCGATACCTCAAGCAATTTAGCAGGTATTTGACGGACCCGTCCAACGGGTTGGAAGAGCCGCCGACTGGAAACCATACGAAGAGTCTTCCGAATTAATATTATCCGTAGTCATTTCTATAGGCACTCTATTTTAGAACGCATTCAACACAGCCATGATGAACGTCGTTAACCACAGTTTTCTCTTCCGCGCAGCTTGTCGCGAACTCTATATAGAGCCCCAAATCTTCCAATGATATTCATAGACGTCCAAAGCGCTTTCGAACTGGCTAGACGTTGCTATGGGATCCATTTCGTAATGTATAGCGTAAGGAGTTCCAATGGACTTTCAGAGTGATAACGAAAAATTAGTTTTCCAAATGACCGGAAAAACCTTCAAAGATGTTGATTGCATGATGCAGCGAATGAACCAAAGATCTGGAAAAATAAAAGAGCATCAAAGAATGATTCGCGATGTATTTGATGTTCGCTGGCCCGCTGCCCTGGAGGCTAAGAACAAAGAACAATGGGATTCTGTATGTGCAGGAATTGATGGAGTTATGCTGTATTTAGAAAATAATTCCCGATATTTTCCGAACTATGACAAACATATGGAACAATGGAATACTCTAAAAGAAGTTGCTAGTTGTGTGTGTTGCAGTTATACCAAACAGTGCGATAACGCCTGCATAAAAACCTAGCCTAATAAATTCCACCCAAAAATCATGCGAGCAACGGGGAAAGCGCACAACTTTCCCCGTTTAAAAATCGGTCTATCGACGGCATTCACTTTTTACCTGATAGCGCTCCTTAGCACCCACGTTATTGTGGAATTAACAAATCCAATCGAGTATATCAAACGCTATTAAGCCCCTAGCAACCGTTCCAGTTCGAGAATATCTTTTTGGGCAACTTCTACCAATCTCATACTTGACTTTGGTGTTAGCTCTGCGGCTGGCATCTTAGCAAAGGCAGGCACCTCGTTAATTCTAGGACAATCGCTCATTAAAGGGGTACCGATATAGCTATGCAAGCGGGCGATCATTACGATATCCGCCATATCAACACGTGGATATCGGTCTCGCAGCCAATCTTCCCGGCTACGGACAACTTCGATGATTTCCTCATCGAATTCCCAGTTTCTAAGTAATAGCACGCCAACCACTGCACTTAAATTGGAAACGGCAAGCCGGGTATTGATTTCATTATTGATGATTTCGGGACGATTTTGGATCTCCATTAGCACAGCGAAAGCCCCAATATCCTGGAGTAATCCGGCAAGCATTGCCCGATCCGGAGCAATCCCCGGGCAGGATCGAGCGAGCACATAACTTATAGCCGCAATCTTAACGCTTTGACGCCGAATTTCGTCCAGACGTTGTTTCAATACTCTGGATTCGGTACGAAAGATCGTACGAAGCACATATGAAGTTACCATATCGCGGGTGCCGCGCAATCCTAAGCGATTGACAGCCATCTTTATGTCTTTCGCCGGAGAGCGCGTCATCAGTAACGGACTATTCACCACCTTTATCAAATACGCGGTTAACGCAGGATCCGCTTGGAGTATACGTGCTACGCTATCTGAGCTTGAAGTTGGGTCTCGTACAGCATCACGGATCTTCAACACGACATCGGGAAGGCTGGGTAGCTGCGCTTCTCCCGACACAAATTTTTGATAGATTCGAGTATAGATCCCAGAGGTACTCATCCAATGAACCTGGTTCTATCGCACACCACATAAATCTTGCATCTTAAACTCCGCTATAGAACAACTAACACTTACGCAGGCGGCTGCGCTAGGATCGGTCCACAGTCCAGCATCCGAACGGCATAGTTTAAGACTTTCCGAAAGCTGGGCTACTTACCTATCGCGAATTATTCATGGAGAGAAAGGATACAAAGTTTTGGATACTAATCGAGAGCCCTCTCGATAAAGAGGGCCACTAAAATAGCTTACCGGCTTCTTCCAATCGTCAAGATAGTAATATCGTCAGTCTGAGAGCGCCCGCTGGCGTGCCGATACACATCTTCCAGTAGTACCTTAGCTAGACGCGCGGGTTTGGAACCGTCCTGCCTCACCCGTTCATAGATGCGTTCCATACCGTAAAATTCGTTGTCCGGATTCCGTGCCTCAAAGACCCCATCAGTGACGATCGCAATGGTGTCCCCCGGATCAATACTGCGTTTCTCCGCGCTATAGACATACCCTTCGTCTACACCAAACGGCGGACCTATAATGTCCTCGTCCATAAGCTCGAGCACTCCGTCAGATTTGCGAATCAGCGGCGACATATGTCCGGCATTGACTAGAGAAAGTTCGTGCATCCGCAGATCGATAATCATTAGGACAAAAGTTACAAACCGCCCCTCAACGATCCGGCTGCACATTTGTTCATTGATAGCGATAGCGGCCCAGTCTGCCTCGTGCACAAATCGCAGGGTCGTCTGCACGCAACTCGACAACCAAGTCATGATCAATGCACTGGGTACGCCTTTACCGGCAACATCACCTAAAGTCAAACAGATGGTTTCATTACCCAGCATGAAGCAGTCATAGTAATCCCCACCAACGGCTAAGGCCGGATCGTAACAAGCATGAAATTCATAGCCCTTAATGCTGGGAAACGACTTAGGCAACAACGCACGCTGCACGTTGCGGGCTATTGCCAATTCTTTATCTTGCTTTTTCTTTTCAACATAACTACTCAACAAACGGGCGTTCTCGTAGGACAATGCCGCTTGGCCAGCAACAGCCATTAATAACTCAAGATCATCTTGACAGAACTGCACGACGGGGTGTTGGCAGTCAACATTAATAACGCCAAGGGGCTCACCATCCAGGCCGAGCATGGGAACACACATCAAAGAACGAATTGAAAGATCGACAATGGTTTGACTGTCCCCAAACTGGGTATCAGTTGATGCGTCTGCGGATAGGATCCCGGTTTTTTCTGCGAGAACTTTATTTAGGATCGTTCGACTCAATCGTACGCATTCATTGAGGCCCGGCCCGCGGCTCTTTATAGCACGAGAAACCATTTTCCCAGTCGTCTCGTCCCTTAGTAAGATGCATGCGCGGTCCGCGCGCGGAAAAATTTGGAATAGGCTATCGAGAATTTTTGGCAGCAATAAATGCAAATCCATCGTCCCCGCTAGACCCGAACTGATATCTAGGACCGCCTTAAGCTTGGCTTCGGGCTGAGTTTCACACAAACCCGACTGTCCGGCACCCGGAACCATGGCAGTGATCTTGGTTTCGTCCTCCACGCCAGCGGTAAACTCAAATTTAAAGGGAATACTTTCTTTAAATCGCAGTACGATCTCGCCTAACCTAATTTGATCGTTTTCTATCAGGCGTGTGGGTTCACGGACAGGTTGATCGTTGACCCAGACGCCGTTGCGACTCTGTAGGTCTTCAATGTAGAAATTCAGGTCTCGTTTGACAATCTTGGCATGGATACCAGACACCGTTTTAGACGAAAACGTTAAAGCGCAATCTGGATGGCGACCAATGACTGTTATATCCTCGTCGAGGTTATGACAAAAAGGCTTTGCGCCTTCGACTACTTCAAGTAACGCCATTGCGAATTGGCTCTATATAAAATCAATTGTATTCGGCGATAGTCGATTATCGTTCAGGCAGCGTTTATAGCCCTACCAAAGCCACGCAGCACCTCTAACGCCGCTGGAATCACCATGGCGAGCAGGAAGGAGCCGTGTTTTAACTTGATCAGAGAAAACATAGCGTGTCCATAGGTTCGGTATATTAGTGTAAAGCCGCTTTAGATTCGACATGCCTCCTCCTAGAATGATTACATCCGGATCCAGAATGTTAATCACGTGAGAGAGACTTCGCGCAAAACGGTCCTCATAAAGCGCCAGAGTCACCTCAGCCGACTCATCCCCCCGTTCAGCAGCAGCGATAATATCCAGAGTGCTAAAGTTCTGGCCTGTCATGCGATGATGATGGGCTGCCATGCCGGGACCCGAAAGGTAGGTTTCGATACACGCATCCTTCCCACAGTAACAACGATGCCCGGGAAGATCATCCGGTTTTGGCCATGGCAACGGATTGTGACCCCATTCACCAGCTATAGCATTGGGGCCATGAAGTACATGACCCTTGATGACAATTCCAGCTCCCGAACCCGTCCCAACGATTACTCCAAATATCACTTCAGCGCCCTGCCCCGCACCGTCGGTGGCTTCGGAGAGCGCAAAACAATTTGCATCGTTTGCAATTCTGACGCAGCGCCCCAACCGTTTTTCTATATCCCGCTTGAAGGGCTTACCGTTTAACCACACAGAATTAGAATTCTTCAACAGCCCATTGGTTGGAACAACAGCACCTGGAGTAGCGATTCCCACACTATAATGCCCACCGCACCTTCGCTCAACTTTACAGATTAAGTCAGCAATGGCTCCCAATGTTCCCTCATAGTCATGTCGGGGTGTCGGAACACGCTGGCGGTATCGCTCGCTCCCGTCGTCGGCCAAGGCTATAACTTCAATCTTGGTACCTCCCAGATCGACACCAAGCTTCATTGCTATATTCTCCATCGATCGGGCAAGGGCGTTTTATTTCTTATGGAAAAAAAAGCCTAACGGGACAATCTTTTTAAAGATGGAGTAGGCATCGAGGATAACAACCAGTCAACGGAGGAATCCTCAAGATTACTCTGGCCCCGCTCCATGTACGCGCCATTTCCTGCGTCAGGGTCGGGTAGACAAAATAATGCGATTCTGGAGGTCGGACAAAGGTGACCAAGGGCTGTGGAAGTGGATGCGATCTAAACTTTAAGCATTCTCCGTTCGATGGGAACGCCAATACACCTCACCCTTGCCAGATTCACGCGCCAACACCCGACCAATCACGAATAACAGATCCGATAGTCGATTAAGATACATGCGCAGCGGCTGATTAACCGCTTCAGTACGCGCCAGTCTAAGCACCGATCGTTCGGCGCGCCGACATACGGCACGTGCATAATGGCAAGCCGCTGCAGCTAATCCCCCACCCGGTAAAATGAACTCTTTAAGCGGTGGGAGTTGCGCATTGAAGCTATCAAGGCTTAGTTCAAGAGCCTCTACATCCTTAGTTGAAATCAAGCTTTGGTCCGGCAAGCTCAATTCCCCCCCTAGGTTAAATAGATCGTGTTGAACATTGGTCAGGCATTCTCGGATGGAATCCTTGGGTTCGTAGGCCAGCACCACACCGACTAAGCTATTTAGTTCATCGACATCGCCAATGGCTTCAAATCGATTGGAGTCTTTGCTCTGCCGAGATCCATCCGACAAACCCGTGGTGCCATCATCACCTGTACGAGTATAGATTTTGGAAAGTCTGTGTCCCATGCACGCCCCCTAGTATTTGTTCCTATGATTTTTAGGTATGACAAATTCAAAACGCATCGCGATCAGCCGATACCGAGGCATTGTCAAATCCCGCTGTTGTTGACTGCCCATATGTTGTTCACCCTCAGTTGCTCCATAATCGGGGCCAGTATCCGAATATATAAAACAGTGCTTAGTGAGATGGCTATAGCGCGTTTTACTGTTGATATCCCCAGCTTTCTCTAAAATACCGTCTAGATCGAAATCGTTACGAATCGCTACATAGAACGAGTATTTACAATCCTACTCTCGGTGGTTTAAACATTTCTATAATTATTGGTGAGCTTACCTGTAACCAGGAAAGTTCATGGAGCATCTCGTCACTGGGTATCTGTAGGTAGATTTAAATAGCCTCTATTCAACAATAGGGTCAAATATGGCTTCTGGATATGGGTAAGGTTAATCACAATGCTTTCTTGCAACTCTCTACTTAAAAATATGTGACGAATTAACAGAGAGAGGGATTGACTCGGGCTTTCCCAGCCTTCGCCTTTCGCGCACTGGCTGCGCCGGACTCCAAATCGGCTCTCCTGCCGATTTGTCGAACCTGCAGCTTCTCAGCAGAAACTCCACTCTCTGGATAAACCATATTTCCCTTGCGGATCTTTTTACTTGTTTGGCAGAGAGGGAGGGATTCGAACCCTCGTGGGGCTTGCGCCCCCAACGGATTTCGTGTTCGTCTATGTTATTGATATTATTGCTATTATTGATTTTTTTAGAAAACTTCAACGTACATACTGTAACCAAGACGCACGGCAAAAATCCCTTGTTAACAGTCAGATAGCGAACATAACCGAATATTAGCAAACATAGCATATGCTTCGCAGTGTACCACCAGGAAAGCTTACTCGTGCACTATAATCCATATAACTGTCTTATGAACATACCCACTATCCGAGCTTTTTTGGATTGTTCTCTATGCCTAGCAGGACACATTGTCTTAATACAAATTCACTGCCGTACATTCTGTGAACTTATCTCTAGCACGTAACAGGTTGCCACTACGAGAGCTAAGCTACGTGTCGCACTCACCGATCTTGAAACTTAGTGCGAACCTAAGCAATCCATTAACCCCCCTGCCTTAATCACATCGAGCAGAGGGGTCTAGAGTCTACCATCGTATTTATGGAGAGAGAATTAAATTAATTGTTATTGTTGAGCTGTGGATAATGTGGGTAACAGGGAAGTTACCCACATTATCCACAGCCGCATTTTTTCGATTTTTCGAAACGTTTGATTTTACTCCAGAGCAGGTGGTGGAGAACCCGTTGGAGGAGTAGTACGAACTCTGGCGGGGGTGTGGCTCATGGGGTCCGTCGGTTGTTTGGAATTCGGCTCGGCTCTGAAATGCCGCCCGTGCCACTTGCGCCATCCGAGACGTCTGCATTGGGATGGTGCCAACTGATTGTATTGTGGCTCTGCAGGTAGACGAGACGCAGGATGGTTATTCGAGTTTACCCCTATCCGAGGAGCACGCTATGATCTCATCTGCCCATTTACAAGTTGCCGTGGACATCGGCAGCCGGACCCATTATGTGGCGATTGGACATTCTGAAGGCCAGATTGTCGATGAATTTACGATCCCACATACTCAAGAAGGATTTAGTCTGTTTTTCCAGCGCCTCGATCAACAGCAACGCGTGTACGCCTTGCCCGTGAGGGTGGCCATGGAAGGCTACAACGGCTGGGCCAGGCCACTAGACACGGAAGTATTGCGGCGCGGCTATCGGCTTTATAACGTCAACAACCTGAAGCTGGCGCGGTTTAAAGAAATCTTCCCAGCCCCGGCGAAAACCGATCTCATCGATACGCACAAGATGTTGGAGTTGTTCCAGCTCCAACAACATCTTCCCTTAGCCAAAGGGGTTCTGCAAGAAATAATAGTGCCGGTACCTGAGGCTAACCGTATCCTAAAACGCCTCAGTCGGCGCCGGCGCCAGTTGGTTAACGAGAAGATTGCCCTCATCAATCGCTTGCAGAGCGACTTGCAAGCGGTTTGTCCTGAGCTCTTGGAGATTACAGCCAGTGCGGACAACCTTTGGTTTTTACGGTTTCTCACCTGTCGGGATGAGTTACCGAAATTGCTTCGTGTGCACCGCAAAACCCTGCTCAGCCTTCCTGGGGTAGGCAATCACTATGCTCAGGTGATCCAAGCTTGGCAACGTAAAGCGCGTTTCTCTGACGAGGTTAGCTATGTCGGTGCGATGATTTTGGCCGATGCGCGTCGCCTCCTGTCTCTGATGGAGGCCATCACCGCTTTGGAGGCTGAGCTTAACAAACAAGCCGAACCTAGCGTCTACGCTCAGCGTATCGGTTCTATTCCTGGTTTCGGGCCGGTCTGTCGTGCTGAGTTGGCTGGAGAGATCGCCACGTTAGCGCGTTTTCCAAAACAAAGCAGCTTTTCGCTTTATTTGGGCATGGCCCCCTTAGACAATAGCTCATCTACCTACAAGGGCTCAAAACCGCCCAAACAGGTTAACACCCGTGCACGGGCCGCCATGATGACGGGCGTTGGCTCTGTCACATGGCCTGCGTGCCTGAATCACGTGCTTACTACGATAAAAAGCGCGCTGAAGGAAAGAGCCATAATCAGGCCATTCGCGCGTTAGGACGTCATTTGAGTCGGGTCATTTGGTCGATGCTGAAACACGATCGAGATTACTCTATTCATGATTAATCCCGTGTGACAGTCATCCCCAAGCATGAGTGCTGAATAGTTGCGGAGGCGGAAGAGAAGAGAGTGCGGATAATTAAAACCGCTTAGAGGTCTTTTTTCATCAATCTTCGCTATCCTTTTCTTTGGCTTTGCCAGAGAGGGTTTTTTATTCTCGATATTTCTGCATAAGTCCCCATTTAATCCCTTAAGAGCGCTGAAAAAAAGTAAAAAGAACTTGAAAATTCCAGAGGGATATTCAGGTCTCCTATTATAACATCAGAATGAATGAGCTACACTGCAGGTATGGCGAGACCACTGCAGATTAAATTTGCCGGTGCCCTGTACCACATTACATTCCGAGGTGACAGGCGGGAGGCGATTTACGAGGACGATGGGGATCGGGAGGCGTTCTTGGGCGTATTGGCGGAGGTCGTAGAACGCTACAACTGGATCTGCCACGCTTAGGGACCCAGAAATTAATATTTTACGTGGCCGTGGGTTCAATAACGACATCCCATTTTGGCAATATCTTAGATCGTTTGAATCTTTTTAAATACTTTTTTAACTTCTTTTTAGTCAGAGAGACCCCCGTTTCATATATCTTTTCAACGAAATGAATGGCCGGAGATAGCCCTTTCCAAGTCATATTTCCCGCCCATTGCAAGGCTTTCTCGACACTCTCTAAAGTCGTTCCATTCCAATACCGCTCTAAAGCCCCCCAGCAACGTTCAATCGGATTATACTTGCTATGATAAGGAGGATAATAGACCAAACGAATCCTTAAACCGGTACGTTCAGAAAACTCCACCATGCGCTTAATGAATTGGGTGCGATGACTTTCTAAGTGGGGACCATTATCTAAATTGATGACAAGCTCTTTGATTTGTGGATAGTTTGATTGATTCTCTTGCCACCATAATTCCAAACCATCGACGATAAAATCAGTCGTTTCTAGTTTTCTGCCAAAAACGATGGTCAACCTCCCGCTCATCACGATTAAAATACCCAATGGAACGAGAACCTCATCCGGCGGTATGTCATGGTCCAACGCTTTTTCGGCCGCTTTTCCACGACGGCGCCCAGCTCTTGAAAACTCACCCATCTTGACTTTCGCTTTGGTATCAATTGATATCCTCAGTGATTCCGGCTCTTCGTCAGAGACTTTATTGGCCTTATGAACACTGGCAAATATCTCATCGACTTCCTTAGTTTTTTTTACTGGCTTGGTTTTTTCGACTCGTTTCAGAGAATAACCCAAACGATTTAATAGGGTATTCATCGTCCGCTCTGTCGGGAGCTGTTCATCGCTATAACCTTTCTCATCAATCAAGGCTTGACGCACGGCCTTGGCCGTTATCTTTACATACGCAAAAGACCTCTTGAAATCAGGGTCAACCTGACTATGAGGCTCGACAATTTCACGGATAGCCTGGGCAAGTTGCAGATCCTTTTCTTCTGTTCTTTTATTGCCTTTCCCACTCAAGTAATCAACCTGCCAGTTGCATAAATTATCTGCGCGAGAGTGTTTTTACTCTATAAATAGCGGTCATAGGTGATCGGGATATTTATCTTTATATTACAGTAGGATATTCGTTTGATGATAGTGAAAGCCCTACCTCTATGATTTAATATGCTGAGTCACAAGCAAAAATAATCTGAGTCACAAGCAAAAATGATCCAAGAGAAAGGTATTCGCCATCAGTGAAAGTTAGCCCTCTAGAGCTTCTCAAGCAATGCTTTGAAAAAGTGGTTCCCAGCCAAGACACAAGAACGAATATAAGTCCCCTAGAGTTTGTAGTGAGTTTGGTATTTTGTCACTTAGGAGACTCAAAGACCTTTTCACTCGAAGCGATACGCCGACATATGAAGGAGCAGGTCAATGAGGACATCAGCCGAAGCGCGTTTTGGGAAAGGCTCTCAAGGCAACGGCTGAAGAATTATTTAAAAGCGGTGGTGGCCGAGCTAATGACTCAATTGAGTACCTCCGCATTAATCGGTACCCACCTATTATCTCAGTTAGGAGTCTGTGGGATATGGCTTGTGGATTCCAGTTCAATCAGTCTTTGGGATGGTGCTAAGTCGGCCTTCCCGGGCACGAGAACGGCCGCGGGAATCAAATGGCATGCGAGCATTGATTTGTTCACGGGGGTGATGAACTGGTTTAAGTTAACTCCGACATCAAGGCATGACCGCACCTGTTTTCCTGAGCTTTCGTCATTGAAGGGTGTCTTAGTGATCTTCGACCTAGGTTATTGGGACTACGGGCTTTTGTTTTCAATTCAACAGGTTGGCGGTTTCTATCTGTGCCGGCTGAAATCAAACGCAAGCCTCTCTATCAAAGAGGTTGTCCAGGGCTTATCGAAAAAACATCTTGGAAAATCGCTCTTGTCGATAAAGTTCAAAAGGAAAAGAGCAAACATTATTGAGGTCAAAGCCGAAAAGTGCCATGACGGCAGGCGGTTGACGTGTCGAGTCATCGGCTTTTGGAATCCAGTCGAAAGAAGCTATCACTGGTATATGACTAATTTGAAGGTAGACGCCTTTATTATCTATCCCTTATATCGGATCAGATGGCAAATAGAGCTCATTTTTAAAGGCTGCAAAAACTCCCTCAATGCCAATCAAATCACCTCGAACGATAACAATATCATCGAAAGCCTTTTGCTTTCATCTCTGGCAGCTCAGCTCGCCTCACACACAATATTTAATCTAGGTAGCGGATACTTAGACCAAGATCAGAAACTCGCCATATCCTTTCAAAGGATTTTAAAAGTCACTGTAGATCTGTCATCTGAGTTTATTCGGTTCCTGCTCAGTTCTTCGAGAGAACATTTTTATAATCTTTTGCAAAAAATAAAACTCTTTTCAAATGAAATCTTTGATCCAAACTATAAACATAGAGAAACCTCTCTAACGCGCATTCACAACCTATTAGAAAATGGGCCTTAATTATCCCGAACACCTATAAATAGCGGTATATTCAGCATGAAAACGGTGTGTAGCTTAACCTCACTGGGAGTGAACTTAAGCTACACGACAAAAAAAGCTCCGAGAATACTGAAAGCGCTTGGCGCGATACATGAAATAGGGGCTCAGACAAACTAAAAAGTGGTCTCCAACTTAGTATAATAGCCGTTGATCAAAACGAGCCACCCACCGAGAAGGAGACCACTGAGATGAAACATAGCAAAGCCGATGTTCGAGGTAAAGCCCGCCCCGCGTTGGAGGTTCGATTCGAACCACAGCAGCTGACGTCGTACTCGGGACTTATCCTGTTCCAACACTTCTTCTCCCTGATCGGTATAAAGGAGCGACTGTGGGGCTGTTTTCGTCACCTGAAGGTGAGTGCGATTTACAGCCCTCATGGGGTCATGTTGTTGTTGGTTGTGCCTCTGATCATTGGCCATCGCCGGCTGCGAGACGTAGACTATTATCGCGATGATGAGAGGGTCAAGCGGGTGCTTGGGCTGAAGCGTTTGCCGAATGTCTCCACCATGAGTCGCTCGCTCGCCAGCGCCGATGAGGCCAGCGTCGAGAAAGTGCGCCGTGAATCGAGAGAGCTGGTCATTGAACGCGTGTTGGCCGAGAGGCTTTCGCGGGTGACGCTGGACTTCGACGGTTCGGTGTTGAGCACAGGACGCCACGCCGAAGGTACGGCGGTGGGTTTCAACAAGAAAAAGAAGGGGGCGCGCAGTTACTACCCCCTGTTTTGCACCGTTGCACAAACCGACCCAGTCCTCGATGTCCATCATCGCCCCGGTAATGTTCACGACTCCAATGGGGCCGATACCTTCATCGGCCAGTGTCTGCACAGCGTACGTTCGGTGTCGCCTGGGATCAAAATAGAGACGCGTATCGACAGCGCGTTTTTCAACGAGATCCTCATCGAGCAACTTCGTGCAGCGGACGTGGAATTTACCGTGTCGGTTCCCTTCGAGCGTTTCACCGAGCTCAAAGAGATGATCGAGGGCAGAAGGCGATGGCGTCGTTTGAACGATGAGCTCAGCTTCTTCGAGAGCCGCTGGAAACCCAAGTCTTGGACCTCGCCCTATCGCTTTATCTTTATCCGCAAGAAGGTTCGCTGCCAGAACAAAGCCCCGCTTCAGCTCGATCGGTTCAAGCCCATTGAGTATGGCTACGAATTCAAGGTCATCGTCACCCACAAGGACATCCGTGCCCGCAAGGTCGTTGCCTTCCACGAGGGGCGTGGATCGCAAGAGGGGATCTTCGCCGAACTCAAGTCGCATTGCCAAATGGACTACATCCCTGTAAACCCACGTGTGGGAAATCAACTGTATCTGTTTGCCGCCATTCTCGCGCATAATCTCACGCGTGAATTACAGATTCAACTGACGCCTCGTACGCGTGCAACCACCGCCAAACGGGCGGCGCTTTGGTGTTTTCGAGAGATCGAAAACTTACGCCGTAACCTCATTCAACGTGCCGGACGTATTCTTCGTCCTGCCGGTAAACTGATCCTGTCCATGAATAGCAACGAAAAGCTGGAAAACGAGTTGTTGCATTCCCTCGGAATACTCAAGGCCCTCGGGGCTTGACCTCCGCAACTACATATTTATGCAACAATCGGGTCAATACACTCAATCCCTGTGGTTAACTCCATTATCCCCGTTCTTACCGTCTCTCTACCCCAGCCTAAAACCCGCTCCGCCTTTGTCGGACTACCCTCAAACAGTTCCAATGTCACTTCCGCCATAAATTGCCGTCTACGGGTACCCGTCAACCGCTTGGCCGCACTTTTGAGAAGTGATTTTATTGGCTCTGCGAGTGGTGGGCTCATGCCTTTCCTCCGGTGTACAGTGATCTTATCTTAGACCCTTATTATACACTTTCTGATTCAGATCATGGCACTCTGATTGCGTAGTTCTATATTTACTGCGACCCTTACTGCCTCATGACGAATCACTACCATCTGGTGATCGAGACCGTGGAGTGGAACCTGTCACGGGGGATGCGTCAACTGAATGGTGTTTACACCCAGGCATCGAACCGGCGCCATCGTCGCGTTGGGCATTTGTTTCAGGGTCGGTTCAAGGGCATCCTGGTGGACAAGGACGCCTACCTGTTGGAACTGAGCCGGTATGTCGTGCTGAATCCGGTTCGGGCGGGAATGGTCGAGTCGCCGGAACAGTGGCCCTGGAGCAGTTACCGGGCGATGATGGGAGAGGTTGTAACGCCGACCTGGTTGGCGGTAGACGGTCTGTTGAGTCAATTTGGAAAAGATCGGAAAGAGGCCCGTCGATATTATCGGAGCTTTGTTCGCGATGGCATTGGACAAGGCCTCTGGGAAGGACTGCGCCATCAAATCTTCCTGGGAGACGACGCCTTCGTGGAGAAAATGCAGTCCAGGGCGGAGGTGAAGGGCGATACCTTAGCGATTCCTCGGGTACAGCGCCGACCTCCACCACCATCTCTTGCAGAGATCGCGGCGCATCATGGCGAGCGCAATGCCGAAGGTGGGTAGACACGCCGATGACGTCTTTCTGAGCTTCAACCCTCAGTAAGTCGGCAGCGCCGAGCAGCTGGCCGAGCTGGTCCGTAAGGCTACCGCCGGAACTCCGATCGCGGTGCTGGTGATGCGCGAGGACAGCAGGCGTTACCTCACCCTAACGATTCCGCAGAATGTCGGAAAGATAATCAAGCGGGAGTTTGTGAAAGAACTCCCACGTCGGAAGGCGTGGGGCTTCTTGCTGATCACGATGATCTGCCACTGCGGTATGGCGATAATTGATGCTATCGTTAGCGTGTCAGGTTTTGCGTGCGCAGGTGCCAACCTTGTCGACGCCAACCTGTACTCCATCCGCATGACAAACGTCGAGCTAAGCAATGCGACTCTGCAAGGGTCCACCCGCCGCAGCGTAAAATGCGCCAGTTGTTGCCTCGCTTCTATACGACGATCGGTATTAATCGATCTACCGCGCGAACTAGGATCGCTGAGGTGTGCAACGATTTTAGGCCGTTCGTCTGTTGTACCGGCTAAGTACCCACAGGACGGCCACTAATGTCTTCAGAATCAATACTCTGTGCCGATAACGGTTTTGATACGAAATAGTCACATCTCTACGGCTAAGAGATGAGGCCCTTCAGCCGGTAAATTTCGGGGCTGGTGTGGACGGGAACCAGCCGACTTTAGTAGTCAAGATCGGGAGGGATCACAGTGACCATATCAACCGCGAGCTTTTCATGGACGCCGGAGAACGGTTTCAGTAACACCAACCTGCCGATGTCGGGCAGCGCGCAGCTGGTCATATTCTTCGCATCGGGTGACCTGGCACATCAATGGGAGAAACCGATTCAGCAAATCGTCCAGTCCTATCCGCTGGCTACGATCGTCGGTTGCAGTAGCGCGGGGGAGATTCTCGGACAAGAGGTCTCCGACGCCAGTATCGTCGGTGTCGCGCTCGCATTTGATGCCACGCATACCCGCGCGGTTAGAGTACAGCTAGACGGTCGGAGCACCACCGAGGCGGCGACCCAACTTGCGGAACAAATCCGGGGCGAGGGGTTACGCTACGTCATGCTGTTGTCGGATGGACTGGCCGTGAACGGTTCCGAACTCGCGTCAACTCTCTGCGAATTCTTGTCGAAGGACGTCCTTGTGACCGGAGGCCTCGCCGGCGACGGCACCCGGTTCCAGCAGACTTTCGTGTTCGATGGCGCGATTGCCCATCGCGATGCAATAGTCGCGGTGGGCTTCTATGGCGAGCGGCTCAAGATCGGCCACGGGTCGCTTGGCGGCTGGGACCCATTCGGCCCCACTCGCACCGTGACCAAATCTGATGGCAATGTGCTCTTCGAGCTCGACAATCAGTCGGCGCTCGAACTCTACAAACGTTATCTGGGTAACTACGCCAAGGAACTTCCGGCCAACGGTCTGCTATTTCCGCTGAGTATCAACATCGATCAAGAGGGTCATGAACTGGTCCGCACGCTGCTGGCGGTGGATGAGGACAATCAGACGATGACCTTTGCCGGCACGATCCCACAGGGCAGCAGGGCTAAGCTGATGCGGGCCAACTTCGACCGCTTGGTGGAAGGTGCATCGGGTGCGGCGGCAAAGACTCTTGAGGTAATGCCGGACAACGCGGCGCTGGCGCTGCTGATAAGCTGTGTAGGAAGAAAGATGGTGCTAGGCGACCGTATCGAAGAAGAAGCGGAGGCGGTCCGGGACGTGTTGGGCGCGACGCCGACCTTGATCGGCTTTTATTCTTACGGCGAACTCTCGCCGGTCTCCATAGGCAACTGCGAACTTCATAATCAGACCATGACGATCACGACTTTCGCGGAAGATTGAGCCCGTGCATCCGCTGCTGTGCCGACAGATCAAGCGCCACTTAGGCGAGGGAAAGATCCCGGACGAACTTTCCCGCCTCCTTGACGCGATCGATCAGACCTACCGCCAAAATGATCAGGACCGTGAGCTGCTGGAACGCTCGCTGGAGCTCAGCTCTCAGGAACTGAACGAGCGTTACGAAGGACTGGACCAGCAACTGCGTATCAACGAGGCGGCCAAGAATGAACTTGAGCACACACTTTCACTGCTGGATGCGACATTCGATGCCACCGAAGAGGGAATCCTGGTCGTAGACCGCCCCGGCCGCGTGGTTAAGTTCAATTCGGTATTCGCTAAGATCTGGGGATCGCCGCAACACCTCCTGGACAGCGGGGATGAAGAGGCCTTGCTGGCCGATGCCCTGTCCAAGGTGGCTGATCCAGAGACATTCCTTGCCAAGGTCAGAGAACTGTATTCGGCCCCGCTGGCCGAGAGCGTCGACATCGTCGAGCTCAGTGACGGGCGCCTTCTCGAACGTTTCACCCGCCCACAGATGCTGCAAGACGAATGTATCGGCCGGTTATGGTCTTTCCGCGACATCACCGATAAAAATGCGGCGGCAGCAAATCTGGAGCTTGCTCGGCGGGTATTCGAGGTTTCATCGCAGGGAATTCTGATCACAGATGCAAAGTTCCAGATTGTCGACATCAATCGCTCGCTTTGCGAAATGGTCAATAGGCGACCAGAGGAACTCCTCGGCCATCCATTGCAGCGGATCGGCGATGCGAATAACGAGAGCTTGTTCAACGAAAGTTTCATGGCACACATAAAGAGCAATGGGGAGTGGTGGGGAGAGCTTCGCTCCTTGCCCTCGGACCAGGGTCGGAGGCAGGTCATCTGGATCGGTTTCAGCGTGGTGCGCAACGGCAAAGGCGAGATTTCCAACTACGTCGGCATGTTTTCGGACATCACCAAGCTGAAGGAAGTCGAAGACAAGCTGCAGCAGCTGGCCTATTACGATCAATTGACAGGCCTACCGAACCGGCGCATGTTCAAAGAGCGGGTAGAAAATTGGATCGAGAAAACGATCCGGGTTCCACAGAAGCTTGCCCTGCTGTACTTGGATCTTGATCGTTTCAAGTTCATCAACGACTCGCTCGGACATCTGGCCGGCGACCAACTGCTGGTTCGCACGTCTGAGCGTATCAAGAATGAGATCCGCGGTTGTGACCTCGTCTCGCGCCAGGGCGGTGATGAATTCACAATCGTGTTGTTCGACGTCGAAAACGAGTCCACCATCAGCGATGTGGCGACACGCATCATCGGCGCACTCCGCAAACCCTTCAGTATCAAAGGCCAGGAACTCTACATCGGGGCGAGCATCGGAGTCTGCGTCGTGCCCGACCAGGCGTCAAACTTCGAGGACGCCGTGCGCAAAGCCGATACGGCGATGTATCTGGCCAAAGCCTCGGGGAAAGGACGCTACTGCTTCTGGGACAAACAAACCCAGACGGCAATGGAGTCGCGAATTATCGTCGAGTCCGAGCTACGCGAAGCCATCCGGCTGGGGCAGCTGCAGGTTTACTTTCAGCCGATTCTCGATTGCTTCAGCCGCAACCCCGTGGCGCTCGAGGCCTTGCTGCGCTGGCAACATCCCAAGCGCGGTCTCGTGCCGCCTGATACCTTCATTCTCATTGCCGAAGAAATCGGATTGATGGCTGAGCTGGAAAACTGGTTGATTGAGGCGGTTTGTAGACAAATGCATGCCTGGCGCGATGATGGCGTAGCCCTCATACCCGTCTCGATCAACGTATCGGCGCAACATCTCGGTGACAGTCGGCTCGAGCAGCGGATCGTAAGCGCGCTGGAACGCTTCGATATCGCTCCGAAGCTGCTGACGATTGAAATAACCGAGTCGACAGCGATGAACAAGCCCCAGGAAACCGTCCATGTTCTACGGGGGCTGCGAGCTAGGGGTGTGCATTCGGCGATCGACGACTTCGGCACGGGTTACTCGTCCCTGAGTTACTTGAAACAACTGCCGGTAGATACCCTCAAAATCGATGTGTCGTTCGTGCGCGATCTGAGCACAGACCCCAACGACCGGGACATCGCCAGGGCGATTGTTGACCTCGGCCACACTTTGTCGATGAAGATAACCGCGGAAGGTGTCGAGACCGAAGTACAGCTGGAAATACTGCGCGAAATGGGTTGCGATCAGGTACAGGGCTGGCTGTTTGCCAAGGCTGCACCGGCAACAGAAACCATGGAATTTCTAATCGCGACCGGAAATCGACCAAAAACTCGGAACAAAGCAACCAGCAATCTCAGAGTACTCTGATCGGCACAACGTAATTCTCAGATCTTCACCGTTATGCCGCGCCCATTCGGCCTGTGCGTTTGATGAGCTCGAGTGATGTTACCGGGTTGTGTTGGGTCGCATAAAAATCCTCGGTGCTGCTACTGAACTGCAATTGTCCTTCGTCCAGCAACACGATCCAATAGGCGCGCCGGTTGACCTCGGGGCGGTGACTGATGAGAATCGTGGTCCTGCCGTGAGGGTGTGCCAGCAAGTAGCCCGTATTGAAGCTTGCGGAATGCGGGGAAATCCATTGTTCCGATTTTCCCGCATTCCGTTACTCTCCATGCGGGCTACAATACTGTTTTTAACCATGGGTGTAGCAGGTAACTGACTCCCACTGCCGCGTTGATAGCGGCATTTCAAGATGAGGGGTCGAGATAGGGGTCAAGGGGTCGAGATAGGGGTCAGGGGTCGAGATAGGGGTCAGGTCGAGATAGGGGTCAGGTCGAGATAGGGGTCAGCGAGATAGGGGTCAGCGAGATAGGGGTCCGCAGCGAGATAGGGGTCAGCGAGATAGGGGTC
>CAVSWL010000008.1:0-58597 GCA_963731655.1 uncultured Gammaproteobacteria bacterium | reverse complement strand
CATAAGATTGAACGGCGGTTACTTCCGTGATCGTGCGCAAGTCCTCGGCCATACGATGCGTCAGATTGGCCGTTACGGGGAACGCAGTACCCTCTGGCATATTGATGACGACGTTGAACTCGGGTTTGTTATCCAAAGGCAACATCTTGACCCGCACTTGCTGGGTATAAAATAAGGAACAACACAGGAAAAACACGACGATGATGGTGATGAGAAAGCCCCAACCCAGAACACGGTTCTCAATCAGCGGTATCAGCAGTCTATGGAAAACCTGCCCAGCCATTCGCTTTGGCGGTGTTCTTTTTCCTCGGCTTTTCCCAGGCTGGCCAGACTGGGTTTCAGTTTAAATGCTAGCCAAGGTGTAAAGATAAACGCCGCAAATAACGAGAAAAGCATCGCCACCGATCCCAGCGCGGGAATCGGTTCCATATAAGGCCCCATCATACCGCTTACAAAACCCATGGGTAGCAGCGCAGCGATCACGGTAAATGTTGCTAGAATGGTCGGGTTACCCACTTCGCCTACCGCCTCCACCGAGGTCCGTGTATCCATTTCCCCCTTTTCGAGCCAGCGACGATAGATGTTTTCCACCACCACAATGGCATCGTCTACCAGGATTCCAATGGAAAATATGAGTGCGAACAGACTGACCCGGTCGATAGTGTATCCAAGCGCCCACGCACTGAATACCGTGATCAGGATGACAACTGGTATCACGATCACAACCACCAACGCCGCCCGCCAGCCTAGGGGAAATAGCACGAGTATGGCTACCGCGCCTGTGGCGACGAACAATTTAAACAACAATTCATCCACCTTATCCTTGGCGGTTTGACCGTAGTTTCGAGTCACACTGACCACCACGTTATCGGGTATGATTCGTCCTTTTAGATAACCTACTTTGTTGAGAATATCGCTGGCCACGGTGACGCCATTCGAACCTTTTTTCTTAGCAATCGCCAGCGTGACCGCTGACTCTCCATTCGCCACACGCTTTTCCGGATAGGCCGCTCCCGAGTAATAACGTACTGAGCTCTTGGTCTCGCTCGGACCGACACTAACTTTCGCCACATCACGCACGTACACCGGGCGTCCCTTGAAGATACCTAAAACGAGCTGATCGATATCTTGTTTGTTTTTCAGATAGGCACCGGTATACAGATTAAAGGTTCGATCCGAATACTCCAGGTTCCCCACCTCTTTTTCACTGTTGGCCGCTGCAATCGTTTTGGCGATTTGCCCCATCGTCACACCGAAACCCTTCAGTACTTCGGGATAGACTTCGACTCTGGCTTGCTCAGTCCGCCCGTGCACCACAAAACCTTGACTGGTATTCGGCACTTCATTGAGTCGCTGCAACAAATCAAGCGCGATCAAATTGAGCGTGGCATCATCGACCTCGCTAGACCACAACGTTAGCGTAACCACCGGAACGTCATCGACGCTCTTAGGTTTCACTAACGGTTGGGATACATCCGGGGGGATCTTATCCATATTCGATTGGAGCCTGTCATAGAGCTTGACCAGCGAGCTTTCCATATCCTCACCCACATCGAATTCCACGGTAACCATCGCCCCATCGCGCATGGAGGCTGAATACACGTGTTTGACACCGGTCAGTTCGCTCATTAACCGCTGCAGTGGATCGGCCACCAGAGTAGCGACTTGCTCGGTGGAAGCCCCCGGATAGCGTACGAAGATGTCGACCATGGGAACAGAAATCTGTGGATCTTCCTGGCGCGGAGTGATCAATAGCCCAAGTAATCCAATGGCCAAGCTGGCAACTAATAATAATGGCGTCAGTGGAGAGAGAATGAAGGCTCGCGCCATGTTACCGGCGAGACCTAGACCTTCGGACCCCTTCGGGTTTTTATTAGAGTGAATTAAATGAGGGTGCTCGTTTTCGGTCATAATTAGCCTATTCAGTAGAATCGTCCTTTTGTGCTACCGTCATTCCAAGCCGTAGCGGGAAACCAGTCAATCGCACCGACTTTATTAAGCGACATGTTCTCTAGATTACAATCACAGACAGAAGCAATCCGCCTGAAATGACGGCACGACGCCCATTCATTACGAAGCCGCCAGAGCCGGTGGCACCGCATTTAGCCTACAGAGGGAGAGAGTGTGGACCCATCCCAACTGATTCAGCGCAGGCTGGGTGAATTTGGCAGCCACCCAGACGATGCTCCCGGTGGCGGTTTATCGATGATGTGTTCTCCGGGCTTTAACCCCGAAAGCACGGTTACATTTTCTTGCCCCACTTCGGGCCCCAATCGAATTAATCGCAATTCGGAATGTTCACGGTCGGGCATAACCAACACACTAGGTAGACTTCCTGCTCGGATGACCGCTGTTTTGGGTATCATCACCGTAGGTTCTTCGGGAGCCTGTCCGTCGGGCACCATAACTTCCGCATACATTCCTGGCCCTCCCGGCACCGATTTGGGCAAGTCAAATTTTACGGTGACCGTATGCTGTGTGGGATCCGCCTGTGGATAGATCTGGGCAACTCGAGCATCCACTCTTTTCCGGGCGGTATCCAGGTAAGCCGGGATAAACATGCCTGTTCTAAGATACTTGACTAGAGTCGCCGGGACATCGGCTTGGATACGCAGGTATTTCACATGGCCAAATCTCAGTAACGGTTGTCCCGGTTGCACGGTATCTCCAACCTCCACCATCTTGGCTAGGATAACGCCTTCAAAAGGTGCGATACTGCGGGCATCGCGCAGCGCCGCGTCGACCTCTTCAATTTGCGCTCGAGCACCGAGCATCGCATTCTGAGCCTGGGTGATGGCGCTGCCTGAATTATAAAGATCCGTCTGCCGCACGATTCGGCTATCGCCTAGTCCAAGCGTATTACCCATCCCTCGCGTAAACATTTGATCAAACATGGAGGGAATACCCATACCCATGCCGGTTGCCCGGTTAATGCTCTCGGACTGCGGTGAATAAACCTCCCGATTGTATTGTACGTAGGCATTCCGTAATGTGTTCTCGGCATTCGCAAACTGTGCGTATGCCGCTTTACGTTTTGCCAGTAAATTGCCATAGTCGATGGTAACCAGGACCTTACCCGACTTGAACATATCGCCCTCTTCACCTGCAATATATTCTATTCGGCCGGGAATCTGCGCAG
The DNA here is from genome assembly GCA_963731655.1 of uncultured Gammaproteobacteria bacterium. Lineage (GTDB taxonomy): Bacteria > Pseudomonadota > Gammaproteobacteria > JAAEPA01 > JAAEPA01 > CAVSWL01. Next base: position 55,458 of record CAVSWL010000008.1, on the reverse strand, counting down.
CCAGAGTTACCTCCTTATACGGAATAACCGTACCGCCTATAACCGCCCTTCCTTGTAACTGAATCGTGCCTACGGTAATGATCTCCGCAGCAAATGGGGATAGAGTGAAAAGCGAACCGAAGAGAAAGACCAGGATTTTTACAGTTTGCACCTTGACCTCACATGCACAATTAAACTCTACAAATATAGGATATTGACCGTTAGATCCTATCGTTAGACTTCATCCATTGTTCCGCTGCCCACACACTCCGGACAGTGCACCGGTTTTCATCAAGGGAAGAATCGATGTGCTTAGAGCGATTCTTATGGCTATAAGAAATATTGATACCAAGATTTAAAAAAACATTGGCAACTAAAACACTTCGCATCTGTCCGTCGGAACCGAAAAGCATTCCGGCCTTGCTTTAGCTGGATCAATGTTTTCCCAAACTCATCACCCTAACCTACGGAAAACTTTAATACTTTTGAAGTATACCGAAATGATCTCTAACTCCTGCAACGTACGTAATTATACGCATTAATATATCATAACTAGCGAGTGAAACGCCTCCACCATTACTCTCGGTAGCCACACCGTGTTCTATGATCCCAAACACAATGCCAACCACACTATCCATTGCTATGGATTGATGGCCATGGAGGCGAGGGGCATAAACCCTGCTTGCGGCTGGCAGACTCTGCGGGTAGAACGTTACGGCGAGCGTTGTTCCCAAACATGCCTAAGGGGTCTTACCCAAGCACATTAGGGCTGAAGAGAATCCATTCTTTCTAAAACCAAGCTCCATTGAGCCAGCTCACAAAGTGAAACTGTGTCGGAATGGTAAGCCATGCTACCCTACACTCCATGGATAACGTACCCGTAATAGATTCACGGAATAGACTGCTGGTTCTCTGTAACCATTTACAACAATGTGCCTGGGTCGCCTTGGACACTGAGTTTATTCGTGAATCGACCTATTTTCCTCAACTTTGCCTAATCCAAGTGGCGACACCTACGACGGTGGCATGCATCGATCCGCTGTCTATGGATTCGTTAGACCCGTTATTGGACATCCTTTATCAAGAACGAATTACCAAGGTTTTTCACTCAGCTCATCAAGACTTGGAGATTTTTTATCAATTGCGAGGAACTGCTCTGGGCCCGGTGTTCGACACCCAGATCGGTGCAGCCCTGCTCGGCTATAGAAGCCAAATCGGCTACGCTGAATTGGTTTACCAACTGCTCGGCGTTACATTGGACAAAGCGCATACCCGTACCGATTGGAGTTCAAGGCCTTTGACCTCACTCCAAATTCGCTATGCCGCTAATGATGTTAACTATCTGCGAGATCTCTATCAAAAATTATCGTCGGCGCTAAGCGAATTGGGCCGGATTAAGTGGTTAGACGATGATTGCGAGACGCTGTATGACGCCCAGAAATTTGAGATATCCGCTGACAATGCCTGGCAACGAGTGCGTGGTCGCCACAAACTCAGCTCAGCGCAGCTCGCGGTATTACGTCACTTAGCGGCCTGGAGGGAACGCGAAGCTCAAACTCAAAATCGCCCTCGTCGGTGGATTTTATCGGACGCGGTATTGATTTTGTTGGCTCGCGGTGTATGTCAAGATAAAGCCGCGCTCGCTAGGATCAAAGGGTTATCCCAGAAACGGATTCAATGTTTCGGTGATCAGATCATCGAAGCCATCTATGCGGGTCTTAATGAACCCGTGGCACATTGGCCCGAACCCCCTTTGCGATTACAGCTGAGTATGGAGCATAAAGCGCTCGTTGATTCAATGCAGACGCAGGTGAATCAGCATGCGAGGCAGTATAACCTACAACCTGAAATTTTGGCGACGCGTCGCCAACTTGAGAAATTGGTGTTGGGGGATAGAGCAGTCCCTCTACTGAAAGGTTGGCGTGTTCCCATTATCGGCCAATCTTTAATAGAACTCTTGGAAACGCAATCTGCTCTGGCTGGTGAAAAGGGCCAATGATTAGAGCAGCGCCATTCTCAACTATGAATGTATTTGCCTAAGATCCGTTTTGAAATTTCTCGCCACTGGGAGGTGCTAAGGCCCGTCGGTTTATCCTGCTTCTGGGTAGATAGACGCTAAACCTTTCACAAAGTATAACGATCTGGAACGATGTATATCAATGGCGTGAAACCCTGAAACTCACCTTCAACCAATATTTGCCCAATCTTAGGATGGGTTAGCGGAGAAAACTATGGTGACAGTCGATGAAATTAGAAATAGTATAGAAGCGGGGATTCCCGGTTCTCAGGTATTCGTTTCTGGCGATGGTTCAAAATTCGAGGCAACCGTCATCAGCACGACTTTCCATCAGTTATCGCAAGTCAAACGGCACCAGAAAGTCTATGCAACTGTTAACGAGCCGATTAGCAGTGGTGAGCTTCACGCACTTACAATTAAGGCCTTTACACCGGAGGAATGGAAATCTCAACCGAGTGTGTAATCATCCGACTCCTGACTGACACGCCTCATCTTGAGATCTTGTCGCTAAAGCCCTTGTGGAAGCAAGGGAAATCTGAACTTCGAAGTCTGCCGGGCTTAATAAAAACGATCTTCTGTGGAAGTACCCTATGTAGGGTAGGAGTCCATAGCGGTTTTGTTAAACCTCAATGGAACTTCCTCCCTCATTCGGGTACTTTATCGAGATGCTCGGTTTACGCCGACAGACTCCCAGACTTAATATTTGCGGGGCGGTGTGCTGAGCCCTTGCTGACTTGAAAAATAAGCGGCGAGATCTTGCATGTCCTCATCTGAAAGTGGGGCCACCATGCCTGCCATGATGGCGTTCTTGCGAGCCCCAGACTTGTACTCCTGGAGTGCACGAAGCAGATATGTTTGATATTGGCCCGCGAGTTTTGGGAAATTGGGCGTAGGACTATTACCGTCCGCACCATGGCAAGCTTGGCAAGTCTGCGACTTCTGCTGGCCCGCATCGGGATCGCCTGGCCTGGCCCACGCTGTTCCCGATATCAGTACACACCCCATTAAGACAAGTAAAAATTTTCGTATCATAACCTCTCCCAGAATAAGCATCTTCTTTAGAAATTTGGAATACTATTGCATCTATTTGATCGAAGCGAAATAAGCTGCGACATCGGCCATATCTTGATCTGATAGTGTGCTAGCTTGAGCTTGCATGGTAGGGTGATCGCGTTCTCCGGCCTTATAGGCTTTTAAGGCCGCGATAATATAATCTGGATGCTGTCCCCCGAGCTTTGGCACGTTGTAGGTGGGATAAACATTTGTATACGATTGTACGCCATGGCACCCTAAGCAAGTGTCCGCCTTTGTCTTGCCGACAGCTGGATCTCCCCCCGCTGCTTGGCAGGTCCCCAACATTCCAAAGCCAAACAGTGTGACGCATAAAACCGATATAACCGATTGTTTCATATAATTACCCTCTTCTAATAATAAGCCAATAGCTTTAAAAGCCGAGATTAAAAATCTGAGTTGTAAATGCTAACTTAAAATATACGATCACCCATCGATACTTCGAACGGTTACAAATTGGGAAACATCGGGAAGTAATGGGCGCTTAAGTCGCTCGGCGATAGCGAATAATCGTCAACATCTATTGCCACGTTGAGCTTAGTTGATATCAATCTTTACGCCAACATCGCCACCGCTTTCAGCAATGGTGAGCATACGGTTTACGCAACACCGTAACCTACGACTGCTCGAAACTTCGCTCCTGGTAGAAGACGATTTTGGCTACAAACTTAAACTTAAGTCTGCGTAAAAGTGCGCTCTGTCGCCATCCAAACTTGTCTAATTAATCTTTGAAGTATAACCGGATTAAGCATGGTAGGTAAAACATTAGTAAACTGAAGTTTAATAAGCCAGCCTGCTAAGCCTTGATCCTTGATCGCTAATTTTCCAGCGGGTTGAAGAAAGCCTACCTTTATTGTATTAATTGAATATGAGCCTTTATTTGGGCGGAAATTTCACCAATATACGTTTTACTGCTTCGTTAATTTTGCTTTCTTTTTCTCCCCTGTTTTCTGATCCGCTAACCCGCGTTTGTGCGGAGCCTCGCCATATAATCTGATTTGTGTGCCCATCGGTAACGATCAACAGTAAAGTTCCCTCTTGCTGTTCGCGAATACTTGTTCCTGAATCTGAACCGTATGTTGGTCTCCGGGCTTCGTCTACCGGCCCAATGCGGTGAGTCCATTTCCCCCATTGGGCATACTCGTCATCGCTTATCTTGGTTTCCAACCAAACTTGGGATCGAACGAGAAAATCCGGTGTACCAGTGATGTGTAGTGCGTACCCTTTAGTTGCCAACTGCCTGTCCACTGCCTGCCGAATTCGTGCATCAAGGAATTTATAATCGCTAGAATAGCCTTGTTGTTGCTCTGCGGATGGCTGTGACCAGCGGTATGTCTTGAATACCGTAAAATCGACCGACGGATCGAAGTCCGTAATAACCTTCATTGTAGTGCAGCTTATCAGCACGGTGATTAGAACACCGGCAAGGACTGGTTTTATCATTTCAATTGCTCTATGGCATGGGAGGAGCGGACGTAAGGAACTCTATCTTCGCCAAGATTTATAACGCGTGTTAGAAAATATGTCTTAAAGTCTAACTGTCGGTATATTGGTCTTGAAAGTTAGCTCAATAGTGCGTATTTGCTTCACTATAAGCTATAAACTCCTCTTTTTAATCCATAAGTCGCCTAAGGCACTTAAAACAGCTCTCCAGGTTCATTGCGTCTAATCTCAATATGTGTACCAGCGACCATTAATCGTGTCAATTAGATAGTGAAGCGAATGCATCATGAATCGAACCACCTTCGCCGGGCGTGAGCTGGTGAAACGCATGTGGCTGGTCTATGGCGTGGCGATCACCGAGCACTTCGCTCAGTACGATATCAACACGGCGTCCAAACAACTGGCGGTGCTGATGAGTCGCCTGCCGGGTGTGGCCTGGTAATCCTCAGGTGAATTCCACTACCGACCAATCTTTGAAGGATTCCCTATCAGCCGAGACGCCCACGCTCAGCCGGGTATGGCGCATCGCGTGGCCAATCATCTTGGCCAACAGCACCGTGCCCCTGCTGGGGTTGGTCGATACCGCGGTTATCGGCAACACCGGGCACAGTGTGGACCTGGGTGCCATCGCGCTGGGCGCGCTCATTTTCAATTTTCTCTACTGGAGCTTCGGCTTCCTGCGCATGGGCACCACCGGTTTCACTGCCCAGGCGGACGGGGCAGGGGATGCGGCGGAGGTGCGCGCCATCCTCGGCCGGGCGCTGTTGATCGCGGTTGCGAGCGGCCTTGGACTGACGCTGTTGCAACGGCCCATTGCCACGCTCGCGCTGATGCTGCTCGGTGCCAGTACTCCGGTGGAAACCTTGGCGCGGGATTATCTGACGATCCGAATCTGGGCGGCGCCGGCCAGTCTGGCCCTGTACGCACTGATGGGGACGATGATCGGCCTGGGTCAGAGCGGCAAGCTGCTGCGCGTTCAGTTAGTGTTGAACGGGCTTAACATGCTGCTCGATATGCTGTTCGCGGGGCTGCTGGGTTGGGGGGTACCCGGTATCGCCGCGGGCACGGCGATTGCCGAGTGGATCGCGGTGCTGTACGCCGGCGGGATAATATATGCGCTATTGAGAAAACGCAGAGCGGATGTCGAGCCGTTCTGGGCCTGGTCGCGTATCACCGAGATGAATAAGCTCAGGCAAACCCTGAGCGCCAATGTCGATATCCTGTTGCGCACGTTGCTGCTGCTCTTCGGCTTCGCCTGGTTTATCGATCAGAGTGCGCGTTTCGGAGACGTGGTGCTCGCCGCCAACCACATCCTGCTGCAATTCGTGTCCTTCAGCGCCTTCTTTCTCGACGGCTTCGCCTTTGCCGCCGAGGCGCTGGTTGGACGTGCTAAGGGCACAGGGCGCCGTGACCTGTTCGATCACGCCGTTCGATCTTCGAGCCAGCTCGCGGCCGGCACGGCCCTGCTCCTCGGATTGATGCTGTTTAGCCTGGGTTCTTTGGCGATTGCGGGCTTAACGGATTTGACCGAGGTGCGCGCCAGCGCCGTGCGTTACTTGCCTTATGCAGCGGTCTATGTGTTGCTATCCTTCGCAGCGTTTCAGCTGGACGGCATTTTTATCGGCGCCACGGGCACCCGCGCCATGCGCAACGCTGCGCTGTTAGCGGTCGTGATGTTTCTGGCTGCCTGGTGGCCACTGGTCAGCTGGGCAGGCAATGATGGGTTGTGGATGGCGTTAATTGTTTACGTGATCGCGCGGGCCGCGGCACTGGCCTTCCGCTATCCAATATTGCGCCATGCCGTGGCTTCCTCGGCTTAACTCTACTAACCCTGGTTTGGAATCTTCCCTCATCTTCAGAACGGAGGTCTAATGGACGACATAGTTCACCATCAGCAGCGGCAGATCAAAATTGCATGGTGGGTAGCTTTTCTTTCAGCATTTGTGGGTACATTTAGCCATGTTTTCCTCGATAGTATCATGCGTGTTGATTTAGAGCTTTTTTACCCATTTTCAAAAAGTAATGCTTTCTTGAATCTCATTTCAGTGTCGGCATTACATAAATTTTGTATATACAGCGGTGTAATGGGTGGCGCCGCCTTTTTCGCCATAAATTGGTTCCAAAAATTTAACGGACAACGGCAGCCACGCAGTATATTCCGTCGACTGCTTGGGCGTTGGTCCGAACAGGAAGTCCATGAATAACGTTTCTGAAGTTGATAGCGGCTCTGCCATAAGATGGAGCGGCCGGACTGTGCTGCTTGGGGTCGCGATGTTTATTTCAACCGTGCTCACCTTGCAGTTCCTACAGCCGGGCTACTCTCCCCAACATCAACTGATGAGCGAGTTAGCCATGGGGCGGTTTGGCTCCTTGATGATAATCTCATTCATCGGCCTAGCGGTTTCGTTCCTCGGGATTTTGATCTCTGTTGGGATTGGTGGCGGGTCGGTTGGTCTTCAGATGGCGTTAGCGGCGACCGCCACTTCGTTTCTCGCCGCTGGGGTTTTTCCCCTGGGGTCGACGTTAATACTCCATATTGCTTCAATCGCGCTCGCTTTCATTCTGTCGGTTGTGGCGATATACCTGTACCCAACTGGGGCGGGACGGTTTGCACCGGCGGCGCCTAAGCCTGTGTCTTGGCCCATTGCCGGAGCGGTCGCAATAACGGTTACCTTGGGTCAATACACTCTGCCCATGGGCATTACTCAGCGCTTGGCAGCCGGCTTCATATTAGGATGGCTCCTAGTTCTGGGCTGGAGGCTGGCTCGGTCATGACTGCCTCGCATCAACGTCGCCGTGGCGTGCCAGCTTAACTATAAGCTGCTGCCATCTGCCAAGACGCTTCGTGCTTTATCCCCTTTGCAGTTTGCAGCCGCTCCGACAGAGAGCAAACCGTTATGTTTGTTTAGTCAAACTCAGTGAAAATCCGCCTTCCTAAAGCTATTTCTGTCAGGGCAAACGCGCTATCACGGCTGATAGCGCACTACAGTTCGGGCGGTATTTCGGTATGGAAGCGCAGTTCTGGCTTAATTTACAGTCGCGTTACGATCTTTTGCGCACAGAAGCAGAACTTGATGCACGTTTGAGCAAAGAGGTGACCCCTATGCAACATAGGGCGGAGCCCTGATCGTACACCCCAAGCCGTTGCGCCTATGTGCGTGGTTGAGATATCACGCTATGAAACAATAAGGTAATAAGTGAGCCGCGAACTGCTCTGAACCCAATTGTTGCATAACTTCGTGGTCCTGGGCGTTAGTTACCGAATATCTTCTAAGAATTTGTAGGATGTGCTGAGCTCCGCGAAGCGCATCTGTCGCGATCGAAGCGGTTCGTGTCACTCACCGCATCCTACCAATTATTTTCCCTTGTGGCTTAATCTCGCTAAGAGTGAACTTAAGCTACTTGCCGGTTTGTGGAAAATATACAGTTTCTCCGAACGCATCTGTATTGAGGTACGCGGAGGGTAAAGCGCTTTCGAAGTTGCAGCGAACCACAACGATCGGATTTATCTGCTATTCTCGTTAGAGCCGATGGATGGGATTTCATGCTCGAGATCGGCCGCCGATATCTCAAAAATGACCCGATAGAGGACTCAACAATGGCAAAGTGGAATATCAAGGGTACCTATGCCGAGGCATGCAATTGCGAAACTGCATGTCCTTGCATCTTTTTTTCGCCGCCAACCGAGGGCTCGTGCACCGTACTGGTAGGTTGGCAGATCGATGAGGGTACCTACGACGGGGTCTCTCTCGATGGTATGAATGCGGCTATGCTGGCGCATTCACCCGGCCACATGAAAGACGGTGGCTGGAAGGTCGCCCTCTACGTGGATGACCGTGCCGACGAGGCGCAGAACCAGGCCCTCATGGGGATATTTTCCGGCCAGGCAGGTGGACATATTGCCAATATAGCGCCACTCATCAGTGAAGTGCTCGGTGCGCGGCCGGCGACCATCGGATTCGATGCATCGGCGGGCAATTTCTCACTCTCCGTCGAAGGTCTCGGCAATGCCGAAGCCGAAGCGATCGAAGGGCAGGGGGGCAGTGCCGTGACGGTCGCCGGGCATCCGCTGGCCATATCGCCAGGCGAGGCGCTTACCATCGCCCGTACCAGTAAGATTGTGTTGAATGACTATGGTTACACGCTGGAGCTGAGTGGCAAGGCGGCTATGTCATCTCCCTTCAGCTATAGCAGCTGAGAAGCTGTTTTCAAATTACTCAGGTGAGTGCGAGGCAAGGCATAAATTGGTGAGAAAGCGCAGTTTACATGGGAGTAAATGAGCATTTCGAACCGATTTATAACGCCGTATCGTGCCAGTTGAAGGGTTTTAAAACAGCTTCTGATCCTGTGGAGGCCAATGGCTCGATAACGCTGGTCCGCCAGGAACCCCGCATCACGGCCATATTATTGGCCGTGATGCTGCTCGGATGGGTATTTCTCGCCTGGGCGGTGGTGGACATGAGCAACCCGCTCGCGCAGCTCATGATGCCCATGGATCCAGCCTGGTCAGTGAGCAATTTCGTGGCGGTCTTCGTGATGTGGTCGGTGATGATGATCGCGATGATGCTACCGACCGCCATGCCCATGGCACTCACTTTCGTCACGTTGTGCCGGCGCAAGGGCCAGATTCATCGGGCATGGCTATTCGTCGCGGCGTACTTGGCCATCTGGACGGCATTCAGTGCTGCCGCGACGTTTCTCCAATGGGGATTGCAAGCGAGCGGTCTGATTACTCCCATGATGGTGAGTCGCTCGGTAGGGCTGACAGGGACGCTGCTTGTGGTCGCGGGCGCGGTTCAGTTTACACCCTTGAAACAGGTGTGCCTGCGACACTGCCGAACCCCGATGGGATTTCTCCTCACGGAATGGCGCGATGGCGGGTTTGGCGCTTGGCGGATGGGAATCAAACACGGAATCTTGTGTCTGGGATGCTGCTGCGCGCTGATGGGACTACTGTTCGTTGCCGGTGTGATGAACCTGGCCGTAACCCTTCAGATCCCCTATAAATTTAGGAGAAATCAACCCGCAGTAGGAAGCATGGGTACTTGTTCTCCGCGTCGTGCCCTATCAATCACTTCGGCTAGATAGCACCACGGTGAAGCGTTGCGTCTGCGACAGGTATCGATGATGCTCGCCAGCAGCGCAAAGGCCCGGCTACCCTGTGGGGTGCGCGTTCCATAACTGATCCGGCGCAGGATGACCCAATGGCGCAACGCCCGCTCGGCCTCGTTGTTGGTCAGGGGCAGGTGCGGATGGGCCAGCACGCGAAAGATCGCCTCCCAGTCATTGAGAAATTCCACCGCCAAGGCATGAGTTTTCTCGTGTGAGGAGCCCCGCGCCCGTTCACACGCCGCGTGGAACTGATCGAGTGGGTCTTGGAAAAGGGGAGTGAGGTCCTCTCCAGGCCCTTCCCGAGCCTGATAGATCGCCTTCATCAGCGTCTTAAGAAAGGCAGTGGTTTGTTGGCCAAACTGGCGGCCCTCCAGGTTCAAACTTTCTTCTAGCCCCTTGGCCTTGCGGCGCAGGTGAGCCCAGCAACGCAGCCGCTTGGCCATCGCCCGATAGACGACGTAACCATCGCTCATCAACCAACCGCCATAGGCCTCGCCCAGCAGCGTGTCAATAATCTCTTTGGTGCGATACCCGACATAAAACAACACGGTGGTGGCGTTGACGAACACCCACAACCAGCGCGCCTGACCGTGCTCCTTGTGCGGCGTCTCATCGGCGTGGAGCAACTCACTGTTCAATACCGCGGCAACGAGCTGCTCCTCGACCGGGGCGGCCGAGCGCGCGGACTCCTCGATACAGCGCTGCAGCGTGCCGACGCTCAGCTCCAAACCTAACCACTCCCGCAGAAACTCTTGAACCCGGGCCCGCGACATCCGTGCCCGATAGGTTAAGGCGATAATGAGCGCACACAGCATCGGACCGACGAGTCGCCACTCGCTTAACCCAATCCCTTCCCATCGCTCATCGGCTTCGCCGCGGTGCGGATACTGGCGGGTCGTATGACCGCAGCCACAGCTCATCTCGTAAAAGAGGTGCTGGGTATGGGTAACCCGCAGCCCGAGTGCGTCGCCCTCACCCACCTCGATATCCAGGCTAGTGTAAGCCGTCCAAGGCCTTTGCTCAGCACACTCAAGGGCTTCATGTTCACAGATCTCACACCGTTCGACGCGGTGATCCACCGTGTGAGTGAGCGCTACTCGCTGGGTACGTCCATAGCCCGGCGATCCCTTCGGCTTACCCGCCTTGCGGCGTTTCGGTGCCCCCTCTTGGGTGTCCGGCGCCGCCACCGCGTTCTCCGCCTGGCCCGAAGCCACTTCCGGCTCGTCCTCGCCACTCCCCGGATCCTCCGTGCTCGGCTCGCCCTCCTCCATGCGTTCCTCACTACTTTCCCACGGCGCCTGACTACTCGGTGGCCGCGAGCTGTTGCTCGGCCCCTGGTTCAGCCGCTCCCGGGCTTCTTTTAGGTCGTTCAATAGCTTCGTCGAGAGCGTGATCAGATCCTCATGGCTCAGCGATCGGATATAGGGCTCATCGATTTGGCCTAAACTGTGATTCTTAAGCTGCATACGGATCGGGGCATTTAGCGGGGTCCGACGAGATTTCCTCTTATTCCCCATTAAATTCTCACACTCCTCGGCTAATGTCCAATCTAATTTGCGGCGGGGTCTGAACGGTTACGACGAGTCAGGCTGGTCTGATTCCGGTAATCAAATTTCTAGACAAGTTAGGATTCAATGGGCTGTTCAACCGCCATGTTCATCATCCGCGTGCCAAGAATGCGCAGTATAGTTTGGCGGAGGGCGTTTTTCTGATGATGACCGGATTGATTGGTGGTGCCTTCAGTATGGGGAAGTGCGTCGCCCTTTGGTCGGATGGGGTCTTGCGACAAGCCGCCGGATGGAAACGGATCCCGGAGGAAACCACGGTAGGACGGTTGTTCAAGGAAGTGGGCGAGCGGCAGATCAGTGAGCTGGAAACGCTGGTTCATGGCCTTCGTAAAGTCGTCTGGCATCGCGCCCTGCGCGCGGGCGTCTCGCGTATCGCGGCGCAATGTACTCAGTGGATCGATGTGGATTCGAGCGTAAAGACGGTTTATGGATCCCAGGAAGGGACCGCGAAAGGCTATAATCCCCATAAACGGGGGGCACGGTCTTACCATCCATTACTGGCTTTCTCCACGCATACCAAGGAGATTCTGCAAGGCTGGTTTCGCACCGGTAGCGCCTATACCAGTAATGGTATCGTCGAATTCATGAAACAACTCTTGGCGCAACTGCCGGATTATCACCGCATCGTTTTTCGGGGTGACAGCGGTTTTTTTGTGGGGGCATTGCTGGAGCTTCTGGATCAACTCGGCCATGGCTATCTGATCAAGGTCAAGCTGAAACATCTCGTTCAGCTCCTGGGCGAGCAGTCCTGGAGCCCGATACGTAACCACGCCGGCTGGGAGCAGTGTGAATTTCAGTATCAAGCCCAGGGTTGGCGTTATCCGTGCTTTTTTGTTGCCGTACGCCAACGCAACGAGGTTGAAAGCGACCCACCTCAAGGCGAATTGCTCGAACTGGAGCACTATGACTACTTCTGTTACGTCACCACGGAGCCTTTGACGCCCTGGCAGGCCCATCGAAAATAGGGTGAGCGCGCGACCAGTGAAACCTGGATCGAAGAGGGTAAAAGCCAGAGGGGACTGGCACATATTAAAACCGACCACTTCCTGGCCAATGCCGCACTGTTTCAGAGTGCCCTTCTGGCCTACAATACCCTGCGTTGGATGGCGCTGATGAGCAATAACAAACAACTGAGGCAATGGGAGCCTGAAACCATCCGCACTTTTCTGGTACGGGTCGCTGGGAATCGGCTCACCGGGGGTAATCAACTTACCATCAAGCTACCCAAAGAACATCTTTATCCGCGACCGTGGGAGGACTGGTTGGCTCTCGCCTGACAACCCGGTTTAATCCTACGTTCTGAACCAACCTCTGGCGAAGGGGAACGGGGGGTATTGTCTGATAGAAGATACTCCTCGCATTAACCGTTGGAATAACGTGAGGAATGCGACGTCATAGCGGTTACCGCTAGTCTTGCTGCTGCACTCTGTACAAAATCGAGTCGGCGGAGCAACCATTACTCTACTTTTATACTCGGTTATTGGTATGTCAACGACTACTTGCAGGATTTAGGTATTATACTGGACAGTGCCAAGTTCTCAGGTTGAATTTCCCTTTGCTTGAGATCAACAGATACAGTGTTAGATACCACGTTATCACAGAATTAAATCCGCCAATGCATTTGTAGAATGGCTAGGACTCATGGCGACGCTTAAGTCCGTCCAATAGCCCCAGGCAGGCCATGACCAGCAGTTGACCTGCCGGGAAAAACAGTATCGTATCGCGATCCCCAGCACAAAGCTCAGCGGAAACAAGTGCAGCGGGGAGGCGCCCATAAGCGGTGTAAGCGGTGGCAGTAAGCGGTGGCAGTAAGCGGTGGCAGTAAGCGGTGGCAAGGGTGGCAAGGGTGGCAAGGGTGGCAAGGGTGGCAAGGGTGGCAAGGGGTGGCAAGGGTGGCAAGGGTGGCAAGGGTGGCAAGGGTGGCAAGGGTGGCAAGGGTGGCAAGGGTGGCAAGGGTGGCAAGGGTGGCAAGGGTGGCAAGGGTGGCAAGGGTGGCAAGGGTGGCAAGGGTGGCAAGGGTGGCAAGGGTGGCAAGGGTGGCAAGGGTGGCAAGGGTGGCAAGGGTGGCAAGGGTGGCAAGGGTGGCAAGGGTGGCAAGGGTGGCAGGGTGGCAAGGGTGGCAAGGGTGGCAAGGGGTGGCAAGGGGTGGCAAGGGGTGGCAGAGGGGTGGCAAGGGGTGGCAAGGGGTGGCAAGGGGTGGCAAGGGGTGGCAAGGGGTGGCAAGGGGTGGCAAGGGGTGGCAAGGGGTGGCAAGGGGGTGGCAAGGGTCAGGCCTTACATTTGATATTTTGTATTTCTATTGATAGCGTATCCAGATTCCAAGGCAGGAGGAAACAAGATGGCCAGACCGTTAAGAATTGAATTTCCGGGTGCGCTGTATCACATCACGTCACGTGGTAATGCTCAAAACAAGATTTACCTGAATGATGCCGACAGGCATGAGTTTCTCCATCTTGTGGATCAAACTGTGAGGCGATTTGACTGGTACTGTCACGCGTATTGCCTGATGGACAATCATTATCACCTCCTGATCGAAACTGGTACGGCGTCCTTGTCCAAAGGAATGAAATTCTTGAACGGTACCTACACCCAGTGGTTTAACCGAGCTCATCGGCGGGTAGGGCATGTCTTTCAGGGGCGCTACAAAGCCATTCTGGTAGAAAAGGAAAGTTATCTGCTGGAATTGGCCCGCTACATCGTCTTAAATCCGGTCAGGGCGCGGATGGTGCGTAGCGCCAAAGACTGGCCGTGGAGCAGCTACCGTGCAACGGCAGGTCAAGTCGCACCCCATGCCGGTCTTACGACAGACTGGCTCCTATGCGTATTAGGAAAAACACGAAGAAACGCTCAGGAAGCTTACCGCACATTCGTGGCTGAAGGCCGTAATCAACCGTCTCCCTGGGAAAAGCTTAAAAATCAGATCTATCTGGGCAGTGATCGGTTCGTTGACGACATGCAATGCAAGTTGGATCCGGAACAATCACTCAGAGATATCCCCAGAAAACAAAAGCAATCGCCGCCGAGACCATTAGTCGAATATCAGAAAAACGGTGTCGATAGAAAAACTGCGATGGCAAAAGCCTACTTGAGCGGGCACTATACATTGGAAGAGGTTGGTGCACATTTTGGGTGCAGTTATGCAACAGTCAGTCGCGCTGTAAAAGCTTACGAGAATATTAAAATGTAAGGCCTGACCCTCTATTTTACTCTATTCTGACCCTCTATTTACCCTGACCCTCTATTCCCTGACCCTCTATTCCTTGACCCTCTATTCCTCTGAGATCAGTTTCATCAGGGCCTGTGGAGAAGCGGAGATTTTCTTATGCAGATAGGTTTCACCGGCTGCATCCAGGATGCAGACATAGAGGCACCGGGCGTGAAGATCGATGCCGCAGAAATAGCGATGGGATTTGGTATAGAATCTCATATGAGCCTCCTCTTTCGTCATTGTGCAACAGGTGCACAATGGGATGGTAGATTATGCCTGCCAAGCCCGCAGAGGGAGGAGGCTCAATGAGTATCAAATAAATCCAGCGGACCCCGTAAACCGCGCCGCTGATTTAGGCGAATAGAAGCAGAAAAACCCCTTGACCATTGTGTCGAAACGGTATAATAATTATACCAATGAGCGCCTTCGAATTTGATGAGCGAAAGAGCAACAGTAATCGGCGCAAACACGGTATCGATTTCGTGGAAGCCCAAGCGCTCTGGGAAGATCCATATCTTATTGAAATTCCAGCATTAACGTCCGATGAAGAGCGTTATCTCGTAATCGGCAAGATCGATGGTAAACACTGGTCAGCGGTCATTACTCCGAGAGATGGAAACATTCGGATAATTTCCGTTCGCCGTTCCCGGACGGAAGAGGTGGCAATCTATGAAAGCTAAGAGCTTCGATGAGAAATTTGAAAAAGGTGAAGATGTCACGGGCGCTCTTGACCTTTCCAAGGCGCGGAGACCCCTTCAAGAGCAGCGGAGAGTAAATGTCGATTTTCCCACCTGGATGATCGAGTCCCTAGATCGAGAAGCGGGTCGTTTGGGCGTTACTCGTCAGTCCGTAATCAAGGTGTGGCTTGCAGAGCGTCTAGAGCAAATTGCTTCTAATAAATAGTTCAGTGGCACCGAACACCCCGCGACTTTTGGGGCATGCCTTCGGCATTTATCCCCCAAAAGCTCCTCCGTATTCGGTGCCGCTGAACTAGGCATTATATGAGAACGGTAAAATGACATTTACATACCAACTGACACAGCGCGTACTGTCGTATTCATTCCTCTAATTCTAGGCTGCAGATGGATCAAACTTTGATATGGATTCTCGGCTGCATCGGCGTGTTCGCTATTTTTCAGTTTTTCCATTTTATCAAAAGGAAGGCGATTGAGCTTGAGAAAGCTTTTCAGGGACGGTTTTCTAAACAGAAGATACTCCTCGTGGATAAAACCGCTCGTGTCATTGCCCAGCAATCCCACGGCTACTCCCAGAAATCGGGCATGGGCTATCTGGTGCTTACCCCTCAAGAACTCTATTTCAAGATGCAACTCTTCAATAGGGAAATCACCATTCCCGCTTCCTCTCTTATGAACGTAGGAGAAACTCGGCGGATGCTCGGCAAAAATCCTCTCAGGGCCATGCTAAAGGTCGACTTTAAGACGGTTGACGTGAAAGAAGATGCCATCACTCTTATTGTGGAAGACCTGCCACACTGGAAAACAGAAATATTGCATCTTATCAACAAGTCTCAATAAATAAAGAACACAGGTTTGTGTCAGACTATAAACTCAAGACAAAATAAATCAGGCCGAATGGGGAAATCCGGACAATTGGAGTACGATATATTTTAGTAAAAAAGACTCAAGAACTTGGGTGCTTAAAAGAAACCCCAGGAAAGGCTGGACAGTAAACCTTGGTAATTCTTCGGGTGCAAGGTGGGTTTGCTACTTTTTTATGATTTTCTTTCATATCGGATGTACTCTGGGGATGCTTGTTCTCTTCCTTCTAATGAAACTAAGCAATTGCTGAAGCTATCGTCAATGGAGATATCGTAAAACCCACTTCCTCCAACGGACTCGGTTCCCTCACCGATGAGGAACGCGCTAACACTCCTAAGTCTTACGACTTTCTTTTACATCTTCAGAAAGCCAGGCTTTGATCAAGGACTGATAGGGCATGTCTCGTCTATTGGCTTCAATCTTAATGCTGTCCAATAAGCTTTCCGGCAACCTCAATGAAATGGTTTTGGTGGAGGGTTTAAGATTTGGCATTGAAACGGATTGAGCTTGGCTCCAGTCGACATAGTCACTGGAATCATGTTTTTCCCAAAACGCGCGCTCTTCTGCTTCAGTTTTAAATTTCGGAATCTTTTTGACCTTGCTCATAAATGGTTCTCTCTTTTCGGTGCATTTCGCGGGCCGAAATAACACGAATCAATGTATTAGCTGAGCGCAAGGTAAACGTAATATGCAAAAGGCGAGCATCATCGGTTTTACCAAGGGCATGGAAGCGGGTTTCCTTCTGGCTATGCTTTTTATCCTCCAAAACCAGTAGTGGCTGGTTAAAAAATACCTGCTCGGCTTCGGATTGTCTAAAGGCGTGGTTTTCAATGCTTTTTATTTTGTTCCCAGCATCCCACTCAAACCCTAGTATTTGTCCACAATTAATCATCGCTGTATGTTGCCATCATATACGCGTCGTGCGATACCCAAAAGATTTGATTGGATAGGGGTGGGTGTTTTTAGTTCGCCTTCCGGGCATCACCACGGCCTGTATGTCTTCTACCCAAGCGGTTCCCAAGAAGGAAGCGCTCGACGGTCTTAAGTTTAACTCGAACGCGGCTTTTCAATAAGCGTCGCGGCACGCCTGTTGTAGATCTCTTTGTGCTATTCCAGGGTGATGATTAACGCTTAAGTCATATAAAGTCATTCTTCCGGAATATGATCTTCTCCATCTGCTTAACCCGAACAGACATTTGCAACTGTTTAGCGAGGACAGTAGAAAGCACCGAGTTCAAAAATACTAATCCTTCCTTAGGGGGATCTATGGCAGAAAATGGTAACGCTAAGAAACCATTCTCCAATTCTTCTAATACAGCTGTTCCAGGTTTCTCGCATGGAAGCTGGGTTGAGTGGTTGGGGTTCATATGTGCACTACTACTCGTAACAACCGTATGTTCAGTACCGTTAAATTATGAGCAACAGCTATTATTCGCCGTATTTTCAACGACTTTAGCACTAATAATAAGATTTAACACCAACGATAATTACTTTCGGGTCATAGTTCTAGTTGTTATTTCGTCCGTAACTACCGGACGGTATATCTATTGGCGTCTGACTGAATCATTAGTATTCGATAACAATATCGATTTTACTATCTTCGACTATGTATTCGCTTATGGGTTGGTCGCTGCGGAAATATATGCATGGACGATCATGTTTCTCGGATATTTCCAAACGATATGGCCCTTGAAGCGAGAAGTGGAGCCGCTGCCAGATGATGAAAGTCAGTGGCCAATAGTTGATGTCTTTATTCCTACATACAATGAACCAATGAATGTAGTGGCACCGACGATATTGGCTGCTAAAAATATCGATTGGCCGAAGGATAAAATTAATGTTTATGTACTCGATGATGGTTGCCGTGAGGAATATCGGCTGTTTAGTGAACGTGCCGGAGTTCATTACATAGAGCGTAAGGAAAGCACCCATGCGAAAGCGGGTAATATTAACCGGGCATTGGGAATGTGTCAGGGAGACTTTGTGGCCATTTTCGATTGCGATCATGTTCCGGTGCGATCGTTTTTAAAGAAAACGATGGGTTGGTTTTTGCGAGATTCGAAACTAGGCTTGATGCAGACACCACACCTGTTTTTCTCTCCCGATCCTCTAGAGCGCAATTTGGGAATTTTTCGCCGCGTACCTAATGAGGGTCAGCTATTCTATGGATTAATTCAAGACGGGAACGATACTTGGAATTCAACGTTCTTTTGCGGCTCTTGCGCCGTGCTGCGTCGGGCAGCGTTGGAAGAGGTTGGTGGGATTGCGCATGAAACAGTTACCGAAGACGCTCACACCTCACTGAGGATGCACCGAAAAGGCTGGAATTCGGCCTACCTTAATATTCCGCAGGCTGCAGGTCTTGCCACGGATCGGCTCAGTGGCCACGTTGGGCAACGGATACGCTGGGCACGAGGGATGGTGCAAATACTTCGAATTGATAATCCGCTGTTCGGACGTGGTCTGAAGCTTTCTCAACGGCTGAACTATTTCAATGCGATGAGCTATTTTTTGTATAGTCTGCCGCGGCTTATCTTTCTTACGGCTCCTCTTGCGTTTCTATTTTTTGAAGCTCATGTGTTTCAGGCTGCCGCGGCGGTGATTGCTGTCTATGCGCTACCGCACGTGATTCAGAGTCATATTGCAAATTCTGCGGTGCAAGGACGGTTTCGACACGGTTTTTGGTCTGAAGTCTACGAAACCATATTAGCCGCCCATATCTTGCTACCAACGCTGGCCGCATTGATTAATCCTAAATGGGGCAGTTTTAATGTTACCGACAAGGGTAGCAAGATTGAAAGTGATCAATTCGAATGGCGTATTGCTCTGCCTTATTTCATCGTGTTGTTAATGAATCTTGCGGGGTTTGCCGTTGGAGTTGGGCACCTTATTTTTTGGAATGTCTATGAAACAAGTACCGTAATAATGAACCTGATATGGACATCTTATAATCTCATTATTTTAGGGGCAGCACTCGCGGTCGCCTGGGAGAAACGTCAGCATCGGGAGAATGTACGTATTCCGCGTCGGGAGCGTGTTGTTATGAATCTCGATAACGGGATTAAAGTACCCGCATTTACTACTGATTTATCTTTGAGTGGTGCCACCCTAATGCTGTCTCAACAGGCTTATCTTGAATCTGGAATGGGTGTTGATCTGGAAATTCACGATGGAATCGAAGCGTGTTGTTTCCAAGGTAAAATATCCACGCTGCGCGAAGGCTATGTCGGTATACAATTCGAAGCGATGGAGCCGGAGCAGATGAGTCAGCTTGTGCACATCACCCATGGGCGTGAAGACGCGTGGGTAGATTGGTATGAACATTGTGAACCTGACCATTTGCTGAATTCTTTCTCACAAGTTATCCGTTATGGATTGTTGGGACTCGGTCGATCCCTGTTTGGATTTACGAGTACACCCAAGTGGGTAAGTTCTCGAGGCTACGCACTCACTAGTTGGGCGTTTGTTTTAGTCGTGTTTGTGTTGGTGAGTGTATTTGCGCCACATAAAGCACAGGCGGACTCCATTGACTCCAGCACTGAGCGTTCCGCTAGTGTTTTCCGAAGTGTAAACATTAAGGAGCTGGGTGTGGAAAAACCTTTTCGCTTGCATATTGGAGAATCTAGCCGCAGGGTTCCTTTTTCGGTGCGATCAGATCATTTGGTTACCTCGGCACGGATCGATCTTAAATACTCGATACCGCCTCAGGAATCATCCAGTGCCAGCCACTTGGAAGTCATAGTCAATGATACGCCTGTTGGTGAGATTCCCATTGAGGCAAGCAGCTCTGGTTATCAAGCTAATCAAAGCATTACTGTGGATCCATTATTAATCGGTGAATATAACAATCTATCAGTGAAAGCGGTAAGTTCCGACTCAAACGATTGTGGGAAAGTCGATCCTGATACTCCAGCAGTTATGATTGGCAACGACAGCGAACTCTATTTTACTGTTCGGAAACTCAAACTGGTAAACGATTTAGAAATGTTCCCGGTGCCCTTTTTCGATGCTCGAGATGCTAGAGAATTGGTGTTGCCAGTTGTGCTGGATTCACATGCCGCTGAATCCTTAGCGTTATTAAAATCAGCAGGAATACTTACATCCTGGTTTGGCGCCCTAGCCGATTACAGGGGAGCGAAATTTCCAGTGTCAATCGATGCCTTACCGGAAGGTAATGCCATTGTCCTTGCTACGCCAAATCATTATCCAAAATCTGTTGATATTCCTCCGATTGTGGGCCCAAGTCTAAAGCTCATAGATCATCCCGACAACCCATATGCAAAATTGTTGCTTGTGCTTGGCCGGAATGAAACCGAGTTATTAGAACTGGTCAAAGCGCTAGCGTTTGGACAAGTCAAGTTAGCAGGCGATAGTGTGCTTTTCAATAATAAACTAAAACCGCTAGCGCCTCGCAATCCCTATGATGCGCCCCGGTGGATCTCTACAAAGCGCGAAGTACGTTTCGCAGAATTATCAAATCCTCAGAATATGGTTGTGAATAGTAATTCATCGCAGACAATAAAAGTAAATTTCAGAGTACCACCAGATCTGTTTATTTGGCAAAGTCGCGGCATACCCGTAAAGCTAGGCTATCGCTATGCCAACCTATCATTTGATAGCGCGAGCAGCTTGAATATCAGTGTAAATGAGACCCCTATCAGACACATCAGCCTTAATAGCCAGGTTACTCCCGCGTCGAGTAAGCAACAGTATCTGGGGTCATTTATGAGTGGCGGCAATGTGGAAGAGGTCACTCAGAAACAGATTGCACAACAACGATATTTCAGAATTCCATTTCGCGAGATGAGCGGCCTCAATCAATTGCAATTTTACTATGATTTTGCGCAACAAGCTCCCCAAGGCTCGGATTGTGGCTCATCTCACGCGGCAGACATACAGTCAAGTATCGATGCTGATTCAACCATCGATCTCTCTAAATTCTTACATTATGCTCGCATGCCAGACCTGGCGATGTTCGCCAATATGGGATTTCCGTTTACCCGTTACGCTGACCTGTCAGAGACAGTTATTGTCATTCCAAAAGAAGCCAATGCTTCTGAGATCCAGATGCTATTGGATGTGTTTGGTAAATTCGGGGCTGCGACAGGCTATCCTTCCGTCCGCGTTACCTTGATGCGGTCGGAACAAATCGGCACCGTACAAGACAAAGATATTCTCCTTATCGGCACTATGGCTGACCAGCCTTTGGTAAGCGCGTGGCAGATGAATTTGCCAGCAGTTTATTCTGTTCAAGATAAAAGTTGGCGGCGTCGCAATTTGTCTACATCCGAAAAATTTCGGCTTTGGTGGGACAATGCGCAGGATGGTTATGATTTTACCGTTGTGGATCGTGCAATTGCTTCCAGTGGGCAAGAATTCGTCAGCATCATGGGATCGAAAAGCCCACTGGATGCCAAGCGGAGCTTAGTTGCCTTAGTTACTTCTTCTCCGTATATGTTTTCGAGTATTACGGATGTGCTCAATGATTCAGAGCGCGTTCGCAAAGTTCAGGGCGACTTGGTAGTCATCGATGATGACAAGGTTGCAGCGTTTCGCGTAACACCAAATTACTTCATTGGCGAGCTGCCGGCGTGGACAAAAATCCGCTGGTATTTATCTCAGCATTTAATTGCATTAGCAATGACATTTATCATCGGGGTATATGTCGGCGCAGTATTTGTCCAAAAAATTGTAAAGCGACGTGCTGAAATGCGGTTAAGGTTCAATGCTTGAAAGCATTGCATGCTGTTGGTGATTTTGTGCGGCATTTTCCCTATGGAAGCTACGTCTCAGCCCTGCAAGTGCAGCCATATCGCGAAGTGCTGTCAGTTTTTACCACTA
This sequence comes from uncultured Gammaproteobacteria bacterium, assembly GCA_963731655.1. Classification (GTDB taxonomy): domain Bacteria; phylum Pseudomonadota; class Gammaproteobacteria; order JAAEPA01; family JAAEPA01; genus CAVSWL01. Next base: position 33,660 of record CAVSWL010000008.1, on the reverse strand, counting down.
TCGTGGGAACACGTAGCTCTAATCTATATTGGGCCAAAGAGAAAGCAGAAATATACCCTCTTTATTACGTTACTGACATTATTCGTTATATCAAAAATTTCCGCAGCAAGTCTATGCAGGGTAACGTGGCCTCACTGGCAAGCCTATGTGGATCATTTTATTCAATGGGATGGCCGTGTCATTGAGCATAGTCAAGCTCAGCGCACCACTTCCGAAGGTCAAGCTTATGCTTTGTTTCATGCCCTGGTAGCCAATGACAACGATGATTTCAACACAATCTTAAATTGGACACAAACAAATCTTGCGCACGGGGATCTTACAAAAAATTTGCCTGCCTGGGAATGGGGTCAAAAAAAGGATGGAAGCTGGGGTGTCAAAGACAAAAATTCGGCTAGCGATGCAGATCTTTGGTTGGCTTATGCATTACTGATGGGTGGGCAATTGTGGCAAAACAATTCCTACATCTTACTGGCACACGCGTTTATAAAGAAGATCGAGTCGGAGGAAGTCGTCAGACTCCCGAAATTGGGAGCGATGGTACTCCCAGGACCAAAGGGTTTCGCGCTGAGTAATCATCAATGGAAACTTAACCTTAGTTATCTACCAATACAGATATTACGCGCACTGGCTGCGGACAGGCCCAATGGTCCGTGGTCTGATGTGATCCAATCTTATTTTAAGCTGCTAGAAGAGCTATCAAAGCAGCAAACGATAGCCGATTGGGTTGTGTACGATTCGAATACAGGAAAACTTACGCACGCCCAATCACCGACTGTCGGCAGCTATGATGCCATCAGAGTCTATCTCTGGGCGGGAATGTTAGCCGATAGTGACTCCCTGAAACCTGAGATACTCAGGCTGTTGGGAAAGATACTGCGAGACTGCCGTTCGTTGCATTGGCCACCAGAACGAATCGATGCGTTGACAGGAGCCCACTCGGGATCTGGACCAGTTGGGTTCAAAGCTGCACTTATCCCCTTTTTAAAAGCGAGCGGATCAAACAGTTGTTTGAATCGGCAGTCAGCATTAATTGACGGTCAGTGGCGAGGGAATTTGTTGTCTGAATCACCCCGCTATTTCGATCAGAATCTGGCATTGTTTGGATTAGGTTGGGTTGAAGGAAGATTCCGTTTCAAAGAAGACGGGCACTTGGTTGTCCCTTGGGAAATGAAATGTCAAAAGTAAATATCAGGCTACTCTTAATTTCTTTGCTATGTTATGGATTTAGCGTACCCGCTCTGTCACTGGATAACACCGATACCCAACGACTCTTAGAGCAAGGACATTATTGGTATGGAAGAGGCCAGTTTAATCTGGCAGCGAGTTCTTGGAAGAAGGTTCTCAGTATGGATCCAGATAACAAAGAGGCCCAGGAAGCTTTGCGTGAGATTTCCATCGTCAAGGATGAAACCCGGGTTAATCAACAAAAACTCCAGCTTGCTCGACAACTCGCTAGCGAACGCCGGTATGAAGAATCATTGCACGTCTATGAGGATGCTTTTAATGGTACGCCGCCAACCAGCGCTTTAGCGGCAGAGTACTATGAAACCCTGGCAGGGACGGAAAACGGATGGAGTGTCGCTATAGAAAAATTTAAATCTCTGGTTAAGTCTTTTCCCTCTAATCCAAGATATGCATTAACACTTGCAAAGCTAAAAACCTATAGAGATGTGACTCGGAGAGAAGGAATTGCCGCACTGATGGCATTAGCCCAGACTAGGGAGGTCTACGATAAAGACATACATAGTGAGGCATTGTCGGCGGTACACGATGCGCTAACGTGGCTCGATGTAAACGAGGAAGACAAACCAATCTACCAGTCCTATATGGCTGTCGTTCCGGAGGACGATGAGATACGAAAAAAACTATTACATCTCGTTCATGGCGATACGTTGAAGGACGCCTATGCATTATTGAATGACGGGAAATTAGACGATGCGGCTCAGGAATTCAATCGCATTCTGGAAATGGAACCAAAAGAGGCTGATAGTTTAGCAGGATTAGGATTTGTGAGATTGAAACAAAAAGAATTTGAGCAAGCCGAAACTTTATTTTCACAGGCTATCGAAGCGGATCCTACTAAAGGAAAGCAATTGCAATCAGCGCTGACTACAGCAACCTATTGGTCGCTGCTAAGCCAAGCACGATATGCGCGTGAGGAAAAAAATCTAGAGTATGCCAAGGAGTTGGCTATGCGTGCTCAAGAGCTTAACACCGGAGAAATGGAAGGGCAGATGTTGTTAGCCTCTTTGGCCACTGAACAAGGCGATACGTCTTCGGCTATACAAATCTATGGCGAAATTATTAAACAACAGCCGGCTAACAGGCACGCAGTTGAGTCACTCATCAATCTCTTATTAACTACGGGGGATGAAGATGAAGCATTTCGTGTGGCAAGCAAACACCACTTCTCACAAATTGAATTTAAGCATCTGCGTAATCGCCTAAATACGGACAAATTGCGTGCACAGGCTAATAAAGCGCTCATGGAAGGTAGTTTTACAAAGGCGTTTTTGTTATTGCAAGAAGCGCGTTCATTGAATCCGGAGAATGCCTGGCTTAGTTTCGATTTATCTAAGTTATATCTTCAGCAAGGTCAAGTTGATAAAGCCTATGCGCTGTTCGATGAATTGCTAAGCCGAAGACCGAATGATGTGGATGCTCTGTATGCCAAAGCGATGTTTTGTGGAGAAGCGAAGGATTGGTTATTGGGGTTGAATACTCTCGAACGGATACCCCAGGCTATGCGTTCTAAGGATCACCAAGCGTTACAACGTACCTTATGGTCAAGCTACCAAAAACACCGCATCGGCAAGCTGCTTGAACAAGGCGATCTTTATAATGCCGAACGTGTTGCTGAGTCAGTGAAAAAGCAAAGCGAAGATGATCCACGGATGCTCATGACTTATGCTGAAATCTTATACGATTTGCACAAAACTGAAGAAGCATTCGTCGCGATGCGGAAAGCCTTAGCGATGGGTCAGGAGTCGGATACGGCGCTGCGCATCCAGTATGCTGGATTCTTATTGAAACTGAATAAAGATGCGGAACTCGATCTCGTGTTGAAAGAATTGGATTCTGCTTCACTCAGCCCGAATTTACGCAATGAAGTTGACCGCATAAGGATGGGGTTGGCGATCCGCCGGGCATATGAAAGGCGAGATGATGGAGATGTCGCCGGTGCCTATAAGCAACTATTACCTTGGTTGCAAAGCCGTCCGAACGATCCCGATATCTTGCAGGTCGCCGCGTTGTTATATGCCGATGTGAGCGAGCACAAGCGGGCATTGGCACTTTTTAAAAAATTACTGGCATTCCAATCTGGAAACATTAATGCACGTGAAGGGGCGGTCAATTCGGCTATCGCACTGAAAGATTTTAAAACGGCACAAAGTATTATCAAAGCCGGGCTGGTAGCGGATCCCGAATCGCCGAGATTGTACGTGATGCGGGGTCGTGTTTACCAAGCACAGGGAGATAGTAAAAAGGCTGCTGAGGATTTCCGCGATGCAATCAAAAAATATCAGGCTTGGCGGGCTGTTCGAGTAACCGATACGTATATCGAGGGCGCATATAATGGTCCGCGTTTAGTCTTTGCCGAGGGATACGGCACGCTTTCCGATGCGGGGTTTCCATTCGAACCCCTAATCGACACTAAAATTGACGCAACGGAAACTAAACTAACGGAAGCAATTGAGGAACCCGATTGGATTCAATCGGCCCGTAAGGAACTAAGCCAGCTTGAATCTCGAAACGATAAGACGATGCAACCAGGTCTGACAGTCCGAAATCGCAGTGGTGACCGCGGCTTAGACGAGCTCACGGAAATAGATTCTCCGTTTCGTTTTAGAGCTGGCCTGGATTACAGTTCCACGATCGGAATCGATATAACTCCTGTTTTTTTAGACGCAGAAGATGTTGATGGGGGTACAGAGCAGGCTAGGCGATTTGGCTCTTTAGCGGTGGATCTCGATGCCTTCGCAAAGGATACTTTTGAACAAAACGCGGAAGGTGTCGCCGTGGCGGCAAGTTATCGAACGACAGAGTGGGCGATTGATATCGGGACCACACCACTGGGATTTCGCGAAGAGTCGCTGGTGGGTAGTCTCGAATGGTCTCCACACTTCAACGGCATATCACCCGGTGTGACTATAGAGCGACGGCCTGTTACCGATAGTCTGGTGTCCTATGCTGGAACTAAAGATCCTCAAACCGGAAACACGTGGGGCGGAGTGACGCGTACTGGACTGATATTGAGTATCACACAAGACGACACAGATTTTGGAATTTATGGCAAAGCCGCTGCCTATACTCTAAAGGGAAAGAACGTCAAGGACAATGATTTAGTCGATCTGAACGGCGGGGCGTATTGGAAGACGCTCAGTGACAATGGACGCGAACTTACTATTGGTGTCAATCTCACGTATATGAAATATGAGGATAACCTACGCTATTTTACGCTGGGTCATGGTGGGTATTTCAGCCCACAACGGTATATTGCCATCATCTTTCCAATTAATTTCAAAGGTTATCGAGGCCATTTGAAATATAACTTATCCGCCGATATCGGTATGCAAAATCATAAGGAGGATCAAATAGCGCTATATCCAACTAACAGCATCTTACAGGATCAGTTAGAAACAGTAGCCGCAACTGATTCAGACATTCGCACATCTTACGATGGGAATACGGATACTGGTGCAGTGTATAACCTGAGGGCCGAATTCGACTATAAAATCGATAAACGATTATCACTAGAGGGGCTGATGTTTTCGGGGCATGCCAACGACTACAATGAAAACGCCGCATTTGTCTCTATGCGTTATTCATTTAATTATTAAGGTATAAAGAAAAAATAGAGTTGGCCAATTACGAATGATTGGTCGCAATAGATCCCCAAATCAACGGAGTACAAAGTAATGCGTGCCATACTCGTCACTATTTCACTGCTATTTCTGAGCACTTCATTATTCGCTGCTGAGCCATTCGCTACTGAACCTCCGGATAATAGCTCAATCCTAAGCTCGACAGAAGCGGCTTTAAAGCAAGGAAAAACCTATATGAAAGAGGGGCAATATACCGATGCAATTCAAGTGTATTCCAATCTATTGGCAAAAAACCCGTTCAATGCAGTTGCCGCGAATAATCTGGCACTCGCCCACGTGGCCACGGGCAACTACAAGGTCGCGCTGAAACTACTCGAAAAAGCCGTTAGGCTTGTGCCAAACCGTAAGGATATCGAGGCGAATTTGACCAAGGTACACGAGTGGATGGAAAAGCATCCCGAAGCCGGACTGAATTCACATGACCAAGTTAAATTAACTAACTATGCAACGCTAGCTCCACCAAAGCTGTGGTAGTCATTGCAGAGATGCTGTTGTAAAACCCCTCAGCTGGCACGATACGGCGTTATAAATCGGTACGAAATGCTCATTTACTTCCAAGTAAACTGCGCTTTTTCACCGATTTATGCCTTGTCTCGCACTCACCTGAGTAATTTTAAAACAGCTTCTGATGCATCACGCTAAGGCCCGCCCAGGCGCTGCAGTAGTCCGCCAGGGCCGTGCTCATTTTGACATGATGAAATAATCTGAAACTAATAACATTTTCCAAAATAAACGGTGGCTCTGGCTGCTGCGGAACTAAATGTTAGGAGGAGAACATGAACGAGCCGGTTCACGAAGCGTTCATGCGGTTGGCGATTGGTCAAGCTGAGTTGGCCCTCGCTCGCGGAGACGGACCAATAGGTTGCGTAGTCGTTCGAGACTCCGAGGTCATCGTTCGGGCAGGCAATAGGGTCTATTCTACGGGTTGCAAGTTGGACCACGCAGAGACGGAGGCCATTCGCGCCTGCTCCTCAGTTCTCAGGCAGGATGCTCCAGATTGTACGTTGTATACGACACTGGAGCCTTGCGTCATGTGTCTTGGGGCGATCGCCGCTGTTCGGATCGGCAACGTTGTATACGGCGAGGCTGATCCGGAGCATGGGGGCAGTGACGCCCATAGTCGTGTTCCGTACGTTCGCAGATCCCTAAATTGCTATCTCGGAGGTGTGCTCGCACGCGAGTGCGCGGACCTCCGATCCAAGTGGGTTCCGCCGGAATCGATTCGCAAAGCGTGAATTCGAGGAAACGGGTGCCGTCGGTTAGTAATTATCTCGTCACTGGGGACAATGCCGGAACCCTACAGCGGACTTGCACCCCATCATGTTCGTGTCCGACTCGGTCGTAAACAACTTGCTGCAGTCGGCCATCAATATGCTGCCACCATTTTTATCTCATAAAAGTCGATGAGCAAGGCGTAAACTCCCTAGACCAGATAATTGCATAGCTAACAAAGGAGTCACCAAATGCCCTTCTCGAACGTAAAAATCGCAGCAACAGAAAATCCTGGAATCACCAAGCAAGTATCTGACTTGCTGTTGTCTCTGACCAGCAAAATTCTTCATAAAAAGCCAGATGTAACTGCGATAACAATTGACTATACCTGCCAGTTGCATAAATTAACGTGAGTTCGACGTAAGAAGGGTGCTCCACACCGATTATCCTAGGCGATAAACTAATAGGTTCAGTGTGTCACGAATGGGGAGGCGGGTGTGATGATCGATTTAGACCAGGTCTTTTGTGATGTCGATGATTTCAACGCCGAGTTTGAACCGCTGTGGAAGGAACAACTCCTTCAGGCCGGCGAGGTCAAGCGGTGCAGAGACTCGAGTCTGTCGCTGAGCGAAGTGATGACGATTATCATAGCCTTTCATAGTTCGAACTATCGGACTTTCAAGCATTTTTATATGGACTATGTCATGAAACATCTGCACCGGGCCTTTCCAGATTTAGTCAGCTATAACCGCTTCGTGGAGTTAATGCCGTCGGCGCTCATTCCCCTGTGCAGCTATCTTCATAGCCGTCAAGGGCGCGTCAGCGGTATTAGCTTTATCGACTCGACGCCGATCATCGTCTGTCATCCCAAACGGGCCCATTCGCCCCAGTTGTTTGCGGAGGAGGCTCAATGGGGCAAGAACTCGGTGGGCTGGTTTTATGGCTTCAAGTTGCATCTGATCATCAACGACGAAGGCGAGCTGTTGTCGGTCAAGCTAACCCCAGCCAACGTCGATGACCGCACGCCGGTGCCGGATATGACGCGTGACCTGTTCGGTAAACTGTTTGGCGATAAAGGGTACATCTCCCAGAAACTCTTCGAGTTGTTGTTTGGCCGCGGGGTGCAGATCATCACCAAGCTGAAAAAAACCATGAAAAACAAACTTATACCCTTAATGGACAAGCTGCTCACACGCAAACGCGCGCTCATCGAGACGGTCAACGATCAACTTAAGAATATCTCTCAGATCGAGCATACCCGCCATCGAAGTGTTTTCAATTTCATGGTCAACTTGATCGCCGGTCTTATCGCCTACACCTATCAGGACAAAAAGCCCTCCCTCAACCTTCGCGTTACCTCGGCCGATCAGCTGCCAATCCTTGTGTAAGTTACGTCGAACTGACGTTAAATTATCTGCGCGAGAGCGTTTTTACTCTATAAATAGCGGTATATTCAGCATGAAACGGTGTGTAGCTTAACCTCACTGGGAGTGAACTTAAGCTACACGACAAAAAAAGCTCCGAGAATACTGAAAGCGCTTGGCGCGATACATGAAATAGGGGCTCAGACAAAGTAAAAAGTGGTCTCCAACTTAGTATAATAGCCGTTGATCAAAACGAGCCACCCACCGAGAAGGAGACCACTGAGATGAAACATAGCAAAGCCGATGTTCGAGGTAAAGCCCGCCCCGCGTTGGAGGTTCGATTCGAACCACAGCAGCTGACGTCGTACTCGGGACTTATCCTGTTCCAACACTTCTTCTCCCTGATCGGTATAAAGGAGCGACTGTGGGGCTGTTTTCGTCACCTGAAGGTGAGTGCGATTTACAGCCCTCATGGGGTCATGTTGTTGTTGGTTGTGCCTCTGATCATTGGCCATCGCCGGCTGCGAGACGTAGACTATTATCGCGATGATGAGAGGGTCAAGCGGGTGCTTGGGCTGAAGCGTTTGCCGAATGTCTCCACCATGAGTCGCTCGCTCGCCAGCGCCGATGAGGCCAGCGTCGAGAAAGTGCGCCGTGAATCGAGAGAGCTGGTCATTGAACGCGTGTTGGCCGAGAGGCTTTCGCGGGTGACGCTTGACTTCGACGGTTCGGTGTTGAGCACAGGACGCCACGCCGAAGGTACGGCGGTGGGTTTCAACAAGAAAAAGAAGGGGGCGCGCAGTTACTACCCCCTGTTTTGCACCGTTGCACAAACCGACCCAGTCCTCGATGTCCATCATCGCCCCGGTAATGTTCACGACTCCAATGGGGCCGATACCTTCATCGGCCAGTGTCTGCACAGCGTACGTTCGGTGTCGCCTGGGATCAAAATAGAGACGCGTATCGACAGCGCGTTTTTCAACGAGACCCTCATCGAGCAACTTCGTGCAGCGGACGTGGAATTTACCGTGTCGGTTCCCTTCGAGCGTTTCACCGAGCTCAAAGAGATGATCGAGGGCAGAAGGCGATGGCGTCGTTTGAACGATGAGCTCAGCTTCTTCGAGAGCCGCTGGAAACCCAAGTCTTGGACCTCGCCCTATCGCTTTATCTTTATCCGCAAGAAGGTTCGCTGCCAGAACAAAGCCCCGCTTCAGCTCGATCGGTTCAAGCCCATTGAGTATGGCTACGAATTCAAGGTCATCGTCACCCACAAGGACATCCGTGCCCGCAAGGTCGTTGCCTTCCACGAGGGGCGTGGATCGCAAGAGGGGATCTTCGCCGAACTCAAGTCGCATTGCCAAATGGACTACATCCCTGTAAACACACGTGTGGGAAATCAACTGTATCTGTTTGCCGCCATTCTCGCGCATAATCTCACGCGTGAATTACAGATTCAACTGACGCCTCGTACGCGTGCAACCACCGCCAAACGGGCGGCGCTTTGGTGTTTTCGAGAGATCGAAAACTTACGCCGTAACCTCATTCAACGTGCCGGACGTATGCTTCGTCCTGCCGGTAAACTGATCCTGTCCATGAATAGCAACGAAAAGCTGGAAAACGAGTTGTTGCATTCCCTCGGAATACTCAAGGCCCTCGGGGCTTGACCTCCGCAACTACATATTTATGCAACAATCGGGTAAACAGTCGGCGTCCTGAAACCTCTCAATCATCCCATTCCAGATTGTGTCCGTCTCGGAGAACTTGAACAGGAAAAATACCAGGATGTTCTGTGCCCGATAGAGCGCAAACCAATCTCCCGAATCGAAGCGACGTAACCAGACTTTCACTCCAACATCGAAAGGCTGGGTGTTCCCGAAGATTTCATCGAAATTCGCTGCCTCAGTGGCGCCGGAGTATGGAATAGCAAGCACCCTCCATCGCAGCGGGACCTTGCACAAATGGCGAGCTACTAAGAGTGCGGCAGCGCTCTTAGTGAGCACCGCAAGCGACGTAAATAGAGCGTCACGCGTGGGACTCGTCTTGGGCTTTCCAGAGAAAAACGTCGGCGTCGAGAAATCCGCAACAGAGTTCTCTCGAACGTCAATGAACTTGAAGAACGTCAGATCTCGTTGAGTGAACTCCTTCAAGCAGTCGGAGTTGATTGCCATCATCGTTATCAATGGGTCCTCTTTATGCTGAAATCGCGATACGCAATTTGCGTCATGAAGAACTGCAATTAACCTGAGAGCCTTAACGCAGTATGTTTCCGGCCCGAACTCGTTGTTGCATCTTTCATGCGTCGGCAGGAATCCGCCATAGTCGAACCCTTTGGCCTTCGGTTGTTTTCGAGTAATGAGCTGTCGCGGTACGGCATGGTCGTCGCTGTTGATGTCGCCTACCGTGATTTCCTTCCCGCAGAGGTAGCAAGTTTCCGTCATGTGTTGTTTCAGTCTAACTAATAATGAACCCCACATGTGTCCGATAATCCTGCCGTTTTCGTGTCGTGTATCCAGGTTTTCATCTGCGTTATTCTTTGAATCAAATAGGCTATGCCCAAAAAAAGAGGGTGTATATTGCATGGAGGAAAGTGGACATAGAGCCGTGTCAAAACACTACAGCCACTAAACAGAGAAAACTATGTTCGCTGGGTTCGATGTTTTATACGATTCTATAAACTGCGCCATACGCTTAAACTCGGCAAGGTCGAAGTAGATGAGTTTCTGATCCACCTGGCAGTATACGTTCACCTGGGGTAGCAAACTTGGTTTGGCCAAGAAATATTCATGTGGTACGTTTTTAGACGAAGATACGCCAAGTGCTCGCTACCAAACAGACATTCACTTCCGGGGCTCGAGTGACCAAAGTAAGTCGATTCCTGCCTGTCGTGAACCGGCTGTGTTTCTGAGATAGTATCCCAATAATCACAGTTAATGAGATCCATCATCAGCTAGTTTCAAACATCGTCCTTACACCTACGGAATTAACCAGCTATAGGTTTACACGATTCATGCCCCAGTTTCCATCGCCGGAGGTGGGGTATGCTCCCATTAGGAAAGCCACGCCTTTGACCCTTGGAGGAATTTATTCTTTAAAAACCGTCCATGAGTGATCAACGCTTGCGTGTCATTTTTATGTAAGTCGACAACCACTTTTTGCATTTCCTTATCCAGGATATCGAGCTGTTCCAAGAGCAGGTCTTTAGGCGTTTTGCCGTTGCGTACGGCATGAAACCGCGCATAGGCTGGTGGTAGCTTGAGATAGGTTGTCAGCATTTCCGGAAGATATTCCAAGGCGGTTTGGTGGATGACATGGATATCGTAGGCCGAGCTTTCGTATTCCGCCAGGCGCGGCAACACCGTCAGTATGGACCCTTTGATGTTTTCGACTTTGGCTAGAACTTCCGCAGTGACCCGTTTTTTTATCTTCGAGATCAATTGCTCTAAAGCACGCTGCAGTGTTTCCGCGTCGAATTCCTGATTGAGCTGCAACTCGATGGTGTGAGTTCCTGGGGTGATTAAATAACCCACACCATAAAGCCCGATCACGATGAAGATCCAAAAGCTCTTGATGACGCCGGAAAAAAACAGTCCCAAACCGATGAGGCCGAGCAAAGAGCCCACGATGTTCGGAGTGCCATAGAGATATAACAATAACTTTCGCGGCATTTACGCTTCTTTATTGGTACCCACGGATTTCCTTGAAGAAATGGCTTAAGGATTTGCGTCCATCGAAAACCCGGCCGCCAGTGCGTTCGGCCAAGGCATTCATATCCTGCACGTTGGCTTCACCGAATAATATCGGAAAGGTCTTAATTTGTTGAGCCTCCATCGGTAATGAATCGTAGAACCGCAGAAATTGATCCATGGAGATGCCGTTATTATTTTTCCCATCACTCATGAGCACGATCGAGTAAAACCGGTCGGGATCCTGGCGATAGGCCTGGTTGGCTTGTCGATACGCCTCGCTAAGCGCACTAAAGATGGCAGTACCGCCACCGGCTCTGAGGCTATCGACATAGGCGCGAATAGCCTGCATACTTTTTCCCTGGGGGTCGGTCTCAGTAATGGTAAATGACTCGGGTGGATTAACTTTGTTATTAAACGTCATCAGGGTGATTTCTTCCCGGCTTCTGAATCGGGAAAATTGGCCGGTAATCGAGGTATCCAAGCCGGTTAAATTGGCCAGCGCGCCTTGCAGAGCGTAAATTCGCTCGCCTCGCATCGAGCCGCTGATATCCAGGACAAAATACGCATGGGATGGCCGGCGATTTTCGTCTAAATAGGCAAACAGAATTTCATTAATGGTTTCCAGGCGGCTGGGGAAGGGCAGTTCCACCAAGATTTGTTTGGGGAATTGGTCGCTTAACTTGACTTGCGGAATTACCGGGCGCCGTTGGGTTTCCTCCATCAACGTTTGCTGAAACTCGGGTGATTTGAGGAAACCGACAAGCCGAGTAAAGTCTTCCCGTTTCGCATCGTTCAGCAGCATGATGGGATAGTCGGCCGTGATGATGCCTTCGCTGGGGTAAACTAAAACCAGTTTTTCTTTAAACCGGCCGCTGGCATTCAGCTGCATCAGAACGGATTCATAGTTAATGATGCCGTCCAGCCGATCTTGTTCTTTGACATACGCTTCGGCGAGCCAGCCGGAACTGCCGGCTGTGAGAGTTTGCCCCTTGAAAAAGTCTTGCAACGCTTGTTTATACACATCCTGCGCGCTAATGGCGTCGCCCTTATTGGAAAATGCGGCGGTGACGCCGACCGTTGCGGTAAATCCCGAGTTGGATGAGGCGGGATTGGTCATGGCATATTTCAATTCGCCGCCACAGCACCGGATTATTTTCTGTATTCCCATACCTCGCGTGGGTTTCTATAGTGGCTTTCCCAGACGCCCAGGCCCGCGCCAAACCCGGTTGCCGCTGATCGTTTCCGGAAGGGGGGGCAGCGTCGCCTGGCTTCACCTCCACCGGTAAGGTGTCATTCCATTTCTTTTTCCTCCAGGAGTTGAATATGATCCAGGTCGAACACCTAATTCGCCGTTATGGCGATTTGACAACCGACTTCAGTTCAATCAGTACATAACTTTAGTTATAAATGCGGAGTGGCGACAGACCATGGCTTGAACGCGACGCCAAGCCGCATGCGGCCTTGCCTGTTCCGTACCCGATCAGTCCCGAAAGATGAAGTACAGCGCCCCAAACAGGTACAACCAGGCCCACGGGTCGTTGAGGTGCAATGGCGGATACTGCATGTTGTCTAGGGCGTCAGCAGAGCCTTGCTCATCACGCCCTTGCTGTCCTCGGAGAGGGTGGAGATGAGGATCAGCTGCTTGAGGAATTCGATCACACGCTCGTCGTCGATGTCGTTGTGGTCGGTGATCAGGTGCTTGTCGACGTAGATGAGCAGTTAGGGGTTGCGGCCCGCTGAACTGGCGGTGCGTTCCAGCATCACCTCGCCGAAGGGAATCTTGCTGCCGGGTTTGTCCTCCTCCCACGACTGCGCGGCCTGCAGGGCCGAACGCAGGCTATCCTGGCTGGCCATTTCCGGTGTGTTGCCGCGCTCGGCATCCTTGATCGGGTAGAGCCGGTGCGTGCGGTAGGCTTGGAAGTGGCCCACCGCGCTGACGTTAGCCTGGTCCTCGGAGAGGCTTTCCTCCTGACGGGTGGCGGCGTTCCAGCGACTACGCTGGTGGGTGTTCTCGAACAGGGTGGACAGCCGGCGGCCGGCCGGGAAGGCGTAGCGGGTGGCGTAGTCGGCTTCCGAGGTGAGGATGGCCTCCAGCGGCAACTGCGATTTGAAATAGGTGCCGCGCGCCGCCGCCATGTCGCTCAGGGGCATGAACTGGTTGGCCTCGAAGGCCGGGTTGATGAGCACCACCAGGTTGCCGAAGCCTTCCACGTCGCCTTGCACGCCATCCGGGCCGACGCCGCGCACGAAGCGGCCTTCGAGTATCTGCGTGAGGGCGGTATGCACCACCGCGCCGCCGAAACTGTGCCCCACCACCACCAGGCGGGTACCGTTGCTGCCGGTGGTTGCCTTGTCGCGCTTCAATTGCTCCAGGCGGGTGAGGACTTCCGTGACGCCGCCGTGGCCGACTTTCTGGGCGGTGTTCTTGCGTTCCCAGAAAGTCAGGTTTCCCACCCACGGCACCGTCACCGAACCGCCCCGCCAGCCCAGGTAGACGCCGGCCACGCGCCTTGCGGGACGGTTGGTCTGCTGGCTGATGAGGTCTTGGTCGCGGGCAAGGCGGGCGAGTACCTTGCGGAAGGTTTCGATGTTGCCGTCGCCGGGCGCGGCGCTGTGCTTCCAGCCGTGCACGAACACCACCATGAGCAGGTCGTGGCTGGTCGCTTCCGTGGTCAGTTGGTCGAGCACCGCGCTCATCTGCTTGCGGTCCCACAACTGGCCCTGGTCATCGAACTCGATGAAGCCGAGCAGGTAGTTGCTGCGGTCGGTCGGCACCTGCTGCAAGGTGTGTTGCGCGCAGGCCTCGGTCAGGCGCGGCTCTGCGTTGACGCACAGCTGGTACTCGCTGCGATACTGCATGAAGGGCGCGCAGCCCGACAGCATGAGGAATAGCGGCAGGAGCAGATATCGGCTGGACATGATTGTGACCTCGTCGGTAGCGCTGGTGCGGTGAATAAGCAGAATAAATGCCCTTTTTCGTCAAACGGCAACGTATCGAAAGCTCGCCGAGTGGTCAATGATATGCGTCTTCGGTCAGACATCGTGTGATTGTGCTGTTTCGAGCGGGTTGAATACAGATGAATATAGCGTATTATGGGGCCTAAATCGAGCACTGGCCTTAGGGGGCTGTTGGTTCGGGAGTGGGAAACGGATTTTGGAGTGATGCCGCGGTATCAGGCCGTAGCGAAGTGATCGAAAGACCGTGCCGGAGCTTTAGACGGCGCCCGAGAGGAACCGCGAGGGCCGAATATCCTGGCCATGGCCGATGGATCCTGACACAGGGGGCGGGTTCAACAAGAATTGACGCCCACACAGGCTTTACACCGATGATTTTGCTTCCCATTCTGAATGTGTCTATCTTTCTTTGAACGGCCTGATCCGCACGAGGGACAACAACCTATTTTCATCATAGGTACTCCTAAAAATTAATTCGTGTCAAAGTCTACCGCTAGGAAATTGGCTAAGCCATGGATTAGGAATACAGAGATGATCTTGGCAAGCTCTAAGCCATGACCAGAGCATTTCCTGTTTAGCACTACCTTAGGAGCTTCGTGCCTTATGTCTCATGCTGCTCATCGGCAGCGCAGTGTTCACGATCGATGTGTTGAAAAACCAGCCGACAAAAGATGGCAAATATCTGCCCGCCCATGTGGTCGTGACTTGCTACAGCCCAACCAGTGGCGAGATCACCCAGACGGATTACCGCATGAAGTTTGTCAAAGTGGGATCATTTTATCTGCCACAATCGAGAGATTCGGTAACGACCGAGAACGGCGTGGATACGACACACGTTGTGGAACTGAAAGTCCACCTGCTTAACCCGGTTACCAGAAACTGAGAAGTTGTTTTAAAAATACTCAGGTGAGTGCAAGACGAGGCAACAATCGGTAATAAAACGCATTTTATACGGGAGTAAATGAGCATTTTGAGCCGATTTCAACGCCGTATTTCAGCGGGGGGATTTTAAAGCAGCGTCTGACGGTTGTTCACCTCCCCAAGGGCGTTGCGCGAGATTACGCCCCGCTGTCCAGCCACTTGCGCAGGCGCTCCCGAATGGCCGTGAAAGTGGTGGGATCGGTGGTCTTTAAGTTTTCGAGTCGTTCAATCAGGCTCTCCGGATCGCGGCGCTGCTTCTCACGGGCAATGTCGGCTTGCACTGCCTTGAACGCTTCGATCGCCGCCTGCGCTTCTTCCGACTGTGCGAAGTTTGGGTCCGCATCCCGCGCGTCGAGCAGCAACTGCACCACGGCCGCGAGATGCCCAAGCTGCCGACCGGCGCTGTGTACTTGACTAAAGATGCGGCGCTCGAGCTCTGGATCACTCGAGCTATTGAGGTTTACGGTGACGACCTGTTCTTGACTTTGACTCTGACCTGGTAAGGGCGTTTCGATGGACATAAGTGTTCTGGCTACAAAAAATCACGGTAGAATATGGCCAAGTGCCGGCTTGCTCTGGGAAAATCGGCAAACCTTCACGCGGGCGGGCTTGCAAAAGCGATTCATCGCAGAACCCCGCTATCCCGCATGGACGCCCCCTACGGGACCGTAGCGGAAGGATAGGAAATTCAATGGTGGCTGTCCAGGGTTTGTGGCGCTTGCTCATCATCCCATTCAGGCCTGATTATCCATTCGGATCGCGGCGTCCAATATCGCTCTCAAAAGTATATCGACTTCGCGTTCAACCCGACGCCTTTGCCTCCACCCCGAAAAACCGAGGCTTATCGATGGCGTTATGTCTACTAAGGCAAATAGAAGCAAGAATGGATCCCAAACTCGTTGTTCTTGAACATCTTGTTCCTGTATTAGAGGAGCTGAAACAGCTTGAACCGCTGTTCCATGCAGCAGCATCCAGTGCCACCCCACAGCACTTTGAAGAACTGGTTGCTCCTGAGTTCTGGGAAGTAGGAGCATCTGGTCGCCGTTACAGTCGAGAGTTTGTACTTAGGGTTCTTAATGAGCGGCAGCGAGATCCGGCGGAAGATTTCTGGGAAACGAGCGGGTTCCACGTCAGTGAAGTTGCACCAGACACCTACCTTCTCACATATAACCTTCAGCAGCCTAGGCGGCTAACGCACCGGGCAACGTTATGGCGAAAGACGTCAGGCGGCTGGAAGGCCGTATATCACCAAGGTACCGTTGTTCAAGAGGCGTTGTGAAAATCGACCTATCAGAGTTTCGCGTAGCTGGCAGGCCTACGGCATATCCAGGGTTTGCTTGGGCATACCTGCCCTACCATCCCCGCGCTATACACCCAACTCACTGAGACGACCGAACAATACACGGTGACTACCATTAACCTAGATTCCTCAGTTGAGAATGCGGTTACAATAGCAAGCTGTTGAATCACTGAGATAAAGCGATGGTGGTACCCCAGAAAACGCTTCACCCAACAGGTGAAGCCATGTTAGTAGAAAAACGGCCGTTATCGGCAGCTATCGAAGTGGAAACCTTTGCTGGAAACAGTCCACGTTGAATGGGATCCGTCCGCGGCAGTCGCTCCCATCGGTCAGCTGCCGTTTTTTATCGAGTTTCTAAAGCTTAGCCACTGTTTTAGCCCCTGGTAGAGTACTGCCCCCGCTCCACTACGTCAGTAGCAACGCACCGAACAAGTTCGATGTGCTGGCTCGCTCTTGCTGTCCATCTTATCGGGTCACCATCGCTAGGCGCCCATCACGGCATCACGGGGAGACGGTGTCAACAACCCCTATGTGTCAAGCTCACCTGAGACCACCCTCGAATAGAAATAAATGTACTATTCGAGTTACCGACAGGAGAGAACGCCATGCCCAAACCGACATCTGAATTGCCTAATAACCAAGTCCTACCGAACGTTTTTCCTGTAGGGCTTGGCCGCGTATGCGCCAGGCCCTGTGGAGCGGTCTGCCGCCACGGCTGGGAAGGACTGGGTGAGTCGGTAGTAATCTGCTGGAGTAAACGCGCAGCAGCCGACCTGGGCACACAAGTGCCGGTCGTGTTCGCCAAGCTCTACGCGCCTAGCGTGAAAAAGATTGTTGTGATCGGCTCGGGTGTCGCCGGCCTGGCGGCTGCCTGCAATCTGGCCTTACTCCGACACGATGTCACTGTCCCTGAAAAGTACTCTCCACCCGGAGGAATGCTTGTTCAAGGCATTCCTGAGTTTCGGCTGCCACGCGATGTCATCGAGCGTGAGGTGGAGCAGGTGCGGGCCCTACGAGTAAAGATTCTTAGAGATGGAGATATCGGCAAAACGCAGTCTCTGCGCAGCCTGCTGGAAGATCTCGATGCAGTCATCATTGCCGCAGGGACACTGCGACCGAATGTTCCGAAAACCTCCGAAAGTCATGTGCTGGCATACGTCATGGTTTGAGGTTTCTACAAGGAGCCAATAATGAGCGCCGCGCGAGCGGACTCGGTAAGCGAGTAGTCGTCATCGGAGGGGGATTCACCGCCATGGTTTGCATAACTTTGATGTAGTAGGTTTCACGGCCGTTCGGCGATTACACAAATGAAGCCCAGATACTCATCCCTATCCTCATCGAAGCTTACACCCGTGAATCCTCCTTGTTTGAGTAGAGCTTCAACTTCCTCTCGGGAATAAAATGTGAAACCGTGTCGGGTGAATGACATCTTTTCCCGAGTTTCCTTCGGACGGAAACCCAACGCTATCAGGCCACCAACACGAGTAACTCGAAATATCTCCGTTATCGCCGCGCCAGGGTCAATCCAAAAATACAGTGTATTCACCGTGCAAACCCGATCGAACCGCTCATCCGGATAGGGCATCTCTTCCACTACCCCCTTAGTAAGCTCCAGGCGGCCATCACGAACCAACACCCGATATCGCCGCCTAGCTTTGTTCAGCATGGTATCGGAGATCTCCAAGCCCCACACCTTACCGGGGTTCACCGCCGCCGCGAGAACCGGTAGCGTCGCCCCTCCTCCGAATCCAATGTCCAAGACTCTGTGCTCCGGCTGTACTTGCAGATGATTTAGTACGAAGCGGTTCATGGGGGCGTTGTGTTTGTTCATCAATCTCGCAATTACATGGCCGGCTATACCTTTGGGAAAACGCAGTTGGCGGGCGATTAGTCGATCGAGCATAGAATACGGTCCGGTGAGTAGTCATGTTAAGTAGAAGCAGTTTTTAAAATCCCTCAACTGGTGCCATACAGCGTTAAAAATCGACTCAAAATGCTCATTTACTCGCTGTAAATTGCGCGTTCTTACCGATTATTGTCTTGCTCTCACCTGAGTTATTTAAACCGCTTCTAAGTCAGTTAATATTATGGGTTTTCGTGCTCCAAACACCGCTATGCGACAAAAGCGGCCTGCTAAGTGTTCTGAAAACGACTGCGTCAAGAGTATAGTGTCCTTACTAGAGTGATTCCGCCCCGAATAAGAACTGTGCTATGCAAGTCCTAGAACCGTTTGGGGCGGAAGTTTGGTGCTGCCTGCTGCGACTGAGCTATGTTATGATTTTCATGGAGCACATTGCCGACGTTGCGTCTCGCAATTGTCACTGAGCTCTGGGATACTAACGGTACTGCCGTGCACTAGGATTGAGGTCCAAGTCAATTTCGTAGATGCAGTGATAGGTAGATATCCCTTCGTCAGATTTGCTCAGGTCAATGCCGCCGAGCAGTATGTACGTACCAGTTGCGTCTTTGTATTTTCCGGATCCGAGCTCCGTTAGGATATTGGTTTCGCCTTGTTCCGGAAAGATGCCGGCTATATGAGTGACAGGATTACCTGCGATTACGGGGGCGTTGCCGACCAAGAGGGGCTGGATAGTACCGCGACCACGGACGACGAAACTGCCATTTTTCAAATGGAAAAAGGTAGTGCCGGTACCCACCAGACCGCCGTTCACCTCGTCGACGTCCGCGGTGGCGTCAGTAGCCGTACCAATGATCTTGTTGGTCTTCAGGTCGATGACCTCGTGATTATGACACATAGCCACTACAGTTCCTCTATCGGTTGCAGGAATATCGCATTCGAAGGAAGTTCGAGTTCCGTTGAGCAGTAGCAGCATTTGCTCGCGTTCGACATAGGGGTGAGAGTGCTCCGAAGAAGCAGCCGTATTCGCTACTCCGATACCGATAAATACTAAAAAGAACGTAGTAAATGTTTTCACTGTTATTACTCCAATCGTTAATTACAGGTGGGGTTTGACTAAACTTTAAGTTATTCCCTATATTGTGCAAATCGGAATCCTAGTCATTATTTATTTACATTGAATGATTGCCCTCCTAACAGTTCTTTCTTGTGTTAGCACTGCCGATCTCGACAATGCGAAATGCGATGTTATTAGTTTCCAAGTCATTGCGGCTAATAGGTCATGTTAGACAATCGTTGTCGCCGCAATAGACCCGCACGTCGTCACAGAATACATTAGTGATTGGGGTGCGATTATCTAATACGGTTTGAGCCACATGAACGCCTAATGCGACACGAAAAGTGTAAACATCATTGAAAATATTCAACAACCACTGAGGCTTAAACTGTCTATTCAATTCACCGAAGAAGGTGGCAAGAATTAGGTTACACTTGGGATTGGAGCCTTCTTTGACTACCAGTGGTTCTCCGCTTGGACCCTTGACCACATAAGCTGTTCGGGATCCGGAATCGGCATTACAAACGGGTCCTCCGACGCAACGGATCAAATCCGCGCGGTCCGCCTGAACCCGCTCAAAGATGTCGGGGTTGCGTTTATATAGCCTACGCAGCAAAGTTGAGGCCTTGTTACGCATAGAACTCTCGAAAATAACTTGTATATTGGACTCTGGTGCTCCAACGAGATCGAGGATTTCCAGGTAGTTATCCGGTAAGCTATAGTCTTCTTTCAAGGCGTGTCGCGTCTCGACCGGAATACCGATATCGTTTACCCAGACGATTAAAGTGCATTTCCGGTCGTGGAGTAAGGCTTGTTGCAGCAACTTTACGCCTACCTCGAAAGACTGAAGTTCCGGCATACCGCAGTAGGAAAGCTCGGTCATATGTTCGGCGAGGCAGTAATGTCCAGCAACGATGACCGTGGACTGAATAGAGCGGATTCGATCATAAATCCAGGGATGAATGGTCATTTCGCTCTGCCCGCTCACGTCTTCAGTTAGTTGATGATTGTAGGCGATTGGCTTGATTAAAATTGTATCGGGTTTGTGACTACCCATTGCATGGCCCTCTCAACATATGTTTTATGGATTGCCGACTGAGCCACACCGAACTTTTTGTTCGCATGTGAAAATCTTTGAGAGTGAGCTTTTATCGAAAGGATGCGCCATCGATAAACCTATCTCGTTTCAAATGGAGAGGGGCATATTCTCGCCGTCGATAAAAATATATTGGAGGCAGTGCAAATATTTGGGACTGTAATAATTTCTTTCTCATGATAGTTTCCCTAGCGATTTAATTGGGATTAATGGCTACACAATATTCTGTGTGGATGCTGGGAAACTATAGTGGTGAGCCCAATATTTTCCTGTTAAATTTTGCTGCCATTTTGTGTGAATTATTTACTTGCATATGCAAGTTATAAGCGCTCACCGAGCAGTGCGGTTAATCGGTCTGAGATCTCATTCCTGCGGGATGTACCCGTAGCCCGCTGCACGAGGATCAGCGATGGCTGAGTCGTTAGAAAACCGTATAACTCTTCGAGGGTGAGTGTCAGTGAGTGCAGCCGTAAGTACAGCTCGGCGAATTCCGCGCCGCTTGACAGTGGGGAGCTGATCACGCGATTCCAATGTCCGCTATCGCCGATTGCGGCACACATTTATTCCAGACCAGCGGTGATCAACGGCTACTCTAGAGCCCAGATCGCAAGGCTCATAAGGCAGTACCCAAAGCGGGGACGGATTTAGCGCCGACAGCGTACCGTGAAGGGTTTTAGCTCCAAATACACACGGGAGGATATCCGTCTGTTGGCACAGCTCGATGGGCTACACGGGACGTTAAGCGGACCGGCCACCGCTCTGTGAGCGCGGCTGGCAAGTTTTCAAGCAGGCAGCGTATCAACGGCTTGCCGGTATCTCAGTCTCGCACTTCTACAACCTGAGGCAGTCGACACCCTATTTTAAGCAACGGGAGATAGTCGATAAGACGCGGCCGGTCCAGAGCAACATTGGTGAACGACGAAAGCCCAGCCCCGAAGGCCGTCACGGTTCTATCCGTCTGGTGTGGGTACTGATCACCCTAATCGGATACGCGTTGAAGGAGGAATAATCCGTACCCTGCCGCGCAGTTTCCAGAGGAGGGGAGGATGTTCTCACCACGAAGGCGTTGCCACGCGACGCCGGGTCCCGCTGGACGACCAGATCCTCCTGGCAAGGAACTTAAGCCCCGTTTCTGGTTTATCGTAGCCGGGATTAACCCGGGAACTATCTCATCGGGTCCCACT
Source organism: uncultured Gammaproteobacteria bacterium (assembly GCA_963731655.1). Lineage (GTDB taxonomy): Bacteria > Pseudomonadota > Gammaproteobacteria > JAAEPA01 > JAAEPA01 > CAVSWL01. The sequence goes on along the minus strand of CAVSWL010000008.1, from coordinate 12,141 downwards.
CTAACGGGTCAAAATGCGACACAACCTGCGTTTCTGACCCCGTTTGAACAATCCTTGCGATTCATGAATATCGAGATATCGCCTTCACAGCAACGGATTATTTTCTGTATTCCCATACTTCGCGTGTGTTTCCATAGTGGCTTTCCCTGACGCCCGAGCCCGCGCTAAACCCGGTCATCACTGACCGCTGCCGCCATGGGTCGGCGGCGCCTGGACCCGCCCTCGCCGGCCCACTGTCATTCCATTTCTCCTATAGGAGTTGAATATGATCCATGTCGAACATCTGATTCGCCGTTATGGCGATTTAACCGCCGTGGACGATGTGAGTTTTCACATCGGTCCGGGTGAAGTTGTGGGTTTGCTGGGCCATAATGGCGCCGGCAAGACCACGATCATGAAGATGCTAACAGGGTTTCTCGAACCGACGGCGGGCACTATCCGCATCGACAAGCTGCATATCGGCGAGGATACTCGCGCGATCCAGGGCCGCATCGGCTATCTGCCGGAAAACTGCCCGGTCTATCCGGAGATGACCGTGATCGACTATCTGGAATTCCAGGCTGGCCTGCACGGGGTGCCGGACTACAAGCGGCAGCCAGCCGTTGCTCAGGCTATCCGACGCACGGCGCTGCGGGAGAAGGCGACCGACATCATACAGACCCTCTCGCGCGGTTACCGCCAACGCGTCGGGGTCGCCCAAGCGATTCTGCACGAACCTGCCATCGTCATCCTGGACGAGCCGACTAACGGGCTCGATCCAACCCAGATCATGCACATGCGCGAACTGATCCGCGAGCTGGCGCAACAGTCGACGGTGATCGTCTCCACCCACGTTCTGCAAGAGGTTCAGGCGGTCTGCGAGCGGGTCCTGATCCTGCGTGCGGGCAAGCTGGTGCTGGATTCGCGGCTGGACGAGCTGCAGTCGGGACGACGTCTGCTGGTCAGTGTGGACGGCGACGCCACGGCGGCGCTGGCTAAGATCGAGGGCGTCAAGGGTGTCGAGGAACGCGGCCAGGCGAAGGGCCGCTGGACCTACGCGCTGGCGGCCAACGACGAGGCCGCTCCGGAAGTGGCCGCCGCGCTGCACGCGGCCGGACGCAAGCTCTATGTGCTGCAGCCCGAGCACCGCGACCTAGAGACGGTTTTCGCCGAGGTCAATACCATCGAATCCGCTGCGGAGGTGGCCCATGGATGAAACGCTGCGCATCGCCCGCAAAGAATTCACCGGCTTTTTCGCCTCGCCGGCCGCCTTCCTGTTTCTGGGCGCCTTTCTGGCCGTCACCCTGTTCGTGTTCTTTTGGGTCGAGACTTTTTTCGCGCGCAATATCGCCGACGTACGGCCGCTATTCCAGTGGATGCCGGTGCTGCTGATTTTCCTGGTGGCGGCGCTCACTATGCGCGCTTGGTCCGAGGAGCGTCGCGCCGGCACGCTCGAGACCTTGTTAACCAGTCCGGTCAGGCCGGTTCAGCTCGTGCTGGGGAAATTCCTTGCCGGGGTGGCACTGGTCGCGGTGGCGCTGGTACTGACCCTGCCCCTGCCAGTTACAGTGGCGTTTCTCGGTCCCCTCGACTGGGGGCCGGTGGTCGGTGGCTATGTCGCGACCCTGTTTCTGGCCGGGGCCTATGTGGCGATCGGGCTCTATACGAGCGCGCGCACCGACAATCCCATCGTCGCGCTGATCCTCGCGACCCTCGTCTGCGCCGTGTTTTATTTGCTGGGCACGCCGACACTGACCACACTGTTCGGCTACAAGCTCGGTAGTTTTCTTTCCCTACTGGGCAGCGGCTCGCGCTTTGAATCCATTACCCGCGGGGTGCTGGACCTACGCGATCTTTACTATTACCTCTCGATTATGGGCGTCTTTCTGGCGCTCAATCTCTACACGCTGGAGCGGTTGCGCTGGGCCGGCAACCCCGCCACGCGCCGGCACCGGCAGTGGGGCTGGCTGGTGGGACTGGCCGCGGCCAATTTTATTGCCGGTAATCTGTGGCTTGCGCCGGTGGGCTGGGCGCGCGCCGATATCACTCATGGCCACATCTACTCGCTCTCCGATGCGACGCGGCGCTACCTGAGCGAGCTGCAGGAACCGCTGCTGATTCGCGGCTATTTCTCGGCTAAGACGCATCCGCTGCTGGCCCCCTTAGTTCCGCAAATCAAGGATCTGCTGGAAGAGTACGCCGTCGCCGGCAAGGGCAAGGTCCGAGTTGAGTTCGTCGACCCCCATGAAGACCCGGCGCTTGAAGAAGAAGCCGCCAGCAAATACAGCATCCGGCCGGTGCCTTTCCAGGTTGCGAGCAAGTATCAGTCCTCCGTGGTGAGTTCCTATTTCGACATCCTGGTCTCCTATGGCGACCAGTACCAGACCCTGAGCTACAAGGATCTCATCGAAGTGAAGCTGCGCGGTGACCGGGACCTCGACGTACTGCTGAAGAATCCCGAGTACGCGGTCACGCGTTCCATTCGCAAGGTGCTGAACGCCTATCAGGTAGGCGGCAACCCCTTCGATACGCTGACGCGGCCGGTTAAGTTCACCGGCTATATCTCGCCGAAAGACAAGCTGCCGCAACAGCTCGCGACGCTGCGCGCCGATCTGGATTCAGTGCTCGATGAATTGAAGAAGGAAGCCGGGAGCAAGCTCGCGGTCAGTTTCGCGGACCCCGACGCGAACGGCGGGGCGCTCGCCAAGAAACTGAAGCAAAACTACGGATTCGCTCCGCAGGTAGCGAGTTTGTTCGATCCCAAGCCTTTCTGGTTCTACATGGTGCTCGATAACGACGGCGATACGGCACAGGTCCCACTGCCTGAGGATCTTACGAAGGATGGCCTCAAGCGCTCGCTTAATGCAGCGATTCAGCGCCTGGCGCCGGGTTTCCTGAAGACGGTCGCGGTAGTCAAGCCGCAGAGTAGTGGCGTCGGGGGCGGCAAGGAATATACCCAGCTCAGCGATATACTCTCCGAAAATGCGCGCCTCAAGGACGCCAATCTCAAGGACGGCCAGGTGCCGGCGGACGCGGATCTACTGCTGGTGCTGGCTCCTGACGCCTTCGATGACAAGCAGGTCTTCGCGGTCGATCAGTTCCTGATGCGCGGTGGCAGCCTCGTGCTGGCGACCTCGCCATTCGACGCTACACTGGAACAAACCTTTAGCGCCAGTAAACACCATTCGGGCTTGGAGAACTGGCTCAAGTTCCAGGGCCTCGATCTCGGCGACACCCTGGTGCTGGATCCGCAAAACGCGGCCCTTCCCGTGCCGGTAGAACGTAATCTCGGTGGTATCCCCATCCGTGAAATCCGCATGCTGAGCTATCCCTACTTTCCCGATATCCGCGGCAAGGGCCTGAATGCGAACAACCCCATTACCTCCGCCCTGGAGCAGGTGACCCTCAACTGGGCCTCACCCATCACGGTGGACAAGGCCAAGAACAAGACGCGCAAGGTATCCCCTCTGCTCAATTCATCGACGCAGAGCTGGGTCTCCAGTGACCTCAACATCCTCCCGGACTACAACACCCATCCGGACGGAGGCTTTGCACCAACCGGATCCCGCGGTTCCCATCTACTGGCGGTCGCCGTGGAGGGTCGCTTCGACTCCTACTTCAAGGGTAAGGAATCGCCTCTGGCGAAAGTCGCGGAAAAGGAACAGGACAAGGACAAAAACAAAGCGAAGGAGAAGAACGAGAGCGGCACCAAGGACGGCGCGAAGGCAGCGGACAAGTCGCCGGCAGTCACCAGCGTCATCGAGCGATCGCCCGAATCGTCCCGCATTATCCTGGTAGATTCCAACACCTTCGCGACCGACACGGTGCTCGACTTGGCCTCGGAGGGAATGGGGACGCGTTACACGCGGCCTTTGGAATTTTTCCAGAACGCCATCGACTGGTCACTGGAAGATCAGGGCCTGCTCGCCATTCGCAGCCGGGCGCAATTCGCGCGGACCCTGAGGCCGATGAGTCATGGTAATCAGATGTTCTGGGAATACCTCAATTATGCCCTGGCGCTCGGAGGACTTGTGCTGGTGTGGGCATGGCGCCGGCGCGTCCGGCACGCCGAAGAGGTTCGCTATCAGACCATTCTTGCGGAGGTGTAGTAGATGGAAAAGACAATCCGAATATTGGCTATCCTGCTGGGTGCGCAGTTGCTGCTGACGCTGGCCATGAGTTTCACCGGCCCGAATCTCGCGGCGGTACACCCGAACACCCCCCTGCTCGCCCTGGGTGATCAGACCGTGGACCATGTCACCATCGAAGGACCGGACGAGGCGCACGTTGTCCTGGAGAAGCAGGACAAGGGTTGGGTGCTGCCCGATGAGGCGGGATTCCCGGCGGACGGGAGCAAGGTCGACTCTCTGGTCAGTCAGTTCAAGGATCTCAAACGCGGCCTACCGGTCGCCACGACATCAGGCGCGCTGAAGCGCTTCAAGGTGAGCGATGATGACTTTGAGCGGCGTATGATCCTCGCGCATGGCGACGACAAGCTGGCCACCGTTTATCTGGGCAGCTCGCAGGACATGCGCCACGTGCACGCCCGTACCGGCAAGGATGACGCCGTCTATGCGGTGGAATTCGCCGTGTACCAGGCGCCTGACAAGGCTGAGAGCTGGGAGGACAAGAGTATCCTGCAGTTCCCGAAGGACACGCTCGCGTCTATCGAGGTGGCTGGGCTGACGCTGCATCACACTCCTGCCGCCACAGCGGACAAGACTGCGGGTAACGCCGAGAAAAAAGTAGATAAGCCGGCCGGTAAGGCGACTTGGCAGAGTGACGGGCTCAAAGATGGCGAGGTCGTCAACGAGACCGGCGCCGATGACCTAGCCGGAAAGCTCGCCCAACTGCGCATCGGCTCGGTGCTCGGCACCAAGGTAGAGCCGGAATACGGTCTGGACAAGCCCGCATTGACCCTGAAGCTGACCCGCAAGGACGGTAAGACGCTCGACTACCAGCTCGGCCCGACCGGCAAGGACGAGTACGCCGTACTCAAGACATCGGCCCGGCCGGAGTATTTCCGGTTGCCGAGCTATACCACCGATGGGCTGATCAAGGCGGCCGGCCGTGCCCAGCTGGTGCAGGCCGCGCCTGCCCCCGCTGCTGCGGCCGCCAGCGCCCCAGCCGCAATGCCGCCGGAAGGCACCGGCACCTCACCCGTGACGGGGCAGAGCGAGTCCGGCAAGGACAGCGCCAAACCGGGCGGCGGGGCGCATCAGCAAGGCGACGGCAAGGACGGCGCTTCCTGAAGAACCCTCGTAGCTTGTGACAACCTGAGGCTGTATTCTCACGACGACTGCTATGCGTCGTTAACCCCTCTCTCACCGGGTGAGAGAGGGGGGCTGAGGATGAACCATAAAATGGGCACGATAAAGGGGGCTGTGCCGAATAGCACTTATTACACGGATATAGCCGATCCAAAAGCAGTTATACGTCATGCGACGTAAGACGTATAACTGCTTAGATGTTCGACCCGAGATTCCGATCAGACCGATGTCACCGGATGCGTTGCGGCAAATGCATCGTTGCCTCATCTGGGCCTTAAGCGTGGCCAGTGTCGCGCTGATCATTAATGCCATCGTGGCGGTGACGCTAGTATAAGCAGTATAGAGGGATTGAGTGTGCCTCGCGGCCGACCTGCGAAGGCGTCGTTCGTTGAGCAAAAAGGCGCGCATCCGGATCATCCGATGAGGGGTGTGCGCGCCTGAAGAGGAGGATGGAGTTTAAGCACGCCAATGATTCTACAGAGGCGTAGCTTAGCCTACGGACTTCTCTTCCCGACAAGAAAGCGCTTCCGCTCCAAACTGTGAAGTCGATCACACCATTTTTGATGGCGCTTGAAGGCGGTGTTATTTTGGCCTCCTTTTTGTAATGCGCGATTTTCATCCGTAAGGGGTTGCGTCTATACCCGCTAATCCTGCCCCACTTCCTCCACCGAAAGGCTTGACAGAGGACCACCGCAGGAACATCATTTCCATGGAATAGGGACGTTAAAAGTCCTAATTCTCGGTATGCGCCGGCCGAGGCTGGAAGGGATATGATTGCGAAGCTTGACTACATAAGAACAGCAGGGATCCCGCCGTGCTGAGATATGTAAGAGAGGAGGTCAGACCATGAGCGAATTCGATTGGCAACGACTGCGTGGAAGGTTGGTTGAAAGCGGCTTATACCCCGAACATTTAGCGTGCTGGGATAAGTTTGTCGAGCGCCACCAATTGGCCGGTGCGGTCAGCGCCTTGCCCTGGCTACAGGAGGTGACAGCTCTATCGCGACGCCGCCTGCTGCAGGCATTGGGAATCGGAGCGGCATCCTGGATATTACCTGGAGCCACCGCCTCGGCGATGGTGACAAAGAGCTTGCCTAGCTTTACGGGGCCGTCAGCCAATCCCTATTGGAACTCGGTCGGCCCCTATGTGAGTTACCCGCAGAAAGTCCCGTTAATTCGCCTCACCGATCGGCCGGTGCAACTTGAGACACCGCGTCACTATTTTCTCGAGACCTTTACGCCTAATGAGGCGTTCTTCGTGCGCTATCATCTGGATGGAATACCCAATGCAATCGATCTCTCTCAGTGGCGCCTGATGGTGGGTGGGCATGTCCGCAAAGCGCGGCAGTTTTCCTTCGAAGACTTGCTCACGACGTTCGAACCGGTGTCAGTTGCCGCAGTCAATCAATGTTCAGGGAACAGTCGCAGCCGCTTCCAACCGCGTGTTGGGGGGGGACAGTGGGGCAATGGTGCCATGGGGAATGCCCTGTGGACTGGCGTGCGCCTAAAAGACTTATTAGAAAGCGCCGGCCTCAAAACGGGTTCGGTGCAGATCCAATTCTTGGGCCTCGACCGAGGCAAGGGTGCAGCAGGTACGGGTGCCCACGAGTTTCCGAAGTCTCTGGATGTAACGGATCCGGTGCTTAAACGGTGTGTTGTAGCTTATCTCATGAACGGAGAACCCCTGCCGATCCTCAATGGGTTTCCGGTTCGGCTTGTGGTGCCCGGGAAATTCTCCACGTATTGGGTGAAATCGCTGACCTGGATTCGGGTGTTGACCGAGGAGGACACTAATTTCTGGATGAATCCTGCCTATCGCATTCCGGACACGCTTCACGGAAACACCACCCCTGAGGACGCGAAGGCCAAGAAAGTCAACATGGTTCCGATCGGTTCGGTTGATATGCCAGTGCGTTCGTTCATCATCACCCCGGATGGCTCCGCCAAGCTACCCACCGGTCTGCCGATGACGGTGCGGGGTATCGCCTTCAGCGGCGCGGCCAAGATTGTCAAGGTGGAGGTTTCCGCGGATGACGGCAAGACCTGGGGTCGAGCGAGCCTGGGAGAATACGGGGGCACTCGGGGTTTTCGCACCTGGACGTATACCTGGACTCCCAAAGCGCCCGGTCGATATCGGCTCGCCGTGCGGGCAACCGATGCGAAGGGTGCGACCCAATCCGATGCAAGCGTTTGGAATCCGGGTGGTTACCTATGGAATCGCATCGAGCGCCAAGAACTGTTTGTGGGTGTGGCGAGTTAGGGGGAGCAACATGAACGCTAACGGTTGGTTGATTGGGTTGTGTGCAGGGTTGATCATGGGGAGCGCTGCGGGAGAAGAATTGCCCGGCAGCGTTAAGATGGGGACGTACATCGAGGGTCAGCTAGGAAGCGTGACTCAGACTCAGGTGGAGGCGCTGGATTCTGGACCGGTGTATGGTGGTGTCCCGTACCCGCTGTATACGTCAGAACTCGCTCCGGGAGAAGGACGTGATCTTGTCCTCGGTAACTGTAGTTTGTGTCACAGCGTCACCTATATCACCATGCAGCCTCCGAGGGAGGAGCAGGCGTGGGAAGCGACTGTCAAGAAAATGATCGAGAAGTTCGGTGCGCCCATCCCGGTCGATACCGCTCAGCAGATTGTCGGCTATCTGCAGGCGCATTATACCCCGGAGACTCGCAAGCCTTAGCCAAGGTGTAAGTAACTCTGCCCCCTCACGGATCGTCTTCTCCTCCCCAGGTGAAGGCGTTTCTTAGCCGGATGGCAATGCCCATGATACCGGGATCCTTGTATCGTGGACTTCGGCGAAATAACCCTAAATTATGCGGCACTCTGAAACGGCGGGGGCGGCGCTCGATCATGCCGTCAACATCGATGCCACAACGAAGAAGCCACCATCCCCTCGGGATGGTGGCGTTCATTCGAGCTTATAACGGAAAAGTAGCCGGAACGCTATGCCGCCTTAGGCTTCACCCGCGCCAAGGGTGCAGCTTCGGCACCCACCTTCGTCGCCTGTGAAAGGAAGTCAACGTTTAGTTGGGCAATCGTTGTGATGTCGGACAACATGCGTTCGCCCAAAGCCCGCAGAACGTCCGTCTGCTTGGAAATGAAATTCTGAAGACCGTCAATATCCTTCACTTCGGCCGCTGCCTTGAGTTGGCTGACGCCCATATCCGAGTACGTCTTCAAGCTCTCGAGCTGATGCGTGGCGAGTTTCTCGACCGTTGACCCTAGACTCCTCAGTTGAGAATGCGGATAAAATAACAAGCCTTTGAATCACGGAGATAAAGCTATGGTGTTGCCCCCGAAAGAGCTTCACCCAAAAGGTGAAGCCATTTTATCCGAAAAACGGCCGCTATCCACGGCCATCGAAGTGGAAACCTTTGCAGGAAAAGTCCACGTTGAATGGGATCCGACGGCTGCGGTCACGCCGATCGGTCAGCTGCCGTTTTTCATCGAGTTTCTAAAACTGGGTCACCGCTTCAACCCCTGGGTAGAGGACTGCCCAGTGCACTACGTCAGTCACAACGCCCCGCAGAAGATCGATGTGTTGGGTTCGCTATTTTTGTCCATCTTATCGGGCCACAATCGCTATGCTCATATGACAGCCTTAAGGGGAGACAGCGTAAATACCAAGCTCTTGGGCATGAGCAAAGTGATCAGTGACGATTCGGCCATTCGCGCGCTGAAGCGGATGGATGAAACCGCCGCGATCCAGTGGCTACAACGCCATCTGCAATCCGGTTACGAACCCTTGCTGAGCACGCCCTGGATATTGGATGTCGATGTCACGGTGAAGCCCCTCTACGGTCACCAGGAAGGTGCCAAGGTGGGTTACAACCCGCACAAACCGGGGCGACCTTCGCATACGTACCACAGCTACATTATGGCCAATACCCGCTTAGTGCTGGAGGTAAATGTATTGCCGGGCGATGAGTCCCATCCCTGTCACTCTCTGCCGGGATTGATCGATCTACTGAAACGCCTCCCCGAAGACTGCCAGCCGGCCTTTATCCGGGGTGACTGTGAATGGGGCAATGATCCGGTGATGAGCGAACTGGAAGCGATGGATCGGCGTTATCTGTTCAAACTGAAACGTTCCGAGCGGGTTAAGGCACTGATCGCCCAGGTGCATGGACAGGGGGTATGGACCCGATTCAATGAGGAATGGGAATTGAAAGAAAGCACCCTGCAACTGCAGGGGTGGCAACGGGCACGGCGTGTGGTGGTGGCGCGGCGACGCTTGGCGAAAGATCCTCTGATCGGTCTTGAATACCAGCAGGGTGGCCAACGTGAGCTCGCCTTGGTCGAGGGTCCCGAAGATCTGCGGCTGTTTGAATACAGTGTCTTGGTCACCAACCTGGAGGATGAGTTGATCACGCTGATGCGCCACTACCGTGACCGCGCCGACTGCGAAAACAACTTCGATGAAGCGAAAAACCAGTGGGGCTGGGGTGGCTTTGTCACCCGAAAGCTTCAAACCAGTCAGATCATGGCGCGCCTGGTGGCCTTAATCTACAATTGGTGGAACCTGTTTGTCCGTCTGGCGATTCCGCATAAGCACCATGAAGCCATCACGAGTCGCCCGCTGTTACTGAGCAGTGTGGGGCGGCTCACCGAAAGCGCCAGGCAACGGCGCATGGTCATTACCTCGACCCATGGTGAGACGACCACCATCCAACGTGCCTATCAGCGGGTTCACGCCTTCTTCTCTTGGTTGAAAGCTACTGCGCCGCAGTTGACCCCAAGCGAGTGCTGGCAAGTCATTGTGAGGAAATCGATGGAGTTGTTTATGGGAAAGGGTCCGCCAACGAGACTTCCCCAGCCACTGTAAGATCGGTTCGGCGAATCGGGGTGGTATTACATGCTGATCGTTAAGATCTGGCAGGGCTAACTGAGGATTTTAGGTTTAAGGAAGGCACCGCGCACATGGCGAACACGCAAAGATCCATTTGAAAACACTTGGGATGAAATCCGATTACGGCTGGAGCTCGCGCCGAGACGACAGCCAAAGCGATTGTGGAATGGCTAATGGATAAATATCCAAGCCAGTTTACACTGGGCCAAACGCGGACACTGCAACGGCGGATCGCGGAGTGGCGCCAATCGCAACAAAGCCAGGAAGAGCGGTTGCGAGAACTTATGTTCAAGAAAACATTGAATGCTAACGATAAGCAACGTAGAAGCCGATGTTGAGGCCGTGGTTTAAGGAAGCCCTGTGCACTTGTGGACGCGTCCTCACGGTACCGTATGGACAAGCGGTGGACAACATCCCTGTTGCCCACCACTTGCCCACACTCTCGCTCCTCGCGACCACAGGGTGCACAGACATAACATTATATTGGCAGATAGATAATTAAAGTTGGAATAGCGCTGTCTTGACTAAGGGTTTGCTTCAATAGTGATAAAAATCAGCAAATCATTGGCGCAATCCCATCGGGAGAATACATTTGCTCTGGTGAGGTATATCCCGGCACCATGAAGTACGATTTTTATGTGAGGCAATACGACCGGACAGGTTAATTGTCGTCTAATAATGCAGAGAGTACACCATCTCACACTGAGGTGGACTCCATCCGTTCGGAAGGCAAAAATAAGTTAGGAACGAGAGTGGTTTTTGAGAATCTTATTTAAAAAAATTGTAGTTGTTGAAGGAAACCTCAGTCAACGCCTTATAGGACTCCGGCGCAGTGTGTGTCAAGGGGTGAATGAGTGGGGGAAAGCGGTGGTCAAAAGCGAGCTTGCGAGATTTTGTCCAGGGCTTTCCCCTATGCTTTACGCGCAGCGAAAACATTCACGCCTTATACACACGGAGTCCGGCGGTAGGTTTTTTATGTCAGCCCCCTTTCTGAAGTGTAGTGAACCTGAGCTGGCGTACGTCCACCTAAGGCGCTATGAGGGGGGTGTTCGGGATACGTGTAAAAAGTTATCACTTCAACCGAATGTGGCTTACTCACGTGCTTTTTTAACAATCTCTCCCACCACTCCGCGGCCGACATTCCCTTTCAACTCTTTGTGGATCTGACGCACGCTCAGATCCGTCGTCCGTGCGAGCGTTTCGATGCGGTCAACGAAATGCGCCGACGTGCGAGGGCGTCCCACATGCTTTCCCCGTGATTTTGCCGCCGCCATGCCCGCCGTGACCCGCTCACTGATGAGGGATGATTCCAATTCCGCCATGGCCCCGATGATGGTGAACATCGCTTTGCCCATCGGATTGCTGGTATCCACCTGATCCTGCACGCTGATAAAGCGGATTCCGAGGTGGTCGAATTCCTCCAGGGCGGTCAGAAGGTGCCGTGTGCTTCGGGCGAAACGGTCAAATTTCCACACCAGGACACAATCGATTTCATAATTGCGGGCTGCTTTCATCAGGGCATCCAGTTGTGGCCGCCCTTGCTTCCGACCGGAAACGGCCGTGTCCAGGTTTCTCCGACGATCTCAAGTCCCGCCCGTTCGGCATAGCGCCTGAGGCCATCGAACTGAAGTCAGGCTTTTGGTCCGCGGTAGAGACCAGATAGAGGACTGTTCACACTTTTCTTAGGTAAAGCGCGGTCCGGTTGCGGGTATTTTCGCTTGTCATGCTTGTCCTGAAACGTATACCTTTCTGGCCTTTAATTTATACCCTTTCCGCCCTGGAAATACAAGGCTTTCCGGGTCCTCGCGGCAGATCCCTTTTCGGACACCAGCCGGAGGGGTGATTGCCGCCGGTTTTTTCTCTCCCGCTTTTCTCTCTTATCTACTTATGGCCTCTATCGAACGCACCGCCTATCCGCGCCTCGGAAAGCGGATGAGCAATGAAGAACTTCGCGCCCGCTATGAACTGACGGAACAGGAGCGGCGCTTCGACGGCAGGAATGCCAACGGCGACCGGCAGCGCCTGACACTGTCTGTC